>JACPSK010000001.1:258849-686675 GCA_016193335.1 Candidatus Magasanikiibacteriota bacterium | reverse complement strand
GTGATAGGGTACGTATCGTACGTTTATGTTGTTGCATACGCGTATAGCTTACTACTACCACCGCCCTGCCGGGCGGTGGTAGTATACGGCGTCGCCTTCAAACGTACACACCCCGGCTACGCCGGTGGTTTATAGAGATAACAATAGGACAGGCTTTTGGCCTGCCCCTTCTTGTCTTAGAAAATACGTTGTTTGCTTATGGTCTATTTCAACTCCGGGCCATCAACATAGGTTTCCGTATCTGTAACGGTTACAATACGATCCCATCTGAATTTAAGCTTATTAAACGCGGCTTCATCGGTTACATGGCGTTTAACTTGTTTGAAAGGATCATACACGTCTTGCTCGAGACGGTATACCTTGGGGGAATCCTTATACTTGATCAAAGTGAAATTCGGATGGTGATCTATATAATTTATTTCTTCGGCATCAATGTATTTGTCGAGTAGCGCTTTCGAGACATCCTCAATCCATTGCCAAGAGTATCTGAGAAGTTCAAATATTGTCTCAGAGCTTATCCAATGACGGTTATTGCCAAGCAAAAGATAGACTTTCGGATCAGAAACTATCTTTACCAGAGCTCCATACTGAGGATCGTAGAGCGGGCCCCAAGGCATAAAGCCGAGCGTGTCTTCCGGTATGCCGTTCAAAGTACTGGCTGATACAGTCTTAACATTTGTCCATGAAGTAAAGTAAGAGAAAAACTTGGACGGACTGTTGAAAGCTCTCTTGGTGCATTCATCGGTTATGTAATAGATGGCAGGAGATTGCGCGTGTTTGTAAGCTTTGCCCTCTTTGAGAACACATTCAGCCGGAGTTTCCTGATTGTAGGTCTGGCCAACCAAAGTAATGGTGTCGGAGGCGAGGGAAGTAGCGCCTGTTGGCGAACGGAACATCACATGCACCCTCTTTGATCCGTTTCCTGCTGTCAAAGTCCACTTCATGGATTGAGTAAAGGGGACAAAAGAAAGACCGGAGAAGTCGCTACTGTTCGAGAGTACCACGTCCTTGACATTTGAAACATTGAAGCTCAGAGTGATTTCGCGAGAACCTGTCTCATAAGCGCCATTGTTTATGCTTACCGCGTTGGCCTTTTCAGCATCATCGGAAAGGTTCAAAAAATCTATCAAAGCCTTGCCGTCTTTCAAACCAAAATAGGTCGCGCGCAAGTCCTTTATTCCATCGGCGTTAGTATCAAGATCCTGATAAGTATCTTTCAACAAAATCGCAGTTATGGGATCTGATTGTATCTTTACTTTTGCTTGGCTCTCTGTCGCGGTTAAAACAGTTACCGTGTGAGAAGAAGCCCCGACCGTTACGGGAGTCGCCATATTAAGCTCAAACTGTTTGCTCTGTGAGACTTGTTTTGTAACCGGAGCCGGAGCCGGTACAGCAGGAGCCGCTCCCGCGCCTCCGCCCGGAGCGCCGCCAGAGGTGTTTGTATTACTGGTAGTCTGAGTAGCAGATGAAGAACTTGAATCACCGCCCAAAATACCGAAGGTGGAAAATTCACACAATTCAACGGTTAAAGTATTGTTTACCGTGTCCACTGTTGTTGGCAAGGTTTCCCATTCATTATTTGCGTTAAGACGGGCCACCACCAATTTGCTTTCATCCACTCCGGCGGCCGCGACATCGGCGTCAGTGTAGGGGAAAGTGGCTTGTACACAACTGTTAAGCGTTTTACCTGTAGTGTTTCCACTCGAATCTTTCGGATTGATTTCATATCCGCTGTTACCCACAAAGCTTTGCCCGCTACCCGGGTCTATTCTCGTTATCGTAGGATCAGTTTTAAGCTCCATGCTTCCGGTATTACCGTCGGTAGCGCTGAATGATCCGGTGGGCACATTTAAGGAGAGACCTGAGATATTGTCAGATTTGATCAAACCTCCGGCTTTGAGAGAGAAAGTGGCTGTGTCTGCTATGGCGGTAAAGCTACTATCTATAGTCGTTGTAAGCGCCATAGTGGTTGTGGAACCTTGTACCGTGCCATTGCTTATGGTAACACTTTGGGCAGTAGCTGATTTCTTCCCGTTATTTCCATAGGCCTGAAGGCTCCATGTCCCGTTTGTAAGATCCAAAGGCGCACGGCCGTTACTTTTGTCCATTTCACCGACTATTGTCTTCTCAACATTGCTGATAGTGGCAATGGCGATGACACGGGCTGAACCGGCGAAAACAGTGGTGCCGTCTGAATCCTTTATATCTATATTAACTCTGGTTCCACTGGAACCGCTTGCCGCTGTAAGAGCCAAAGTAGTTACCGTAACATTTGCTCCAGCCACCGTAACGGTAGTCTGGGCAGGTTCATAACCAAGTTTCGCAGCTCTCACAATATAAGACCCGTTTGGAACATTGGCTATGCTATAGTTGGCGTTTCCAGTAGTCTTTGCGTCAGTATTCACCATAAAAGACTTCTTGGGATTGGCACTATCGATAAAGCGCACCGAAGCGCCGGAAACATTGCTCGTTCCATCAGTCACCGCGCCGGAAACCGTAATCAGACTGGACGGAGCGGTGCAGGTAACCGCGTGCGTACCGCCATTTGTTACCGTAACCGTTTGCCCGGCGCAAAGCTCACCGTATTTCGGTCCTCCACCGCGAACAGTATAGGTGCCTGTCGCCAAAGTGAGCGTATACACGCCGCTACTGTTTTGGCTGGTGCCGCTCCCTAATCCGCTCGAATTGCGGACATCAACAAAAGCGTCTGTAATGCCTGAAATGGTGACATTCACCGTGCCGGTATCTACTGAAGTGCCAAAATTTACAGTTACATTACTCGTGGCATTCACGCTTGCCTCTTTTCCGCAAGGTCCTACTCCATGCGCGAAACATTCAACCGTGTAGGTTCCGGATTTCACTTTCAAAGAATAATTACCGTCACTATCCGCCGCGGTGTTATTTCCGCCATTCGGTCCCCAAGCGGCTATAAAGGCACCCGCTTTGGCAGTCCCGGAAATGGTCTTAAAATCACTGGAACTTGCTTGTAGAGTTTGACCTGTGGCAGAAGTATTGCTGGATATGGTTACTACCTTACAGGCGACGAAACCATAGGCAGGGGCAAAAGACCTCAAAAGCCAGGTTCCATTGGTAACATAGAGCGTGTACTGGCCGGAGCTATCGGTGGGAGTGCCCGTAAATCCGCCGGCAGAAGTGAAGCTGGAGCAAGTGCCGCCCGCGGTGATTTTTTGCCCTTCCACATGCGCGTATTGAATGGCATTTCCTGATTCATCGAGCACTGTGCCGGAAATGCTTACAGAAGTTTTGGCAAGTTTAAGAGTAAGAGGGTTGGTACTATTGTTTAAGGCCACACCGGCTGAAGACGCATTTCCATCGGTACCAACCGTTACCTCAATCAAAGGACTGGTGGGCATGCCCGGAGCCCCGGCGCCCACTTCGTATGAACCCGGAGACACATTGAGAAGGAATCCGCCTGTAGAAGTGCTTTGGGCAAAACCGCCTCTGCAATCTTTATGTTCACCTGTGGTAGCGTCAAAACAACCTTGTGGATTGGCAAAGATAAAAGCGTTCGCGATGCCTGAACCGGAAGAATCAATTACTTTGCCCCACAGGGTATTGGCAGCCACCGTCAAGGTGAAGGTTATCGCCGTGGGATTGCTGGCAGAAGGAACCACCACTTGTTGGGGCTTGGGAGGCATGAATTTAAACTCAGGCACTTGACTGCCTTTGTCAAACTCTGAAAAGTCTATATGAGGGCCAACGCCGCAGTCATAGGTCTTGCCCGGTTCAAGCACAAGGCTCGCTGTGCCGGCCCCGCTGCCATTAAGCGTAGTCGTAACCATGACCGGTCTTGAAAATTGACTATCAAAAGCGCCGGCTGAACAGAAAATATCCAAGGTTTCACCAGACATGGTACTACCGCTCGCTATGGTAACGCTTAAAGTTTTACCGCTTGAAGATATATCTTTGAACTTAAAGTCTACATCTGTTTTTGAAACGCTGGCCAAAGAAACTTCAACGAAATCCGGACCTCCGCTCGTTCCGGACATGGCAGCCGGATTTGTTACGAGACTACAGCCGTAATTTCCAGCGCTCAGATTGGATACAGTCCAATCTCCGTTTGCATCAGTAACAATGCTTTGAGCGCCGCCATTAATACCATCAGAACCGAAACCGGCAAAAGATTTACAAGTTACGGTTACATTTGTCAAAGCCGTATCTCCGCCGCCAACATTGCAGGTGCCTCCTTGAGAAGAACCTTTGCATACCGTGCCGGAAATAGAAAGCGCCCCACCTTCACTAAGTATGAAGGGGGCTGTGTTTATGGTCTGTCCTTGTTTCACACCGCTTGAATTTTTTACCACGATACTGAGATTCTTTTCACCCTTGGAAGAAGGATTCTTGATATTGGAAAATTCCATTACTATTCTGTCGCCGGACACAAAGGCCGCATTCGCGCTGGTGACCGTAATGCTGTTGGTGCTGGTAACCAGAGTCACAAAATAAGGAATTCCGGGAAATTGCTGGTTCGCGTCAGTGTTCAATTTTGAGGTGCTACTTGAAACGAGAGAAGCAAAATCAAGTCCTGTGCCATTGGGGAAGGTCAAGACAATTTGAGAGCCAACCGCCAAGGCGCCGGGTGCGCTGAATCCGCACTCATAGGTGGTGGTGGCGCTAACCAAGGTGGTCTTTGGAGAACAACGCCGATCGTTAAAACTTCCATCATCTACAACAGTTAATCCTATTACACCGCCTGTAACAGCCACATCCAATACAGTCCCTTTGGCCACATTGGTACTGCCATTATTCACGATCGCATTCGCCGATGCCCCTCCCAAAGGTTTCACTCCGGTAACTGTCACCTGAAACTGCTGACCCGTCTGCAAGCCAATACTTGAAACTTCTACCGAGTTTGTCTCCGGTTTATATGTAAGAGTCGCGTTAGTAAGGTCCAATTGTACCCCTACCGGATTTTGAATATTATAATTTGACTTTGTCTCCGCGTCGGTGGGATCAACAGGCTGACTGAAAACAATACTCATCAAATAAGTATCCGCATCAGCGAATTGAACAGTGGGAGCCGTAAAGGCGTGATCCTCGTTTTTCGTATGGAAACATTGAGTTGTTTTCACCATGGCATTTCCGACCGTATCCTTTATTCCCGTGTTAAGCTCCACACAATATCTAACATTCTTGGTAAGGAGAAACTTCAAGCCAAAACTGAACTTCTTTTGAGAAGCGACGTAAGCGGGGTTGGTGGTAGAAACCGAAGGGAAAAGAGTGTCTGTACCGGCATCGTATTGGGAATTTGTATTGGCATCAGCAAATAAACGATAACCGGTGGCACCGCCCACAAAGGTGCTGGCGTCCATGTCTCTGTTAAAGAATACTGCAATTTCCGGACTATTGAGAACCGTCACCGCGGCAGTGCTTGAGGGCGGATTCATGGCCACTACGCTCGGGCTGCCGGACAAAACCGATGAACCGGTCTCAAAGACTATAATGTGGTCCGTAGCCCCCACATTGAGCAAAAAGCCAAATTGATTGGATATATTTTTGCTCAAAGTCACGACATATTGCGTGGAAGCGCTCAAATTGCTGTCAGGATTTATGGTTAATTTTCTGGTGGTGGTACTCCAGCTTAAAGTGGCGTCTATCGCATTGCCCGTGGCCACCCCGCCACTGCCAAGTTTAAGTGTTACATTGCTGGTACTTGTTACAGACCCGGCGCCGGTTATTGACATACTTCCCTGGCTACCTTGAGGGAATTCCACCACGATATTCGCGTTCAAGGGAACGGCAGTGGCCCCTTTGGCAGGAGCAGAACTTACCACATTTGGAGGAGTGGAATTGTTGGAACCACCGCCACCGCCGGCCTCACCAGTCTGGAACACTACTTTCACGTCCTCGGGCAAAAGCTTGCCTGCGGTTGATGAAACCCCTGAAATTGTAAAGGTATACCATGTGGATGTGGCCAAACCGACAGCATCAGAAAGATGATTACAATTCACTCTGGTATTGCTGATCAATGAAACGCTACTACATAAATTTCCTCCTGTCGGAGCCCCTGTTGAGGTGTTGCCCGCATTTGCTTTTAGCGTCACTCTCGTTGTCGTGACCGAGCTCGCAGTCATATTTATAGCGAATGTCGCTTCTACCACTGTTTCAGTGGGAGTAAATTGCTGCCCCGTGGGAGGTGCGGTGGAGCTTACCGTAGGACAAACGGTAGTATCAGGAAGAGAAGTAGTGGTAAATCTTATCGTCGTACCTGTTACAAAAGCTATCGCTGCCTTGCATCCATCATGAGAAACGCCCATTTCAGAACCAAGACTTACAGCAGTGGAAGTGACTATCGCCGTGGTAAACGTAGAAGTATTCACGGCAAGCACCGGATATTTGTCTGTCCCTTGATACAATAATATGGGTTTATTTGTTTGCATGTAGGTCATAGCACCCGGTTGAGGAACCACACTCAAACCTGTCATGGACACATTGGACTGAACTGTAGACGATGTCCATACTCCGGCGCTATCTCTGCTCGCGTACACTAGGTCATAAGTGATCGCGCCACCGCTAAATGATCTCAGTCTCTTGTACATGACCATTGGTTGGCCATCTGTGCCCAAAGTAGCCGCCGTAGCGTCGGCCAAGTCTGTAACTTGTCCTCCGCCTGTCGGAAGACCCGTTTTACCGCTAATAGAACTGGTAGCCCAAGTAACTCCCTCATCAGTGGAAGAAGCATAGACAAGCTCATAACCAAAATTGGTACTGCTCACCATGTCGTAAATCAAATGCAGGAGGATGCCTGAGGGAGCCACCGCGGTAGAAATCTGAGTCGCGAATATGCCTCTTACTGCCGCTCCGTTTACGCTCTGATTATTCCTCGAATCGGTCACATCGAGTAAAGGCGTGGATGTGGACCAAACGCCTGCCCGAGCTTGAGTGGTGGTAGCTACTACAATTCCATGGCCCACTCGTACGGCCACGGCCGTATAACTGGTGGATGTGGCATAAGCAAGCGCCACACCCTGGTCAGGTTGGGCCCCATTAAACCCGCTCACTATAGTAGTTGTGGCGCTCCAATCTCCCGGAGATCCTCCGGATCCTACCGTGGAGGTGGTATAACGCGTAAATCCCTCTCCGTATACACCTGCCGAGACAATACCAAAGTAGTTGTCAACCGAGTTATATTCAAACGCAAAAGGTTGATGGCTGACAGTATCGCCGCTTGTCTGCAAAAAAACACCGGTAAAAGCAGGATTCGTCTCATCAAAATTGAAGATTGATCCTTGTGTTGCCAGTGGTTCTGTAGTTGTAGCGATGTATATATTCATTTCCCTTGAGCCATTGCTGGAACTCGTAAAAGCCAGATAATAAGTATTGCTTGCGTACAAAAGACGTATTTTGGAATCAGTATCAACCGAAAGGCCCACCATCCCTTCGCCAACCAATGGATTGTAAGATGGGCTGAATGCGTTCAGCCCGACGGCTTCTACCCCTTGGTTCTTTCCTATCCACGGGGCGAGCCAGATACTCCACACCGCGAAAGAAAAAACGAGGGCCAGTATGCCATACAGTGGGATATGCAAACCAACTATATCTTTTAAGGAAAAAACGTAGCGTTTTATTTTTTGAGTCATATGATAATTGTGTTAGAAGCACCCCATATACCCGCTGCGTACCGACCGCGACGCAAAAGGCATACGAGCTTGTAAATAAAAATTTGTTTCATCGAATGAAAAATCTCGACTTTCCGTTGTCTGTCCAAAAACGAAAAAACGGCTCTGAAAAATGCCGTTTAATAAAAGGATTATGCGAGGGAAAACTAACTGGAACGGTAATTTGGCCATGTAAGTACCAAAAATCTATAGAAAAACAAAGCTCTAAAAAGAATTATATCACATTTTTTATTCTCCTACTAATGCAAGATATATGTTATCCACATATACAAAGAGCCACCAAACTTTCAAAAACAAAAATCAGTTAAATCCAATATCAAAACCTGGCGGCGGCCACACTTCCAATGCTCCGTTCTCCTTAAACAGCTCAGATACTCAAACCCATCTCATTATTTCAGCTATTTAAAAATTTACAAAGCCAGGAAAGCAATCAAACAACCCTGATATCCATACTCTTCAAAGAGGCTGAGCAGGTATAAGCCACAGCCAAGGCATCCGCGGCATCGTCTTGGATCCGAGATGTGGATCCAATGCCCAAAACGAGTTTCACCATTTGCTCCACCTGTCTTTTCTCGGCCCTCCCATAGCCAACCAAGGCCTGCTTAACCTGCAAAGGAGTATATTCGTAAACCGGCAGTCCTTTTTGTTTGCAGGTCAGTATAACAACTCCCCTAGCCTGCCCAACGTCAAGAGCGGTTTTTACATTTTTGTAAAAAAAAAGTTGTTCCACAGCCACACAGTCGGGGAGAAAACGATCTATTGCTATTTTGAGTTCTCGATGAATCTGAAATAAACGATCAGAAAAGGGCAAAGTTTTAGAGGTTTCTACACATCCATAATCCAAAGCTGTCCAACCTTGCTTTTTTTGCTCTATAAAAGCCCAGCCCAGGCGGCCAAAACCAGGGTCTATGCCCATAATGCGATGCAAAGATTGTTTCATACTTGTTTAATGTTTGTCTGGCTCGGGTCCTGACTCAAAATGAACCAAAAAAATGAGGGGACATATAAACAGCAGAAAGATTCATGAAAAACTCATTGAACCACATTCGAAAAAACCTCACGCACATCATCAAGAGATTCCAAAGCATCGGATACATTTGAGATCTTTTGAAGTGTTTCCGGACCCACGACAATCCGCTCTTTGGGAATCCATTCCAAATTCGAACTGTCACATTCAATTCCAAATTTGTTTACCGCGTCCACGAGTAGCTGAAGATGATCTTTACCCGTGCTTATGGTCCAACCTTCAGCCGATTCCTTGATATCGTCGGCTTGGGCATCCATGAGGGCAAGTTCAAAATCGGCTTTACGGTCTCCCAATTTATTTATGTGGTCCGAAGATATCCGCGCCACGCCTTTGTGAACAAATTGCCATTGCACAGCGCCCGGTCCTCCCAAAGACCCGCCAAAGAGGGACAAGACATGTTTAATTTCAGACACAGTTCTGTTTTTGTTGTCCGTAACGGCATCAATAAGAAAGGCAATCCCTGAGGGGCCAAATCCCTCGTACAATACAGCCTCCATTCTGGCAGTGTCAGCAAGCTCTCCGGTACCTCGTTTGATAGCTTTATCAATATTATCTTTGGGAACATTGGCCGCTTTGGCTCTTTCAACGGCCAGGCGAAGGGCAAAATTCATGTCCACGTCCCCACTGCCCTGTTGAGCAGCCAGGGTTACCGCCCTGTTCAGTTTAGTAAATAAATTGCTTCGGGCCTGATCTTTTTTGCCTTTTTTATCTTGTATGTTGTGCCATTTTGAATGTCCGGACATAGAAAAAACTATTTAATCTTAACCAGAGCCCGGCTCAAAAATAATTTCGAGATGGGCACTAAGAGTGTAACAAAAAACCAGAGTAAAAAACAATGGCATCGTTTGCGCGTTCGTGATATCTGACGTATAATTCTAAAAGCAAAATATTTGAGTCCGTTTCAAAAATAATTTGAAGATGGGGCTCTAGATTCAAACAAGTATTATGCAACATTTTGACCGTCTTATCATAAAAAGAAAAAAACATAATCATCCCAAACATCTTTTTATCATACTCGGTCTTATATTTATCATACCTCCTTCTCTTACTTTGTTTCTTCTCATTTTGGATATGCTCGGCCTGCGTATCGGGGGTCTGGTGAAAGCGTCTTTCAGTATGGTTCCGGAACTCTTGCTTATTATCGTATGGATAATATTGCCACTCTGCGCTCTTGCATATTGGATTTCGTCTTGTCTGAGAAAAAAGCCATTCCACAAGACGCAGAGCCAATAGAAACACAACTGATATAAGCTGAATTAAAAATCTCAAACCAAAAATCCGATTACCACAAAACCCCGGGGTCCCGGGGTTTTGTATATTGCTTAAAAATCTCAGGGTCTTTAAGATTCTTTTTGAACAGAATCTTGCGGTATCGACTTGGCGAAACCGGTGCCAGCGGGAATCAGACGACCTATAATCACGTTTTCTTTCAAAGCCTCGAGATAATCCACTCGCCCGGTAATGGCGGCGTTTACCAAAACGCGGGAGGTCTCTTGGAAGGAGGCAGAAGAGAGGAAACTCTGAGTGGTGAGAGACACTTTGCTGATGCCGAGCAAAAGTTCTCTGGCCTTCGCGATTTGTTTGCCGTGATTCTCGGCTTCACGATTGGCGATGATAAACTGGGATTTTTCAATAACTTCCCCGGGGAGCAGATCAGTATCTCCCGGATCTTCTATATACACGCGGCTAAACATCTGTTTGATAATGATTTCAATGTGTTTGTCATTCAAGCGCTGACCTTGGGCCGCGTAGATTTCCTGAATTTCACTAAGCACATACCGCTGTACCGAATCTCTGCCCCTAAGATCAAAGAGTTCGTTCAAATCCACACTGCCTTCAGTGAGCTGTTGGCCTTGTTCCACCATGTCGGCGTCTTTTACCCAAAGTTTATAGCCAATGGGCACTATGTATTCTTTCACAGATTTGCCTTCATAAGTCAAAAAAATTGAGCGGCCTTCCACGCGGATAGTGCCTCCGTATTTCGCCTTTACCGCTTCTCCGGATCCTCCTCTCACAAACAACGTATCGCCTTTTTTTACTTTTTGGCCTTCAGTGCATTGCAGATCATCCTTCACGCCCACGTCAAAGCTCATTTCTTCTTTGCCTTCATGATGCACGCGTATTATCTTCTGTCCCCTCCGGCCTTCAAAAATTTTGCGGCCCGTGGGACTGGTGATGATTTTACCGTCAGCGTCTTCAATTTCTATAGTGCCGCTATGTTCGGACAAAATCGCGCGATGTTTGGGCACCCGAGCCTCAAACAATTCTTCAACGCGGGGCAAACCCTGGGTGATATCTCCACCGGCCACGCCTCCAGTATGGAAGGTTCTCATGGTAAGCTGAGTTCCCGGCTCGCCAATAGATTGGGCGGCGATTACGCCAACAGCCACGCCTTGATCAACCTCTTTGTTACTGCCCAAATCCAATCCATAACATTTTATGCAAATACCCTTGGGCAAAGTACATTGCAAAACAGATCGCACATGGACTTCTTCCACCCCGAGTTCTTCGATCTGGCGGGCCGCTTCTTGTGATATCATCTCTCCGGCTCTTACGATTTTCTTTCGACCACTTTTTACATCTGAAACCACGAAACGTCCGCGCACACGTTCTGACAATTGTTCACCCATTTGAAGCGAAACTTCTTTTGTTATTATCTCGCCAACTTCGTCTCCGCAATCATCCGATTTTACGATAACGTCCTGAGCCACGTCCACCAGACGGCGAGTAAGATAACCCGCGTTTGCCGTGCGGAGAGCAGTGTCAGTAAGACCTTTTCTCGTGCCATGACTTGAGATAAAAAATTCAAGCACGTCAAAACCTTCTTTAAAATTTCCTTTTACCGGAAGTTCTATGATTTCTCCGGTAGGTGAAGCAACCAGACCTTTCATGGCGATTACTTGACCCAGCTGGCCCCAGCTTCCGCGGGCTCCTGAATCAATCATGGCATACACAGACTCGTCTTTTCTCAAAACATTTTTCATATTCGCGAGCAGACGTTCTTTAATCCCGGTCCACACTTCCAAAACTTTGGCGTGGCGCTCTGCCGCGGTTAAAAGACCTTGCTGGTATTGCTCGTGCACTTGCCTGATTTGTTCATCTCCCTCTCGCAAAAGATTTTGCTTTTCAGGAATTTCGGGAAAATGATCCTTACCCAAAGAATACCCGGACTTGGTAACATACTTGTATCCGAGACGCTTTACGGCATCAAGGAAAAAGGCGGTTTTTTCTTGGCCGTAGAGCTCCAAAAGCAACTGTATGATCTGAGATAAAGATTTCTTGGTAATCGTCTCATTATAATAAGGAAGCTTATCCGGCAATATTTCATTAAAGAAAACGCGGCCAATGGAAGTCTCTACCATGACTCCCTGGCCTTCTGGGAATTTCTTCAGGTCAGCAAAACGGACTTTGATCTTGTCCCTTAAACCAATCTGCCGGGTCTTGTACGCGTAGGTCGCTTCGGTTATATCCGCGAAATAGCGAACAGCTTCTTTCTCGTCTTCTTGATATTTGGTGAGATAATAACATCCAAGCGCTATATCCTGCTGAGGCGTAATGACCGGCGCTCCGGTGGCGGGTTTGAGCAAATTCTTTTCAGCCGCCATCAAATTTTCAGCCTCCCATTTTGCCTGTTCTGAAAGTGGCACATGCACGGCCATTTGGTCTCCGTCGAAGTCAGCATTAAAAGCGGCGCAGACCAATGGATGCAATCTGATGGCCTTGCCTTCCACGAGGCGCGGTTTGAATGCCTGGATACCAAGTCTGTGCAAAGTGGGAGCGCGGTTGAGCAAAACGCGGGTTTTTTTGGTTAAATTTTCCAAAATATCCCAGACTTCGGGAGCATTGCTCTCTATAAAACGAGAAGCGCTACGCACGTTATGAGCCAATTCACGTCTGATAATCTCGGCCATTATAAAGGGTTTGAATAATTCCAAGGCCATAATTTTTGGCAAACCGCATTCATGAATACTCAATTTGGGTCCAACCACAATAACCGAACGGCCGGAATAATCCACTCGTTTTCCAAGAAGGTTTTGTCTGAAACGTCCTTGCTTGCCTTTAAGTATATCTGCCAAAGAACGCAATTGTCTCTTTTGGCCGGTGGAAGCGCGGACCGTCTTCGTGGCCCGAGCATTGTTATCTATAAGAGCATCCACGGCTTCTTGCAACATGCGTTTTTCATTTCTGCAAATAACCTCAGGAGCGTTAAGGTCTATAAGACGTTTTAAACGATTGTTTCGATTGATGACGCGACGATACAAATCGTTCAAATCCGAAGTCGCGAAACGCCCACCGTCAAGCGCCACCATGGGCCGAAGATCCGGAGGAACCACGGGAATCGAGGTAAGAATCATCCATTCGGGTCTGATATTATTTTTTATCAAATTCTTGAGCAGTTTTACTCTGCGAACCAAACGATCGCGTTTTGCTCCTTTGCTTTTGATAATTTCTTTTTCAAGACGTTCAACCGTTTGGCTCAGTTCGAGCCGTTCGAGAAGACTGCGGACAGCGGCGGCCCCTATGTTTGCCTCAAACAAATGTCCATAACGCAAAGATAATTCCTGATATCGAGCTTCCGAAATGATATTGAGCATGGAAATATCTTTTAGCTCTTCCTCGGCCATTTTGTAGTCTTCTTCAAGAGCCGCGTATTTCGCGTCGCGAGCCGCTTCCATTGCTTTCACGTCTTTCTTGCTCATGCCTTCTTGTTTGGATTCGGATTCTTTTTCAATCTGCTTCTTTTTAGATTTGTATTCTTTTTTAAGAGCATCCAAAGTCTGGTTTTTCTCTTCTTCATTCACTTCAGTGATTATAAAAGAAGCGAAGTAAATAACTTTTTCCAAAGCCTGAATAGACAGATCCAATACCAAACCCACGCGCGAAGGTATGGTTCTCAAAAACCAAATATGCGTTACCGGCGTGGCGAGTTCTATGTGTCCCATTCGCTCGCGGCGCACCAAAGAATGAGTCACCTCCACTCCGCACTTGTCGCAAACGATTCCTTTGTAACGTATTTTTTTGTACTTGCCGCAATAACATTCCCAATCTTTGGTAGGCCCGAAAATTTCTTCAGCGAATAAACCGCCCTTTTCCGGCTTTTGGGTACGATAATTTATGGTTTCCGGTTTATATACTTCCCCATGCGACCATTTTTTAATGGTTTCCGGAGAAGCGACTCTTAGACGCATGGCGTCAAAATTCATGGAATGGAGTGTGTCGCGTATCATAATGATATATTAAATGTGGATGAAGGGATATTGGGAACCATTAAATGTTTGCTTCATCATGGTAAGCGCCTGAATCATATTCTTTGCCGTATTGTCTTCCATCACGGAATCGTTCGTCCCGTATCTGTTTCGTTTCATCCACTGGAGTGAGATCTCCTCCCACATCTTGCAACAAATCAACATCAAGAGCCAAACCTTTTAATTCACGGACCAAGACATTGAAGGACTCGGGGAGGTTTACCCTTACTATCGGTTCGTTTTTTATAATGGCTTCATAGGCCTTGGCGCGGCCAGGCACATCATCCGATTTTATAGTCAACATTTCCTGCAAGGTATGCGCGGCGCCATAGGCTTCCAAAGCCCAGACTTCCATCTCTCCAAAACGCTGGCCGCCAAACTGAGCCTTGCCTCCGAGCGGTTGCTGTGTTATGAGACTGTAAGGACCGATAGAGCGTTGATGTATTTTGTCCTCAATCATATGATTGAGCTTGAGCATATAGCTATAGCCAACGGTTGTCTTTTGATCAAAAGGTTCTCCGGTCTTCCCGTCAAACAATTGCAACTGGCCGTCTACGATAAATCCCGCTTCAGTGAGCTGTTCAGAAATCTGTTGTTCCGTGATGCCGTTCAAAGCGGGCGTGGCGGCTTTGTATCCCAAAGCATTGGCTGCTAGGCCAAGATGGGTTTCCAAAAGCTGACCCAAATTCATACGTGAAATAACACCGAGCGGAGAAAGTATAATATCTACGGGAGTTCCATCTTCCAAAAATGGCATGTCTTCCACCGGAACGACTCTCGAAACCACACCCTTGTTACCATGGCGACCGGCGACTTTGTCTCCTACCTGAATTTTCCGCATATCTGCCACGGTTACTTGCACCTGTTTTATGACCCCGGGCTGTAATTTGTCCCCTTCATCAGCCGAAAAGATTTTTACATCAATGACTTTCCCGTGCTCGCCCCCTTTTAAGTACAATGAAGAGTCACGGACATCGCGAGCTTTTTCTCCGAAAATGGCCCGAAGCAAACGCTCTTCCGGGGTGAGTTCTGTTTCACCTTTGGGAGTGATCTTGCCAACCAGAATATCACCTGCGTGTACTTCGGCTCCTATGCGCACGATTCCTTCAGAATCTAAATTTTTTAATTTTTCTTCGCTCACGTTTGGAATGTCGCTGGTCACGAGCTCGGGACCAAGCTTTGTTTCACGAACATCAGTGGTGTAATGTTCAATATGTATAGATGTAAATTTATCGTGTTCCACCAAACGTTCAGAAATAATAACCGCGTCTTCGTAATTGTACCCATCCCACACCATGTAGGCCACGAGAGCATTCTGACCCAAGGCCAATTCACTATCTTTTATAGAAGGGCCATCACAGAGAGGATCGCCTTTTTTGACTTTTTGTCCAAGGACAACCGTAGGACGCTGATTTATGCAGCTCGAGGCGTTGGAACGTACGAATTTATCCATCTTGTAAGTATATACTTTGTCTTTTTTACTCCTAAGCTCAATCAAACCGCCGTCCACATGGGTGATTTCGCCGTCAGCTTCCGCAAAAAGCACATAACCGCTGTTGGCCGCGGCATATTGTTCCATTCCTGTGCCCACCAAAGGCGGCTCAGTATCAATACAAGGGACGCTCTGGCGCTGCATGTTGGTGCCCATCAGAGCTCGAGTGGCGTCGTCATGTTCCAAAAACGGAATAAGGCTGGTGGCCGCGCTCAAAATTTGGTTTGAAGCGACATCCAGATATTGAATGTCATTACTGCTGATAACGGCAGGTTCACCGTGCACACGGGCGGGAACTTCTTCGCTCAAAAAATAACCATTTTTGTCCAAAGGTATTGTGGCGCTGGCCGTAGTGGCCCGTTCTTCTTGAAATGAATTCAAATATACAATCTCTTTCGTCACTCGAGGCTTGACGCGTACGGTAGTTATGCCTTTTTCTTGTTCAAGTTTTTTTGCCAGAACCTCGCTGATACTCTCTCCTTTTTTGACAATGCCCTTTATATCATCAGCCGAAATTTCTCCTGCGGTGAATTCGGCTTTATTCTGTACTGAAGAAATAACTTTTCTATAAGGAGTTTCCAAAAACCCGAACACGTTCATGCGGGCAAAGGTGGAAAGATGGCCCACCAAACCGATGTTTGGGCCTTCCGGGGTGGCTATAGGGCAAATCCGTCCATAATGGGTTCTATGCACATCTCGAACCTCAAAGCCAGCCCTATCACGCGACAATCCGCCCGGCCCCAAGGCGCTTATACGACGTTTGTGCTCTAATTCTGCCAAAGGATTGATCTGATCCATGAATTGAGACAACTGGGAACTCATAAAAAATTCTCTCACCACACTGATGACCGGACGAGCATTGATCAATTTATTCGGCACGATGCTGTCTATTTCCATAGTGCTCATCCTGTCTTTGATGATGCGTTCCATGCGCGCCAAACCGATGCGAAATCGATTTTGAACCAATTCGCCCACAGCGCGGATACGTCTGTTGCCCAAATGATCTATATCATCGGCTTCTTCCTGAGTTACGTTCAATCTGATGACTTCGCTGATAACCATAGCCAATTTTTCAGGGCCCAAAACACGTTGTTCTTTGAGGTCAGCGTCTTTTTCTTCAAAAGGAACATTGAATTTGGTGTTGAATTTGTACAAGCCCACCTTGCCAAGATCATAGCGATCGAAATTAAAAAACATTGAGTGAATCAGACTCCGAGCGTTGTCGGCCGTGGCCAAATCTCCTGGCCTAATGCGTCTATACACTTCTATAAGACCCTCATCTTCACTTTGGGAAGCGTCCTTTTTCAAAGTCTCTTCAACGTAATCTATATTCGGATGATTATTCACCCCGACAAAGAGTTCTTTGATTTTTTCTTCGTCCCCATAACCAAAAGCTCTGAGGAGAGAGGTTGCCGCCACCTTTCTCTTGCGATCAACCTTGATCCAAATTACATTGTTCTGGTCTGTCTCTATCTCCACCCAAGCTCCGCGATTCGGTATAACTTTTGCTCCATAATACCGGCGTCCACGTACGGTTTCTGCAGTAAAAAAAGCGCCTGGACTCCGAATCAACTGGGACACGACCACGCGCTCTATTCCATTTACCATAAAAGTACCTCGCTCAGTCATTACGGGCAGGTCGCCAAGATAAATTTCTTGTTTATTTTCTTGTCCGCTTCGCTTATTGACCAATCTGATGTTTACCCTAAGGGGGGCTTCGTAGGTTATATTTTTTTCTCGACAAGTTTTCTCGTCAAACTTGGGCTCGTCTATATAATAATCTTCAAAGTACAATTCCAAATCGCGGCCGGTAAAATCCGTAGTCGGAGAAAGTTCATCAAAAAGTTCTCTAATGCCTTCCTTAAAAAACCAGTCATACGACATTCTCTGCATTTCTATCAAATCCGTGGGCGCGACGCTGTCACGAACATCGGTAAAAAACTTTCGCTCCTTCTCTTTGAGCGGCTGCCGTTTATAAACTGGAGTCATAACATTATGCTTTAAGAATTTTTAATTAAAGAAAATTGATTGCATTGAGTTCTAAAAAGGAGACTGCCTTTTCCCTACCATTTATCCAAGAATCAGTTTACAAAGTACTTGGGCCCAGACGAATAACAAAAATACCCCACCTGGAGGGGAGTTTCAACTTTTTTCAGTTGTTTGTGGAGGGTGAGCGCATGAGTACACTATAGACACCGGGGTTATAATGTTTTTGTTGTATGCTCACTCTTGAGCAAGAAGTGGAGGAAATCTGAGCGGTATAAATATACCGTATACAACAAAAGCTGTCAAATAGAACAGGTGGATAATTATTTGTCAAGAAAACATATTTTTTAGCTAATTTTAGCCAAAAAATATTTTTCAAGAAAAAAAAGGAAAAAACTTATCCATATACTTATCCACTTGTATTCCTATACAGAGTATCGATTTTAAAAATCGAGGACGAACGTGAAAGCCAAGCCGGTTTACTCCTCAGACTTTTAAAACCGGCATATTGTATGGAAATATGTCCTCAATTATCTGCCTGCACCTCAGGCCAAAAATTATACACAAGACCGCATTTGACAGGTAAAAACCAATAATCGTAGGATAATAATAGTACAAAATACTTTATTATTACTTAACTATGGAACAAACGATTAAGTGCAGTTCCTGCGGAGAAGAGGCCAATGAAAATCAGGCCTGCGGACTCTGCGGATCCTGCGACAAATGCGGATGTGATTGCTACGAAAATGATTAAAACAGTCCCTCTCGGGTCTGTTTTTAAGTAGAGCCCCGGCTCAAAAATAAAAACTTTAATTTCGGTCAATCGAACAATCGAAGCAAAGATGGCCACCGTTTCAATTTTTAATTTGGAAATCAAGCGCTGTCGCATCGGCCCCCCCCACCAAGATACTTCGCATAGGCTTAGTAAACAAAAATTTTTATGTTATACTAAGCCCAGCTCTGCTTCTTGAGTTTTTTTACTTAACTATGGCCAGAAGAAAACAAAGTTCATATTCGTATCTCGATCCCACGCTTTCAAGAGGCATTATATCCATTGTACTCATTATATTCGCAATCATTATTGCGCTCAGTTTTTTCAACAAAGCAGGCACTATCGGTGTCATGCTCAATGAATACCTCTTAAGTTTTCTATTCGGTTCTATTCGTTACACCACTCCGGCAGTGCTCTTGACCTTAGCTTGGTTTTTAATAAAAGACATAGAATACAATTATCGCCCCACGCATCTTATCGGCGCTTTTCTTTTTTTTATCTCGCTCTCGGGGATCATGCATCTGCACTTTCCCGTGGAACTTATGTGGCTTCAAGCTCTGGGAGGCCACGGAGGCGGTGTATTTGGCATGTCCGCGTGGGTATTGAAAAGCTATCTGGGCAGTATAGCGAGCTGGGTCATACTTCTCGGTCTTAGCATCGTTTCCATTCTGCTGATCTTCAACACAAGCATAACCGCTTTTATTTTAATCCACAAAAAAATATTCGAGCATTTTGGAAAATTGGGTCTCGCCATCGTTGAATCGGTCAAATTTTTGTTCGTAAAAAAACACAGAGAGCCTGTCTTCGTGGCAGAAGAATCTTATGAAGAAGACTCCGAAGACAGCCAGGAAGATGGGCCTGATGAAAAACAAAAAAGAAGATTTTTTAAACGTCGTCTAAACCAAAACCACGAGGAAGACGAGACTGAGGAGACTGATGAAGATGAAGCGGAAGAAGACGTCCAGACAGAAAACAGGGCGGCCGATGCCAAAGTAAAACCTGAAAGCGAGCGAGATGAAATATGGTCAAAAAATGTATTGATACGACCCCTGCCAAATTTATCTCTTCTCTCAACCAAAAGGGGTAAACCAACGAGCGGAGATATACAAGCGAACGCGGGGATTATACAGGGCACGCTCAAAGAATTCGGCATTGAAGTGGAGATGCAAGACGTGCGCGTTGGCCCTACGGTCACTCAATACGCCCTCAAACCGGCCAAAGGCGTAAAACTGTCTCGGCTTACTTCTTTGCACAATGACTTGGCTCTGGCCCTGGCCGCTCACCCCATTAGAATAGAAGCCCCCATACCGGGCAAGTCATTGGTTGGTATCGAAGTCCCGAATGAAAAAACGGCTTTAGTTTCTTTTAGAGAACTATTAGAGAGTGAATCCTTTAGACTCCGAGAGCACGACATGATGGTAGCGCTTGGAAAAGACGTGACCGGCAAAGTATGGTTCGCGGATCTGCCGCGTATGCCCCATCTCCTCATCGCCGGGGCCACCGGCTCCGGCAAAACGGTTTGTGTAAACACCATTATCATGAGTCTTCTTTTCCAGAACACGGCCGAGACCCTGCGCATAATCATGGTTGATCCAAAACGAGTGGAATTGACTCTCTACAATGGCGTACCTCATCTCCTGACTCCGGTGATTACCAATGTGCACAAAACCGTAAATGCTCTAAAATGGACTATCGGGGAAATGGAGCGTCGTTTCGAAGCCCTGGCCTCGGTACGCACGAGAGATATAGCGTCCTACAACAAAAAATATCCGAGAAACAAAATGCCCCACATTGTGTTTATTATTGATGAACTCGCCGATCTTATGGCAAGCGCGGGCAATGAAGTGGAAGCGGGAATCATACGGCTGGCGCAAATGGCGCGGGCGGTGGGCATCCATCTTATTTTGGCCACGCAAAGACCGAGTGTAGACGTGATAACAGGGCTCATGAAAGCCAACATACCGGCCCGTATCGCTTTTTCCGTGGCTTCACTCATAGACTCAAGAACCATTCTCGATTGTCCAGGCGCGGAAAAATTGTTGGGCAGAGGAGACATGCTTTTTCAAACTGCCGAACTTTCAAAGCCGGTGAGAATACAGGGATCATTTATCTCAGAAGATGAACTTAAAGATGTAGTGGAATATCTGAAAGGAGACGAAGAACCTGAATATGACGAATCCATTATCGAAAAACAATCGGACCGCGGAACCATGAACCTCTTTGGCGGGCCGAGTGATGATCTTGATCCATTATTTTTGGAAGCAAAAAATCATATACTCGAATCCGGCAAAGCAAGCGCCTCATTTTTGCAAAGAAGACTCAAAATAGGATACGCGAGAGCGGCCCGGATACTCGACGAGCTGGAAGAAGCGGGAATCATAGGACCTGTCCAAGGAGCGAAACCAAGAGAAATTCTCATGACAGAAAAAATTATTTCTGCTACAATGGGTGCTGGCGCAGAACATAATGTGTTCAAGACCAGAAACGAAAGGCTACAGAAGGAGCCCTCAGAGTACGATGAAGACGAGTACCAGGACGAACAAGACAAACAAAAAGAATACCCCGAAGACGAAATGCCGGAAGCTGAAGAAACAGAAGAGAAAAAAAACCACGACAAAAACAATGAAAGAAATCAAGACGAGAACGCGGAAGATAATTTTCATTCAGAGGGGCAGGAAAATTAATCAAGCTCTCTGACAGATCCACGGCTTAGCCGGGGCAAGTTGTCCTTGTAGCAAGCGGCGAAGAATGAAATCTGCTTGTCTCAATGTGGTCGGGATTGTAAATCGTCAACCGAAAACGTTCATACACTAAGGAAGGACAAGAACTAACAGATCAGATAAGATCTCTGTATGCCACATTTTAAAAAAAAAATATTGCGAGAAAATGAAAGAATTTGCTTGCGGCTGAAACAGGCCCGTGAAAGCAAAGGTATTCCGCTCGCTGAACTCGCTGAAAAAACTAAAATCAACAAACGCTACCTCGAAGCCTTGGAGGAATGCCGATTCAGTGAGCTCGGTTGCGCCATTATTTATCAAAAACAATTTATAAAAAAATACGTTGAAGCCCTCAATTTGGACGCCAGCCCGTTTTTGCGTCAATTTTCAGAAGAAGAATTAACCTTCAAAAAAGAAAAAATTCGACATCCGTATAAAGCCTACAAAAAACAGTCTTTCAATAATGTCCCCCAGCTCTTGCGCTATGGCGTCGTCGGAGCGGCCGTGTTTGCAGTGCTTATATATCTCGGGGGTCAAGTTAAAAACGCGGTAGAGCCGCCTGCACTCACGGTCCTTACCCCGCCGAATGGTTTTATCACAAGCGACCATGTCGTTTCAGTAAACGGGTACACCGAACCCGAGGTCCTGGTTTCCATAAACGGAGTGGGCATTGTGAGCGATGAAAAAGGAAACTTCTCCCAGCATATCAATTTGAATGAAGGAATCAACACGCTTATCATAGAAGCCGAAAAAAAACACGGACGCGTTACTCAGCAAACCAGACACATTATCAAAAAAGAAACTCAAAAATTCAGTGAAGCACAGAGGCCCGGCGGGTTCCTCTTCCAAAATTAATGCTCCTTAGTTCGTTAGAGCTTGAACATCGGAGCAAACCATTCTATGATACATTCCGGAGTTTAAAAAAAGTTAATCAAGTGAATTGACATTAAAAAACAGACAAGATACTATACGCAAGAAAGAGAGTAATGCTACTCTCTTTTTCTAACCAATTCACGATCATATATGGCCAAAACACAGATGGAAGAAGGGCGCGGAAAAGCCGCCCAGAGCGCGATAGACCAGATAAGACAGCGCTATGGAGAAAACGCAATCATGCGTTTCGGAGAGGCCAAATCCATGCAAGTGGAAGTAGTTTCAACAGGTTCCATATCATTGGACATGGCTCTCGGCGTAAGAGGAGTTCCAAGAGGTAGAGTTATAGAAATTTTTGGTCCAGAAGCCAGTGGCAAAACCACTCTCGCTCAACACATTATATCCGAAGTTCAAAAGACAGGCGGAATAGCCGCGTTCATAGACGCGGAACATGCCCTGGACCCGGAATACGCCAAAAAAATTGGCGTTGAAGTGGACAACCTCTTTATCTCTCAGCCAGACACCGGGGAACAGGCTCTTGAAATATTGGAAACACTCGTGCGCTCAAACGCAGTAGATGTGGTCGTGGTAGACTCGGTGGCCGCTTTGGTGCCCAAAGCGGAAATTGAAGGAGAAATGGGAGACAGCCACATGGGTCTTCAGGCCAGACTCATGAGCCAAGCCCTCAGAAAGCTCACCGGCATTGTAAGCAAAACAAAAACCGTAGTCATTTTCATAAACCAAACCAGACAAAAAATCGGAGTATTTTTTGGAAATCCTGAAACAACCACCGGCGGCACGGCTCTTAAATTTTATTCGTCAGTGCGCATAGAAGTTCGTCGTTCAGCCCAAATAAAGCAAGGAGACCGGATTATAGGAAACCGCGTGAAAGTAAAAGTGGTCAAAAACAAAGTCGCGGCGCCGTTTAGGACCACAGAATTTGATATCATGTATAACGAAGGGATTTCCGTATCCGGAGATATTCTGGACACAGGCGTGGAGCACAAAGTAATCCACAAAAGTGGCAATTCATACAGCTTTGGAGAAGAAAAATTGGGTGTCGGAAGAGAAAAAGCAAAACAATTTCTGAGAGAAAATCCCGTTATTCTCAAACAAATAAGAGAAAATATATGGGAAACCGCTGAACGCGGAGAGGCTCCGGAGGAAGAAGCGGGAAAGTCCGGAGAAGCGGAAAAAATTGAAGAATAAAAAATCTTTTTTCTCCTCAAGCTCTCACACTTTATTTTATCACCGGCTTCCTGACAATGGTAAGCGCCTACTTGATTCAAAAAACAAAACAGACCGGCTTGGCCGGGCTGTTTTTAGTTCCAGTGCCAGCAATTCATTCACCTATATCCTTCTCGTGCCGAACGAAACTTAGCGTGGAAAAAGTTTCATTCTGAAAGCATCCAAGTTTCTTTGGTCAAGCCGCAAACGCAAAATATCTCTCGCCAATTCATTGGCATGAAAATGTTCTGAACTTACAGCCTCCACGAATTCATCAAAATCCAAGAGCACTGTTTCTATGCGTTCGCCAGGATCCAAATGTTGTTCCGCCCTTTTTTCACAGTTACGAGCTATATACACATACACATCCCACTCTATTTTATGCAGAGGATGATATACCTTAAATAAATCCCAATCTTTTGACACATAGCCCGTCTCTTCCAATAATTCACGTTTCGCTGTCTGAAAGGGTTCTTCGCCTTTTTCCACTCTTCCGCCTGCCAAACTCTGTACTTTTGCTTCACCTGGCTGTTCTTCTCTAACAATCAAAATTCTTCCCTCAACAGCCGGGATTATAATAACCGTATCAGGACGCTTCAACTTCTCGAATAGAGCCTTGGAACCATCAAATAATTGTTGTTCCCATTGATAAACATCGTAGATAATACCGCCAAAAACTTTTTTCGCGTTATCGGGTATTTTTCTCATAGTTATTCATACATCCATGTAATATCAACACCTGTATAATAATACTTCAAGAGCTCTGTCCAGCTTAGGCCTTCGTTTTTTGCCCGCAAAGCCGCGTCCCTCTGACTCATACCAACCCCATGCCCGTACATGCGACGACCCCTGTCATACTGAGCCGTAACCGGCACCAGCCAGGGTTTATCCCTTCCTCCCCACACCTGAACCCAGGAGCGGGTACGCCCATTGCTATTTCCAAAATACGGAGTCGTCACTGCTTCGCCTTTGTAGGTAACTATTCTGCCTCTGGTTGTTTTGGCGGCTTCAAGCACATTGGGTAAAAATTCTTCTACTCGGTAGCCGAGATAGAGCTGATCATAGGTGCTCCCAAGAACATCAAAAAAGGGATATTTATTTTTACTGATGTATGCGTAGGTCCTCGCGGCTACTATATTGGCTTTTACAAATTCTTCCGGGTCATTCTTGCTGACCTCGGCTATTCCGGCCGCGTAATCATCCAAAAGCAGATCGTTCACCGCGTACATGTCTCCATCGTTTTGACCCTTTTGATATTCAAGAGCGCCTCGGTAACTGTTGAAAGTATCCGGACCCACCCGGCTTAGAGGCCTATCCAGATTTAAAAGAGTAAATACCGCATGCGGATCGTTTTTTGGTTCCAAACGGATCCTTTGATCCGTTTCAAAATTCAAATCAGCACCTTTTATGGAATACAGTCCCCCGCTATAGCGCAAGATGGCTATCTTTTTCTTGGGGATCTCGCCCGCGCTGTCATTGCCGTTATAGACAAGATAATCATCATCAAAAGAAACGAATTGCAAAGCGGAATCAGGGGCTTTAATTCCAACACGCACGCGAGGCTCTTCGGAGAGTCTCGGCTTTTCGAGTTCGATAACTTCTTCTCCAAAAACAGGTTCAGTATAATTAAAAGGAGCGTTCTCAGTTACACTCACCGGTATTTCCACTTCAGATCCTTCGAGTACTTCCACATCATCTATGGCAAGTCTGAATTTCGCGGTATATTCTCCTGCCTCTGAAGGAGTTCGAAAATAAAATTCTTGTCTCAAAGTTTCACCCGGCGCTATGGAATTTTCCTGCATGAATACAGTAGACGCGCTTTGCCAGTCATTATCAGCAAAAGAAATGAGCCTGCTCACAGCCAAAGAAGATATGGGCGTATGAACAAACGAATAACGCTTCCAAACAGCAGAGCCCACATTTTGAAAACCAATGATAAGCTTAACACGTTCGCCACCCCGGGCCTCAACACGTTTTTTACTCAAAATAAAACGATGCGCTTTGTAGGTCTCCGCGCCAGTGTCTTTACCAGTGTCTTTAGAAGAATCCTTTTGCGCATTATTCTGTTCGTGATCTTTGGGTTCAGATTTTGTCTGAGATGGAACAGTCGTCTCGATTATCTTTTCTGTCGCAGGCGCTACTTTTAGTTTAACGAAAAAATATCCATTTTTTACCCAGGTATTATTTTCAGAAGCCAAATAAAAACGCTCCACATAATCGCCTGTTTTAAGTGGAGCATTAAGCTGTATTTCCAAAGTGCCCGTTTTCTGTGGAAGAACGAGACTCTGCATCTTGGCTGTCTGAGAGCCTGAAATCCAATCCTCCCCTTTAAATTCCGAAATCCTATATTTGGGTTCAACAGTATAAGCCGAGATAAAATTTCGAGAAGCGCCATCCCAGCTCGCGGTTCCTGTATTTTTGAAAGAAAAGGCCACGGTTTTCTTCTGGCCCGCTTCCATAACAATGGGGTCAGAAATGGACTGGCTGACGTATGAAGCCTCGAATGTCTGATCTCGAATAACAAGCTCCGGCTCTGCGGCGAGGACAGAAGGAGAAAGGATTAAACCAAGATAAGTAAAAAATGCCAGAACCATGCCATGAAGTAATTTTTTATTATACGAATCGAACATAAAAAAACAAATGGAAAAGAAGAAATACCTTAGTCTGGCTAACATAAGCCAAAAAATGTCCTTGCCCTTTCTGGCTGATTCAGTTCCAAAATCTATCAGCCCATATTCAGACATTGCTTAGAGAGTATATAAAAAAAACCAAGTTCGGTCAATTGAAATCAAGATAAAAAAATGATATATTCCGGTGTATCATGTCTACCACTCGCCAAATAGCTCACAATACCATTGTACAAATCACGGGGAAGATACTCTCAACATTTTTGGGTTTGCTCGCCATCGGTATCATGACTCGGTATCTGGGCCAAGAACAATTCGGCTGGTATGTTACCGCAATCACCTTTCTACAATTCGTGGGCATTCTCATTGATTTTGGATTGATCCCTGTGACGGCCCAGATGCTGAGCGAACCGCATTTTGACAAAAAAAAACTACTCAAAAATCTACTCGGATTCAGGTTTGTCTCCGCTGTCTTATTTTTGGGCCTTGCTCCCTTGGCCGCCCTCCTTTTCCCTTATCCGCGTGAAGTAAAAATCGCCATATCCTTTACATCCCTATCTTTCTTGGCCATTGCCATGAATCAAGTGTTGGTCGGGTATTATCAGCACAAACTATCTATGCACATGCAGGCTATGGGCGAAGTGATCGGCCGCGTGTTCTTGATTGGGGGACTTTGGTTCGTGACAACAAAAGGATATGGTTTTCTTCCTGTGATGACAGTGGTAACCTTGTCGAGCCTCGTCTATACCGCTGTGCTCTGGATTCATGTATACCAAAAAGAAAAAACCGGTTTTTCTTTCGAAGCGACTATCTGGAAAGCAATCATGACGAAAATGTGGCCCATCGCGATCTCGATCATATTCAACGTGGTTTATCTCAAAGGCGATACGATTATACTATCTTTATTTTGGCCGCAGGAAACCGTGGGCATCTACGGGGCGGCTTATCGGGTTATAGATATCTTGGCCCAAACCGCCATGATGCTTATGGGTTTGATGCTGCCTATCTTGGCTTTCAATTGGTCAAGAAATATAAAAGCAGAATTCAAACACAGATACCAGCAGGCCTTTGATGCCATGATGATGCTCGCCTTCCCCATGCTAATCGGCGTCCTGGTCCTCGCAAAAAAAATTATGGTACTGGTGGCTGGAGAAGAATTCGTGGCTTCAGGATCGGCCCTCCAAATTTTGGCCTTGGCGGTCTTTGGCGTGTATTTGGGAGCTGTGTTCGGCCACACGGCGGTCGCCATAAATAAACAAAAACAAACCATGTGGATTTATATATCAGACGCTGTTTTAACACTTATCGGCTACCTTATATTCATTCCGGTCTACGGCATTATGGGAGCGGCATGGATGACCGTATTTTCAGAATTATACGCCGGTCTCCTGCTCTGGATAGTGATCCGACATTACAGCGGAGTTTCGCTCGAAATGAAAACATTCAGCAAAATCGTTTTTTCATCCTTAGTCATGGGTTCCGCCCTTATCATTTTGAACCGGTTCAATGTATTGTTGCTTGTGCTCATCGCGGCCGCGGTTTACAGCCTATTCTTATTCGGACTTGACGGAATATCAAAAAAAACAATGAGGGAAATTGTCTCTATGCGAGAATAACATCAAAGTCTCCCTCAAATTTCTAATAGGATTCTAACGGATTCATCGCGCACAATTGTTGCGACAAACAATAACAATACATTATTCTGAAACCAGCTACCCCGCAACAGAGCTGCGAGGAATTAGTTGATTAACGAGAAAAAACTCTCTATATGTCTGTTTTCATAGCCCTGTATTCCCTCCTTTTCGCGATTCTCACCTGGTGGCGCTTTCATTGGGGTCTTACCTTGTTATTTTTCCTTCTGCCAAGCTATCTCATACGCTTCCATATACGAGGCCTGCCCAGTACCCTCCTCGAAGCTATGACATGGATTATCCTTACAATCTGGCTCATTCAGCTCAATATAAAATCGAAAAAAAATTTCTCCCCGCAAAACAACATATACATCCCAAAAAATGAACTGAAAAAAACTTTTAAAAAATATAGAATCATTTTATGTCTGGGGTTCACCCTTCTCATAGCTGCCAGCCTGTCTGTATGGAGTTCATCAAATACCGTAAAAGCGCTCGGGGAATGGAAGGCTTTTTATCTTGAACCTTTCCTCATTTTTCTCGTACTCATAACAAGCATAAAAACAAAGAATCAAATCAAACAAATTCTAAGGGCACTGCTCCTCAGCGGACTGCTCACAAGTATACTCGCCATTTACCAACATTTTACCGGCTGGATGGTGCCAGAAGCTTTCTGGGCAAACAGAAACACTTTTAGAATAACGGCCTGGTATGGTTTCCCAAACGGCGTAGGTTTGTTTTTGGCCCCTCTACTTCCTATTGCCGTGTATTTCTTTCAGGAACACTGGAGAGAAAGCAGACTTCGGGAAAAACACCCGAAAACTGAGAGCACAAAAAATATAAAATGTTCGACAAAAAATCTTGTATGGCTTATGTTCTCTCTGACTTTTGTGTTCGCTTCTTTCCTCGCCACATTCTATGCAAAGTCTACGGGAGGATTGGCCGGCATGGCCGGTGGAGTTGGATTTTTACTCCTGCTCCACAAAAAAACCTCCGCATGGACCCTAACGCTCGGCATGGCCACGCTTGTGATTTTGGCGATCTTGCCAAGCTCAAACCCAATAAAACAAGAACTATCCTTGCAAGACAGATCCGGACAGATTAGAATTTCCATATGGCGAGAAACAAGTGAATTTTTGAAGGATAATCCCATTCTCGGAGCAGGACTCGCTTCTTACCCTGAAAGAATAAAAACATACCACCAGACTGTTAACGGCGAAGGCATAGAAATTTTTCACCACCCCCATAATATATTTCTTACTATGTGGATTAATCTTGGGCTTCTGGGTCTCGGAGCCTTTGTGGGGATATTAGTCTGGTTTTTTTATAAAGTACGGTCTTCGCTTTCCCATAAACCCAGCAAAGATATATACGATATACCTCTATATATGGGGGCGGCCATGTGCGCGCTTATTGTCACCGGTCTCGTGGATTCCCCGTATATAAAAAATGATCTGGCGCTCCTGTTTTGGCTTCTGCCAGGGCTCCTGGTAGTGTCAAGCGACCATGGCGAGCTGGTCCTGTCCCAAGCAAGTCTGGATAAAACCTAAAATATTATGAAACTTACAATACGCCACGAGTTGCATGCGTGGAGAAAAAACGGCTTGATATGAAAACTTGGAAAACAACAAAACTCAAATCTCTGGCAAAGGCCTTTCTTTCTTTCAAAGCGGAAAAGGATCTGCTCAATTTTTTTCGCGACCTCATGACCCTTGAAGAATTGGAAGAGCTCTCGGGACGCTGGGAAGTGGTCTTGCTTCTACATAAAGGAATTCCTTACCGCGACATATCAAAAAAGACCGGCCTGAGCACAGCCACCATCACACGGATCGCCCAATGGCTCAATCATGGAGAAGGCGGATATAGAACCGCCCTCGATCAGATCAAAAAACGGCTGAAATAAAAGCCGTTTTTTGATCGACGCACATCGCTTTATCGGTGATAATTCCTACAGGGAAGATATATTCGTTAAAAAAATGTGCGGAATATGATGTTCGGCTTCACCCTGACGTTTGTCTCGCATTTTCTAAACAAACACGCTTCCACAAGTATAAAAGCGGACTTATGGAACCCATAGACTCGCGTTTATCCACAGCTCTGCTTGACAAGCTAACGTATATGTATTATTGTGTTAATACAGTAATACATTTTATGAACAATACGAAAAACAAAAACAAGCAAGTTCATCACCCCCAGGACCTCGAGTAGCGCGGGCTTTTTGCGCCGGCTTGCTTCGAGGTCAACAATCCCGCAATACGGGATTTTTTATTTATATATAAGGAAAACCTATATGAACCTCACGCAAAACGACATAACAGTAAAAAAACCCCTCGTGTGGCTGGAAATCAATAAAAAAAATCTTCTCTACAACGTAAAGCAGATGAAAAAACTCTGCGGCAACAAAAAAATTATGGCCGTTCTCAAGGCAAACGCCTATGGATTGGGCGGCACGGGGGTGGCGAAAATTATCAAGGATCAGGTGGAAGCCTTCGGCGTAGTGGGAATCAATGAAGCTCTCAGCCTGCGAAATGCTGGCATCCGAAAACCGATTATCAATCTGGGGATTTATAGTTCTGACGACGCGGAACAATACATTCGTAAGAAAATCAGCCCCAACATTTTTACCTATTCTGCTCTAAAAAATTTTGAGAATACCACCAAAAAATACAATAAGATGGCAAGAGTATGGATCAAAGTAGACACAGGACTCAACCGCCTCGGCACAAGCTACCAAGAGGCAAGCTCTTTTATACGTTCCGTTTCAGATTCAGAATACCTCAAAATTGAAGGCGTTTACAGCACGCTTGGTGAAGACCAAGAATACGATAAAAAACAATTCGAACGTTTTTATCTCGTAAAAGAAAAATGCGAAAAATTAGGAATTAGAGTGCCTGTATGGAGTATAGCCTCAAGCCAAGCCTGCTTTATGTATCCTGAATATGGAATGGACATGCTACGTCTCGGCATCTCCCTCTTGGGCTATTATCCTTCAAAAGAAGCAAAAAACATAAACAGGGCAAAACTCAAACCGACAGCGAGCTTCAAAACAAAAGTTGCCTGCGTGAAAGAATTAAATAAAGGTGAGACTGTTTTTTACCGAAAAAAATATATCGCCCAACAAAAAACAAGAATCGCGGTACTGCTCCCCGGATATTCCTATGGCCTGGACCCTCGGCTGGTGGAAAAGGCGAAGGTCTTGATTCGAGGCAAGGCTTTCCCTCTCGTGGGAGGCATATCGGCGACAAACTGTTTCGCGGACATCGGAACTAACGAGGAAATAAAAACGAATGATGAAGTAATAATTTTCGGAGTTCAAGGAAACGCTGAGATTAAACTGGAAAAAATCTGCGCTCTGTTAAATCAAAATGAATATGAATTTTTGAGTCGGATTCCGGAAAAAGTACAGCGCATCTATGTTTGATCTTTGATCTCTTAGTATTTTCTTCACGATTAAGAACATACCAAGAGCCCAAGGAACGAACGGCAGTTTCCACGGGTTCGGGCCGGCCACTGAGGCGAAGCCCATACTTTTGTGCCGAGAAGGAGACGACCATGAAGATCCGGGTCGGAAAGAACGTGCGCCAGCACGTCCACGTGCACCAGCACTAGGAGCACGCGCCAAGAAGGAGCTGGGACGGTTTCTACTGTCCCAGCTCCTTCACCTACACAACTGAACACAGAACAAAACTCCGGGAGCAAAAAATGTTCAAAAAAACATTAGACGAAGAGTTGAAAAGGGCCAGAACAATCCCACTAACCAGAATTGAACACGCTGGCTCGGAAATCTTTCTCTTTCGTGCAGACCTTCTTGAGGCCGGTGTAAAGCGATCAATCGGTTGTTGTCTCCTGGCTCATTACCTTGAAACCGGAAGAGCCAACGAGAGTACACAAGCTCTGGTGGTGCATGGAGCAGGCAACACCGTGAGCAGCGTGAAACTCGCGGTTGAAAAATTCGGACTCAAGGCTGAAGTTATTGCCGTGATCTACGCCGAAACCAGCGCGCGAGTGATCCACGACTTGAAGGCTAGAGACATCGACGTTGTAGCGGCAGGACCTCGAAGCGAGGGCCAAAGAGGGCGTCTCAGCGTGGCCGAAGAACTCTGTTCCAGAGAATCGGGCTATGTGCTGATTGAGCAACATGAAGAACCTCTGATCGTGGACATTCAAAATAAAACTTTTGGCCGCAGGATCGCTGAGGGGATAAGAGACCCCACTCATTTCATAGCCGGGGTCGGAACCGGCGGTACGGTCTTTGGGATCGGAGCGGCCTTGCGGAAGGCCAATCCAAAAATCAAAGTCATCGCGCTTGAAGGGGTTGGCTCCACCCTAAGCCTCTGGCAGGCTTATGCCAGGGTTCAAGACGAACCCTTTGAAAAACAAAAGATTGTCATAGAGAAAACTCTTTCCGCTTACGCGGACGCAGGTATGATAGTCTCTCTCGAGACTCACCCGGACGCTGACAGAGAAGAATGGTTTGAGATCAGTATAGATTTCCCGGAAAGCACGGAGGGTGTGCTGGGAATCGAAGGGCTGGGGGTGGGAAATCCCACTGAGCTGATCAAAAACCATATCTCTATGCTCAATGCCGTGCGCATTGTTACAGACACAGAAGCAGCAAGAGGGATGGAAGCTCTGGAAGCCTATGGAATCCGCGCGGTGGAATCGGCCGGGGCCAATTTCTTCGCGGCCTTGCGACTTGCCGAGGAGCTCCAAAGCCGAGGAGAGAAAGGTCGTATCATTACAATAGTAACCGCGTCCTCCTCCAGCCTCATTCAGGCTTAGCTCACACAGCTGACGCGCGCCAGCCACATAAAAAAGCGCGCCTCATCTTCTTTTGTCAAAATATATTTATGGCAAAAGAAGAAAAAATAATTCGTCAATAACGAATTTTTCTTTTACAAAATACAAAATAAAATTTTGGAACAGAGGAAACCAAATCCGTTGATTTCTGTTTAGACTCATGCTAGGCTAATACCACGTCAGTTGGGGAAAGGGCAATAAACATTATCAATATTAATGGATACTCGAAAATTTTACGGCAGAAACCCTACCATAGTGGAAAATGCCAATAGATTGAATCCCTAACGATGAACCGCCGAAAATGGAGAGGTGTCTGAGTTGGTTTAAGGTGCCGCTCTCGAAAAGCGGTGTCCGGCGTAAGCCGGGCCGTGGGTTCAAATCCCACCCTCTCCGCCAAGTTTCAGAAATCAAATTTTTCAAATATACATCACAAATTGGGCGCATGAGGCGCCCTAGCGGATGCGGCGAATCAGCTGTCGGACTTCGCGATGCAGATTGGGATTCGCCGCTACAATGCGCGTAACCGAAGTATCGTTCATCTTGAGCGACCGACCGTATTCGTCCGTCAGTTTTCCACCGGCTTCATTAATGATCAACGACATGGCCGCGACGTCTAGGTAGGAAGTATCGCAGGTTTCCACGTCTATCAGGCCGCGAGCGACACGCGTCAGGCTCCAAACGGTCCCGCTTAAGTACCTGATTTTGGGAGCGACGGTCGCCAATTTTGAAAAAATTTTCAGACCGTGGCGAGCAAATTGCGGCGTACGTGAGTACCACTCCGAACATACAAAAGCATCTGCCAGCGAAGCTTGCCGGCTGACGTGGATCGGGATGCCATTAAGGAACGCACCCAGCCCACGCTCCGCGAAAAAAATCTCGTTCGAAAGCGGATTGGCAACCGCTGCCACGATCGTTCGACCGCGACGGGTCAACGCGATTGAGACACTGATACAGGGAATGTCCCGGGTGAAATTGGTGGTTCCGTCGAGTGGATCAACCACCCAGATATACTCCTGTTCCATACCGCTCTTCCCCTGCTCCTCGGAAAAAACCCCATGATCCGGGAATGCCCGTGTAATAGTATCGAGAATGGCTCGTTCTGAGGCAAAGTCCGTTTCTGTAACCAAGTCCTTTGGGTTCCCACCTTTGGCCTGAATATGGTGAACCTGGCCATAGTGCTTTCGGACAACAGCACTACCCAGATCCAAGGCTTTTAGGGCGATACGCCCAAAGCGGGAATGCGGGCGAATGATGGATGTACTACGACGAGGCATATGTTATTGTTTTACTTCGAATCTTGAACAATCGCGTCAGCGACACGTTCGGCCCGGTCGTTCACATAGTACGCATCATACGGATAGCTTTTAGTTTTCTCAAGATGTTCGACTGCCTTCGCCAACCGTTCATGGATTTCGATTTCATCTATAGTATCCGCCCGACCGCGCAATCGCTGCTCAAGAACCTCAAAGGACGGTGGTAGCAGAAAGGCCGATAAGTGGCGTGTCGATTTGACGTCGGGGTGATTTATGAACTCGAGGTAAGCGCCGGCGCTGCCTTCAACGTAGAACTTCCGACCGGCATCGAAGTACTCTTTGAGAAGTACTCGCGAACTGGCCCGCAGCTCTCCATGTGTCTCGGCAGTCTGTAGGAATTCTCCGGCGCGTTCCCGCTCCAAAAAATCTTCACGCGTGACGAAAAAATAGTCGGCACCGTTTACTTCGCCCGGTCGCGGTTCTCGAGTCGTGAATCTTGGCATCCGTCCGAACCCGCGTTCTTCGAGAAGTTTACCGACCGTGCCCTTTCCTCCTCCGGAGGGTGCGGAAAGAATGGCGAATTGATGCCCGCCTTCAAGATCCGGTAGGGCCTGGCGTGTCAGGCGTTCGAGCCGGAGCGAGGTCGGGAGTTCGGCTTCGTCCGGGGAAGGCTTTTTCGCGTCAGGCGGCATAGCCGCCAGGCGTTGTTCGAGGATTTCCTCCAGCGTTCGATTCCATGACCCACGCAACTCATCAATCGAGCGCTCGCGACGTTCCGATGCAGATGTATCAGTAAGTTCTCCCATATATTGGGTGTTTGTGTCCAAAAATATATTATAGACGTTTCGGGGGTCTCTCCACCATAAAAGGGTAGTACATTACAACGAAAAAGTAAAATAAAGAGCCACTCCCTTTTTTTGTTTGGTTCAAGCATTTTTGGAAAATAGTGTGGGAAGCGTTGAAAAAATTGGATAATAGTACTAAAATTACAGGCGACGTGGTTGCTTATGATTCAGATATACTGCTTTCTAAAAATAATACAGAACTGGCCATAATTTACTTTAGAGTTTTACGGGGATATTTTGAGACAGTACACCGGCTTCCATGGCACGGATTCCGTAGGCGGCCAACAAAATAAAAACACGGCGGATAACAAACCCACAAATTCATAAGCTTCTTCCTATGCCTACATCACAGAAAATCTCTCTCCTCCTGCTCCGCTTCTCTTTAGGCTGGCTATTTTTCTATGCCGGTATAACAAAAATTTTGAATCCGGAATGGACGGCGGCCGGATATATAAAAGGCGCAAAAAGCTTTATCTGGTTTTATCAATGGCTCCTAAGCTCAGATATTCTACCGGCCATAAATGCTATCAATGAATGGGGACTAACACTTTTAGGTATCTCATTGATTCTGGGAATCGGGGTTCGCTTGTCTTCATATCTTGGCGCGATTCTTATGATGCTGTATTATTTTGTGCGCCTTGATTTTCTTTATCCGGACGCCAACTCTCTTTTGGTGGACCAACACATTATCTATGCTTTTATCATGATCTACTTCGCTCAGCTTCGAGCCGGTCGCATCTGGGGATTAGAAAATTTCTGCTCCCGATTGCCGATTTGTTCCAAGTTTCCGAAATTGCGAAATTGGCTCGGGTAAATGTAATGTCATGATATAGAATTTAAAAATTTTATGAAACAACGATCCACCAAAATACAACATTATTTCCTCAAAGATATAAACCCGGTCGTACGTCTCCTTATTATTTCCGACACCGTACTCATGGGCGCGGCAGGATTGTTCGGACCGATCTTCGCGCTCTTCATAGAAAATTTTATTGAAGGCGGCGACGCGGCTGTCGCAGGACTGGCGGCCGGCATCTATCTTTTCACGAAAAGCGTTCTTCAAATCCCTATCGCTCACCTCATAGACAGAATACGAGGTGAAAAAGACGACTTCTGGCTCATGTTCATTTTCACCATTCTCATTAGTCTGGTTCCTCTTTTCTATCTTGTCATAAAAACACCTTTCCAGCTCTACACGGTTCAATTTGTTCTCGGGCTCTTCAGCGCATTCACGTTCCCCACCTACACAGCCATTTTTACCCGTCACATTGATAGAGAAAAAGAAGGAACAGAATGGGGTATTTATTTCACGCTCACCGACTTAACCAGCGCAGCCCTCGCCACGGTGGGAGGATACATCGCTACTGAGCAAGGTTTCCCGGTCCTTATTGTGGCAGTGGTTGTGGTATCGCTTATGGGAGCCTTCCTCCTTTGGCCTATCAAGCCGTATATCAAAATGCCGCGCGCGAAATAATACTGCGAAAATCAACCTGTATGGAAAGAAAAAAACCAAACAGAGTCGAGAACAAAAAAACACTTCAAAGTGCCCACCGATTTCACTTCTAAACATGGATTTTCGATAACATGGAGAGAGAATCAATCTGAATCATAATTCATATAGTCTGGCGTGCCTCTGTTTAAATATGAAGGAATTTTCCATATATTGCCGCGATAAAATCATAGAAGTTCTATACAAACTCGTCATTAAGCCCATATTATTCAAACAAGACCCCGAAGATGTGCATGATCGTGTGTGTCGATTCGGCATTTTCTTGGGGAAAAGACAAAGCACAACATATCTGATCCGGACGCTGTTCTCTTATAAAAATCCAATCCTTAAACAAAACATCCTTGGCATAGACTTCTCCAACCCCATTGGCATGGGCGGAGGATTTGATAAAAATGCCGAGCTCACGGACATTATCCCGGAAGTGGGATTCGGCTTTATGGAAGTGGGCTCAATCACTGCCAAAGCTTGCGAAGGAAATCCAAAACCAAGGCTCTGGCGTCTACCAAAATTACAATCATTATGCGTGTGGTATGGACTAAAAAATGATGGAGCCGAAGTAATACGAAAGAGGCTTTTAAAAAAACAATTCTCAATTCCACTCGGCATAAATATCGCCAAAACAAACAGCAAAGAAACCGTAAATACGCAAGCAGCCATAGAAGACTATCTTGAAACCTATACACAGTTTTCAGATATTGGAGATTATGACGTGATAAACGTAAGTTGCCCGAACACCTTTGGCGGAGAACCTTTTACTGATCCTCTAAAACTTGAACAATTATTAAAAGCTCTTTCAGCCATTCCAAAAACAAAGCCTGTTTTCATAAAACTATCGCCAGAACTTCCGCCCGAAATTATAGATCGCATACTCGAAATTGCCTTACTATACTATATAGATGGATTTGTATGCACGAATCTCATCAAAAAAACAGAAAAAAATAGACTCAACGAAAACATTCCCGACCGCGGCGGTTTGAGTGGCAAAGCGGTAGAACAAAAATCCACTGCTTTGATTTCATACATATACAAAAAAACCAAAGACTCTTTTGTAATAATAGGTCTGGGCGGAGTATTCAACGCTGAAGACGCGTACAAAAAAATAAAGGCCGGTGCTTCTCTTGTGCAGCTTATAACCGGCATGATTTATGAAGGGCCGCAAAGAATCTCCCAAATCAATAGAGGTTTGGCAAAGTTATTGAAACAAGACGGTTTGGATTCCATAAGCCAAGCCATAGGAATTGATCACAGATAAAAATTTCCACTTCTCGATTTTTTATAAAAGGGCAAAGCAAAAGCCCTTATTTGTTAACTATAAAAATCGAAATCTCTTGAAAACCCAACCGGGGGATTAAAACTGCATCACTACACAGCTTGACAGCAGACCAATCGCCATATACTCTATACAAATTCTGAAACTGTTGGCAGACCACAAGGAGAAAAACATGCCGACTTTGGAACTTTCCATGGCCCGTTCCGGAACTTCCGGATTCCGAGGTCAGACCAACGTGGAGATCAGCGTCGCGCACGCGCTCCTCATTGGTGATTGCTTTGCCGCCTACTTGCGGCAGACTTTGCGTAGGACTCCCAGGCTTGCCATAGGGCATGACCAGCGCAACGGCGCTCAGGCTTTGGCGGCGGCCGCGATGGCTGGCGCCATGTCCGCAGGCGCGGATGTACTGGATTTGGGCCAGATGTCCACCGGGATGTTCTCCGTGCTGAGCTTCCTGGGAGAGGACGCTGTAGATGGGGGCATCGAGATCACCGGTTCTCACATGGAGCCGAACCGGATTGGGATCATCTTGGTGAATGGCGATGGCACCTACTGTGACATAGAGGTCACTAGTGTGATAGAGCGCTGGTTCGAATCCGGAAGGCTTCACAGCGCCAAACCCTTGTCCCTCGGTCACAGCCAAAGGGTGTCGACTGAACGCTCTGAAACAATCTATACGAGGGCCTTGCTTGAACGACTGGACATCGAGGGCATCAGCTCTCTGAAGTTTGGCGAAGAGGCCCCCAAGCTCCTCGTGGATGCTGGCAACGGCACCGCAGGCGGAGTTGCCGGACCTTTGTTCAGAGCCCTGGGCTGTGATGTGGTCCAGATCTTTACTGAGCCGAAGGAAGTGCCAGATCGCAAGAGCGAATGCCGTGCCTCGAGCTGCGGCGAAGCTCTGCGTCGAGTTGTCGGCGACTCCTGCCACATGGGAGTCTGCTTCGATGGCGATGCCGACCGTGTCCTCTTCATCAACGAGAAGGGCGAAGCTGTCGGCGAAGACGTGATCGGCGCGATCTTTGCCAAGTACCTGGTAAGACGCGGCGAGACCGTGGTAACACCGGTAAACTCCAGCAAGCTCATCGAAGCTGTTTGCGAAGAGCTCGGCGCTCGAGTCTGCTACTGCAAGATTGGCCAGCCGGATACCGGCACGGCAATCAAGCGCGAAAGAGCAGCCTTTGCCTATGAGAACTCGGCAAAGTACGCCTTTGTGAAAGGCGGCTTCATCTGGTATGATGGGGTCTTTGCCGTGGCGAAGATGCTCGAGATCATGGCGAGAACCGGCAAGCTCCTCAGCGAACTTGCCGCCGAACTGCCGCGCTTCTACCACGAAGAGCATGGCTTCGAGGTCTCAGACTCCGCGAAGGTGGATGTCCTTGCGCGAGCCGTAGAAGTGGCTCGCAAATCATTCACAAGCGTTCTTGACGTAAACACCATGGACGGCACAAGAATCAACTTGGCCGACCACACCTACGTCATGTTCAGAGCCAGCGGTACAGAAGGCAAGCTCCGTCTCTATGTGGACGGGCCCAACCGTGAACGTGTTTCCACGCTTTCGGCCATAGGGCAAAGAATCTTGCAAGGAGCAATCTCCGAGTCCAAGGAGAGCTAGACAGGATGTCTATCAGACGTCCAAAATCCTTTTTTCTTACATGTAATAATACAACTGAGAAAAAAGGATTTTTATTTATAATCCCGATCATGTGAATACAGCGCCTGTCTTCTTGATAATGTTGTATATTGGACAAGAATCGTGAAGACAACGCGCAGGACAGTAGGCTCTGCCATATGCAATCATTCTATTTGTAAAATGGAACCATTCTCTTTTTGGTATACACTCCCTCAGTTCCTTTTCCATTTTTTCAACGCTTTTTTCAGCGCTCAAACCAAACAATCTCGACAAACGCTCAACATGAGTGTCCACCGCTATGCCTTCAACGATTCCATGGGCATTGCCGAGAACCACCAACGCCGTTTTCCTTCCCACGCCGGGCAGGGTCATGAGTTCTTTTGCCGTTTTGGGTATCAAGCCATTGAATCTGTTATGCAAGAGTTCTGCGGTGACAAGTAAATGTTTTGCTTTACTGCGAAAATAATTCACTGATGAAATATCTTTTTCAAATTCAGACGCTTTGGCATTGAGGTAATGTCTTAAGTCCGGATATTTTTTAAATAAAGTTCTGGTTACTACATTAACCTGTTTGTCCGTGGTCTGAGCCGATAGCATAACTGCCACGAGCAATTCCCAATGATTCGAAAATTCCAAAATAGTCTTCGAACTAGGAACATACTTTTTGAGTTCGCGGAGAACTATGTTCGCCCGCTGTTTTTTGGATAATTGAGACTGCATATGACGGTGCATACTTATGGGACAATTATAAATCTGCCATGTTTTTTAATGATGAATCCCTCTCTTTCCAGATTTTCCAAATTCATTCTTATCTGTCTTGAATCTAATTTCAACTCATCCGCGATCTGTCCCGCTCTCAGACCCTCGGCTTCTGACAAGAGCTTCAGGAGTCTGCCTCTCAGCTGCCTGTTTGAACCTTCAAATTTGGGCTGCCTGGAATAATGTTTGCTTTTTCTGCTTGGATTCGGAAATTCTTTCTTTAAAAAAGCTCCAAAATCCATAAGCGCCCAGTACCATTCTTTGGGATTCTTTTTATCCAAAGTTTTTTCCACCAATGTCAAAATGTCTTGATCGCGCACCTTTTTATTTTTTGAAAAAAAGAAAAAAATAAAAACACTGCGTATATTCGTTTCCAAAAACACGGACGGCTTGTTAAACGCAAAAGCAAGAATGGAACCGGCTGTATTAGGCCCAATATGTGGAAATGTCTTGAGAGTCTCAGAATCAGAAGGCAAAGAGCCTTTGTATTCTTTTATAATTTTAAGAGCGCAGGCTTTGAGCGCTATTGCGCGACGATTATACCCCATGCCCTGCCAGACCAGTAAAATTTTTTTCAGAGGAGCCGAGGACAAGCTTTGCCAATCCGGAAAACTATTGATCCACTCAAGATATTTTTGCTCCACGCGTTTGGTTTGAGTTTGTTGAAGCATTATTTCAGATACCGCAATGTGATATGGATTATCTGTATTTCTCCAATCAAAATCCCGTTTATTTTTCTTATAATACTCCCATATTATTCTCTTGAATGAACGCAAGACAGCGGGACTGGAGCCTTCTTTTTTTATTTTATTCTCAAGTGCCTGTATTTTTTTAATGAAATTTTGTGACATAGCGTGAAACTCTAAAACAACCCAGCGACGACAGATTAAGGGAAAACAAATAAGTCATCCCCGCGACAGGCTGCGGAAAATCAAGCCCGCTCAAACCGATTTTATCTCCGATACAAGCCTGGATATATGCAGTTTAGATTATTCTAACATAGAATTTGATATATTCCCCGGTGGGGGCTTTAAATGTTAAAGTCCCATTTTACCGCGCCAGAATCAACCTATCCGCCGTTCCATCCGTGACAAACAAACAGCCCCGGTGGAATACGAATGGACCATTTATGCGAAACTCGGGCCAGGCAGGCCCAACCTGATTTATTGGGACCAAAAACCACGCTCTGATTTATAGAGTGTGGTTTCAAAATATCGTAGGACAAAACCCCGGCTTTACGAATGCATGTGTGAATCCATTCCGGAAGAAGACATTGGAGGATTCTGTGCGGGCATCGAAGGAGCTCCTGACGCCTTGGCAAAACCAGCATACAAAAATACAAGAGCCAAAAGCACATGAAGCAAATCATCTGCCAAATTTACTTCGATAAGACCAAGGAGCATGTCACCCGGGAGCAAAAGTCCAAGAACGGCGACCAAAGCATACACTACGCCGAATACTTTCGCGAACATCTTTGCTCCTTCTTCTCCTTTCATGGCAAAAAGAAGAGCCAGCACGCCACTCACCAAGTGAACGAGATTATGCCAAAGATCAACTTCAAACAGCCCGAGAACCGGATCGTTTACAAAACCCAGGAGACCCACGAGCACAAATACTACCCCCAAGGTCATGACGACTTTTTTAGCCATACTATATTATTTTAAGAATGATTTATTATTAGAACCGACCTATATTCTAATAATGAAATTACTACCAAATAAGTATAACATAGTAGTACAAAAAGCTTCAATTAACATACCAACAAAAAAATTAGCCTGTTTAAAAGCAAATATCCAGGAGACTTTAACGACAAAGATCATAAGCAAATTTAGATGCTCCTTAAAGGAAACTTAATTTTCATCTCAAATAAAAAAGAAGCCAAAATAACTTCTTTTTTCTTCCTGTTCAGAGGAATATTTCATCTAGACGGGAAGCGAGGACCTGAGTTCACGAATATCAGGTCCGGATCATCAAAAGAACAAAGGCCTCTCTACAGGCAGACGCCCGAGAGACAGATCTTGTCTCCGCCGCAAGGGACGCCATCGGTCTTCGTGGGGAAGACGCAGTCCGGAATCAGCGGGGTGCAGATGTCCTCGGTGCAAGAGTTGTTGTCCAGGCAGGTCTTCAGCACCGCGTAGCCACTGCAAGAGCCGTTCTTGCAGAAGCTCCCCTCGGTGCAGGCGCTGCCGTCGTCGCAGGGCTTGGCGTTGTTCGTGAACACGCAGCCCTTGGCCGGTTGGCAGGCGTCGTCTGTGCAGGGGTTGCCGTCTGTGCAGCCGAGACTCTTCGCGCCAGGCTGACAGACACCCGCGAAGCAGAAGTCCTCGAGGCTACAGAGACTCCCATCCTCACAGGGCGTCGCGACCAGCACTTCGGCCTCACAGCCAACCCCTTGCTTGCAAAAGTCACTGGTGCAGGGGTTGCCGTCGTCGCAAGGGTTGCCGTCGTTGACGAAGTAGACGCAGCCGCTGGTGTCACTGCAGGCGTCGTCCGTGCAGGGGTTGCCGTCTGTGCAGTCGCTCGGCGAGTAGTAGACGCAGATCTTGCCCTCACAGACCGAGACGCTGCAGGGGTTGCCGTCGTCGCAGGGCGCGCCGTTGATGGGCTCGTGCAAGACCTCACCCGCGACACAGGAGTCGCTGGTGCAGGGGTTGCCGTCGTTCGTCTTCAGCGGAGTTCCCTTGCAACCACCGAGGCCGCCCTCGGAGAGCTGACATTCGTCGTTGATCGTGCAAGGACTCCCGTCGTCGCAAGAGAGGCTGAAGAAGAACACGCCCGGTTGCTTCACGCAACCCTTGCCCGGCAAACACTGGTAAGCCCAGCACGGATCAATGGCCTTGAGGCCGGCGCAATCGTTCTTGCCTTGAGCCGCGCATAGGCCGTTACCGTCACAGGTCTCCAACGTGCAAGTGTTCACGTCCGTGTCGCAAGAAGCTCCCTCGGGCTTGAAGATCTGGATCGTGCACTGGCCGTTGGCCGAGTCGCACTCCAGGTGATCCACGCAAGGGTTCTCGCTCTTCGGACATTGGACCTTGGAGCCTTGGGCAGGCAAGCAGTCGCCTGCTTCGCAGTAAGCCTCCACATGGCAAGCCAAGCTGCAGGCCGAGCCATCAGGCAAGGTCTCGCCAATAAGACAGCCGGTCTGTGGGTCACAGCTCGTCGGCACGCAAGCGCTGTCGCTCTTGCAGACCACGCTCGTGGCGCCGATGCAATGTCCATCCTCGCACTCATCGCCCGTGGTGCAGGCGTTCTCATCGTCGCAAGGCGTGCCATCTTCAGCCACGTAGCACAACCCGAGTTGGCCGTTCATATCGGCCACGGTCGTGTCAACGGAAGCGGCGGCGTCCTTGCCAAAACTCGAAACATCCGCAATGACCGCCCCGTCCTCTTCAGGACAGGAACAAGACACATAGAACAAAACAACAAAAATTTTGGCCAACCTGTTCACTTGCTGTCTCCTCTTTTCATTCTCAAACCCAATTGTCGTCCTGAAACCCGAGCAAAGCCCGAGTCTGTCTCGAAACCGATATTCCGGTCGCAAGACGCAAAAAAGCCGCAATCCATTGCGATGTCTTTGCGTCTCACGCAAATTGACTTTTGACTATAAAATAAAAAAACGGCTTTATCAAGCTTACTTACTTATAGTAGCTCTACTACCCCATTAACATATGCGTGCCGCCCAACCAAAATTGATTCTTAATCGTCTCTTGCAGCTTAAACGTATTCCCATGCGAGAGTAATCCCAAATACGACTGCAGGACTTCCGGTTTGAAATTTTCCGCCAATTTTCTCGTCATTCGCCGTTTTGTCACTTTTCGAAGTACACGGTGATCTGAAAAGTGTATCCAGCCCAAAAAATCCACACCTGACGCAATAGTTTTTAAAAAAAATTTATTCGGATGCAGATCTAATTTTAAGGTGCAGGATAAAAGATGTTGCACCTGTGGAATCAAGGACAGCAAATAATTTCTGTCCGCGGATAAAAACACAAAATCATCCGCGTAACGAATATAATGCTTTTCTTTTAACTGATGCTTCACCCATCTATCGAGTCGGTCTAAATAAATGTTGGAAAATAACTGCGAGGTCAAATTTCCCAACGGCAAACCAACTGAAGTACCAGATGTCATAGAAAAACTTACAATAATATTCTCCAGCAAATCCACAATTCTTTTATCCGGAATATAATAATCAAGAATACGCAACAAAATTTCATGATCAATATTCGCAAAAAACTTTCGAATATCACATTTCAAGACCCATACTGTGCGTGTATGGTTGCGCCCGACCTTGTGCGCGCATTTTCTGAATCGGTTAATCGCCGCACGCACGCCCTTATTGGTCCGACAAGAAAAGGAATCAAAAATAAAAATTCGATCAAAAAAAGGATAGAGCATTCTATGTACCGCATGATGTAGCAAACGGTCGCGCACACTCGCTTTGTGAATCAGACGCGGTTTGGGATCGTTGATGCGAAATTCACGATAACCACCGTGGATATATGTCCGGTTTACTAAATCCGTATAGAGTGCTAGGATGTTGTCCATTAACCTATCCGCAAACAGAACAACGTCATATTTCTTACTCTTTCCAACTTCAAACTCTTGCCAAGCGGCAAGAAGATTGGATATAGAAATAATATCACCATAGCTATGAAGCAATTGCTTACGCAATCCGAAACTAGGAATCCCCCCCCCCAGAGCTACATTCCGATCGTTGATGGTTTGAGTAACGCCTATAAACTCTGGCATAGTTTTTTAATTCATTTGCCACGACTCACACGGTATTCATTGGGTATAAAAATTGATGCAATTTTTACCGATATTTTATCACTGGCGCTCGCGGCCGGTTATGCGGAACGGACAAACAAGCTAGCCATTGTTAAAAAATTAAGTGCTCAATTTGACGCGTTAAAATTCTTTCTGCAAATTCTTTGGGAAATCAAAGCACTGGACAATAACAAATACGCGCAATTGTCAGAACGCCTGGCAGTAATCGGTAAAATGATCGGCGGGTGGCTACACAGTTTGAAATAACGTCAAAGACGATTCAGAGGAATCGTCTTTTGGGTGCACACATCATCAGGGGGAAGATGCCGATGTTGTCGTTCGGGTTGTCGTCGTTCCAGTTGTTGCAGTTGAGGCCGTTCGACTCGTTGAAGTTGCCGAAGTCGAGGCGTCCGCCATCCTCGTGGAAAAGTGTTGAGCGCTGTCCGTGCCACTGCTCGTTGAAAACTCTCCGAGCTGTATCGAATGTGAAACCGCTGTCTCTTAACGTCCAACACGGGGTGTGTGAACCCACAAACAACAGGGATGTTCTTACAAAACGCGTACGTTTTGTAATTCTACAATTCTGTTGCCAGACATTATCGGCCGGCATCCGTGGACGCCGGTGCTGTCGGTATAATGCAAAAAAAGTATATCACATTTTGTATATAAAAGAAGAAGCCTCACGCGCGTTGCACCGAAATGCGTTGCGGGTGGGGCCCAAAGACCGATGGACCAAGGTACCGACTTCGTGTCAGTACCGAGGATCCTAGTGACCGAGGATCGGCACCACCCCCAGGGGGAAGATGCCGATGAAGTCGACCGGGAGGCCGTCGTCCCAGTTGAGGCAGCCGAGGCCGCTCGACTCGAGGAAGAAGCCGAAGCCGAGGCGACCGCCATCCTCGCGGAACGTTTCGCAGCGCGCCCACAGCAGGTCGAGCGGCGTGCGCTCGCTCGTGATGCGGTGGTGCGAGAGCGTCAGTCCGGCGACGTACGCGGCCGAACCAAAGTCCTTGAGGAAGGGCTCGGGGAGCGTGTACTTGGCTCGCGTCTCGACGAGGAGCTTGCGCTGGTCCGTGACCGCCTTGCCCGTGCTGCCAGTGAGCAGCCGCGGGACGAAGAAGGCCAGGGAGTCGGTCGTGGTCGGGTCGTTCTTCAGCCTCCAGGTCTGGAGGTACTTCCAGTTCTCGCGGCAGGTGCCGAAAAGCGGACCGTGCGTCCGCCACAGGAAGCCGGCCGCGGCGCGCCAGAAGATGAAGCCGGTGTAGCCCTCGTCCATGGCGAGCTGACGGCACTGGTACACGATCCGCGCCGCCTCTTCGCTACCGAACTGCGGCGTGAGCAGGATGATGGCCTCACTGTCCGCGACCGGCGCGAAGAACTTCGAGATGTCTATGACGGACGGAGGCGGCAGTTGCGGCGCCGCCACAGGAGCCGCCGTGCCCTTCTTCTGTGCCGCCACGGCAGCCTTCGCCATCTCGAGGATGACATCGTCTCCCTCCTCCGTCGCCAGCCGATAGAGACAGGCATCCGCAGCCGCGCTGTCGAGCTTCCTCACGGCGGCGTCGAGCTTGGTCCAGACAGCGGTAACGACACCTGCTCCGCTCATGATCGCGGAGATTTCACTCCTACTACGTCGTCCCATGGGGACTTCCTCCTACGCAATGGCAGCCTCTCACTCCAGCGCCATGCCGGAGCCCCAGACCGCCAACTGGTCGGGCGTTTCTCCCGACTGACTTCTGCCCTTTATTTTGTGTTAATAAAGAGAAAAAAACAGTCGGAGAAACTTTTGACTAGATTTTATACCATAGATAGCTTTGGATGTCAATCTCAAGCTCATATATCATTCATTGACCAATAAGCCTCCATACTATATCCTGTGAAAACATGAATACCTTATATATAGAAAAACTTGTCTTTGGCGGCCAAGGCTTAGGCAGGTTCAATGGCAAAGTGGCCTTTGTGTGGAACGCGCTCCCGGATGAAGAACTGGGGTTTGAGATTATAAAAAATAAAAAAGATTATATAGAAACTGTCGCCACAAGTATCATCAAAAGTTCTCCACACAGAATCAATCCCAAAGAGCCGCATTTTCTTTCTTCCGGGCCTTGGGAAATGATGGATCCGGCATATGAAGCGGAAATGAAAAAAAGCATAGCTTTGGAAGCTTATAGAAAAAACGGAGGACTTGCTTTGGAAGAAAAAAATCTGGAATACTATGCTAACGAAGCTTCCTACGGGTACCGCAATAAAATAGAATTCAGTTTTACTGAACTTGAACATAAAAAAATATCTCTGGCTTTTTTTGAAAGAGGAAAAAAATACAAAATGCCGATCCAAAGTTCTCTCCTGGCTGAGGATATTATAAATAAGTCCGCAGCTCATATTTTGAAATGGATAAACGAAGAAAAAATACCCATCAGAAGTCTCAAGTCTTTAATTATACGAAGTAACGGACAGGGCCAAAGCATAGCCGCTTTATTTATTAAAGATAGAATCCGCTTTAACAAATACCCGACCTTGTCTGAATATTTTCTTGGTTTCCAGCTCTATTATTCCACGCACAAAAGTCCGGCCTCTGTGCCCACCGAACTGCTTCACCATGAAGGACTCCATCATTTAAACGCGGAACTGTTGGGTACCAAACTCAAATTCGGGTTACTCAGTTTTTTTCAAATAAACATTCCTGTTTTCGAACAAGCGCTCAAAGACATCTCAAGCTTTGTGGATCCGGGAGCCACTTTGCTCGATTATTACTCAGGAGTGGGAGCTATAAGTATTCCTCTTTCTCATATTCTAAGTAAAGCTATCTTGGTGGACAGTAATGAAGAGGCCATAGAATACGCAAAAGAAAACATAGATAAGCTCGGTTTAAAAAATATTGAGGCTTTCTGTCTGCCGGCCGAACGAGCCCTTGATCTCATTTCCCCAAACGACATTGTTGTCTTCGACCCGCCGCGGGCAGGCCTCCATAAACGAATTATTGAAACACTCCACGCAAAGAAACCAAAACGTGTTATATACCTTTCTTGCAATATACCTACTCAGGCCAGAGACATAAAATTGCTGGGCGAAAATTACACTCCACGATTCTTTAAACTGTACAACTTTTTCCCGCGCACACCTCATATAGAAAGCCTCGCTGTTCTTGAATTGAAAAATACCTAGCCAGACTCTCTGTTGCCCGAAGAATCTTTTTGTGTCAAAATGAGATTGACCTACATTAGTTTCAAAAAAAATATTTTTAACTCGAATATCAATATTTTACTTATTTAGTATGCAAACAAATAACCTAAAAAGTATTTTCCTCTGGGGAGGTTTCATACTCGGCACTGTTCTCTTGCTTATTATTTTGGCTAAATTAGGATCAAATTCAGGAGAAAAAACTGCCAACGTAAAAAGTGCAAAGCTGGCAGAAGAAATAAATGAGTTGGACCATGGCAAAGGGAATCAGCAAGCTCCTGCCGTGCTGGTGGAATACAGTGATTTCCAATGCCCGGCCTGCGCCGCTACATATCCGCTACTCAAACGATTATCCGAAGAGTTGCCCGATACATTATATCTGGTGTACCGACATTTTCCTCTAAAGCAAATCCATCCAAACGCCCAGCCGGCGGCCGAAGCGGCCGAAGCGGCCGCTAAACAAGGAAAATTTTGGGAAATGCACGACAGTCTGTTCAATACCCAAACAGACTGGACCGGCCTAAACAATCCTGAGGAATTTTTTATAAATCTCGCTTCTTCTCTTGGTCTTGATCTCGAAACATTCAAAACAGATCTGCGATCAAAAGAAACGCAAAACCGAGTCGACCGAGATTATAAAAGCGGTATTGCTTCGGGTATTCCCGGGACTCCAACCTTTTTCTTAAATGGAACACGAATCAGCAATCCAGGGACTTATGAACAATTCAAACAACTCATCGAAAGCACAATCAATGCTTCCTAAATGGCTCCCCTTCGCGATGATCATAAGCGCCCTCTTTGGCTTCTCGGATGCCTCATACCTGAGCTTTAAGGATTATATGGGGCAGATACCATCCTGTTCCATTCTCAAAGGCTGTGAAACGGTGGCAACGAGCTCATATTCGCATGTGTTGGGACTACCCGTAGCTCTGCTCGGGGCTCTCTACTATTTTCTGATCTTAATTTTAACGATAGCTTATCTTGACCGCAAAAAAGAAAATCTTCTACGTTACACAGCCTATTTCACCTGGGCCGGGCTTCTCGCCTCGCTGTGGTTTACTTATTTGCAAGTATTCGTAATCAAAGCGATCTGTTTATATTGTATAGGTTCAGCGCTCAGTTCAAGTCTGCTTTTTATATTCGGACAGATAATTTTATTTTATCTCCCAAGCAAAAAAAACATCTAGAAAATAAAAAAACTTTGAAAAAAGTTCTCATATGCTAGGCACTCATTTTTCTTGTAATGGAATTCTCAGCAAAACCGATAAAGCCTTTATTAATCTTGACGACATAGAATTTTCTTATGGCTTTGGGGTCTACGAAAATATTCGTCTGAGAAACGACAAACTCTATTTTCCCGACAAACATGCTGAACGTCTGATTGATTCGGCAAAAATAATAAAACTCAAACACGGCTTTACAAAAAAAAATGTAGAACAATGGATCAAAGATCTAATCAAAAAAAATAAAATCCCCACAGCCAACATAAAAATTCTTCTTATAGGCGACAAAGACCCGGACAAGGCCCGGCTCTATATCATACTACTCGCTCCTTCATACCCCGACAAAAAAATCTACAAACAAGGCGTGGCCGTCTCAAGTAGAGTATACGAACGTTTCCTTCCTCAAGCGAAAACGCTCAACATGCTACCCAGCTATCTTTTTTTTAGAGAAGCGCGAGAAAAAAAAGCTTATGACATGCTCCTAGCAGATTCAAAAGGGTGTCTGCTCGAAGGGACGCGTTCAAATATCTTTCTCATAAAAGATAAAATCCTCTATACCCCTCCTCTTGATAAAGTTCTCAATGGAGTTACGCGGCAGACTGTCATAGATTGCGCGAAACAAAACGGATACAAAATAAAAGAACAAAACATAAAATTGAATAAAATATTCGATTTTGAAGGAGCCTTTCTCACCAATACTTCAGGGAAAATAGTGCCCATACGGACAATAGACCAAAAGTCATTTTCATCAATTACTCCGGAAATACAAAACTTGATCCGGCTCTATGATCAATACCTACGGAAACAATTTTTAATTTGAAATTTATAATTTTTAAACAATCCCACATTCTTAATTTCTAAATAAAAATTAACAAAGTATGTCCATCCTTATCTCCGGCTCTCTCGCCTACGACTATATCATGGATTTCCCGGATAGCTTCAAAAATCATATCTTGCCAGACCAAATCCACATCTTGAATGTATGTTTTGTGGTGGATGAACTTAAAAAAAATCTTGGCGGAACCGCTGGCAATATCGCCTATACCATGAAACTTCTCGGAGGCGAACCGCTTATCCTTGGAGTGCTCGGTACAGACGCCAAGGATTATCTTGAGGCGCTTAAAAAACAAAATATTGAAACAGCGCGGATTCGAAAATCCGAACAACGTCTAAGCGCTTCAGCCCACATCACTACAGACAAAGACGACAACCAAATTACCGCCTTCTACAGCGGAGCCGGAGAAGAAGGACCTGAATTAAGTTTAGACACCATAACAGAAAACATGGAGCTCGCCATTATCGCCCCATCAAAAAAAGAAACCATGATAAAGCATGCCAAAGAAGCTTATGAGCGCAATATACCGATCGTGCTAGACCCTGGCCAGCAAATTACCGCTTTATCCGGCCGCGAAATGGCCATGCTTATGGGACAGGCCCATTTCCTCATTGCCAATGACTATGAAATGAAACTCATCCAAGAGAAAACCGGCTGGGACGCTTCTGAGATGCTGGAACATGTGGATGTGTTGGTAACGACCCTCGGAGAAAAAGGATCGAGAGTGGCAAAAGGAAGTGAAACCATAGAAATCCAAGCATGCAAACCCCATTCGGTGGACGACCCCACCGGCGCGGGCGATGCCTATCGCGCCGGATTTTTCGCAGCCTATGCCAAAGGCCATGATCTTAAAACCTGCGGGCAAGCTGGCAGCGTAGCCGCGAGCTACGCCATAGAGCAATACGGCACTCAAAATCATTCGTTCACCATTGATGAATTCTCTCAAAGATACAAAGACGCCTACAAAGAAAATTTTAAATTCTAACATCGAACGATCCAAAACAAACAAAACCGTCCGTTCTCCTCGCAAATCTCAAATAAACTCTGAGACTCGCGAGGCATGGGGACGGTTTTGTAATGCAAGAGTTCAGACTTCACCCGCGCAAAGTTCATCGTAGCTCACCAAGATGAGCAAGACGAAAAAGAAGAAATCCAAAGTCTTCAGCCAAAAAACATGGTAGTCATAGCCTTGTATGACGCCCATGAACAAAAACCAATCGCCGATAAAGAACAGAATCCTCATCACTTTTCTCTCAGACAAATCGAGATGAACAACTTGAAAGCTCTGTCCGGCAGCCGCCATTCCGCGACTGTAAAAACCCCCACAATGACAACCGCTATAAAAACGGTTCTCACAAGCACGAAACTCTTTCCTATACTCTTTCCTATGACCCTCCTCATAAAAGCACCTCCATGCAAAGTACGGTAACATTTCGGAAAAAACTTGTAAATAATTATTGCTTCCAATCTTGTCGCTTGGTATAATAGCCCATATTTTATCCTATTCCACTATGATAATACCCGCTGTTCTTATAACGACCGGCCTCGCCATTCTCTTATTCGGCGGAGAGATATTGGTGAGAGGTTCAGCCTCTCTGGCAAAAATTTTCAAAATCCCAAACATCGTAATCGGGCTCACGGTAGTGGCTTTTGGCACTTCAATGCCCGAGTTAATCGTGAATATTTTTTCAGCAATCAAAGGAAGCACGGAAATAGCCATCGGAAACGTAATCGGCAGCAATATCGCGAATATACTTTTGATCCTTGGAATCGCCTCCATCATACTCCCTCTTAAGGTAAAAAGCGCGACAACGTGGAAAGAAATCCCCATGGCCCTTCTCGCCGCGATCCTTATATTGATCATGGGCAATGACGCGTTCATCGACGGCAAAATCACGACAGAACTCTCCAGATCTGACGGGCTCGCTTTACTCGCGTTCTTTATTATTTTTCTCTATTACACCTTTGGAATAGCAAAAGGAGACCATGGAAAAACGGACGAGACAGAAGGGGATGAGATAAAATTATATTCAAAAGGAAAATCGATACTTTTTACTTTAGCCGGCATCATCGCCTTGTTCATCGGAGGAAAAATCTTAGTAGACAATGCCATTATACTCGCTCGTCTTGCCGGACTCTCAGAGCTTCTTATAGGAGCCACCATAGTGGCGGTGGGCACTTCTCTTCCCGAACTCATAACTTCGATCCTTGCCGCTATCCACAAACACGACGACATCGCGGTAGGCAATGTGGTTGGCTCTAACATATTCAACATATTCTGGATTCTCGGCCTCACCGCCACCATGCAGCCTTTGGCTTTCGCCCCGAGTATAAATGTGGACATCGCGGCAAATGTCGCGGCCACCATGTTTCTGTTCGCCTTTATGTTCATTCACGACAAACATAGAATAAACCGCTGGCAAGGCATCCTTTTTATCCTTATGTACATAGGCTATTTGAGTTTTGTCTTATACCGCGGATAAACACATAATCAGTTTGTTCACGGATCCGTGCTACTATGATCAAAGCCTTGAAGCAATACAAATATACTATCGGCTTCATCCTCTCTGTTTGTCTTGCCTTTATTCTGTTTCTAACCGGAGTCTTCGATTTGCTGGCAGACTCTCTCAATGGAGCGGGTTATCCGAGCGCCATAGTGGCGGGTTTTTTATTTCCCATTACTTTTACCGCGGCGGCGGGCGGTTTATATTTGATGGAGTTGGGAACCAGATTAAACCCTATAATCACAGCTTTGCTCGGGGGTTTTGGAGCCATGATCGCGGATCTTTTAATGTTCAGATTCATCAACGGCACCATACTGCAAGAATTAAAGCTCATCGCCGCCATGCTCATACCCAAACACAGACGACAGCGCATGGAACGCTTTACCAAAAAACGCGTTTTTCTCATTGGAGTCCCATTTCTCGCCAGTCTGCTTATTGCTTCTCCACTGCCGGATGAAATAGGCATCGCGCTTTTCGGATTGGTGAATTTCAAACCAAAATACTTGTCGCTCATTACCTATCTCTTAAACACAGCCGGCATTTTTGTATTGGTTTTCGCCGGCTACGCCTTTGGGACAAGTTCTCCATAGCAAACTGAGGAGGGATTCATTCATCAAAAATTAAAAACTCGCAAGCAGGCGGGCGGGATACAAGGTAAGCAGTAATTAAAAATTACAAATTGAAAATTACTAATCATACACACGGGATTGACCGGAATCTCAAAACGATATACTATAGTCCACATTTATACTAAGGCATTCACACAAACAACATGACAGGTTCTGAATCCTACAAAATCGCTGACATCACTCTTGCGGATCTCGGCCGCAAAGAAATTGAAATAGCAGAAAAAGAAATGCCCGGCCTTATGGCCATTCGCGAAAAATACGCGGCAGAGCTGCCTCTCAAAGGCGTGAATATCACCGGTTCTCTGCACATGACCATACAAACCGCTGTCCTCATAGAAACTCTTTGCGCTCTTGGAGCCTCTGTCCGCTGGGCTTCCTGCAACATTTTTTCCACTCAAAACCACGCCGCGGCCGCCATCGCCAAAGCCGGCGTTCCTGTTTTCGCGTGGAAAGGAGAAAGCCTGGAAGAGTATTGGTGGTGTACTGAGCGAGCTTTGGACTTTGGCAATGAAAAAGGGCCGAATCTTATTGTAGACGATGGGGGAGATGCCACGCTTCTCATTCACAAAGGCCTTGAAGCTGAAAAAAACCCGACCCTCCTGGATCAAAATTATTCCACAGAAGGCGAAGACACGCGCGAACTCATGAAACTTCTCAAAAAAGAATACGAAAAAAATCCAAAAAAGTGGACTGAAATTTCAAAACACGTAAAAGGCGTATCCGAGGAAACCACCACCGGAGTTCATCGCTTGTACAAAATGGCCAAAGAAGGAAAACTTTTATTCCCCGCGATAAACGTAAATGACTCGGTAACCAAAAGCAAATTCGACAATATATACGGATGCCGACATTCGGTGGTGGATGGTCTCAACCGCGCGATGGATGTAATGATCGCGGGCAAAACCGCAGTAGTCTGCGGTTACGGCGAAGTGGGCAAAGGCTGCGCTCAAGCTCTCAAGGGCCAGGGCGCGCGAGTGATTGTCACGGAAATAGACCCTATCTGCGCTCTCCAGGCCGCGATGGAAGGATACGAAGTCGCCACCGTGGAAGATACACTTGGCCGAGCAGACATTTATGTTACGGCCACTGGAAACAAAGATGTGATTCGGCTTGAACATATGAAGCGCATGAAAGATCAGACCGTAGTCGCGAATATCGGACATTTTGATAATGAAATCCAAGTGGAGCCTCTCAATGCGCAATCTGATGTAAAACGCGTAAACATAAAACCGCAGGTTGATAAATACATATTCCCGGACGGACATGAAATATACATGCTTGCCGAAGGACGGCTTATGAACCTGGGCTGCGCCACGGGTCATCCCAGTTTTGTAATGAGCAGCAGTTTTTCAAATCAGGTCCTGGCGCAATTGGAACTATGGAAAAATGATTACAAAATCGGCGTATACACCCTGCCCAAAAAATTGGACGAAGAAGTGGCACGATTGCATCTGGAAAAAATCGGCGTGAAACTGACGAAGCTCAGCCAGGAACAAGCCGCGTATATAGACGTGGATCAAAACGGACCTTTTAAACCGGAATCATACAGATACTAAACAATAACGGAGATGCTTTGAACTATGAAACGGGGCTGAGCTTACAAAAAATACTCTTAATAAAGAGTATTTTTTGAATTCTCCGAGCCGACCCTGTCAAAATCCAGTGCGGCTCAGAGCAAAGACGGCTAGGCCGGGAGCTCGATCGATTCGGGCGACCGAGGCCTTGCGGCTCCGCACCTACGGCAAGGGTTATCCCCCCAGCGGTTGTGGTGGTTACAGGTCACCGTGTGCCAGTGCGGTCCCTTCTCCGCCTTGCAGACCCAGTAGCGAACCGAGACCGGCTACTCTGCGACTTTACGCCCCCTCCTCTCCTCCGCCTTCTTCAGGCGGATGTGCTTACGCAGTCCGCGGGGCGGACGCTGTCCCTTGCCCATCTTGTCGTCCAAAGAACGCATGGTCTTTTTTCTCCTTAAGGTCGATGGAAACAAAAATCGAAGACGCATGGAAAAATAATATATAAGTTAATCTTTGTCAAATAACTGTACGCTTCCAAACTTACATTTAATGCTATGAATTTAAATCAAGCGCCAGACTTGATAAACCTTTAAACAGAAAGTATAAACCACACACAAACAACAACTCTTCACGCGATATCACATCATTAAAAATTGTTTAAAAATTAAAAATTTCAAATTATAAATTTGTAACACATGCCCCTCATCTCTATTGAAAAATAAGCATAAATACGATTAAATACAGAGAGCATCTGAAAATCAGACATCAATTTGCCTCTATCCATCGCGTTCATACTATTCATACTCTCGTCATATGCCCCTATCCACGATCCGCCGCGAACTCAAATCCCATATAGAACCGGCATACAAAACCTGTTCTCTCGGTTTTTTCAAAGAACCGGTCAAACTCTATGGCGTGCGCGCTCCTATCGTAAAAAAAATCGCCAAAAATTATTTCAAACTCCTCAAAGATCTTCCTAAAAAAAACATATATAAAATATCCGAACAACTTCTCGCCTCAAACTATAATGAAGAAGCTTCCATAGCTTTTGACTGGGCGTTTCGCCTGAGAGTTGATTACACGAAGGCTGAATTCAAAACGTTTGAAAAATGGATAAAAACCTATGTTACAAACTGGGGTATGTGTGATGATCTGTGCACCCACGCGCTCGGATATTTGATCTCAAAATTTCCCGAACTTATTCCCCAAATAAAAAAATGGGTCAAATCAAAAAACCGCTGGGTCAGACGGGCATCGGCTGTCAGCTTGATTGTTTCCGTAAGGGGGAAAAAATGTCTTGATGACGTCCTCAAAGCGGCCGACTTGCTCTTGATGGATCAAGACAATATGGTACAAAAAGGCTATGGTTGGATGCTCAAAGAAGCAAGTAATGTATTCCCCACAGAAGTCTTTGAATTCGTGATGAAACGCAAAAATAAAATGCCACGCACGGCTCTGCGCTATGCCATAGAGAAATTCCCCGAATCAAAAAGAAAAATCTTGCTCGCGAAGTGATCCTTTATCAATCCGATTTATTCAACTCAACCGAGCCGCTCATCAGCGTATTATCAGACCCCTGTCTCTATGCTTATTCGCCTCCAAAAACATATAGCCGATCTCGGTATCGCCTCACGTCGCAAGGCAGAAGAGCTTATTGCCGCCGGCAAAATAACAATAAACGGTCAAATTATCACCCGTATGGGAGTGATGATTGACCCGGAAAAAGACAAAGTATCAGTGTCCGATTCGGACCTAACAAAAATTCAAAAAATAAAAAATAAAATTGAAGCAAGGCCAAGACTCACATATATCGCACTCAACAAACCCATTGATTACATCTGCGATGCGGGCAAAGAGCGGGAGGCTTCAATTTTTGATCTACTCCGTACTCACAACGTCATTGGAAACGCAAAACAAAACCCAAACAAAAATATTTTCTCTGTTGAGGAATTGGACAAAGAATCCGAGGGATTGGTTCTTTTAAGCAATGACAAAACATTGGCCCATTCTTGCCATGAGCTTGAAAAAGAGTACGAAATAAGCATAGATAACCGGCTCTCAAGGCCCGCGGAAAAAGTGCTGGGACATGGCATGAAATTAGGAAACGAATTTGTCCAAGGCATACACATCGCAAAAAAATGGAATAAAGGAAAACGCAGTATTATTACCATTATCCTAAAAAAAGAGAACAAACAAATCAGAAAAATGTTTGGCATACTGGGTTATCATGTATTGTCCCTGAAACGGATCAGAATAGGAAAATTAAAACTTAATACCTTGCCGACAGGAAAATGGAGATACATTAAAAGGGAACAGATAAGGTAAGACGCCCGAATAAATTTTCTTTGCATGAAAAAATATTTTCTCTCCTACAAAAACGCAGTCTCCGCGGCGCTGCAATACCGGCTGAACCTGGGTCTCTTGGTAATCAGCCACATACTGAGCCTGAGTGGCATTATGTACCTGTGGATTTCAGTCTATGAAAGCGGAGAGCATCTCGGTACCTACTCGCTGCCTGATCTTGTCTTGTATTATGTTTTGCTGACACTTCTCCTTATGTTGGTTTCAGAAGGCGTAGGACTCGGTTTTGATGTCTGCGAACAAATCAATCAAGGCGAAATAAGCAATTATCTGCTCAAACCTTTCAGTTTTTCCATTGAAAACTGCTTAAAATTATTCGCCAAGGTTTCGATCAACGCGATATTCTTGTCTCCTGTGATCGCGATACTGCTTCTGCTGTTTGGCGCGTATACAGAGCTCCCAAATACGGCCGGATGGATTGCTTTCTCCGGCATGACCGTAGTAGCGGCTTTGTTTTATTATCTCATTTATTATTTCGCGGCTTTGTCTTCTTTTTGGATGATCAATGGCAGACCCATAGTATATATGTTTCTCATTTTCAGCAATCTCCTCAACGGAAATTCCCTCCCTCTCGATCTCTTCCCGGAATGGTTCGCGCCCGTAAACCGTTATTCGCCTTTTCAATTCTTATTGTATGTGCCCATACAGATATTTTTGGGTCGTATGGAATTGGACGCCCGGCTTCTCGCCACTGCCGCAGTTTGGATTCTTATTTTTGTGCTGATCATCAAACTCGCTTGGACACGAGGCATAAAAAAATTTGAAGCCGTCGGAAGGTAACCCATAAGCATATGTCGCGCTATTTCAAACTCTACGCCATCTTTTTCAAAGCAAACGCCATGCGCGCGCTTTCTTACCGCCGCGTCCGTTTTTGGCTCTTTGTCTTTTTAACCGGTCTTGAATCCTTGAGCATCTATGTTTCTATTGTTATTTTATTTAATCATGTCACGAACATAGCCGGCTGGACTTATAATGATATGCTGGTCCTCATAGGGGTATTTATGATTACCAGTTCTTTATCATGGATACTTTTTAAAGGCGGAGTAAGTGAACTCGATGGCTTAGTAAAACGCGGGGATTTGGATTGGCTTCTCGTAAAACCGGTAGATCCGCAATTCATAGTAAGCACTCATAGAATGGATCTGGAAGACGCCGGGCGTTCCATCGTGGGAATATTCATTGTGTTCGCCGGCTTAAGAGAAGCACCCCTCTTCGAGACTATTCTGCGCCTACCCGTATTTTTTCTAACACTTATGTGCGGACAAATGGTTCTTTACGCTGTCATGCTTTCGGTCAAAACAATCAGCTTCAAATCCATAGAAGGCTGGTCGACCAATGCCATTTCATGGAGATTCCAGGATCTGGCCCGCTACCCAACCGACATATACCGTGGCATAGCCCGCGTTGTTTATACCTTTGTGCTTCCTCTCGTTTTCGTGACTACGGTTCCGGTTAAACTTTTGACCAAGGAATTTGATATTCTCCTCATCGTTGGAGCCCTTCTCGCGGCTGTCCTCAGTTTTATTGTCTGTCGTATAATCTGGAAAATCGCCCTTAGAAGCTACGCGAGCGCTTCGAGCTGAAGTGTCAAAACATTGACAAAATAAGCTTTTTCTGCTATACTTCATTAGTTATTTTTTAATCAAAATTATATGTCTGAAGGTCTACCAAAAGGCATGAATCCGAATGAATTAGGAGATGTGGAAGATGAGCTCAATAGAGCCACATGGGAAAAAGATTGGGAACCGGGTGAAGAAGAAAAAAAAGACAAAGTACCGAACCCTGAAAGCTTAGAAGAAGCCGCCTAAAGATAGAGACTCCAAAAAAAACCCCGACATAGCGGGGTTTTTTAGTTTGCTGAATTTTGATACCATATCTCCATGTCCTTCAAAGCCTATTATCACATCTACGCGAATTATACCCAACGCTACCTTATATACCGCGCTCGCCTTGTTATTTGGGCTCTCGTGGACATGGTGCATTTTTTGATTTTTCCTTTTCTTTGGCTCGCCATTTACGGCTCACGACCTGAAATCGCGGGCTATACGCGGGAAGACATCGTCACTTATTATATTATTCTCTCCTTCGTAAGCTTGGGATTCACTTCTCACACCGGCAGACACATACGTCTGCATATTATGCAGGGCGATCTGAGTGTGATGCTTACCCAACCGGTTAATTATTTTTTTAAGCAATTCATCGCAGAGGCCTCATACAAAATAATTTCAGTGATTATCGCTCTGGTTCTTCTTAGCGGCGTCTTTCTCTTTGCTCCGGCTTATATACATAAACCGGCTGACATTGCGACAATATTCTTTTTCGCCGGCAGTCTCATAATTTCATTTCTTATTTCACATCTTATCGAATGGGGCGTCGGAATTGGAGCTTTTTGGCTGGGCGAAGTACGGGCCACCGAGCACGCCATTCAAATCGTATCCATTGTGTTTTCCGGCATGATCGCGCCGCTCTCCTTTTTCCCGGCGATTTTTCAGCGCATGGCAGATGTATTGCCCTTTGCGTTTATGGCCTACGTGCCGGCCCAGATATACCTCAATCAAATGGAAGCTTTGGAAGCGGCAAAACAACTCCTGTCGGGGCTCGCTTGGGTCGGAGCCATTGGCTTCTTGTGCTGGATCATGTGGAGACGCGGACTAAAAAGATATGAAGGAGTGGGAATATGATAAAACAATCGCGCATCTACCGCCGCCTTTTTTTAAACGCGGTTTCCTACGAAGCCGAGTATCGCGCCGATACCTGGCTCCATATGTTTTCGAACGCGCTTTGGCTCGGCATGATGGCCATTATTATCGAAGTAATCTACGCGCACACCCCCGCGATCGCGGGCTGGGAAAAACACGAAGTGTATCTCTTGACCTTGCTCTGGGTAATCGTGGATGAAATTTTTACCATGTTCGTGAAATACAACATGTGGAATATTCCGGACACTATAACAGACGGAAAACTCGATATGTATCTCACTCGTCCTGTAGGATCGCTGTTTCTCATTTCCACCCATACCTTTGTGATGCGAAGTCTCTACCGTCTCCTCCTACTGCATATTCCTGTCCTCACATGGATCATAACGCGTTTCCACATCGAAGTCAGACCCGTATATATAGTGGCGGCCATACTCGTGATAGTCTGCGCGGTCATTATCCGCTACTCAGTGTCGCTTATCATCAACACGCTCAGTTTCTGGTTCTTGCGCATCGATAATATAAATGATGCGTGGGAAGCGCTCAACACCATGGGCAAATATCCGCTTGACGTGTTCCCGAAAAGCATCCGCATCATAACGCTCACTCTCATACCGATCGCGTTCGATGGCTGGGTGAGTGCCTCGCTGCTTATCGGACATTGGCCCTGGTATATCTTACTGTACACGCTGTTTTTTACTATTCTTTTATTCTCTATCGCCCGGCGCTTTTGGTACAGCGCCCTCAAGCGATACTCCAGCGCTTCGAGCTAAAATAGAAACAATCCCACAGTAGCGTCAACCGTGACAAAATGCCGTTTCCTTGATACTATCTGCACAGTACATAAAAATCATAATATGCCCGTCATTGAAGTAAAAAATCTTTCCAAAACCTACGAATACCACAAAAAACAAGTCGGGCTCTTGAATTCAATCAAAAGTCTGTTTCATAGAGAAAAACTTTTTACTCATGCCGTGCAAAATGCGAAATTTTCCATTGAAGAAGGAGAATTAGTGGGTTTCCTCGGGCCGAACGGAGCGGGCAAAACCACTACTCTAAAAATGCTCTCAGGAATTCTGTACCCCACGACAGGTGAAGCCAAAGTGCTCGGTTTTACCCCATGGAAACGCCAAAAAGAATTCCAAAAACAATTCGCTTTGGTGATGGGGCAAAAAAACCAGCTCTGGTGGGATCTGCCGGCCATGGAAAGCTTTATTTTAAATAAAGAAATTTACGAAGTACCGGATACGCAATTCAAGGAAACTATCGATGAACTCACCGAACTTCTGGATATACGGGATATTCTGGACGTGCAAGTTCGAAAATTGTCTCTTGGCCAGCGCATGAAATGCGAACTCGTGGCCGCGCTTCTTCATTCTCCAAAAGTGCTTTTCCTCGATGAGCCAACCATCGGCCTCGACGTGGTATCCCAAAATAATATCAGAGGATTTTTGAAAAAATATAATAAAGAAAAAAAAATCACAATCATACTTACTTCGCATTACATGGAAGACGTGGAAGAGCTCTGCGAACGGGTTATCATCATAAATCACGGTTCTGTGATGTATGATGGGCTTCTCAAAAAACTTATGGATGAGTATGTAGACCACAAGATACTCGAGGTGACTTTTAAAAAGGACATCACCAAGAAAGAATTAGAAAGCCTTGGAACCATAAAAGAACAAACTCCGAGAAGAGTGGTGCTCGAAGTGCCCAAATCGAAAGCAAAATCTGTTGCCATAGAGCTTCTGAGCTCTTTCCCCGTGGATGACATACTTATAAATGAGGCTGATGTGCAAGATGTGATACGGAGTATATTTACCCAAAAGAAAAAATAGAAACTCAGGCATAAATCCGTGGTTTTTTCATCGGGATTGTGAAAGCTTTCTCAAATTGATACAATTATATCAATATACTCAAAATTATATGCCAAACAATGAAAAAGTGCGGTTCAGCACCATGAGATCAGCTTTCTTTTTTGGGCTTATTATCATGTTGGCTCTTGCCATGCTCTATATTATACGTCCATTTCTATATCCCATATTCTGGGCCGCCATTGTGGCTGTGCTGTTTTATCCGATGTACAATTTTTTGCATCGTTATATAAAAATAAGCGGGCTAAGCGCCATTATTTCTTTGGTGCTGGTTTTTGTGATCTTGTTTCTTCCCCTCGTCCTTATGACCGTGCTCTTGGTAAATGAATCAATAAGCTTGTATAACGCAATCAACCAAAACCGCGTGCTGAGCAATGTAGGAGACTTGGCAGAGTGGGTGCAAAATACGGCTTTGGCTCCGTATATACAAGATATACAGGCCCAATGGACAAATTACGCGAGTTCTCTGACTCAAAAAATGAGTGCTTATATATTCGAGACTGTAAAGAGCATCACCCAAAATTCACTGCGCTTTTTCTTTATGCTCTTTATGATGTTTTATACTTTGTATTATCTTTTTAAAGACGGAAAACGAATCATAAAAAAACTTATGATGCTCTCTCCTTTGGGTGACACATACGAAAGTATGCTCTTCGAGCGTTTCACTTCCACTACCAGAGCCACTATCAAAGGGACCTTCGCGGTAGGCGCGGTGCAAGGTCTCCTTGGAGGGATCATGTTTTGGGTAACAGGCATTGAAGGGGCCTTTGTCTGGGGCTTCGTCATGACCATGCTTTCCGTCATTCCGGCCATGGGGCCCGGGTTGGTATGGTTGCCGGCCGGGATTGCCATGCTTTTGTTCGGAAATATATGGCAGGGCCTTACCATACTCATTTTTGGCGTGTTGGTGATAAGCACGGTTGACAATCTCATACGTCCCGTCTTGGTGGGAAAAGACATTCAAATGCATCCGCTCGTCGTTTTGTTTTCCACCTTGGGCGGTATTTTTATGTTCGGAATTTCGGGTTTCATCATCGGCCCTATCATCGCGGCGCTGTTCCTGGCCATCGTGTCGATTTATCATCACTATTACCGACACGAGTTGGAAAATAATTGATTTTGGTGGGCTAAGTGGGACTCGAACCCACAAGGCCAGAGGCCACGACATTTTAAGTGTCGCGCGTATACCGATTCCGCCATTAGCCCTTTTTTCTTTTTTGATTTAATCCTCTATGCGTTGCCTGCAAACTATGACAACTGCCCCAAGATTACCATAGGATACCTTTCTGTTCAACTCTATTTCTCCCATTTTACATCCTCTACATTCTGTTTTCTATTCACCCACCTTCCAAGAACAAATAAGACATCACTCAAACGATTTATATATTGAAGCAAGAGAGGATCCATGTTGTTTTGTTCATCCCACAATCCAACGATCTCACGCTCCGCGCGCCTGCACAGCGCCCGAGCAAAAAAACAATAAGCCGCGAGCCGGTCTCCACCGGGCAGAATAAAATGCCGAAGAGGCTCAAGATCTTCTTGCATGCAATCTATCCATTGTTCCAAAGTTCTCACGTCTTCTTCCACAAGCTTGGGCACTTGGACCAAATCTGTTTGGAGAGCGGCAAGGTTAGAACCAACCGTAAACAAACGATGCTGGACTCTTGTCAACTCCCGAATTGTTTGTCCCATCTCGTTTCTCTCTAAAAAAAAACTCAACAGGATACCAAGGACTGCGTTCAATTCGTCCACTTCGCCGATAGCGTGCATCTCAACGCAATTCTTATTTACACGCTTGCCCCCCAAGAGTGAAGTGTCTCCCTTATCACCGGTTTTGGTATAAATCTTCATAACAGTTTAAGGGAAGGACACTTTTATGTCCTTCTCTTTGCAATAAAGTACCTGTTCTATTTTTTAACTGCACCCCAAACTATCCCCGCAGTTTAGACACTTGTAACAACTCCCGTTCCGAACGGTTATATGTCCGCAGGTGGGACAAGCCGGCGCGTCTCCCATCATAGTACTCAAGGCCTCGTCAATACCTCCACCGATGGTCTTGGGATTCTCTAAACTGGGTAATGCCGCTTGAGCATCCATTTCTTCCTGGGCAGTGGAACGCCCAAGCTCGAGAGATGTTTGCTTGGTGGTGATTTCCGCAAGCTTGGCCATTTGTTCAAATTTATTTTTTTGCACGCCCTTGGGTGAAACTTGGACAAAATCGGTTCTCCCCAGATATTCCATTCCCAAAACACGAAACACCCAATCTATAACCGAAGTGCATATTTTTACATTCGGGTGATCAGTCATGCCCGCAGGATCAAAACGGGTGAAAGTAAATTTATCCACGAGTTTTTCGAGCGGAATTCCATACTGAAGGCCTATGGAGATTGAAATAGCGAACAAATTCAACAAACTTCTGAAAGCGGCCCCCTCTTTGTACATATCAATAAAAATCTCCGCGAGTTTGCCATCCGGGTATTCTCCGGTTCTCAGCCATATCTTTTGATTTCCAATCCGAGCCGAAACCGTTATACCACTGCGTTTGGCCGGTAGACTTCGCTTTTCTCCATGAATATAGATGCGATGATCGGTTACTTCTCCTTCTTTGCTATAACTCTCCAAAGCGTGAGAATCCGGAATATGCTGTTTGAGTAATTTACTGGCCTCTTGTATGGCGCGGGCTATATCCGAAGCATCGTCGTATTCAAATTCAGGAATTGATGCGGCGGACAGAGGAGAAGTGGTCGGCGCAACGACAGAACTCGGGACTTCTGATATGACTTCTTCCTTTTTTGCCAAAGGTTTAGACTCAAGCGAAACATCATCATCTTCTTTCGCGTCCGAAGAAGTGGAAAGTGGCTGGCTAAGCTTGCATCCGTCACGATACAAAGCAACAGCTTTCAAACACAATTCCCATGATTCCCAATATGCTTGTTTTACATCTTCCACCGTCACCTCATTCGGCATATTTATCGTCTTTGAAATGGCTCCTGACAAAAAAGGCTGGGCCGAAGCCATCTGTCGCAAATGCCCTCTCCAATGTATAAAGCGTTTTCCTTTTTTGCCGCACTTGTTCGCGCAATCAAAAATCGGGTAATGTTCTTCTTTGAGATAAGGAGCGCCTTCTATGGTCATGGTCCCGCATACATATTCATTGGCCCCCTCGATCTGTTCTCTGCTAAAACCCATTGCTTTGAGCATATTGAAATTCGGGTCATTATATTCTCCCGCGCCAAATCCAACTCGCTTTAAACAGTCTTCACCCAAAGTCCACACATTAAAGGCGAATTGTATTTCAAACGCACTGCCCAAAGCTTTGTTCACACTCTTAATATCCTCATCCGTGAATCCTTTTTCTTTTAAGGAAAGGGAATTGATGTGGGGAGCCTCATTGATGCTTCCCACCCCTTTCATATAATTTACGATATCAGTTACCTGCTCTTCGGCATACCCCAAATTTCTAAGCGCCACTGGCACTGCTTCATTCACAATTTTAAAATATCCCCCGCCTGCCAATTTCTTGAATTTAACCAAAGCAAAATCAGGCTCCACCCCCGTGGTGGCGCAATCCATCAAAAGACCAATAGTGCCTGTAGGGGCCAAAAGCGTGGTTTGGGCGTTTCTGTATCCATATTTTTCACCCATATCCACGGCTTCATTCCAAAGCTCACGAGCGGCGGCGAGAAGATAAGCCGGGGCATGCTCTGGCCTGATACCTTGAGGCTTTACGCTCAATTTTTCGTATTCATTGTCCGGGACATTAAAGGATGCGCGCCGATGATTTCTCATCACCCGAAGCATATCAGATTTATTCAATTCATATTTTTGAAAAGGACCCAAAAATTTGGCCATTTCAGCGCTGGCTTTGTAGGATTCCGCAGTCATAATGGCAGTAACACTGCCGGTAAACGCGTAGGCTTCTTCAGATTCGTATGGGATACCCGCAGTCATCAATACAGAACCGATATTCGCATAGCCAAGACCAAGCGTTCTAAACTCATAACTCATCTCGGCTATTTCTTTGCTCGGAAACTGAGCCATGAGGACGCTTATTTCCAAGACCACGGTCCACAAACGCACTCCATGTTTAAACAAGTCAACGTCAAAAGTCTGAGTTTCCTGATTAAAAAAATGTTCAAGGTTAAGAGAAGCGAGATTGCAAGATGTATTATCCAAAAACATGTATTCACTGCAAGGATTGGAGCCGCGAATTTTGCCGGATTCAGGACAGGTATGCCATTCGTTTATATTGTCATCAAATTGAAGTCCCGGATCAGCGCAAGCCCAAGCCGCGTAAGCGATCTGGTCCCAAAGTGTCCGGGCTTTAATTGTTTTGCAAATGGTTCCATCTGTGCGCCAGGTAAAATTCCAGCTACCACTATTTTCCAGCGCTTCCATAAACTTGTTCGGCACGCGCACTGAATTATTTGAATTCTGTCCTGACACGGTCTGGTACGCTTCGCCTTCATAATCAGAAGGATACCCGGAGGCTATCATGGCCGCGACTTTCTTTTCTTCTCCCACTTTCCAATTAACAAATTCTTCAATATCAGGGTGATCCAAGTCCAAAATGACCATCTTCGCGGCTCGTCTGGTGGTACCTCCGGATTTTATGGCGCCGGCCGCGCGATCTCCTATCTTGAGCCAGCTCATAAGGCCGCTTGATTTGCCACCGCCGGACAAAGGTTCGCCTTTGCCCCGCAAACCGGAAAAATTGGTGCCTGTGCCTGAACCGTATTTAAACAAACGAGCTTCTCTAACCCAGAGATCCATTATTCCACCTTCGTTTACCAGGTCGTCTTCCACAGACTGAATGAAACAAGCATGCGGCTGTGGATGCGTATAAGCGTCTTTTGAACGGGTCATGGCCCCGGTGTCAGGATCCACATAATAGTGTCCCTGAGCAGGACCATCTATGCCATAGGCCCATTGGAGCCCTGTATTAAACCATTGCGGAGAATTGGGGGCAGCCATTTGCTTGAGCAGCATCACTACCAATTCATCATAAAAAATCTGCGCGTCTTCACGAGACGCGAAATACCCGTACTTTTCGCCCCAATAGCGCCAAGTGCCGGCCAGACGATGCATAGTCTGTTTGGCGCTCGTTTCGGATCCAAGCATGGTAGATCCGTCAGGGTTCAATTTTGGGTTTCCATCTTCTTGATACTGCGGCACGCCGGCCTTTCTGAAATATTTCTGAGCGATAATATCCGTGGCCACTTGAGACCACTGTTTGGGAATCTCCAGATTTTTCATTTCAAACACCACGGTTCCGTCCGGCTCTCGAATCGTAGAGGTCCTTAACTCATATTCGACCAAGTCAAAAGGACTTTTGCCCTCTTCACTGAATTTTCTCTTGAATCTAAGCCCGTTCTCATTGTATGTAAACTCGGTATCTTCCCCTTGCCCGAGAGCAAGACCTTGGAAACTCTTCGTTTGTGTTGACCCCATATTGTTTTTTGTAAATCTCTAAAGTTAAAAAAACGCCACGCTTCTGCCTCTCGTCTGTGGCGTTAACAATCCCATATATAGTGGCCCAAATATATTTTAACCACAATATATGGGATTGAACGACAGGCTTAATCATTATAACACAAAGCAAAAAGGCCTCCAAACCCCAGAGAAAAAACGCAACCTAGCGAAAAAATATCATTAAATACCAAATATCAAAAAGTTATCCACACAATGTATAAAATAAAAATAAATTGACAATGGAACTGGTAGTTAGATATTGTATTCCAGGGTCTTTTGTCCTGCGGAAAACCAAGATACGGGAGGCATTAGGCATGTCTATCAGCACACTTGCAGAAGTCGTTCACCGAGAGGACGTTGAAGAAGCCCCGAGCAGGGAATACATGGTTCCCGTAGCTCGGATTGTGGCTGACCCCAAACAGGGTCGAAAGCGTTTCACGGAGGAGGCTATCCAACAGATGGCCGACTCAATCGAGGCCGACGGCCTGATCAGCGCCGTGGTGTTGAAGCCAGCGCCTGATCATGCTGAGACGGGTTTGTTTATGTTAGTGGCTGGCGAGACTCGCTGGCGGGCGCACGTCAGGCTCGGCAGAAAGTTGATCCGCGCGGTCATCAGGGTTGCTGATCCGCAGTCCTACATGATCGGCCTCGTGGAAAACCTGGTCAGAACGCCCCTCAACCCGATTGAGGAAGCCCACGCCTTCCAGCAAGCGATCGATGAAGGCGGCTTTACCCAAGGCCAACTCGGGAAGAAGGTGGGCCGTTCCCAGGGTCATATCTGCAAGCGACTCGACCTCTTGAAGCTCCCTGAAGACTTACAGGAGGCAGTAGCAGACGATCGTCTGAAGCTGGGCGTGGCAGAAGTGCTGATTCGTTTCTGTACTACTCACGATGCCATGCGCGCAGCTCTCCGAGAGCTGAACAACGTTTACCATGGCATGGCCAAGATCTCGGTCAAAGGGGCCATTCAGTATTTTCAGCAACTGGCCGAACGCGCCCTTAGAGCAGCGGCCGCAGAAGCAAGAGCTGAGGGCGACCAGCCTCTCACTGATAAGCCTGAGGACTTGCCTGAACCGGCTGATCTGGAATGGGAAGATGATGACCATGAAGACAGCCGAGAAGACGAGGAAACCCGTGTTCCGGACGACGAGGCGGCAACTGAAAAAAAGAGACCAGATACTGGACACCCTGTCTACACTCGGACGGATGCCTCTGCCCTGGTTATTGACCGGCCTGATCCTCCGGCATTTAGGCCCAGCATAGCCTATCAATCGCACGGAGAAAAAGCGAACGCCAGAATCAGCCGTGTAGCGAGCCAGATCAAGCGGGAAGGCGGACTCCCCGGAACTTGGCCCAGCTACCTGCTTGATCTCGGCGAGATCGAAGCCTACCGGCGCAGGGCCCACGTGTACCGACAGGGTGCAGATCCTGAGGACGTTTTCCTCCTGCTCTCTGGCCGCGTTGTCCGAGAATATGAAAACGGTGAGTACACCGGCATTCTCGATGTGCACGGCAGTGGAGAAATCCTTGGGGATATGTACTGTGGCACCACCAAGTACACGGAAACTATCCTGACCCTGGATCCTGGTGTATTGATTCGGGTTCCATCGGCCACATTCTGGGAGAAATTCCAGAAAGACCCGGGATTGCGCAGCTTGTTCTGGGGCCGCCTCGGCGGACGTGCGCAGAGAGACGCTCTGCGTGCAAGCTTGCTGGCCAACGCCTCGGCGGAGACGAGACTACGCTACTTGTTCTTCTTGCTCGCCACCAGGTTCGGCGTGGAAGGAGACAGCCGTGGACGCCTCGTGTCCTTGGATCTTACCCGGCAACGGCTCGGCGAGCTCACCGGGATGACGCTCGAGACCGTGATCCGAGTCATGGGTAGAATCAAAGAAGCCGGAGTCATTTCCGACCTGGGTTCTGGACGGGGGTTCATGGTCCACGACATGGCTCGTCTGAGACCGAGCAGACTGGACAGCTAGCCAAGACTTCGAAAAGGAGCGCCGAATCTCTATCTCAAGTAGAGATAAAGGCAAGGCGAAGGGACGAACGCTCTGCAAAATTCGTCCGCATACAAAACACGGGTTATTTGAACCCGTGTTTTGTATGCAGGATACACCTTAACACGATTCATAAAAAAACCCAAAAAAAACAGCCTGCTTGCCCCAGGCTATGTAAACTCGTATAATAGCAAAAGTATGCAATCCAAAGAATTGATACCAGAACATATATTGAATAATAGAGTGGTAGATCCCGCTGTTTCTGAAAATAATGAAGAAACAATTGTAGAAGTAAACCTGCGACCAAAACAGCTTGCAGAATTCATAGGGCAAAAACATATAAAAATTCCACTTTCCATCTCAATGCAAGCCGCCCGAAAAAGAGAAGAACCCATGGAACATATTCTCCTATATGGTAATCCGGGTCTTGGAAAAACGACTTTGGCTCATATCATAGCCCGCGAAATGGAGGTCTCTATCCGCGTAACCTCAGGACCTGCCCTCGAGCGGGTGGGAGACTTGGCGGCCATACTTTCCAATCTCAACCAAGGCGATATTCTATTTATAGATGAAATCCATCGCATGAACAAAACTATAGAGGAAGTGCTCTATAGCGCCATGGAAGATTTTGCCTTAGATATAATTATAGGCAAAGGCCCAACAGCCCGAACTCTAAGGATGCCATTGCAGAAATTTACGCTGATAGGAGCGACCACCAAATTGAATCTTCTTTCGTCACCTCTCAGGGATCGATTTGGCCATGTGTATCATCTCAATTATTATGAAGATCCTGAGATAGAACAAATTATAGAGAGAAACGCCGATATTTTAAGCGTAAAAATAAACTCAGAAGCCTCAAAAAACATTGCCCTACGCGCCAGGCGCACTCCCCGTGTTGCAAATAGACTTCTTAAAAGAGTGCGCGACTACGCGGAAATACGGCATGCGGATTCATCAATAAATCTAAACATCACCAGCGAAGCCCTGAACATGTTAAACATAGACGAATACGGACTCGATGAAATCGACCGCAAAATCTTAAAGATCATTATAGAGCAATTCGACGGAGGCCCGGTGGGTTTGAATACGCTCGCGGCCGCCACTGCCGAAGAAATGGAGACTATTGAATCAGTATATGAACCCTATCTTTTGCAAATAGGTCTATTGGAACGTAGCGCTCGCGGCCGCATGGCAACCAAACGAGCCTACGAACATTTAAATAAAACACGAAACGCGAAACAAAAAAATCTGCTATAAATATGATCGCCTTTCCTCTTTATTCTATATTATTCTTCTATATATTTTTTCTCGCCTTTTTTTGCATCTTCGCGGCTATAGATTTCTATCATATACTCATCAGCGCCTCATTTACCATTGCCACCTTCACTGTTACTTTATTTACTGTCGTCATCGCCGCGCTCAGCGTTTACGGCACTATGTATCTCCTCCAGGGAACAGACTGGCATCAGAGTATCACGGTGTTTAACGCGGTATGGTTTTCTTACCAATAAACAGATTCTATGAACATGAGCCTGGTGATAAAAGAAAAATCTTACGAAAAAATCGTCTACACCCTCCACCGGCATTGGTTGGACTTTGTGCCGGTGCTTGTATTATTTGTGGCCATGTTAGTAGTGCCCTTCGGACTCTACATTCTTCTAGACAGCCTATCGCCGGCCTTGATGCAAGACCCTCTGCTTTTTCCAATTGGAGTAATTATCGGCAGTATATATTATTTATCGGCTTATTTGTTTTTCTATGTTCGTTTTACCGATTATTACTTGGACATGTGGATTGTTACCAATGACCGCATTATAGATATAGAACAGCACGGACTTTTCAACCGCGTGACCACTGAGCTGGATTTATACAGAATCCAAGACGTCACGGCCCATATTAACGGCGTGCTGAGGACACTGCTCCGCTATGGAGACATCGTCATTAGCACCGCTTCCACCAATACGAGCATTGTTTTCAGAAGTATCCGACATCCAGACCATATTAGAGAAGAACTAATACGACTCGCGGATGAAGATCGCAAATTTCATTACCACTACCACCAGGAAAAAATGGAAAACAGCTAGACGGTAACTGCATAATATATGTTCACGTTTTTTCTCGATCTCTCACTCGAAAATCAAATATTTTTACTATATCTTCTGGGAATGAATGCCCTCAGTTTTTTTTATTTTGGAATTGATAAAATAAAATCCCGGTTTAAAAACAGAAGAATCAGCGAAGTCACCTTATGGCTCTTATCTCTTTTCGGAGGCTCGGCTGGCGCGGTGCTTGGGATGTATTTCTTCAGACATAAAACAAAAAAACTCTCCTTCCAGGCGGGTATGGCCTGTATCTTGACGGTCCAGATACTTATTGCTATTTTTCTGCTGCAAAATAAGCCGTAAATTCATGATGAACCTCTGCCTATGAAAGCCTCTGACCTCTTTGTAAAAGCTCTTGAACACGAAGGCGTGGAATATATTTTCGGCGTGCCTGGAGAAGAAAATCTCGATCTCATCGAATCGCTACGAACATCTAAGATAAAACTCATCATAACGCGCCATGAACAGGGCGCGGGTTTTATGGCTGCCACCTACGGACGGCTCACAGGAAACGTAGGAGTCTGCTTATCAACCTTGGGGCCAGGAGCCACAAACTTGGTGACAGCGGCGGCATTTGCCCAGCTCGGCGCTATGCCCATGCTCATGATTACCGGACAAAAACCTATCAAATCAAGCAAACAGGGACATTTTCAAATCATAGACATCGTTAATATGATGTCCCCTCTAACCAAGTACAGCAAGCAAATCATCAATGGAAATACAATCCCCGCGCGAGTCCGCGAGGCTTTCCGCCGCGCCAGTGAAGAACGTCCCGGGGCTGTTCACCTCGAACTCCCGGAAGATATAGCGGCCGAAGAAACAAACCTGGATATATTGCCTCTCCACAAAATAAGACGGCCGGCTGCTGAAACAAAAGCGGTAGAGATAGCTATAGGAATGATTGAAGCCGCGAAACGACCGCTTATTTTAATAGGAGCAGGCGCCAATAGAAAATTAATTTCAAAAATGCTCAAAGAACTTGTTGAAAAAACCGGCATTCCTTTTTTCAACACACAAATGGGAAAGGGGGTAATCGATGAACGCCATCCCCTCTATATTGGGACAGCCGCCCTGTCTACGAATGATTTTATCCATCAAGCAGTGAACAGAGCGGACTTAATCATCAATGTGGGACATGATGTGGTCGAAAAACCTCCCTTTTTTATGAAACAAAATAATCAGAATGTTATACACATAAACTTTACATCGGCCGAAGTTGATCCTGTGTATTTCCCTCAATGGGAAGTGATTGGCGACATTGGCAACGCAATTTGGAATATAAAAGAACATATAAGACCGCAAGCGAATTGGGATTTTTCAGAATTTATTCAGACGAAACAAAAAATCAACGCGCATATCGCTCGTGACGCATCCGCGGAATCCTTTCCTCTTTTGCCCCAGCGTATAGTGGCAGATGTACGCGCGGCTGTGCCGGAGAACGGCATAGTAACACTTGATAATGGCATGTACAAAATCTGGTTCGCGCGGCATTATCCAGCCTATGAACGAAATACTCTGCTTCTCGACAATGCGCTTGCAAGCATGGGTGCAGGCCTTCCATCGGCCATGGCCAGCTACCTGGTATACCCGGATAGACCGATACTCTCCGTGTGCGGGGACGGCGGTTTTATGATGAATTCTCAAGAACTCGAAACAGCGATCCGCTACAAAATGAACATCACTGTATTGATCCTCTCAGACAATGCCTATGGCATGATACAGTGGAAACAGCAGGCCATGGGTTATCCTGACTTTGGGCTTAATTTTGGAAATCCGGATTTCGTAAAATACGCGGAAAGTTACGGGGCCAAAGGATACAGGGTCACAAATACGGCAGAATTTAAAACTCTGCTGGAATCTTGCCTAAAAGAACCCGGCGTAAAACTCATCGAAGTACCAATTGATTATTCTGAAAATGACAAAGTTCTGACCAAAGAATTGAAAAATAACAAACTGGAATGACAAAAGAGGAGACAAAAAATCCATCAATTCATAAACCAAGAGCAATTTGGTTTATTCATGTCTCACGGTCTAAATAACTGGTTGTTTTTACATATATGCCCATCCAATCGCGAAATCCTACGACCGGTGAAATAGCAAAAACCTTCAGTGAGCTTACTGACGATGAGCTGAAAACCAAGCTTGAAATCGCCCAAGCCACTTTTGAGCATTGGCGCGGAAATGATTACTCAAGCCGCGCCGCGAAATTACAAAAAGCCGCTGAAGTCTTAAAAACAAACTCACGAACCTACGGCGAATTGGCGACACTCGAGATGGGAAAACCCATCAAACAAGCAATCGCAGAAGTGGAAAAATGCGCCTGGGTTTGTGAGTACTATGCTCATGAAGCCGAGCGCATGCTCTCACCGGAGTATATTAAAACCGATGGTACAAAAAGCTATGTCCGCTTCGATCCGCTCGGCATTGTGCTCGCGGTTATGCCATGGAATTTTCCGTTCTGGCAAGTATTCCGTTTCATCGCGCCCGCAAGCATGGCCGGCAATGTCGGTTTGCTCAAGCACGCTTCAAACGTTCCCCAATGCGCCGCCGCCATTGAAGATGTATTCGCAAAAGCCGGATTCCCTGAAGGGGTATTCCAAAATCTGTACATCAGCTCTCCAAAAGTTGAGTCCGTGCTTCGCGATCCGCGCGTAAAAGCCGTTACGCTTACGGGCAGCGAATGGGCGGGACGCAAAGTGGCGGAAATCGCTGGCGACGAAATCAAACATTCAGTGTTGGAACTCGGCGGTTCTGACCCGTTTATCGTGCTCGCCGACGCAAAGCTCGAAGAAGCCTGCTCGGCCGCGGTAAACGCGCGTTTGCAAAACAATGGCCAAAGTTGTATCGCGGCAAAACGATTTATTGTGGTTGAAAGCATTGCCGAACAATTTGTTGATTTATATATTAAAAAGTTCGAATCTCTCTCAGTGGGTGATCCAATGAATGAAAACACAGACCTCGGACCTCTCGTAAATGAACAAAGCCTCAATGAAATCCAAAAACAAATAAACGACAGCGTCGCCAAGGGAGCGCGTATTCTGTGCGGAGGCAGACGCATAAAGTGCCCGGGATATTTCTTTGAGCCCACCATTTTGGGAGACGTATCCCCAGGCATGCCGGCTTATGAACAAGAAATCTTTGGGCCAGTGGCTTCTATTATAAAAGTAAAAGATGCCAGCGAAGCAATTCGCGTAGCCAATGATTCCCGCTTTGGGCTTGGCGCTTCTTTATGGACTTCAGATATGAATCTTGCGGAACAGCTTGCCGCAGACATAGAAGCCGGAGCCGTGTTTATAAACAGCATGGTAAAATCTGACCCTCGTCTGCCCTTTGGCGGCATAAAAAAATCCGGCTATGGACGAGAGCTGTCACACTATGGCATCAAAGAATTCGTGAATACCAAAACCGTTTGGATGAAATGATATGGCCACAACTATCCGCGGTTCTCTCTCATTCATAGACCACATGAATACTAAAGCCAAAAATCGAAGAACTCGGCCACAAGGTTCTCCTGCCACGATCCGCTGAGACCGGACAAACAAAAAAGTTGCCAACACTCTGTTATATGCTACAATACAAACAATCCCTTCCGGGGATTGTTAATTATATAGATAGTATGATACGAAAGACGGGGCAGGCTTCCAGACGAACAGCAAAGTAACGCATCCCGCACAAATCAAAACAAAACTCAACCACGCAAAAAAGTCTTCTCCCCTCTTTTTCATCAATTTGTCCTCCGTCCGTTTTATACAAGATAGATAAAATGATCCTTTCCGTCAAGAGTAAATCAAAGTCCATATGTTGCACGCGAAAAAATATGAAATACAAACCTAAACTTTCATCCAAAGATCTTACTCTGCTACGCGCCTTCAGCAAATCTTGCCGCCACTCTATCCTCGCCATGACCACAAACGCGCAAAGCGGACATCCCGGCGGCTCACTCTCTTGCATTGATTATCTCGCGCTTCTCTACACGCAGATTATCACAAAAACCGGCGAACCGGTTATTGTTTCAAATGGACATATTTCGCCTGCAGTGTATTCCGTGCTCGCGGAAATGGGATACACATCAAAACAATCGGCTATCAAAGGATTCAGAAAAATCGGACAGCCCTATGAAGGCCATGTCACCCGCCATGTTCCCGGTGTATGGTATGGCACCGGTCCCTTAGGCTGTGGAATTTCCGCGGCAACAGGATTCGCGCTCGCTGAAAAATATAACGCCAGTGTCAATCCGCTCGTCCCCGGAAAAGGAAAACCGCGAAACGTATACGCTCTATTGGGTGACGGAGAATCTGAAGAAGGCCAAGTATATGAAATGATGAATTTTGCCGCAAAATACAAGCTGGACAATCTCATCGCATTCATGGATTACAACAAAGTCCAATTGAGCGATGGCCTGAAACAAATAATGCCTTTTGATCCTAAAGCAATCTTTACTGCCGGCGGCTGGAATGTAATTGACGTGGATGGACATGATTTTCACGCCTTATGGGAGGCTTTAAAAAAATCACACAATGTAAAAGGAATACCAACTTTGTTATTTGCGCACACGATCATGGGCAAAGGTGTCGATTTCATGGAGAAAGAAGGATTGCTTCATAAAGCAACCTGGCATGGAAAGGCCGCCAAATCCGACGAAGCAAAAGAAACCCTCTCTGCGCTGGAGCCAAACTCTAAAGAAAAAAAAATACTCCAAGCCTTTCGCAAAACTATAACGTGGAAACCAAAAAAACCCTCTTTTCCCAGACTCCTTTCTCCGATGCCGGTAAAAATCGGCAAGCCGATTTTATACAAGTCCGGAGAACTTACCGATTGCAGAAGCGCATATGGCAAAGCCCTGCTCGATCTCGCGCGTCTCAATAAAAATATCATCGCTCTCACGGCCGATCTTGCCGGATCAGTGAGAACAGATTATGTAAAAGACCAAATACCTGAACGCCATATAGAAGTGGGAATTGCCGAACAGCAGATGCTTTCTTGCTCCGGGGGTCTTTCGCTTTCCGGTATGATCCCGTTTTGCTCCACTTTTGGCGCTTTTATGACCAGCCGAGCAAAAGACCAGGTCCGCGTAAATGACATAAATGATACCAACGTAAAAATGGTCGCCACGCACTGTGGTCTTTCAGTCGGTGAAGACGGGCCCACTCACCAAGCCATAGATGACATGAATTCAATGCTCGGTCTGTTCAACACCATGCAAATAGAACCCGCCGATCCAAATCATTGCGACCGAATGATTCGATATATTGCGGCTCACTATGGCAATTTTTATATGCGGATGGGCAGACACAAAATACCGGTACTGACGGCGGAAGACGGCTCTCCATTTTTTGACGAAAAGTACACCTACTATTATGGTCGTTGCGACGTGCTTAGAAAAGGAACAGATATTACTATCGCCGCTTGTGGCGGAGTGGCCAACGAAGCGCTGAAAGCCGCTGACTCACTGAAAAAAGAAGGCATAAAAGCAGAATTACTTATCACAAGTTCAATCAAACAGTTCGATAAACCGCTTATTGACTCGATCCAAAAAACAAAACGGCTGATAAGCGTTGAAGACCATAATGTAAACTCCGGGCTTGGATTCGCGCTGGGATCATACCTGACAGAGCAAGGTATCCATATCACGGCTTTCAAAAAACTAGGAGTCAAACAATACCAGCTTTCAGGAACTGCCGAAGAATTATACAATGCCGCGGAGATTTCAGCCCCTTGGATCGAAAAATACACGAAAAACTTGCTGTAATTACAGACCAGACATTCTACCTTTCACAGACTTCGCCAATACAGAAATATTCTCCAAATATTTCCTGAATTACGAAAGGTCACGGACGGGACGAGTCTGAGTAAAAATCCAGCAGAATTTTACGCGTGTTCCTCGGGAGTTCTGTTGAGAAGAAGAACATCCTTTAATTCAAGGAGATTTAATATCTTTGGGCTGATCGCAAAAGTATTCCAGATAAATTTGCAAACTTGCATCCGAAATCCAAAAAAACAAAAGTCGTCCGGGTATCGGGACGACTTTATAAATCCTTATTCAGTCACTCTTCCTGCGTAGGAAGCATCTTCAGTGTTCACGAGAATCTTCTCGCCTTCTTTAATAAAAATAGGCACCTGAACTTTCAAACCATTATCAAGTTCCACTTCTTTACTTACATTCCCGCTCGCTGTATCTCCCTTTACCGCTGGCGGAGCCGCCTTCACGATATATTGAATTTTTATAGGCACCTGAACCGATACCACGCTTCCATCATGGAGCATTCCAATCACATCCAAACCTTCTTTCAAAAATTGAGCGTCATCACCCAAGATTTCCGCGTTCACTTCCAGAGTTTCATAACTATCTTTATCCATGAAAGAATAGGTGCCGCCGCTCTTGTACAGATACTGAAAGGTCTGTCTTTGAACCTGTACCGTATCAATAGTCTCTCCGCTTTTATACGTTATTTCTATCGTTTTCCCCGAAGAAATGCTTTTCATTTTTGTCTTTGTAAAAGCGGATCCTTTACCCGGGTTTACAAATTGGAAACTGCTCACCACATACAGATCGCCTTGATGTTTGATAACGGCCCCTTTTTTTATGTCCGTGGTACCACCCATATGAGAACATTAAAGTCCAGAAGTTAATTTTGACATTGGTAAGACTAACACATTATCTATGTCTTTACAAGCCGCGCAATACTGCACGAGACGATCTACACCAAGGGCAATGCCGGCAGATTCAGGCATCAAACCCACTGCTTCCACAAACTCTCGGTCAATATCATACGTTTCTTTGTTCATTTCTTTCCGTCTTTCCTTCTCGGCTTCCAAACGCCGCAATTGTTCTTTGGAATCAGTCAACTCTGAAAATCCATTGGCAAGCTCGGTGCCCTCAAGATAGACCTCCACCCGCTCGGCGTAGCGCGGATCATTCATAGAAATTTTGGATAAAGCGGCCATTTGTACTGGATAATGATGAACAAAAACAGTCCCCATATTTTTAAGAAGCGGCTCAATTTTGTTAAGAAAAATCCTGTAAAACAAATCTTCATAACTTTCCTCTTGAGAAGGATTAAAGCCAAAATCACGGCAAAGATCAAAAAGCGATCCAGATTCTAAGTAATCGTCCAAATCAACACCTATAATTTCAAACCAAAGATCCCGCATCCGAATTCTTTTGGCAATAGACAGAGAGCCCTTTAATTCATTCCCAAGTTTTTCCTTGAGATAGCCAAAAAGAGCATCCATTTCATCCATAAGTCCAAACATATCTGTCTTCACCGAGTACCATTCAAGCATAGTAAATTCCGGGTTATGATTACCTCCGAAGCTCTCATAGTCTCTAAAGCATTTCGTTATGGAAAAAACACGTTCAAAACCGGCTGCCAACATTTTCTTTAATGTATACTCCGGAGAAGTGTGCAGATACATCCGGTGGCTTTCGCCTTTCTCATCATGAATCACAAGCGGCATCGGGTTAAGATATGGCTCCTGGCCGGGGAAGGCAAGCGCCACGGGCACATCAGCTTCAATATATCTTCTTTGATTAAAAAAATCCCGCATAACTGAAAGAATACGCGAACGTAAGAGCAAATATTCTTTATTTTCCCGTATGTGTTGTATCTGTTGCATATTTCGTGACAGACGACTGCATGCTATAATAAAAGCCATCAATAATCAATAGCCAATATATGGAACATTATCTTTATTTTATTCTGCAAATTTTTCTCGCGGTTATTTTGGGAGGAACGGTCGGATGGCAACGAGAGCATATCGGCAAAGCCGCCGGGCCGAGAACCTATGCCCTTGTCTGCGTTGGCTCTGCCTTGTTTACCATATTATCCATGCAAGCCTTTGGCGAGGGAGAAACAAGCCGAATGGCCGCGCAAATCATAACAGGAATAGGTTTTATAGGCGCCGGGATGATTCTGCACAAACGCAATGCCGTAGAAGGCCTCACCACTGCGGCAGGTCTCTGGGTTATAGCCGCTATTGGTACAGCCATAGGAGCGGGATGGCTTTGGGAAGCTATCATAGTCAGTGGAGTAATTTTTACAATCTTGGCGATCAATGATAAAACTCTTTTTCATTAAAAACAAAAACCTATTCCCCGCCGACATTGACAAGGCAGGCTGATTTAAGTAAACTGACACTCACTTCATATTTTCCAAAATTTTTTGAGAATCAATTTTCGCCGAAAGTCGAGAGAGGATACATAGGCAAGTACTAGCACAAAACGAGGAAATCTCCTGGTTCTGGCTAAATCTGAACTCAGAAGCTGAATATATAGACAAACGCTAAAAACTATACATATTCGGGAACATTTTACTAGAGCCGGGACTCTAGTAAATAAAACCAATGCGAGCGTCGTATAATGGTTATTATCTCGGTTTTCCAAACCGATGACGCCGGTTCGATTCCGGTCGCTCGCTCCAATTTTTTCTAAAAAAATCGCTTCCATGGGCGATTTTTTTGTAAAAGGGTTTCTGCGCCAGTTCTCAAAGTCGTTCAACAAACAACAGATAGGTCTCCCTTCTTCGAGCTTAGCCAATATGTAAACGCACAAAAATTTTACATACAAACGCTCCGATCTCTATTCAAAATCGCCAAGCGTAGTAAGGACGAAGTTTATCCTATGGATCTCTGTCTTGTAAGAAAACAAACTCTTCTGCGTCATCTATAAATAGAGGCCGCGCTTTTACTGAGCCAAAGCTTATTTTAAAAAAATGAACACGAAATAGACGGCCATTTCTTATTTATATATTTTATTTTTAATCTTAAAACATATGAACCAAACGACAAAACGCAAAGCATTGTATACGCTTTTAATGTTTTCCGCGGCTCTGATATTCACGGGCCAAGGATGCGCGGATAAAATTTCTTACTCGGGCAAAGATACCGCCGATACGAGCATACAGATCGACAAATCAATCATTCCTGAAACCGATTCAGAGAATATATACGCATACGACATCGGATACGCGCGGCCGGCACTAACGCCAGGCCAGACAGCCGTCAGTCTCGTAAAAAAAAACCGTTCCGATCTCAGGTACAGTATTGGCAAAAAATGAGGAAAAAAATAAAAAAGTGGGTGAATTGAGTTATAAAAGCAAATTTTCTCTTGCAGGTCTTCCCAGCAAACCGCAAACCCAAGAATACAAAATAGATTATATCCAAGCGCAAATAAATCTTACGACAGAAGCGGCAGATAACTTTATCAGAGAAATGATGCCCCGGGTACTTACTCATCCTCAGAAAGCGGAACTTGGAAATTGGTGGGCGCGTGTTCCTGACGAACTTAGACTTTCAAAACAAGCCGTGGAACAGGATCTGAATGAAATGAGACTGATTCTCGATACAGGTACGGACGAGCATTTCGCGTCTTTGGAGGAAAAAACCAAAAAGGGATTGGACGCATACATCATGTTGTTGGTCAAAACCAAACTAAAACTGGACACTATGCTATGAACTCCATACATTGATCTATACTCAGACGACAGATAAGAATCAAAACAACCCATCTATTGGGTTGTTTTGATTCCGCCCCGATGTGCTTCCGCGATGGATATTTTTTATCTAACCAGAAAACAGCCCATTCGTCAATAACAGCTTGGATCTGCGCCCTATACAGACACTTGAAATATAATGATGCACATGTTATCATATCCCATGTGCATAAATTTATGTTCTAAATTATCCGTAGATCTTGTATCATCCGTACTATCCGTACTCCCATAGCGGGATAGAGCAATTGGCAGCTCGTCGGGCCCATAACCCGAAGGTTCCCGGTTCGAATCCGGGTCCCGCAACAAGACAGCAATTTACAATTAATAATAGCTCACTGAGACAATTTAACGGTCAAAAGTGAGTCATAAATTGTTGATACACGCGGTAGTAGTTCAGTTGGCTAGAACGCCTCCTTGCCAAGGAGGAGGTCGCCGGTTCGAATCCGGTCTACCGCTCCACTCTAGAGAATCATCAAAAATCCCGTCTATCTGACAGGATTTTTATTTAATGGACAAAACTAATTGAAACCACAATCCACAACCCAACAATTTGACATTTCCCAGGAATCTTTTATACTGTATGGTACAGTTTTAAGTTAACTACTTATACTGTATGGCAATATGAAAAGCGCCTCTTTTGGGCGCTTTTCTGTTTCTACTTTTATCACACAATTCATGGTCTAACTTGGTCGGGGTGATAGGACTTGAACCTACGGCCTCATGGTCCCAAACCACGCGCTCTAGCCAACTGAGCTACACCCCGCTGCTTCGCTAAAGCTTCACAGCGCAAGCGTCGTGCCCACACTTTGAAGTTCCGGCTACTGTCGGAACGAAGATGTGCCGAGGGCCAGGATCGAACTGGCGACACAAGGATTTTCAGTCCTCTGCTCTACCACTGAGCTACCTCGGCTCGTTAAATTGTGGCGCGCTGCGAGAGACGGCGTTGCCGAACCGCAACAATATGATCTGTTTTGTACTGCCCTTCGCAGCTTCAGCGAAGAAGGAGATCCTTCGCCAAACCTTTTCGCTGGCTGTGCCAGCCGAAGCCTTGTCGAAGGCTGGTGGACCAGACAGGATTTGAACCCGCTACCTCCTCGGTGCAAACGAGGCGCTCTACCAATTGAGCTACTGGCCCGTATTGTGTATTAACCAGAATTCAGAAAGCATTCCTCTAAACGAAAAAAGACTCCTGAAAGTGGAAAAAGTATAACAAAGGCTCTATCTCCTGTCAACCAAAAACAGGAGCTAAAAAGTACGACAAAGAAGAAACGCAGAACAAAAAACTACTGGACGCCCACCGTAAAACGCAATTTCATTTCCTCTTTCTGTTCTTTTCTGAGTTTTTTAAATGTATAAGCAGTCCAGGGTTTTTCTTTCAAAATCTGCGACATCCAGGTTCCACCCAGCAAATGCGGCATAATCACATAATCAGCCCCTGCTCTGTACAAATCTTCCAAATGACGAGCATGATACAGATTCGTTATTATCCGAGGTTTTCTGGACAAAGAACGTAAATGACTTACAAGCGTAATTTGATCATCTGCTTCCGGAATGGTGGATATTACCAGATCTGCTTTTGTCAAAGGCAAAGTGTCCAAAAACTCCACATCCGCGGCATCGCCATAATAGGCCGGCAAATTTCTGCTTCGCAATCTCGAAATAATCTCAGGATTAAAATCAACAACGGCAAACGGTATATTTTTTTCTTTCAAAGCCTCGCAAATCTTCCAGCCTATGCGATGATAACCAAAAACCCATACCGGATACGTTTCCCCGCGCGAATCTTTCTGTTGCTCTTTATCCTTGCCAAAAATATGAAAAAACGGCAAAAGCCAACGGTATATCCGCTCATTATATTCAATGAGATATGAAGAAACTACGAAAGTAACGAGAGCCACAATGGTCAGTATGGCAAACTCTACATCCTGCAAATAACCAAGTTCTTTACCTTTAAACGCCAATATAAAACCGAATTCGCTGATTTGAGCGGCAGTGATACCCGCCAAAAAAGCATTGCGTCTGGTATATCTCATCTTGCGCATGACCGCATACAAAATCAAAGGATCAGCAATCAAAACAAAAATTGAAAGTACCAAACCCGGAATAAGGGCCGGCCCGAGATTTCCAATCTGAAGCTCACTGCCCAAAACAATAAAAAACAGCACAATAAAAAAATCCCTCAGAGGACGGATTCTACTGCTTATCTGTCTTTGATATGGAGAAGCCCCCAAGGATATGCCGGCCACCACAGCGCCTATTTCCATGCTGAAACCAGACCAATAGACCAAACTCGCCACGCCAAAACACCAAGCAATGGTAAAAATGAACAACAATTCAGAGGACTCGGCTATTCTGTCCATTATCACGGTCAGCACGTAACGGGACATAAGAAAAACAAGACCCACAAGCAAAAAAACCTTCCCAAGAGTGCTGAATAGAGAATAATACCAGACACCCTGAAGAGTGTTCGAGGTATTCAAAAAAATCATGATAATGATAGCGATCACATCCTGCACCAGAAGAAGCCCTATCACGAATCGGCCATACACGGTCTCGAGATCTTTTTTGTCAGAAAGCAGTTTGACGACAATGATAGTACTGGAAAATGTAAGGGCGACTGCCACGAATAATGAAGAAGCAAGGCCAAAACCCAAAACTTTCATGACGAAAAAACCAACACCGGCAGTGATTATGAATTGTATGGTCCCTGCTACGAACACCACTCTGCCAACGCGTTTTATATAGTCAAAATTCAGACTCAAACCAACTACAAACAACAAAAGAATCAAACCAAACTGTGCAAAGGCGTCAAAAAGACCCGCTCCTTGGGTATTTAAAAAGACGGGCCCTGCTATCACCCCCGCCACAATGTAAGCGATAATCAGCGGTTGTTTCAAAAGACGCACCACAAAAGCTATACTCACGGTGAGCGCGAGCAAGATGCTAATTTGTAAAAAAATATTATCCATGTGGGCATAGTATACCAGAAAAAATGATTTATTTCTAAGTTTTTATTGAATTTTTTTGCTTTTCACCCTACGCAGATAAATAATCCCGCAAATAAGGGCGATGGAACAAAAAATAATAAACAGGTACAAGCGTTCATTGCCTTTAATGATAAATGAAAAATCCCTTTCGCTATTGTCTACCTTCAACATTGAATCTATAACTTCGATATCATCCAAAGAACGAGGCAAAATCTGTAACGCGCTATCATCTTTGGCGAGCAAACCAATAACAGATACCTTGTAGCCTTCCTGAAAATTTCCACCATGAACGCCCGTCCCCTTTTTAAAATACACTTTTATTTCTCCAGTCCCGTCATCCACGAACATATACGTGCTTTTCAAAGAAGTTATTTCGCCTTCCACGCGAATCATCCCGCCAAGCTGTCTATTTTCTATTTCCGATATCTCCAAAAGCCCTGGAGAACCCAAGCCAACATGATCGAGTTTCACAATATCTTCTTTCGCTGAAATTTTTAACCGAGGCTCACCTCGAACATCAGAAAGTTCTCCTGCCACTTGAACATAGTCTCCTGTAATTAATTGTGGAAAATCTTTCTTATTCATATACACCTGGACACCGCCCAACGAACTCGATACCGAGCCGAGCGGTCCCATATCAACCATATAAAAATACTGAGATCCAAACACGCCGGGAGCCACGGCAACCGTCCCTTTCACTTTAATTCTGTCCCCGGCCTCATAATTCGCCAGACTGCCAAGCTGTGTTTCAGCGAAAGATTTCGGAAGGGCTGAGCGAAGACCTGCTTTGGTGTTTGGAGAAGTCTGATTTCCAAATACAATCTCGTTAGGGGCTCCAGGCGTAAGTATAATAGTCCAGTCCCAGGCGTCATTATTGGCTCTGCTGAATGAAGCGCCTTCGATCACGTCTGTAAAGAATATCTCCTGCAATATTTCTCCGCCAGGAAGCAAGAGACGCGCCGAATCAAACGAATTATTCAAAGTCAAACCGGTCTCTTCTTTATAAAAAACTCTGAATGAGTACGCGGGTATAATCGTATTGTCCGAGAATTCATAAGGTCTGGATCCACCTTCTTCATCATCAAGTTTGAGCCCCGCGAGATCAATGGCCGCGCTCCCCCTGTTGTAAAGTTCAATAAATTCTTTGTCATCAAGTCCCGAAGGATTGGGGAAGATTTCTGAAATCTCAATAAACATAAAATCGTCAGGAACGAAAAACGAAAATTCTTCTTCAGACTTCTCCTCTTGTGTTTTAAGTTGAATAGTACTTGAAGCCGTTGAAGAAACAGAATCTAAATTTTTTAAGATATTGCCAGCCCCGGGGCTTGGCTCTGCCGTCCAAAACCATGTTCCGCGGTCATTACGCATGTAAGCCTGTCCCTCGTGCGATCCATCGTAAGAAACCTGGTCCAAGAGGCCTGCGTCCGGTCCAAAAAGCAAAACTTCTTCAGCGCCCGTGTTGTTCAGAGAAATATGAGTTTCGCTTCTTTTAAAAGCCCGGTATTCACCCGGCCCAAGCAAGACATCATCAATAGCATATCTTCGCGCAGAACCATCCCCGAGTTTCCACGCCGACAGATCGATACTTCTATCAGCCAAATTATATAATTCTATAAATTCATCACTCGTATCCGAACCCTTCGGATTGGGAAAAATTTCACTTATTACAATCTCACCCTTTTTATAGATGATTTTTGAAGAAGAAACAAAAGTATCTTTCGTGTAAGACGTATCTTTTGAGATATTTTCCAAACCCTTTGGATTCTGAACCGCTCCGCCCGAATTACTGCCGATATCAAGTGAAGACTGATGCGTAGGTTGAAGCTCTTCGCCCTTTCCACTCCAATAGTTCAGAGCCCCGGGACTTGTTAAAGACGTAAGTTTAAAAACATTGAGTCCATATACTTTCCCTGTGTAATCTCCAAACCTTCCCAATGAGTAAGCGCGCGGAATTGAGAACATCTTAGTTAATCCAATTTCATTCTCCCAGTCGCCGTATGCTACTTGGTCAACCAATACCGCTTTTTCATCCTCAAGACGTATGAGATCGCCGCTGTTATTTAAAACATTCTTTTCCAATTCAACAAGGATATAGGCTCCTCCGTTTATGGTAGAGCTCACAAAAGCTATCTGTCCCTTGCCATCTCTAAGTCTCCAACCATTAATCTGAAATGAAGAGCTGGCCGCGTTAAACAATTCAACCCATTCTGTCTGTCCTTCATTAGGATATGAAACAAATTCATTGATAAAAATATATTCACGCGGGTCGAGAGGATTGGGGAGAGCATCCGCGCCCAGTTGAGGCCCGCTGTCTAAACTTGAATTTTCGCCTTTTCCTCCTAAAAACAACTCTTCCACTTTCAAACTCGTGCTTGCTGTATTTGTCGCGTATCCATCGTTTACCGAGAGCTCAATCATAAAAGTGCCTGTAGCGGAATAATGATGCGAAGCAAGAGAACTGCTTGAAAAAGACTTATCGCCAAAATCCCAGTAATACGAAAGTATTTGTCCATCATTGTCATACGACTCCGAGGCATCAAATACAACAGCTACACCCACATAGGTGGACGTGGCGCCGAGCTCCATCTGCGCGACCAGGGTCTTATTAAAAAATTCCGTGCCAGCTTCCTCCGCAGATTCCGGAACACTTTGAGTTCCGGTTTGCTCTTCCGGAAAGTCTTCACCAAAATCAATGTCAGTGGAATCTTCTGCTCTTTCTTGCGCGGCCCAGTAATTGGCAAATCCCGCTGAGTTTGACTCCGGATGTTTCTTCCAGTTTTCTTCTGTGTATATATCAGTAAAAATTTCCACACGTTCGAGTGATTTCTCCTCAGCCGGCATATACACAAAATGTTCCGCCAGATTGTCCTCGGGATCTCTCAAACCTATTTCTTCTCCTCCTTCATTAAGCGAAGCCCAGGAACTATCAAATATAGTGCTCGTAACATTCGGATACAATTCTTTAAATTTTCCAAAATTCTGAACCACCAGCGCGTATTCTCCAACTCCAACGATACTGTCTTCTCCTTGGGCCAGCGTCAAACCATGATTCACGTCTTGTTCCCAAAAACTCCAGTCCTTCATATCCGTCTCATGGTCTGAAGCATTAAAAACTTCTATCCATTCATAATCTTTCTTCTCATAAGCGCCTATTTCATTTATGATCATTGATACTTCCGGTGTTTGAAATGAAAATGCCAAACTGGTCAGTACCATCAAACTCATATTCAAAAAACGCGACAAAATATATTCCATAATCCCTCCCTGATTAAATTTTTAATTTAAAATTTATAATTTTTAAACAATTTTAAATTTTTAATTTCTAATAAATCAAATCTCTTCCAACAAACTGGCAAAAGCTCCCTATCCGGACAGGTGTGGTCAGGGTTCAATGAGAACCATACAAAAATCAAAATTAAAATAAAATAAAACCGCTCTCTTAAGGGGTTTTTAAAACAAATAAAATTTTCTTTAACCCAGGCTCAATGAGCTTCGAAAAATATAAAACAAAAAAACAACCGCACAGTCCTCCCACCGCTTTCTACACGATTTTGCCGTATAAAAAATGGTAGTCTGGCGTGCGGTTGTCTTCACTTCAGTGCCAATGGAGGGGGGTCGAAGCACTAGACCCAGAAGGCGAGACGTCGAGAGAGCGCCTAGGGGCCGATCTGTGGGCCCGTGTTCACCTGGCCGGTGTTGCCCGTCGTCGCGGCGGCGCTCGTGACCACGCCCGTGGGGATGTCACCGACCTCCGGCGGCGACGTCGTGGTCGTGATCTGGCCCGTGTTGGTCAGCGCGTTGCCCGTGCTCTGCGTGATGGCCGTGCTACCCTCGTCCGTCGGGGGACTGGCCGCGATGATGAAGGCGGACACCGCGAGGATCGCGGCGAACGCCAACCACTTGAACCGAGACATTTCTCTACCTCCATTTCCCTCTTGCCCCGAGGCAAGTTTGAAGTTATTTGTAATAATAACAACATTATTTTTTTTATTCAAGGATCAGATCCAAAGCTGGGGATAAACATACCTTAATACTCCACATAAGAACCAAACAATGCCGCTTACTTATCTTTAAGGGGCGAATCAATCAAAAATTCCACCTACAAAAACAAAAACCAAACACCTGCTCCAAGCTCTTTCGCCTTTTACCATGGCGCAATGACTCGACAGTGTTTGGTTTTCTGTTTCAAAGAACGGAAACAACTTAACGCGGGAAAAAGGGCTGAAAATAAAAAGCTCTTATCAACCTCGGCGCCTCTGACCGAATGAGCTACTCCGTAGCAGAGCCGCGAGGTAGCTCAAAGGAAACTCCGGAGCAAACCCACGAAAAATTAGTTGATTGAATAAAAAGTATACAAAAACCTATACAAATGTGGATAAAAAGGTGGAAAACTCCATATTTCTGTGGAAAAACTACCCAAATAACTAAAAAATATATTCATAAGGCATTCATACTGAAACTTTAATAATGTCACATTCAAAACATAAACAAGGAAATCAGAGGAAAAACACAGAAAATCAACAAAAAAATATGCTTTTTGTATACAATATTCTATACACTGTGGATAAGTATGGGGAAAAATACAGGAATTTGTGGATAATTACTTTCACAATATATATTTGTATATAAAGGTGTATACAAAAAAATATGCTAAAATAAGCCAAATAACAACGTTTTTTAGCTAAATCTAGACAAAAAAACCTCTCCGTTGACAAAATGTTTAAAATATGCTATACTACTTTTGTGATCCTTAAAATCGTACAACTCTCCACCATAATGGATCAGATGTTGTACTTCTCTTTTCACTGCTTCTTTTGCTTAGCCGCTTAGATATCGCTTGATATCCAAAAACCAACATCAAAGGTTAAAATTATATGTGAATGGCTAAGCATCAGTGGCGTTCCGTTTACGCACCTGCATCCCTAACCGGACGGTGTAGGAACGTATCACGCAGGAGCGGTGTAAGAGCACTTTATCCCAGCATACGCTGGCTGCTTCCGAACAATATGTACGCTTATCTTCATTAAACGTCTATATTGTTCGGAACCACCGCACCCTGGGATAACTAGAGGCAGAAAGCCACATAGTCTTCCTTGGGGCGTACTCTGCCTCTTTTTTTATTGTTTCTTTCTATAAATACTATATTATCTATAGCTAAGCATGTCTCCCACCCGAGTTGGCCGGTAAAAATCCGATTTAGCTGAGACAAGTTGTTTTCAAAACCAAACAAGGGAGAATTATGACACTCGCTTGCCCCAACTTTGATCCGGATTTAAAACCAAGTACTAGCCAAGCTCAGAGACTTGCGCGAAACCTTGCTTTTTGTTCTTCCACACTGTATAATCCCTTCACTTTATTTGATTCATTTCCCCCTTTGCTTTCTTTATACGTTTACTCATATGGCAAAAAAAGCCAGCGCATTCAGCACGGATTTTTTAGAAAAAATTCGCTTGTCTCTCGAAGCCACAAAACAAAAACTCGAAAAAGAGCTTTTGGGTTTCTCTACCCCCAACCCACATGTGGATGGTGATTTTGACGCAAGTTTTCCTGAATATGGTGAAGAAAGCGATGAAAACGCGCGCGAAATCGCGGACTATCTCAGCAATAAACCTTTGGAAATGACTCTGGAAAAATCTTTGCGTGATGTCAACACAGCCCTAAAGCGAATAAAAGAAGATAGCTACGGGATTTGTAAATACTGCGATCAACCCATAGACGAAAAAAGATTATTGGCTCGGCCGACCTCCAGTTCCTGCGTCAGTTGCAAAAAAACGCTTACCAACGAAGTCTAGACAACTCGTTTGTTCGCAACGAGACCATAGACCACAGAGAACCGTGATGCATATGCAAAAACAAAAAGTCCACCTCTTGATTGCTCCTGCAATCGGTGGACTTTTTTTAATAGCAGACCAAATCTTAAAATATATTGCGGAATATCATCAAAATCTTAGTTATTATTACATCAAGCCCTGGCTCGGATGGGAATATTTAAAAAATCCTGGTGTTGCTTTTGGCATACCCATCCCCCATTATGTGATCATCCCCCTTAGTTTTCTTATTCTGTTCATTGGTTTCCTATATCTTTCAAAATCAGAAAAGAAAACGATACTTTCATTTTACGCGCTCGCCTTCATCGCAAGTGGAGCGATCTCAAATTTGATAGACCGTATTGTGTATTCGGCGACTATTGATTATATACGCATTTTGGGTTCAGTCATCAATATGGCCGATATTCTCATTATACTTGGAGTCTTGCTATTAATCTCAGATCGGCATGAAAAAAATAAGCGCCTATCCGCATGATAAGCGCCCCTGCTCAACTCTTACATACATTATATAAAGGTTGAAGGTGAACCCGAACGCCATATTTTCCAAGGCGTCCAGGGTCCTTACTTTCCCCCTACAACAAAGGGCACGACATGGTATGCGCCGTCTTCGAAGCGCAGATCCGCGCCAAACTGCCCTACGATGGCCTGAAGCGCGAGACTTGCGGGTATGTCTGTGAACCGCAACGTCACGTTTCCTGTGATCTTGGCGTCGTTAAACACAGGAACGCCGGATTCCCTTGCGAGAAAGGCAAGCACCTGCTCCAGGCTGGCATCTTTAATTGTCAGATTAACCAGCTCTGAACAGTAGCAGGAGCAGCCAAAGCCGGCCGCGATGCCGGCGAGTTGATCCCGCATCCAGACCAAGTTAGAGTCACCATGGCAAATCTCGGCAGTCCAGAGAAGCTGGTCGAAAAACTCGCTTCCCAGGCCGAGACGTAGCGCCACATGGTCAAGGGCCTCCCGACGGCCCTCAACATAGCCTTCCCCAAAGCCGGGTCCCTTCTGCAAGGCTTGAATCCGGAGCTCGAGGGACTTCTTTTCGTCCAGAGCCTGTTTCAGCGCTTCATAAAAGACAATGTTGTTTTTGCTCAAAGACTCGCTCAATGAGGCTTGGTAAGACAAGGCGCGAAAACTCTCAACGCCCACCAAGACATGGCTCTCATCGTAAGCCTTGAGCCTGGTCCAGACCGCAACGAAGGCGAAAAACAAAAGAGCCATCGTCAAAACCGCCAAAGCGGTAACCAGCCAGGTAACTCGTCTCTTGTCAAGGAAAGAAGACGGCCTTTCCGGTCCCCCCGGCCCACCTGAGCTGGAATTCTGCTCGCCCCTCAAACTCACAACCTTTGCGTCTCCCATTTGTCCCCTCCCAAGTTCGAACGCCTCAGTTCCAAGTCGTGCCAAAAAACCTTTTAAAACGGAAAAAACAATCTCAGATTTTTTTGCATAACTCGGAACGAAATAAAGCCCGAAACCTCGTCTATCGTTGTGTCAAGAACGCATCTATCTTGATAGATAATTGTATAGACTTATGCTCAAAGCCTGTAAAGAACAAACACTTCTCAACCGGAATAAGTTAAAAAGTGATAAATTAATGTAACAGAATCCTATCTTTCTGTCAATCTCCCACATTGTACGCAAAAACCCAAAAAAATTGTCTTAAGAAAAAATTAACCTCCAATACCGTAAAATCATATCTGATATATTCTATTTTTTTATGTTTGCAAAAATTCATTCGGCCGCTCTTACCGGCCTAAATTGCAATACAGTCATTGTTGAAGTCTTTATAGGCGGAGGTTGGCCTGGTTTCCAAGTGGTAGGTCTGCCAGACACGGCCATACAAGAAGCCAGAGAACGAATCAAAGCAGCCTGGAAAAATTCAGGCCTCAAGTTCCCTCACAGCTTCCATATCACCGCGAATCTCGCGCCCGCTGATTTGCGTAAAGAAGGCGCTCTGTACGATTTACCCATGGCCACGGCGATGTACGTATCGCATCACAAAATCAAAAAAGATTTTTCCGATTCTTTATTCGTGGGAGAGCTCGCCCTCAACGGAGAAATCCGTTACACAAACAGTATTTTACCCATAGCTTTATTCGCGGCAGAACAAGGCTACAAACATCTATTTATCCCCGCAATAAACGCAAAGGAAGCCGGACTCGCCCAAGGCATCGAGATATTGCCGGTTCATTCATTTTCCGAACTCATTAAACACATAGAAGGAGAAACATATATCAAGCCCTTCTGTACAAGCCAAAATTATGAAGCCTTTCTGCAAAAAACACATTACGAATTGGATATAGCTTTCATCAAAGGACAAGAATTCGCAAAACGAGCACTCGAGATAGCGGCGAGCGGCGGCCACAATATACTCTTCAACGGACCGCCAGGCTCAGGAAAAACTCTTTTAGCACGCAGTCTGCCGTCCATCATGCCACCGCTTACTTTATCAGAAGGAATAGAACTCACAAAAATATATTCAGTGGCAGGTCTTCTGCCGGCTAAGCAACCTCTTATCACCCAGCGCCCCTTCCGCGCGCCCCACCACAGCAGCAGTGGCGTGGCCTTAGTGGGAGGAGGGAGATTCCCCAAACCAGGAGAAATATCTCTCGCCCACCGCGGTATATTATTTCTGGACGAACTCCCGGAATTCAATTCTTCGGTATTAGAGTATCTACGCCAACCGCTCGAAGATAGAATCGTTACTATCTCCCGAGCTTTAAGCAGTGTTTCTTACCCTGCCAGTTTTACTTTAGTAGCCAGCCAGAATCCTTGCCCCTGTGGATTTGCCACAGATCCTGAACAAAATTGTACCTGTTCTCCTCATACGATTCTTCGTTACCAAAAAAAAATAAGCGGACCTTTTCTCGACCGCTTCGACATGTGTGTGGAAGTCCCCAAAATAAAATTTGAAAAACTCGCCTCAGAAGATCTGGGTGAATCATCCGAAATCATACGCGCCAGAGTCGTGAAAGCGCGAAATATACAAATCAAAAGATTCCCAGGCCTACATTTTAAGACGAACAGTGAAATGGGAACAAAAGAAATCAAAACTTTTTGCGGGCTTCGGGAGGACTCAATAGACCTTTTACGTAGCGCTATGAGGCACATGAATTTATCCGCAAGAAGCTATTTCAAAATACTAAAATTATCAAGAACGATCGCTGACCTCGCCGGCAAAGTACCCATCGAAAAAGAACATGTGGCAGAGGCCCTGCAGTTTAGAAAAAGAACACAATAAACACATTACTGCCTCACGTAACGGAGAGGATTAAGACGTCTGCCACTGGCTCTCACCTCGAAATGCACATGAGGACCGGTGGAGCGTCCGGTAGACCCAATCAGAGAAATGGTTTGGCCCTGAGATACTGCTTGACCTTCAGATACAAATAATTGTGAATTGTGGGCGTACAAGGTTTGGATACCATTGCCATGATCCAAAATGATGTAACACCCATAGCCTCCGTTCCAGCCGCAAGCGGATTTCACCACTGTGCCAGACTTGGACGCGTAAACCGGCACTCCCGTGTCTCCGGCGATATCGAGTCCCGTGTGTCTCAAACCATAGTACTGAGTAATATACCGAGCGGCGGCCGGCCAGATATAGCCTGAACCCGCGGGAGCTGAAATAGAAGGAGGCGGAGCCACTACTTTATTTCTGGCGGCCAACTGTTGAGGCGTAACTTGGACGTAGCGGCTAGCTGATTCTTGTTTCTTTCCTCCGGGAATTATGAGTTCTTCTCCAACCACGATGTCAGATCCGTCTAATTGGAGTTTATTAAATTTTACAATATCTTCAGCCTTTGCCCCATAAGTCTTGGCAATACCAGATATCGTATTACCGGATTTAACCACATGCAAAACTCCATCCGCCGGAAGTATCTTTAATGCGTCTCCTGGACGGATATAAGATCTGGCCGAAAGTCCATTAGCCCAGAGAATGGTATCCACACTTATACCATAAAACTCGGCTATTCTAGACACCAAATCTCCGGATTTTACTTCATAGATTATCACAGAGCTACGTTTTGCCACTTCAACGGTGTCTGAACTAAAATCAACACCAGCTCCGGGGGCTATGATAGGTTTTGTCACCGCGCTTCCTCCCACGCTAACCCCTGAAATCTCCTGCAAAGATTCATCAATTTTTTCATCGCCAGACTGTCCTGGCCTTGCTACTACCGCGCCCTCTTTCCACAAACCGGTAACGCCAGACGACTCGATAAAAGAGATATCCCCGGCAAGTTCTTCTGTGTCAAAGTCGGATTCTCCCGGGCCGACGAGCTGATACAACAAGGTCCGTCGCCCCGGCACATAGTCATATTCTTTGGTATACAGTTTACTATGAGGAATCATAATGATAAAAACAACCAAAAAAAGAAAAAATTGGAGAAAGGCGCGCTGGCTTAAAAGCTCTATTGGCGCATGTTTATGAAGTAAAATATTTTTTTTGACAAATCTGTTTATGTAAAAAAATATCTTATACAAATAAAACCCCAAACTTTTACTGTATTTTATATTAATATACAGTAAACTCCGCCAGATTTTAGTGAGAACAAAAAAAAGGCCTCGTTTCAAATAAACAAAGGACTTAAGTACATACAAGAGGATCTTGTAAAAAAGATATCGAACATGCATATTCGAAGCTTTATTATCCTCTATTCATCAACCGCTGTCAACAATGTGTGGCAAGACATGTATTTTAATTCAAAAAACTTAAAATAAAATTAAGAGAGATTCGGGCCGAGGAGGATTACCCTGGTATAACCGGCACTGGAGCTTGAAATCAACTAAAATACATGATAAGCTGAGGAAACTCTACCAACAGAACAAACAAGTCTGCCTTTACCAATAAATGCCATAGAACACTGCTCACAAGATATCTTAAGATGGAAATATCCTACATATTCTTTAATAAAAAACCTGACAAGCAAATAGGACTCTATTACGAGAAGAATCTACAAAAATGGTACCGTAGCCAAGCGGTAAGGCAGAGGTCTGCAAAACCTCTATTCGTGGGTTCGATTCCCACCGGTACCTCATGAATTTAAAAAAACCCGGTTTCCCGGGTCTTTTTTATTTGTAAGGGTATACCTTCATTTTTATCCATCGGGCGCCAAACAGTTTTGCCTCTTCATAAGTAGGCATCCATACGTCTATGCGTACGGTACCATTATATTTCCCATTCATGCGATCACGAACGACATATTGAGAGTCAGCAAGACCAAATTTCCCGGCGTCAATAAATTCAACGCGTTTGCCCAAAGGCAAAAAATTTGCGGCTATAGTATCCGCCACACCGTACAGCTTGAAGTGTTCACAAAGGTCAAAATTCTGCATGGCTGGTTTGCACGGAGTTGAATCGGTCTGCCACACATCGCTTGAATACGCAGTGGCCAAAACCCACATTTCATAAACAGGCTCTACATCGGCCATCTGAGGAAAAGTAGACTTAGAAACAACCGCCGCTGCACTGTTTTCGACAAAAAAGCCAGAAAAAGTACTCATAAAAGAACCCAAACCTGTGGCAAAAACGCTACGGGGAAAAAGGCTAAAACCTACTACCAAAGACATGACTACATTAAATATAGAGCCTTGTAAAATCCTGTGGTTTTTTTTCTGTTTCATATGTAGAAATAAGGCGAGCGATAGTATACTACCGCAAGGCCAAATGGTCAATTTGGCCGCCATAAAATAACCAAGAATAATAGCATATTTTCCAGACGATGTCAATATGGTACACTACTGAATATACTGTATATACTAAACGCTAAACAAACACTTTTTTATCTAAAAAAAGCCAAAAAATGCCCATACACCCGCTGAAAAAACGCTCTTACGGATATCTAGGAAACACAGGGAAGGACAACAACAAAAAATACAGAAATTCTCCGAGGCAGGCCGGTTTCAGATTCATCCCGTCAAAACAAAAATTCATAAAGTGGACACTCATGTCTCTTATTTTTGTTTCTTTATTCAGCACCATCTATGTGGCTTGGATCAGCCGTGATCTCCCAAATCCCGACAAACTCACCGACAGACAAGTCGCTCAAAGCACAAAAATTTACGATCGCACGGGAGAACATCTCTTATACGAGATATTCGCCGATGAAAAACGCACCCTGGTTGAACTCAATGAAATACCTGAATATTTAATACAAGGAGTAATAGCTACTGAGGACACCAAATTTTACGAACATAAAGGTATACGGCCTCTAAGCATCATTCGTGGTTTCGTATACGGAATTTTTACCAAAAAAAGAGTCGGCGGATCTTCCACCCTCACCCAGCAACTGGTAAAAAACGCCATACTTACGAACGAGAGAACCATTTCAAGAAAAATAAAGGAAGCCATTCTATCAATTCGCTTGGAACAAAAATATACGAAAGATCAGATACTTAAAATTTATTTCAATGAGATACCCTACGGTTCAACCAACTACGGCGTAGAATCGGCGTCTCAAAGCTATTTTGGTAAACATGTATCAGAAGTGACGCTTTCGGAAGCCGCCACTTTGGCAGGTTTGCCCAAAGCTCCAAGCACTTATCTCAATAATTCTGAAGCTCTCAAAAACAGACGGAATTTTGTCCTAGGCCGAATGAAAGATGAAGGGTACATAAGCAAAGAAGAAGCAGAACAAGCTCAAACCGAAGAATTGAATATAAAAGAACAGTTCACAAACATTAAAGCTCCACATTTTGTGCTATATGTAAGAAAACTTCTTGTAAAAGAATACGGAGAAGCGCTAGTGGACACCGGCGGTCTGAAAGTAATAACCACTTTGGATTGGGAAAAACAAAATATAGCAGAACAAGCTGTAGAAAAAACCGATGAACTTCTCAAAAAGGCGGGGGCAGACAATATCGCTCTCGTGGCGATTGACCCCAAGACAAACCAAATACTCAGTCTGGTCGGTTCAAAAGATTTTTTTGATGAATCAATCAAAGGAAAATTCGATGTGGTTACCATGGCGCGCAGACAACCAGGCTCTTCGATCAAACCAATAATCTACGCGGCGGCCTTTAATAAAGGATACACTCCTGAAACAATCTTATTTGATGTGATAACTAACTTTGCGGTTTCAGGAACATCTTATGAACCACGCAATTATGATCTCACAGAACATGGACCTGTTACCATGCGCCAGGCTTTACAAGGTTCTCTTAATATCGTTGCCGTAAAAACGCTCTATCTGGTAGGCATTGAACAAGCTATTTCCTTTGCCCAAAAACTTGGTTACAACACTTTCAACAAAGACACCGTGGGCCTTTCATTGGTCTTAGGAGGTGGCGAAGTGAACATGCTGGAACATGCGAATGCTTTTGCCGTGTTCGCAAACAATGGAGTTAGGTATGATGACCCGATCAGTATATTGCGCGTAGAGGATAGAGATGGGAAAAACCTCCAAGAATGGAAAAAAAAACATGGAGACCAAGTCATTTCAAAAGAGGCGGCCTCTTCTATCTCCAACGTCTTGAGTGATGACGCAGCCCGTGCTTATATTTTTGGCGCTGGTAGTTTGCTAACTTTGCCGGGGAGACCGGTAGCTACCAAAACAGGAACCACAAACAGTTATGTGGACGCCTGGACTATTGGCTATACACCCAGTCTTGCCACCGCAGTTTGGGCCGGAAATACCAATAATTCTCCAATGTCGCGCGGCTTCGGAGGAAGCGGAGTCGCAGCGCCAGTCTGGAACGAATTTATGCGCGAAGCCTTAAAGAATAGCCCCGTGGAATATTTTCCTTCCCCCCCTTCAAATAACAGTGAAAAACCTGTCCTGAAAGGAACAACGGGCGGTTCTATTACGCTCTTAATAGACAAAGTAACCGGGAAATTGGCTACCAGCTCGACACCGGAAAAATATATCACAGAACGCAGGTATTTGCTCCCCCATAGTATTCTACACTATGTCATAAAAGACGACCCACAAGGGCCTGCTCCGGAAAAACCTGAGGATGACCCACAATACACAATATGGGAACAAGCAATCCAAGACTGGATTAAAAGAAAAAAAGAAGAAAACCCAGAGTGGGAAGTAAGTCTGGAGGATCCGCCTACTGAATTTGATGATCAGCACTCTCTTGATCTCATTCCTACTCTCACCGTCGTATATCCTTCAGCAAGTTCAAGTATTTATTCACGACAAATAGATACCGACATCCGCGTAAGCGCACCAAGAGGGGTGACAAAAGTAACCTATAAAATAGACAGGGTCTATGTGGGCGTGGTTCGCGAACATCCTTTCAACTTACATTATTTTGCGGCAGACTTAAACCCCGGGCAACATATCCTTAGTATCCTTGTGGAAGACGACGTAGGAAACCAAATTAACGAAGATATCATCTTTATTCTTGAGGCCGAAGAACATAAACCGGGTGTTTTCTGGAATAACCCGCCCCAATCTTTAAACAAAAGTACTTTCCCGCATTCACTCACTTTACGGCATGTGAAACTGGATCAAATCGCGAATATAATCATTAAAGCCCAAATCCAACAAGAAGAAAGCAACCTACTTGAATGGAACCTAGAAACCATAAAAAATCCCGCAGATTCGCTGTTTGACAACCAGATCCTTTTTTCATGGAAAGAGGCTCCTGAACTTTCCGGCACTTGGGATTTGGTGGCTTACATAGAACTCAAAGACGGCACTACAAAAGAAAGTGATCGAATTAAAATTTCCATACTTTAGTATGATTAAGCTCCTCCTTTTTATATTTCCTCCACCATTTATCAGCGTAAGGATTAAGCCAGAGTTTGCTAACAAATGAGAAAGAATTATTCTAACCGGCCACAGGCCAAAGAGACGCTAGATAGAAACTATAAATTGCTAAAAAAGATCCTTATAGAGGATCTTTTTTCTCAAATTTTGATGCTTATCTTCTATTTCCTTATTGGCATTACCACGTATGTGTAGCCGTCTTCTTTGGAGGGTCTAAGCACACAGGGACTCTCCCCGCTGTTTACTCCAAAAAAGATGGTTTCTCCTGGCATATGCTGCAAACCGTCCAGTACATAACGAAAGTTAAGTAAAATGGAATTTTCTTCACCTTCCAACTCACTTTCTATTTCTGAGCTGTGTTCACCGGTTTGACTGCTCATTGAGGAAATACCCATTGTTTTATTTGAGACATTCAAATCAAAAGATACCGCATTTATACCACTGGCGCTAAAAAGACTCGCAGCTTTTATTTTGTTTATCATTATATCCACTGGCACGACGGCTCTTGTCTTAAAATTTTTAGGTATTATCTGAACATAATCAGGATAGGTTCCTTCCACCAAACGGGCTATTAATTGTGTACCGAAAAAATGCAAAGCGATCTGGTTTTTACTAATTAACAACTGAGGATCTTCTCCCGGGCTTGCCTCTCTTTCTGCCAAAGAAAGTAAACGTATTATCTCCTGTACCACCCTTGCGGGGACAATACTCGAGATGTCTCCATTCTCTCTTTTTTTAAAAGGTATTTTTGATTCAGCCAAGCGATAGGAATCCGTGGCTGCCAAAACCAAACCCTCGGGATAATGTTCCATTCCAAATCCAAAATACAATCCGGACAATTCGGGACGTATTTCATTTTTTGCCACAGCTATAACCACTCGAGCCAAAGCGTTTTTGAAAGAAGCCAAATCAAAAGAAAAAATTTGATGCTCTCCCAATTCCGGTATCACGGGGTATTCATCGGAAGAAGTTCCTTTTATTTTTGTACTTGAACTGCCGCAAACAATCAACAACTCATTTCCATCAACGGTCACTTCAACCTGTTCCTCATTTAGGAGGTGAACATATTCAGTGAGTGTTTTTGCCGGTACGGTAAAACTTCCTTCTTTCTCTACCCGCGCCCTGGAGCTTGTTTTTATTGCTGACTCAAGATTGGTTGAATATAGTTCTATAAGGGAACCTTTTGCCTGTATGAGAATATTATCCAAGATGGGCAGATTGCTTTGTTTTCCCGCTAAAGGACTCACAACATTCAAAGCCCTGATAAGATTTTCTTTGGTGCAGATGAATTTCATATATTATATTATTTAATTTTAAAATAGTAGTAATATATAATAAGGGCTGTGAATACGGTGGATAAATTTTTTAAAAGGCTCAGTTAAGATAATTTTTCTTCTTTTTTTTTAAACAATTTGTGGGGATATTTTTGTTTAATGTGTGTGTGATTTTTTTTGTTTGGAATTGTTTGTTGATTTTGTGTGTATACCTTTTGTTTTTATGAACAGATTTTTTTTTGGTTTTAGACAGCTTATGCCCAGGTTTTACATATTTTGTGTATAGAGCCGCTGTTTGATCATGTCGATGTCTTGTTTTAATTTTAGATCATTTTCAATGTTTGAAATGATTTTGGTGTGGGCATGCATGGCCGTGGTGTGATCGCGTCCGCCAAGTTCGTCTCCAATGGCCGGGTAGGAGAGTTTTAATTCCTCTCTCATCAGATACATGATTATTTGTCTTGGAAAGGCAAGACGCTTTTCTCTGCTCTTTCCCAACACATCTTCGATTCCAATATCATAGAAAATGGAGACTTCTGAAATAAGTTCTCGGGGAGTCACCGAGCGGCGCATATTTTGTTCTTCAAAACTGGCCAGAATGTGTTTTATTGACTGTTTTGTGGGCTGGAGATTTTTGAGATGATGATAGGCTATAACCTTGTTAAGAGCGCCTTCCAACTCTCTGATATTGCTTTGTATGCTTGTGGCGATTGTGGTAAGGACTTCAGAATCTAATTCGAAATTTTTTTCTTGTGCCTTTGATTGCAAAATGGCGACACGGGTTTCAAGATCAGGAGTGGAAATATCAGCAATCATTCCCCATTCAAATCTGCTTCGCAGGCGATCTTCAAGCGCCGGTATTGCTTTGGGGGGTCTGTCACTGGTCATAACGACCTGTTTTCCTTGTTGGTGAAGTTCGTTGAAAGTATGAAAGAATTCTTCTTGAGTTTGTTCCTTTCCCCCGATAAATTGGATATCATCGATGAGGAGAAGATCTACATTTCTGTATTTATCTTTAAATTCTTTCGCTCTTCCCTCCTTGATAGAGGCCACGAACTCGTTGGTAAATTTTTCAGAGCTTACATAAAGAATTTTGGTCTGGGGGTTGGAATTGAGCATGGCCTGGCCTATTGCCTGTAAAAGATGGGTTTTGCCAAGTCCCACGCCTCCGTAGATAAACAGAGGATTGTAAGCTTGTCCCGGACGTTGGGCCACAGCTTGGGCGGCGGCGTGAGCCAATTCGTTGCCTTTGCCCACAATGAAGTTTTCAAAAATATAATGGGCGTTCAATCCAAATTTTTGAGGAACATTCGTTTTAAGTTGGGGTGAGTAAAGAGGAGTTTTGGAAGTGGATACGTTCGTTTCTTTGCCGATTGTACATTCGTGCTCATCTATGTTTTTTATACTTTCCACTGTGTAATCAATTTTGCGGACCGGTTTTCCCGTTATCTCTTCAAGGGATTTTATTACACCGGAATGGTATTTTTTTTCAAGCCAACTTTTGGTGAAGGCATTTGGTACGCAAATGATTACTTCGCCTTTTTCAAATTTGGCAATGCCTGTACTGCTAAACCACGTCGTGAAGTTTGCTTTTGAAAGTTTGAGCTCAAACTCAGCGAGGACAGCTTGCCAGATTTCGTAGTTTGTCATAGCTCAATTGGGTACCTTATGCTTTTTTAATTTTTCAGGCCGTTGTTACATTGTAGCATACAACAATACCCTTCTAAACACTCGATATAGAGTGGTGGTGTGTAATGTGTGGAAAGACTGTGGATTCTGTGGATAAGTAATGGCCTATCCCTTCAAAAGGTCGGCCATGGATGAATTGGTTTTATACCATTGCGGAATAAAAATCAAGTATATTTTATTGAACGGTTTCTATTGACATATATAAGTAATTTATATATACTTAATCCCGTTTAAGAGTGAATCATCCTTTGATTATAAAGTTCAGACGTCGTTTTTCATAAAATTTTGGGTATCATATGCCAAAACGGACTTACCAGCCAAAAAAGAGAAAAAGAGCCAAAACTCATGGATTTAGAGAGAGAATGCAGACCAAAACCGGTCGCGATGTTCTTAAGCGTCGCAGAGCCAAGGCAAGGAAAAAATTGACCGTGAGCGACCAAAGGTCAGGAAAGAGATTGAGAAAAACGAGATAATTTTGCTGAAGTTAGCCTAATTTTGTCCTGCCCGCCTTATCGTATGCGCGGGTTTTTTGTGCCCTATGGTATACTCAAATTCTTAGGGATTTGGGTGAAAATATTTGAGGATCTGGTAATTTTTAAGAAACGGTATGATTCCGAAGGAATTGCGCCTAAAACACATGAAAGATTTTGAAATTCTCTTTAAAGAGGGGCGATTTTTTGGAGGTCGGTTGCTTGATTTGAAAATTTGGAAAATTGATCCAAATAAATACCCTCGTAGATCTTACAAGCCGGAAGATTTAAAAATTGGCTTTGTTGTGGGGAAAAAAGTCCATAAAAGCGCAGTAAAACGCAATCTTATAAGGCGTCGTATGAGGGAAGTTTTGAGACTTCTTTTGAAGGAAGGGCTGTTGGAAAAGGGCTTTATGTTCGCTTTGATAGCAAAACCCCTTATTTTAGCCAAAAAATATCAAGAAATCGAGCAAGATATTGTACATCTTTTAAAGATTGCCCATATTCTTAATATCCGGTCAGATGAATAATATAAAAAAAAATGTTCTGAAATTGGTTCAATATCCTCGTTATCCGATGCTGTGGTTGATTGGTTTATATCAAAGAACTTTGTCTCCGGATCACGGACCCTTAAGAAAGAGATTTCCCTACGGATATTGCAAATTTTTTCCTTCCTGCAGTGAATATGGCCGTAGGGCGATAAAGAAATATGGGCTTGTGAAAGGAGGGCTAAAAACAATGTGGAGGATAATAAGATGCAATCCCTTGAATAAGGGAGGGATAGATTATGAGTAGGAGATAGACTCAAATAAATACAGACCTAGAGAGCTAGGTCTGTATTTATTTCTATCGTTTTGTGTTTGCTTGTGAGCCCCTTTACGATTTTTATGTCTGTTTTTCGGATTCCCCAGGTTTTACTTAGGAATTTTATGAGTGCCTTGTTTGCCTCTCCTTCCACTGGGGCGGCCTTCAGTTTTATTTTAAGGCAACCATCAGAGAGCTTGGCTACGATTTCATCCTGCGAGGAACGAGGGGTAATCCTCACACAGATTTTTTTCATACCTTTAGTATCTTATTTTTAAGCCAATCCAGAACTTTTTTATTTTGTAGCATGACTCTGATTGTGTCTTTAACCTCTGTTTTTTTTAGGTTATCCAGGTATTCAGTATTATTTTTATAAGCGTCTTTCATCATTCCAATTTCCTTCTCTACTTCATCTTCACTTGCAATAATTCCCTCTTTTTTTGCTATGTGTCGCGAAATTAGTGAAGCCTTTGCCCGTTTTTCCGCCTGTGATTTGAAATCATTGAAAAGATCCTTTTCAGACTTTTTGATATCAAGCAGATACTGTTCCGTACTGATTCCATTGCGCTCCAGATCTCTTTGCAGTTCGTAAAACATTTTTTTTCGTTCTGCGTCCACCAAAACTTCGGGCAGATCTCCGAAAGTGGATTTTTCTATGATAGAGTCAAATATCTCTATTTCAGCCTGCTGTTTGGCTTTCTCCAGAGCTTCTTCTTCAAGATTTTTTTTAATTTGATCTTTGAGGTCTTGCACCGTGTCTTTTCCCATTTTTTTCGCAAAATCGTCATTGAGTTCAGGCAATTCTCGTGAGAAGACGTCTTTGACCGAGATCTCAAAGCTTACTTTTTTCCCTGCCAGATGTTTTTGATAATGAGTGTTTGGAAAATCGAGATCAAATGTACGCTGATCACCTTTTTGGGCCTGAACCAGCTGTTCGTTGAAGCCGGGGATATAGTGTTCTTCTCCGAGATAAACGCGGTAATTTTTTGCTTGGCCTCCTTCGATAGGAACGCCTGTGTCCTTCATGTTCATGTCTATAAGGACCATATCGTCTTTGGTGGCAGAACCTTGCTTGATTACTTCTTTTGCTTGCATTTTTCTTAAAGTTTCAATGATATCATCAATTTGTTTATCAGTGATGGTTTTGGTTTTATGCTGTACCGATATACCGGAGAGGTCGCCGAGTGTAATTTCGGGCAAAATAGCCACTTTTGCTTTGTATATAAGTTCATTGCCCGGAGCCATTTTTTCAATCTCTATCTGTGGCATGCCTATGGTGTCTAAGTTTTCTTCCGTTGCCACCTTGTAAAATGTCTCTTGAACTATAGATTCGAGCGCTTCATTTAGAATGTTCATTTCGCCGACTTCTTTTTTGATAATATTATAGGGAGTTTTTCCTTTTCGGAAGCCTTTCACAGAAATTCGGTTGGAAATCCGGAGAGCCGCCCGCTCCATGTGTTTTTTGTATTCCTCCCGTTCAACGGTGATACTGATTTCTACCTGAGAGCCTGGGGTCTTCTGTATGGTGTGGGTCACATAATTTGGTATTTTTTATTAAAAGTCTGCGCATTATGGCTTATATAGGCTAAAATGTCAAGAAAATCTGATTGACAAAAGGATCAAAAGATGCTATAATTTTATTATTATGAACTTGAATTCACCGGATCAGAACAGAGCTTTGGGTCGGAGAGTTGAAAGCAACCGAGCTTTGTTTGAATTTAGAAGATCCGCAGAATCAAACAATGGTTTTTCTCAGGCTTTAAAGGATTTACAGAGATCTTATAACAGTGGAGGTCTTAATGATCTAACTGAGAGTCAGATATCTGAAATAGAAGCTTATTTGGCCGCTAGCGCGAATGAAGGACGCGCGGACGCTGGGTCAGCTCTGGACAACATGCTGGCAGATTTGGCGGATTTGAGATCTCAAAAAAGAGAAGAACGTTTGGCGAAAGAGCAGACAAGACCGCCGGAGGGAAGAGAGAAAAACGTTCAGGAAGTTGATCCTGCCTTAGCCAGAGACTCAAATACTTTTGACAGAATGAAGAGGGAATTCAATGTGTTGTTTGAGCGTTCAAAATCTAATGACGCGAGAGCGTCAAAAGAACTCGCTGCGAAAATAAATGGGTGGCTGGAGGAACTAAATTTTTTGTCTGATAGAGTTCAAGGAAAGGACGCGTTAAGAAAGGAAATGGAAGACGCGAGGAGAATGTTAAATCAGCGCGGCAATATTGAACATTTTTTCACCTGAGTGAAATTCAGTTTTTAAAGAATATTCGATTAAATTCTTCGCAAAGGTCTTGTAACAATTCTCAGCAGATTAAACCCCCTCTATGGGGATTTTTTTTATAAAATGAAGTCCAGAACTTATTTGGCTTTACGCAGAAATATAGAGTTGTCTGCCCTTGAATTTGAAGTTGGAGGCTGGCGGTTTCGTAAGACCTCGTGTTACAATAATAAAATATGAATGTAAATGCGAAAAAGGAAATTTTTGTAATTATAGATGGAAATGCGATAATTCACCGAGCTTATCATGCCTTGCCTCCGCTTACGGCAAAAGATGGCAGTCCTATAAACGCGGTGTATGGATTTACAGCCATGCTTTTGAAGGTGCTCAATGAGATAAAGCCCAATTATTTGGCGGTAAGTTTTGACGTAGATGGAGGAACTTTTCGTGATGATTTATACAAGGACTATAAGGCAACAAGGGTAAGGGCCGATCAAGACTTGTATGACCAGATTCCTTTAACATACCAAATAGTGCAGGCTTTTCAAATTCCTATTTATACTAAACAAGGCTATGAAGCCGATGATGTCATTGGCACTGTCGCAAGAAAGATTAAAAATCAGAAAAACAGAAAAATTACCTGCGTCATTGTTTCTGGCGACAAAGACATGCTGCAGTTGGCGGATGACGGGCATACTGAAGTTTATTTGCTGAAGAAAGGAATTTCTGAGTATGAATTATATGATGAAAACGCGGTGACGAAACGTTTCGGTTTCGGACCAGAGCATATTGTGGACTTTAAGGCTTTAATGGGTGATAGTTCCGATAATATCCCCGGGATTGCTGGGATAGGCACAAAAACAGCCACAGAACTCATAGAGAAGATAGGAGGGATAGAGGAAATTTATAAACATATAAAGAAACTGGAGGATTTTAAAATAAAAAAATCCGTTATAGATAAACTGAATCAAGGGAAAAAAGATGCTCTGCTCAGCCAGCGTTTGGCTCGTATCAAAACAGATGTAGGAGGAATTACATTTTCTCTAAAAAATTGCAGAGTGAGTCCTTACGACAGTAAAGAAGTAAAGGACATATTAAAGAAGTTTGAATTTTATTCATTGTTGACACGACTTCCGAACGCTGGATCTAGCACTCTTTTGAAAAAAGACGCGAAAAATAAAGTCAAAGCCGGGCTTCAAGAGAAGGAAACAAAAATGCAGACTTGGTCTGCTGACCGAGCGGCTGAGTTGGCCGCCATACTGGAGAAGCAGGCCTTTTTTTATTGTAAGGAAATTTTGACAGGTCCGGATATATTTCAATCCAAATTGAGAGGTTTGGTTTTTGGTACGGGAAAGGAATCTTGGTTCCTTGAGTTGTTTTGGGATTCGCGTTCAGGCACCAGAAAATATCAGGCTCATTCTGATGTAGAAAGCATATTTAAAAAAAATAAAGATAGAATATTGCTTGGTCATGATTTGAAGCAGCTTATTAAGGCTCTAAATATGTATGATATCGAGCCTGAATTGGGCCTTTTTGATGTTATGGTGGCTTCTTATATTATTAATTCAAGTGCGAGGACCCATGATTTGCCGAGCATTGCATTGAGGGAGCTCGGATTGGAACTTGCAGAGAAAGTCGGACAGGGGAACTTATTTGGATTGGATTCCTCGACATTGGCCGGGTATGGAGAGCATATTTTTAAAATTAAAGAGGCGCAAACAAAGCGCTTGGAAAAAGATGACAATTTGGGGCTTTTTTCTCAACTGGAGATGCCACTTATCTCTGTTTTGGCTCGAATGGAGCTCAATGGCATAGCTGTGGATAGCGCGGTTTTGAATGTGTTGTCGTCTGAAGCTCACGAAAACATCAAGGCGCTTACCAAAAAAATTTGGAAAGAAGCCGGCCAGGAATTTAATATAGCTTCTTCAGTGCAATTGCGTGAGATTCTTTTTGAGAAAATGGATTTGCCGACCCAAAATATAAAGAAAGGGAAGACAGGATATTCCACGGCGTCTTCTGAGCTGGAGAAGCTGAGGGAAGAGAGCCCGATTATAACCCTGATAGAAGAATACAGAGAACTTTCAAAATTACAGAATACTTATACTGATGTTTTGCCAGGACTCGTAAACAAGGTAAGCGGACGGATACACAGCACATTCAACCAGACCGTCGCGAGCACAGGGCGACTTTCGAGTTCTGACCCAAATTTACAAAATATTCCCATTAGAACAGAACTCGGGAAAAAGATACGGGACGCTTTTGTGGCAGAACCGGGTAATCTGCTTCTTGCCGCGGATTATTCGCAAATTGAGCTTCGGATAGTAGCTTCTCTCGCTGAAGATAAGAAGATGTTGGATATTTTTGAGCGAGGTGAGGATATCCATACAGCGACCGCCGCGGCCATAAATGGAGTATCGCCCGAACAAGTAACAAAACAAATGCGTTATGCGGCGAAAGAAGTAAACTTTGGGGTTTTGTATGGAATGGGGGTATATGGTTTGTCTTGGAGGGCGGGGATACCTCAATGGCAGGCAAAAGAGTTTATAGACAAATATTTTGAAGAATTCAGCGGAGTGAAAGCATATATTGATGACACCTTGGAAACAGCTAAGAAAACAGGCTATGTGGAAACGCTATTCGGGAGACGCAGATATATTCCTGAACTTCGAGCAAACAATTATCAACTTCGAAGCGCGGCCGAACGAATGGCCGTAAATATGCCTATCCAGGGGACAGCGGCTGATGTCATGAAAATGGCCATGATAGCCGTGGATACATCCATAAAAAGAAATTTTGGAAAAGAACAAGGGAAAGAAATCAGAATGATCCTCCAGGTTCACGATGAATTGGTATTGGAAGTCAAAAAAGGCAGAGAAAAGGCGCTTGCTGAACTTTTGAAAAAAGAAATGGAAGAAGTGGTGGAACTCCGCGTGCCGATAGAAGTCCATGTAAGCATTGGAGAGCGCTGGGGGGATTTGAAATGAGTTTTATTTTTTTGGGTTCATTTCAATTATATATCTGAAACCGAAGCTGTGCAGAGTCCAGTCAAGCGCTATCTTTATTTTTCTGATCAAACCGGGCATAAAGAGCAAATATACAGTCCTTCGGATCCACCAAGCGAGGCGGCCGAACAATACAAAAGGTCCCACAACCATTACGCCATACCAATCCCCTATGGGCATGAGAGTCCCTTTTGCCTTAAAAATGAATGGTTTGGTGAATTTTTCTCCGGACAATCGAGCCGCTATATGGCGGGCCACATATTCTCCTTCTTTGTGGGCCGCCTCGGCAAGCTGTGGGTAAGGAATATCAGATTGTGGATTTTTTCTAAACATAATATCTCCCACGGCATATAAAGAATCGGCTTTTGCGTGGTTGAGAGATTTTAGGACAGGTATACGTCCGTTTTCCACGTATAATTCTGGCAGAAAACGGCTGGCGATATTCTCGAATCCCGTGGTCCAGATAGTTATGTCGCTTGGTATTTGTTTCCCATCTTCCAAAAGCACGCGGTCTTTGTATACTTCTTTAACTTTGGAATTGAGATATATATTGATTCCTTGATTTTTGAAGCGCTGGGTTATTTTTTTTCTAACTTTATCAGGCATAAACTTGAGCAAGAGCTCTCTGGATTCTATTATTGAGATGTTTATGCGTATATGGGGGTACAGAAGGCGCGCGTCTTTATAAGACAGATCATAAAATTGTCCGGCTATTTCCACTCCGGTATAGCCTCCCCCTGCAACGACAATATCTACCTTTTTTGCCGAAGGGTCTTCGAGAAGGCTGATGACTTTATTATGCAAAGCCATGGCCGCGTTTAAATCTCGAACGTGGTGGCTGTACTTTGCCGCACCCGGTATATTAAAATAATTGGTGCCGCTGCCGAGCGCTACCACGCAATAATCATAGGCAATCGGTCCCCGGCCAGTCTCAACTATTTTCGAATCAGGATCAATTTGCCTCACTTCTGACTTAATAAATTCATGAGTGGTTTCATGGACGAGCTCACGGAGCGGTACGGCGCAATGTGTGGGTTCTATGGAACCGGCGGCCACCTCATGGAGCATGGGTATAAATGTGAAGTAATTGTTTTTGTCGACAATGGTTATTTTTTTCTTAACCCTCTTTCTTTTCATGAGTCCGGAAAGACTTCTGAAGGTTTCGTATCCTCCAATTCCAGCGCCCAGTATCAACACATCGGTTTTTATGGGATCATTCATAAATAAGGATTTTGTTCGTGTTACTTATTCGTTTTAGGAGTTTGTCGTGTGGATTTTACAAGGATTTTAATTTCTTGAAGATCCTTTTGTATATTTTGAATCTCTCGTTCGGCTTTTCTATTTATTGCGTAATCATATTTGGCAGTGATCCGGTCGCGCTCTTCTTGTCTTTTTTGGCTCATCATAATAATGGGAGCTTGGAGCGCGGCAAGACAGGAAAGGGCCAGATTTAAAAGGATAAAAGGATAAGGGTCCCAGTGGAGTATCCATGCCAAAGAATTTAATGATATCCAGACCATGAGCATCACACCAAAAGCGATGATAAATAGCCAACTTCCCAAGAGATTGGTCGTTCGGTCCGCAGCTCGTTGTCCAAAAGTCAGGTGCTCTCTGAGAACGCTTGCCGGAGTCTTATTGATTTTTGGTGCCAGGTCGTCTTTATCCATAGTACATTTAGAGCCCTGTCTATTCATCTAGATTAAGACAAAAAGTCGTGTTATTTATAGTAGGGATTGTTTGGTTTTGATCTGTCCAAGACCCGTTATTGGGGAGAGAAACGAGATTTTCTTGTCAAAGTATATCACATTTAAATTTATTTTATCCACGCCTGGCGACATTGCGAACTCTGATCTCGCGTATTACAATGCCTCTGATATTTTAGTTTTGTCTGTCTGAGGTATGACACAATGATTTTGCCTATGGTCATTTTTGTATATGGTTTGGATTCTTTTCGTTCCGCTTCTTATCTAAAAAAGCTGATTGGACAATTCAAAAAAGAAAGGGATCCTTTTGGTTACAATGTCAGCATTTTGGATTCCGCAATCACCGAAGAAGCGCAAAGGATTCTCGCGGAAGTTTTATCCGTGCCGTTTTTGTCCGAGCGGCGCTTGGTTGTTGTCAAGAATCTTTTGGTGTCAAAAGAAAAAACCTTGCAGAACATTTTATTGGACAGAATCAAACAGGATACAATACCAGAAAGCACAGTCTTGGTTTTTTGGGAGAGCATCGAGGCTTTCAAAGGCAAAGAGGCCTTGGCGCTTTTTGACCTTTTCAAAAGACAAAAATATAAGGAGTATTTCAAACCCTTGGAAGCCAGGGAACTGGGGATTTGGATTGGGCAGGAGATAAAGAATAGGGGCGGGAATATAGATAAACAAGCTCTTTCCTACATAATGCGCAACGCGGGGGGGGATATGTGGTTTCTGGATCGTATTATTGATCAGTTGGTATCTTATAAGGGAGATAAGACTATTCTAGAATCTGATCTTGTTCTTTTCATGGACAATAGCGCTGACGACAATGTCTTTAATTTGGTGGACGCTATAGTGCTTGGGGATAAGGGTCGGGCTTTTGGTATGATCGCGGAACAATATAAAATGGGGAAAGATTCTTTTTATGTATTTGCCATGTTGGTAAGGCAATTTAGGATTTTATTGCAAATAAAAGATGTTTTGGACCGCGGTTTAAAACCAGACGCAAAGGAAATGGGGTTGCATCCTTTCGTTTTAAAAAAAACTTTGTCTATTCTCGGACGCTATAATTTGGACCAACTGCGTTTGGCGAACAGTCGTTTGCTTGATATAGACATAGAGGCTAAAACTGGAAAGGCGGATCATTCCCTCCTCTTGGATATTTTTGTGGCGGCCAGATAATCTTTGGTAAGAATTATAATAAAACATCCCGATAAGCGGGATGTTTTATGTCGGAGCGATTTATTTTTTTGAGGGATGAGCTTTTTTCATGAGACGAGAAAGTTTTCGGGCCGCAGTGTTTCTTTTTATCACACCTTTTTGGGCGGCTTTGTCCAATTTTTTTTGGACAAGCTTTATTTTGTCTCCCAGCTCTCCGCCCGAACCAAGGACTTTTGCGGCTTCTTTGAGGGCTTTTTTATAAGCTTCTTTCACTTTTATATTTTTTAAGGTCCTTTTGTGCGCTTGTTTAAGAGCTTTTCTGGCATTTCTTAGATTTGGCATATGTGTTTATTTTGTCGCTTAATTTGATAATGGTGAGAGTGGCGATAAGTATAGGCAAAATTTGTTTTTTTGTCAAGATGACGGATGAAAGTTTTTCTAGGCATGGCAAGCTCCTAGCTGTATCTCAGTTCTATGCATCAAAAAAACTCTCCCCATCCCGGGCTTCTCTGGATGTTATTTCTGCCTGGCTTTCGGGACTATAGATTTTAGTGATTTTGTATTTTCCCGTAGTTTGATAATTATTTTTATTATCACCGGAAACATTTTGCTCAGTAACTACTATGTGCCCCCAATATATCCATTTACCGTTTTTGTTATGAACCAAAAAACAGCGAGTTGGCGCGTGATGAAAGAGACGGATTCCATTTTTTTTGAATTCAAATACCAGATTTTTGATCTCATCCAGCTCTACGGCCTTTTGGTTGTGTTTTCCCAAATTTAAGATATCTTCGGGGAAACCTTGTTCAGCCGTGAGTTGTAGGGTGTCATTGAATTCAATCAGCGTGCCCATAGCGGCTAATGTAGGAATAAACTCCTAAGAATTTTATGAGGCTAAGCAAGCCACGACTCTTACCGGAGCCGCTTCTGCATCGAATTTTGCAGGCAAGGCAACAATATCGAATTCCGCGTGGCTTCTAAGCTCTTCAAGGTTTGTGAGGTTTTCGATGATAAGTATATCATTTTTCATGAGTAGTTTGTGTATGCGGTAAGGCGGACGATCCGGACTTGGAGTGTCGATGCCAATGATTTTTATTCCCTCTTCAGCCATTTTTAGCGCGAAAGCCTCAGTAATTTCAGGATATAGTTTGTAGTATTCTGGCGTATAATATTTTTTGTAAAATCCGGTCATTATAAAAACAATGTCTCCCCTCGTGATAGTTTTGTTTTCCAAGAGTTCAAGATCAATTTTTTTGTCTCGCGCGTCAAGTAAGACGCCTTTGCCGAAAAAATGTTCTGGCGGGTATTCAGAGAGTTTTTTCCCGTCTTTGAGCATATGTAATGGAGCATCCATATGAGTCCCCACATGCATACTGCTTGTGATTCTGAAGTCAGTATAACCTTGGGAATCGGCAAAAGCGATTTGTGTCATTTCCGGCTTGGGATCTCCGGGATACACAGGCATTTCTGCGCTGAATACGTGTGTAAGATCTATGTATTTCATATTTCTTTTCTGAATCAGAAACGTGTATTCCATTTAGGCGAATTTTCTTTGAAACTTTCAAATTCAGGAATGATTTTATTTTTGTCGCGAAGCGTGGTAATGGTCATGCAGATATACTTGCTATCATCATCTAACGCGAATAGCGTACTGCCGCATTTTGGGCAAAATCCTCGCTGTGTCTTTTTGGATGACCTGTATAAAGCCGGCTTGCCGCTTTCATATTTCAGCGATTATAAAGGAAAATCTGCCCATCCCACAACAGGCGCGCCTGACCAGCTTTGGCACATATGACAATGACAGAGATGGGGCTTGCTTGGCTTGGTCATTGGTTTCATAGTGCGTAACTACTGGACCCGTTTTTTAGCCATGGCAGGATTTTTGTGCTTACTGTTCATTACAGAATTTTTTCCCTCGCCTATTCTCTCAATCTCGGCCTCTCTATTTCAAGTGGTTCTATTTTTTTTTCTCCATCCGTAATTTTCACTACGTCTTTGTCTATTTTTCCCAGTTCCTTGTACGCGCTATTGTAATGATTTACCGTGGTGCTCATGCTCGTGCCAAGTTTTAACATATAATCTTCATAGGATTTTATGTGTTTGCCAAGCTTTTCCACGTTTTGTCTGATCTCTTTCGCGCCTTCTTCGATCTGAAAAGCCCTAAGCCCTTGGAGCACAGTCTGGAGATACGCCGCGAAGGTAGTTGGCGAGACAATGATAACTTTTTTTGTGTTAAAAGCATAATCTATAAGACTTCTGGTATTTACCTTGACCGCGCCAACTTCATTTACGAGAAGATCATAATAAATGGCTTCAGCGGGAATAAACATAAAAGCGAACTCCAAAGTACCGTACTTGGGCTTTATGTATTTGCTGGTTTCATCAATCCGCAGTTTCAGATCACCTTTAAAATCGCGTTCGAGCTGAGCGCGTCTGGTTTCGTCCGTTTCATCCAAGAGACGCGTGTAATTCTCCAGGGAAAATTTGGCATCCACAGGAATGATCCCTTCTTTCGCGAAAACGGCGGCGTCTACCGTGTCTCCGTCTTCAAACTGGTATTGCATTTTGAAGGCTCCGGGTGGCAGGATATTTTCGAGGACCAATTGGAGGCCGGCCTCTCCAAGGTTGCCTCTACGCTTTTGGCTGGTAAGTACCCGCTCCAAATTTGCCAGTTGTTGGGAAAATCCCACGACTTGCTGATTCGTTTTGTCTAAGTTGCTAAGTTTTTCCGTGATGTCGCCGATCAGTTTGGCGCTTTGGCCAAATTGCCCTTGTATGGTTTTATGTATATTTGCTTGGGTTTGGTTCATCGCACGGTAGGTCTCACCCATTTTTTCGTCCATGGTTTTGTTTAGTTGTTGGATTTGTTGCTGAAGAAGCATAAACAGGTTTTCATCCTGGGGTTTGTTTTTTTCCATGCTTTTGAGCTTTGAATGCATAAAAAAAATACCCATGCTAAGAGACAAAAATATTAAAAGTAGAGCGATGAGAAGAAAAATTTCCATAGAATAAGATTGGATTATCGGAGTTTTTAAGAAAAAAAGAAATTTGTGGCTGAGCCTTGAAGACTTTTCGGAGTGGAAGTATAGCAGGTGCTTCAGAGTCCGCATAGTGACCATAATTGGGCCTTTAAGGCAAAACTTATCATCATATTATCTGGCCGCATTCGATTTTTTTTTCTGTCTCTCTTTTGGCACTATTTTTTAATTGAAAATAAACATCGACCTGAAGGATTTTTAGCGTATTGATTTTGTAAATGTATATATACAAAATGACAGCCATTTTTATTTTAAAATAAATATAAATATTAAAATTCATACTTTTTGTAAATTAAAATTGACAATTTAGCCTCTTTTTTCTATACTTATATATATGCTTGAAATTCTCAAATCCATAGGATTGGAAGAATCTGAGGCAAAACTGTATCTTGCCTTGCTTGATCTCGGAGAGTCCACGGTGTCTCATGTTACAGCTAGAGCAGGAGTCACCAGAACTTTGGGCTATCATATTTTGAGAAAATTGGAATCTCTCGGTTTGGTAAAAAGACTTCGGTCAGAATCCGGAGGATTAATAGACTCTGGCAAACAGATGTATCGCTCCTTACACCCTCAGAATCTTCTTGCTCTGGCAGAGAAGAAGCAAAGTGAAACCGCGAGGACCGTTCGGGATCTTCAATTACACTTGCCAGATTTCTTATCTTTATATAGTATTGATGAGAGATTTTCTCTAGAGACTTTTCATGGTTTGGATGCTTGTCGAGCCGAATATACCGATTTTTATACAAATAATCCTCAGACCCTTTCAATACTGGATGCTTCCAGCTTGGCTGTTTTTGGCGCTTTTGATCTCTGGTGGAATCTATATATCTCAAGAATAGGCTTAGATACTGCCGACAATCTTCTTGTGGCAGACAATGAAGCCGGCAGGAAATGGATTGCTTCACTTGAGCCTGATAAATTTGGAATAGACAACAAATGGATGAAACAAACGGCAAAGGAGAACATTCTCTTTGGGGGACAACTCATTTTGGCCGAGGCCGAAGTTTTGATCCTTTATGAAGACCAACAAGAGCTGGCAATTGTTCATATTAGACACGCGCAACTTGTTCGTATGCTAAGAGATATGTTTAAGCTTCTTTGGGCACTAGCTTAGACGAGTTTCTATAATTTGGCTCATAAGCGAGTTTTTACCGCAACATCTCGGATGTACTGACCCCATAGTTCAATGGATAGAACGAGAATCTCCTAAGTTCTAGATCCACGTTCGATTCGTGGTGGGGTCACTATTGCTCTATTTTTCCTTAATGGAATAGACCTCGCAGCCAGAATTCCCTCCTTTACTAAGGAGGGGAAGTAGGGGGCGTTTGTATAAGGGATGTAGGGGGTACTTACGAATCCATTGAGAAAAACCCAAGGACATCTTCTCTACATTTCCCCTTTAGTAAAGGGGAAATGGCCGCGTTATAAATAAAATTGTATACAATAATATACACAATTTTGTTCTTTTATGAATAATTCCAATATAGTTTGCCCTATAAAATGAAAACACCCATTAAGTTTTTTTCCTTATATTTCAGTGATATTAATTGTGTTTGTTAATTGTTAACTGGCCCAGATTAAATTTTATTAAGTTCCACATTAAACTTTATTTAATCTTTTTTTAATGTTTAAATTGATACACAATCATGATTAAGGAACTGCCCGCGGCTCTCACGTAGCATGCCGCCGATACTTCAGCCCTCACAGCAAGCTCTGTCCATGCCTTGACAAGGCAGACAGGTACCAGGTAGTGTAAGAAGAATGAATAACAGCCAAGCATCTCCGCGTGGGCGGAGGCAGAACTGACAGGTTGGTATGCATGGTTCCTTCATGCGCTCCGACTTGTTGGAAGGCCTTGCCGGTCACGTTCCCGCGTGACCAGTTCGGCCGACGCCCTTCGCCGACTCAGGATACTCTCCTGGGCCGTTCTTCATTTTGGGGCTTCACCTACATTCTGAAGTTCTGCGACGAGCATCGCGCAGGAGCCCGTTCGTTGGCGAGTCCTGTCCGTCATCCGGATACGAAAAAGACCCGGCTTCTTGCCGGGCTTCTTGTCGTTGAAGGGTGCTGGTGGGGCGCTATCAGACGCCAGCGTGCGAGGTGGAATAGACACCAGGCACACGACTCCACCAGCCCGTGCGCTGCTCAGGGGAGCAGTTCATGGGCTTTCGGCGTCGTTCCACTTCTCTCTATTATTAATTTGAAGGCCGATCACATGAGCGCAGCATCCGAGCCTCGGATGTCATGCTCAAGTGGTCGGACGGGGCAGGAGAGTGAAGCTCCTGCCCCTACAGCCCCCAACGGGGGCGACAGGAACAGTACGAACCCCGCGCTGCGAGCTGCCCGACCTCGGGAAGTCCTGTTCAGGCTCCCTGAGGTCGCCAGCTCGACTGCGGTGTACTGCTCATCTCAGGCGCCTACCAGCGCGACTGCCCGGTGCGTTTCGGGCACCTCGGCCGGGTGCTTTGGCCCGGCTTTGTGGGGCAGTTCGTCTGCGAGTCTGAGACCTGAGGCGCCGTGTTCCTTCCTGTTGTTTGGAGGTACGGCGACTGTGCAGAGTAGCACAGTCGCCAGTGTTTGTCAACTATTTGTACAGTTCCCCTTATGAGGTTACAAAGGTAAACCTTTTTAACATAATAGAAAGCGCACTCGGATTATTTTTTAGAATATTATAAAAAATGACGTCGTACAATATAAATAATCTAATGGTACTCTCGATAATTTGGAGAATGGATGACTAAAAACAGTCCGGCTTAGCCGGACTGTTTTTCTGTTTCTTCATCTTGTCCACCCATTAACTCTTTCATAGCGTCATCAGTATATTTTCTTTGTTCTTCTGTTTGTGCCATATTATTTCTTTATTTTAATAATTCCATTAATCGGACTGTTTTTTTGGCTTATTGATATAAGGAATAGTGAGAATAAACTCTGGTATCGGGCCGAATCTTCTGTCCCATTCCTCATGGGAGATCATGCCATTACTCCATTTCTCTGATGAACTCGCTTTCTCGTTCTGCTCCTTTTTTGATGAATCCGTCATAGGATTGTTTTTTAAGAATATCGTGCTCAAAATTTTCTATCCGACTTTCCCAATTACTTCCTGACATCTTTAAAGCTCTCAGCTCATCTACGATTTTTCTATCGTCCCTAAGCTGAAGGCCGCTCGATTCTCCACATCGAGCGGATCAAAACAAAGAACAAAGAACTGCGCTAGGCGAGCCTCGCGAAGACCTCCGTGATCCCGGTTGGGACCAGACACCCATCCTCCAGACGGAGGAGCTCGGCCGCGTCCACACGCGAGGCCGAGACCTTGGCACACTCAGCCACAGTTGCATCTCGCAAGTGCACGAAGACGCAGGGTCCGGGGATCTCGGCGTAGACGCGCTCTCCCCGGCCGAGCAAGACCACGGTTTCTCCGCCCACGTCATGGCGCAGGCCGAGGAGAATCGCCCTTGGATAGCCCTGGAGTTCCAGCTGGCAGTCGCCGATCGGCAGGATCCAATCTCTCTGCCTTGCAACTCTTGCGAGAGCCAGCAAGGCTTCCTTCTGTGGACTGATGATAGCCATTTGTTCGTTTCTCCTCATTCGCTTGCTTGGTTTCTTTCACCTGTTGGTCCGTCTCGGACCAACAGACTTCTCACCGATACCCGCGGGTAAGATATTTCTGTCTTATGTTAGGGTATAAAACAAAAAAATCTTACCCACCAGATAAGAAGTTTATATTTTTCCAACATTTTTTGAATGTCGGCGCATCTTCCCCAGTGTGGGTTGGAAGGACCACCTTATTTCTTTGCCGTCTCTGCCGGAAGAACCAGCGAAACGATAGAATCAGGTTGGTAGAGAGTCATAGGGCCAAATCCCTCGTCTCTTCTTGATAAGTGAATTTTAAAAAGAACTGAATTGATTATAATGACAAGACTCAGCTTTGTCAAAATGGTTTTGTGGATAACATGGCTGCTTAAGTTGGGATTGACGACACGCAGCTCTCTTGTTATAGTGTTTTTGATTTTTATTGAATAAAGGGCCATTAGCTCAGCTGGCTAGAGCACTTGCATGGCATGCAAGGGGTCAGCGGTTCAAATCCGCTATGGTCCACAAAAATTTTTATGCTTTCTATAGGCATTGTTGGTCTTCCAAATGTCGGTAAATCCACACTCTTCAACGCGCTTACCCGAAGCAAACAGGCTGAGGCCCAGAATTATCCTTTTTGCACCATAGAACCCAATGTGGGGGTGGTAGCGGTTCCAGACGAGCGCTTGCAAAAGCTTTCAGACGTTTCCAAATCAAAAAAGATCGTCCCAACCGCCATCGAATTTGTGGATATAGCGGGTCTGGTAAAAGGAGCTTCAGAAGGAGAAGGGCTTGGTAATAAATTTCTTGCTCATATAAGAGAAGTAGACGCTATCGCCCATGTGGTTCGTGATTTTTCGGATTTGAATGTTAGCCATGTGCATGGGGCAGTGAACCCCAAGACAGATGCTGAAGTAATAAATTTGGAATTGATAATGGCAGACTGGCAGACTCTTGGCAAATACTTTGAAAGAATCAAAAGCAAAGCAAAGGGCGTTCAGGCCAAAGAAGCGGCCCTTGAGCTTGGGCTCTGTGAACGTCTTTTAAAACATCTTGAAGCAGGTATGCCCGCGCGGAGTTTTGAACGTACAAAAGAAGAAATAATATACATAAAACAATTGCATCTGCTTTCAGACAAACCTTTGATGTATATTATGAATGAAGATGAAGGATCCGGTGACAAAGGCATTTTGGTAGAGGAAAATGTTCCCCATGTCTCTATTTCCGCCAAGCTTGAGGCAGAATTGGTGGATTTGTCTGAAGAGGAAGCAAAAGCCTATATGAAGGAACTCGGCATGGAACAGACTGGGTTGGACAAGATAATTGTGGCAGGTTATAGGCTTTTGAATTTGCTTACCTTTTTTACCTCCGGAGAACCGGAAACTCGTGCTTGGACCGTGACCCGAGGGACTCTTGGACCGGACGCGGCCGGCGTCATCCATACTGATTTTATAAAGGGATACATAAAGGCGGATGTGGCGAATTGGAAGGATTTTGTGTCAGAAGGCGGCTGGACTGGTGTAAAAGAAAAAGGAAAAATGAAATTGGTGGGCAAGGATTACGAAGTTCTTGACGGGGATGTGTGCTATTTTCATGTGAGCACCTAATTTTGTATATCCAGAACACAGGCGCTAGAAAAAATTCATTCTTTTGTAGTGAATCGTGACGAATGGTCTCCGTGCGGCTTAAATTTTTTTATCTTTCAGTATTCTAACTGAGTCTGGATTAAAAAAAACTCCTGTATCGGAGTTTTTTTGATGGACAAGATATATTTTTGTTCATTTTTGTATACAATAATCTTGACAAATCTGCTTTTTTGTGCTATACTTTCTTTAAAGATAAACATCAAACACAAATATTTGCATTATGAAATTTGAAACGGCGACATTCTCTTTTATTTTTACTACTCGCGTGAGTGTCGCCGCGGACATCGAAGTTTTTTGATGGTTCAGCCTCAGGGCTGAATTTTATTTTGCAGAAAATATTTTATCGTGAATATAGAATCATTACATTAAACATATTACTTAAGTCATAATTCCAATCGAACAATATGGAACACAAAAAAGTCGCATTGTTAACAACTCTTCTCTCTTTGGCAGTAAGCACCGGTCCTGTTTTGGCTCAATCCGATGAGCCCGCGGTTCCTGGCGAACCTGCGGCATCCGAGACAGGCGCTACTGGAACGGCAGATCCCGAAACTCCTGACCCTGTGTCAGAAGACAATGGAGACGCCGGTCTAGAGCAAGGACCAGAGACAGGCGAAACCGCGGGAGTTGCGGATTCTGAGGAAAGCGCTGAGCCTGCGGCAGAAACATCTGAAGAAACCTCAGAGGAGGCTGAAGAAGACGCTCGTGTAACAAATGAAGATCTTGGAGTAGAAGAATCCCGTGTAGTGCCGGGTGACGCTTTGTTTGGAGTGAAGAATTTTTTTAGAGGCATAGGAAGAACAGTACAAAAAGCCGTTACTTTGAATCCGGTAAAAGAAGCTGAACTCGAGTTGAGATGGAGTAATGTCGACTTACAGGAGGCAAGACAGGCGGTGGAAGAACATCCTAATGACGAACAAGCCACAGAAGCAGTGGCTCGAGTAGTGGAGCGATTCGAAGACAGACTTCAGAACATACAAGACAAAGCCGACTCTTTGAGAGAACGCGGCGCTTCTGACGCCGGAGTTAATCGGCTTTTGGACAATGTGATAGACAAACAGATTAAACAACAAAAGATATTGGAACACATTGAACAAAGAATTATCGAGAATGCTCCGGAAGGAGTGGCCCAGAGAGTCGTGGAACGCGTGCAAGAGGCGCGCGATCAAGCGAGCAATCACGCGGCGCAGGTGATAGCCCGTGTGGAAGAAAACCAGGAGAGACTTACCGAACGTTTTGATCGTGTGCTTGAACGGCAAACAGGGAGCGAATTCAAAAATTTAAGAAATCTTGAAGTTTTGAAACGGATTGAAGATCATGTACCCATGGAAGCTCGTGGAGCCATTCGTCAGGCTCAAGAAAACGCCTTGAATCGTTTTAAAGATGGCTTTGAACAATTGCCTGAAAGCGAGAGAGGCGACCGTTTTGAACGCTACGCCCATAAAGTTGGCGGAGATGAAACAAGAAACATGGAAATTTTTGATCAGCTTAAATCCGTGGAAGGGCTGCCTGAAGAGATTAGAACCAAAATCGAGCGTGCCAAAGATATAAGCGCTCGCCGTTTCCAAAGTAAATTTGAAGGAGAATTTGGAGACAACGAATTTAAAACGCGAGCTCGTGAGCGCATGATGCAACGCTTTCAGGATCAAGAATCTTCCGTGGGTGTGGAACGAATGAAAACCATTCAAGATCTTAAAGAACGCGTCCGTTTTAAAGATGAAGAGATAGAGAAAGAATTTAAACAGGAAGAGGAAAAAAGTATACAATCATTTGTGGCGGCCTTCCCGGACGCCGAAGCAGACGCAGAACGCTTTCGTGAGCTTTCTCGTCAGATGGCCGAGAAACCGGATCCTAACACTTTTAGACTTATCCAACAGCTTGAGGAAAAGGTTAAATCAGACCCCAAAAAACGTGAGTTCATAGAAAACATGGAACGTGAAGCTAAATCTAGGTTTGCTGAGCGTGCCAGGGATGAAGGGGAACGTTTTTTTGAAGAAATCAGCTCCAATAATCCGGGCGACATAGAAATATTTAGAAGGCTTCAGAACGATTTTTCTGAACGTCCGGAGGACTTCTTTGGCCCGGCAGGTTTTGCAGGAGAAGAAGGCCCGAGTTTTGATCCTAGACGTTTTGGTCCTCCTCAAGGCTTTGATCGAGTATTTGATCGGGCCATTGATGCTCAGTCCGATCGCATAAAAGAAAATCTTCAGGAAATTCGCGATCCAAGAGAATTTCAGCAGTTCCAGGAACGTTTTGATATTCCAAAAGAAGTTTTGAATGAATTGGAACGTCGTGATCCCGGTTTCGCGGAACGTTTTAAAGAAAAAAGACAGATGATTGAATCTGTCCAGAACGAAGAATTTGAATTTCAATTTCGACAAGGAGAAGAACGACAAAAATTGGAACAAGAATTCGAATCACGTCTTCAGAACGCAGGTTCTGAAGAAGAACAGAGAGCCGCTCAAGAAGAACGTAATGAGCGGTTTCGAAACTTGGAAGCTAAGGACGAACAAAAACGGAAAGAATTTTTTGAAAGCCACTTGAATGCCGATCCTTTCTGCGATGAGGGCTGTAAGGCCGAAGAGCGCAAGCGTTTTGAACAAATGACACAGGTGGACAAAGAACGAAGAACCGAAGAGGAAGAGTTTTTTTCCATCGAGCGTGATTTAAGAGATTTTACTGGCAGAGCCAGACAAGAAAATCAGGGTACTGAAGGAGAGCGAAGAGACTTTGATCCTGCTAATTTTAGAGACCAAGGCGATCCGCGCGATTCTTCTTTCAAACAGAATGGAGGATCATTTCAGCCCGGGTCTCAAGTGCCTTCTTTTCAGATTCCCGGTCAGAATCAAGGATTTGAACAAAGAAGCCGGGACAATTCAGGGAAACAATTTGGTGGCTCTGAATCAGCTGATTTTAGAAGACAAAATGAGAGTTTTGATAGAAATGAGAAGGCCGGTCTTGTACCCTTACCCTCACCGATGCCCAGACCTGAATTTGAGAATTCGGGTGATGGATTACGTGGTGATCGTTCGTCTTCTCCCGATGATGAACGTGAAAAAAGAGGTTTGATCCCAATGCCGAGTGGTTTGCCGGGTCCCATATCGGGGAATCGAAACAGGTTTGGCGATCAATTTAGACAAGACGAAAAAGCAGGGCTTGATCCTTTGCCTTCGCCCAAGCCACGGCCGGAGTTTGAAAATATAAATGATAGGTTACGTGGTGATCAATCATTTTCTCCTAACAATGAAGGTAAAAAGAAAGTATTCATTCCAAATTCAAATGATTCTCAAGCTCCTATCTTAGGAGATCGAAACAGACCGAGCAGCGAATTTAGAGGAGACCAAAAGGTTGGGCTTGATCCTTTGCCTTCGCCCAAGCCACGGCCGGAATTTGGGGGGGAGAGACGTGAAAATTTTCGTTCTGACTCTGGACCGAATGGAGGATTTCAACCGGGTCCTGGCTCTCAACAAAACAATGGTTTTCCTTCAGGTGGGCCACAAGGAGGTCCACAAGGGCCATTCGGAGAACCTAGGTAAAAAATTACTGAATTTCTGCTATAAAAAATCCTGCTCATAAGAGCGGGATTTTCTTGCAGAAGATATAGCGTCGCTGTATACTTTGAATGCTTTGGATTTCAGTGGAATGATGACTCCGATTTAGTCTGGACTGCGGAAGTTGCTTATCTAAGATAGGTATTTGGTATGGCCGATATCCCCTATAATCCAAATTTTATCCATCACAATGAATCCATTGCTTTGAGCGCGATGCGAGAGCTTGTTTTTGGTTTGGAAGATGGAATGGTCTCTACTATGGGATCTATCACCGGCATTGCCACTGCCACGCAGAGTTCTTTTTTGATTATTTTATCCGGCTCGGTCATTATAGCGGTGGAGTCTATTTCCATGGCGGTTGGTTCTTACCTATCCAGCAAATCAGAGCATGCTTTGGAAGAACGTAAACTATTCGAAGAACGCCAGGAAATAAGCCAAAATTTAACTGAGGAGACTAAGGAAATGCAGGAGCTCTTTATAGAAGATGGTTGGCCGGATGAATTGGCAGGCCGCATGGCTTTGGTAGCCGCTCAAGACAAAGAATTAATGTTAAAGGAAATGGCTTATCGGGAGCTTAAGATTTGTGTAGACAAATCTCGTTCTCCTGTAAGAAATGGAGCCGTTATGTTGGTGGCATACATCATTGGTGGTTTTGTACCATTATTTCCTTATTTTTTATTTAATAATATAGGGCAAGGAGTAATTGTCTCAATAGCGGGAACACTTGCGGGACTTTTTGCGCTCGGAGGCTTTACTGCTCGTTATTCGAATCGCAGCTGGTATAGCGCGGGATTCGAGATGTTGGGCTTGGCTGGTTTGGCGGCCTTTGTTGGCTACGGTGCCGGCCAAATTATAGATAAATGGTGGAAATAGATTTTTTATTCTTTGACGAATTTGTAGATGTTCCTTGTGATAAATTGGGCGGGACGATGGTAGCTGAGCGTGATTTCTTTTCCAGGACCAAATGGGGCAATTTTAAAACCCATTTTTTTTATATTCTCCAAACAAGGAACCTTTATCCATTCTTGATTATTATACTTGAAACTCGGGATGACAAATATGACTATAGCTCCCCTTTTTAGGACTTTTTTAAATGAGCTAAAGCTTTCGATATACAAGGTGGAAAGATCCTTTGCCTGTGTTTGGAGCTGTTGAAGAGATTCTTTTCCGTTCAGCGTTTTTCCAAGGTAGGGTTCGCTGACAATGGCGTCAAATTTTATGTGATGAAAACAGGAGTTCAAGCTTCTTGCGTCGCAATATTGAATATTGCATTGGGTGAGTTTTTTTTCTTCGGACGGCATTGATTCCATGAACCATGAAAGGTTTTTTTTGCTGTCTTCGACAGCTTTTTCGGAGATGTCTGAACCAGACACATTAAGATATTTCAGGCTTAATGCTTCAACCAAAACAGTTCCCGATCCGCAGAAGGGGTCCAAAAGGCGCGCCTTGGAATGGACTCCGGCGAGATTGACCATAATCCGAGCGAGCTTGGGAGGGAGCATACCACTCTTGCTGTCATGCTCGGGGCGTCCGTAGTCTCGAACAGAGAATTTTTCGATATTTTGTATGGCTACACCCGCGTACCATTTTTTGTCTATAAGTGTTAAGTCGCCGCCCTTACTGATGAGATTATTATGTATAATACTTGCGGTGTTTTTTGCTTCAACAAAACGGCTCGCACGTCCCATTTTCTTTAGTGCTTGCTTAATGGCCAGGCCTATTTTTTTTTGGTCCGGTCCTTGCAGGGAAAAAACGATTTTTCCATTTTGTTTTTTGGCAAGATAGTTCGCGGCGCGTGAGATCCGGCTCTCATCGGACTGTGTGTTTGGTGTTTCCACACAGATTGAAATTTTTATCGTACCTCCCAGTTTTTCCATGAGAGCGGTGGCGTCCGTAGTTGAGTCGGCTTGCAGTAAGAGTTCTTTGCCCGTGTCTTTGCTTATGGTATAGCCCAGTTTTAGGCCAGAGAGAACTGCTTCTATCTCTGCTCTTGAAATATGAGGCTGATGTCCCAGAGTGAAAGCAAGTTTCATAAAGGGTAGGTGGATGTGCTTAGTGTTTCGTTGAATGGATCGTGGTTTTTCCCGGCAGTTTCCGGGGTGGTTTTTTGTTCCCACGCGGAGTTGACTTTTTCATAAAGTTTGAAATTGATAGGTTTAACTCCAGGTTCTGTCTCTTGGATAAGTATATATTGAGCCTGAGTAATGGTTTTGTATATATAAGTGTATACAAACCATAAGGTGAAACAGAATACCAAGACGATAATGACAGCTGAGAGCGCGTTGAGAATACGCAATAAGGAGTAGTTTTTGTATTCTAAACCGCGCGGGAGTATTTTTTTTCTTGTGAAGTGTGTATTTTTCATATGTGTCTATCTTGTATACACTTTTCCAGTAAAATTGAAAGTTGTTTGTTGCGGATTCTCTGGATTGTTTTGAGAAATAAAAGAAAGATTATCTATAATTACATAAGTTGGCAAGATTTCCAGAGCCTGTAGATACGCAAGGTGGTTTTTGAAACTGCCTTGGTTATGAAAAGTAAATATATAATAACCGCCGTCTTTGATTCCCTGGGTATCCATTTTTGATCCTTCTCTATATTCAAGATTTAGGTTTTGCCTTATATCAAAGCGTTCTGCCAGATCCTCGAATTGTTTTATAAGAACCAGATCTTTTTCTTTTTCAAAGGTCATGCGTTTCATGTCACCGGTTCGTCCATAGATATTGCCGAGTTCTTTTATGGATTTTTTGAGTTGTTGGGAACGCTGATAGTTTTTTTCAGAAAATTCTTGGGTACCTATAATATTGGTTCTTAATTTTTTTATGTAACGTGTTGAAGGTACGATAATGCCAACAATAATGGAAATCATAAGCAGAAGCAATCCGCAGATCACGAAGGCGATTTTGATTTTTATGGGGATTTTGAACATAATTATCTAAAAGTCGCGTCCGCAGTAATGGAGAAACTGATATGTTCTTTTTGGGTTAGGAGGGAAGGAGGAAGAGGAACTGAAGCAATGCACCAAGATTTACAGTTCATATTTTCAAGAGATTGTTTTAACTCCAATAGCTGTTCGCGGGTCTGGGCTTCGCCGGAGAACGAAACGCGGGAGCCTTTGTCAGTAAACTCTATATCCTTTAGCTTTATTCCGGACGGTATGGCGAGACTGAAATCCTGTATAATGTCGCTCCATTGCGTATATTCGGATTGTACTGAATCGGCCTCGCGTAAAATGGTGTTTATTTCTTGGATTTTTCTGCTTACGTCGCTATAGGTTTTGTTTATGGAAGTCAGATTCGAGGCCAGACGACTGAAATAGGTCTCTAGGAGAGGCTGGGCGCCAAGGAGCACAATGCCGGTGAGGCAGGTGACTATAAGGAGAATTTGGATGGCATTTTTGATGAATTGGAAAATGATAATACGCCGGAGAGTATCTTTTTTATTGGGAGATAGCAGATTAAGTCTGGTTGGGAGCATGAGATGTTTTTAAATGATATCGCGTATGTAGTATGGATTGTCAGCCGCTCTTATTGCCAGTCCTATGGCATTTGAAAAAGATAAGGATTCCTGTTCAGGAACAGGCGTTGGTTTATCTGTGCCAAGATTTTTCCATGGATGGCCCGGCGAACATTCTATTCCCAGTTGCTGAGTTAAAATCTCGGGCAATTTTTTTAGATTGGATCCTCCCCCGCTCATGGTGATGCGTGTGATCTTGTTGGCGTGCGGGAAATGGCTGTAATAAAACAGAAGAGATTGCTTGATGGCGGCTATAAGTTTGTGCACCTGCGTATTTAGAAAGGGCCATGCGTTTTTGTAGTCTTCGTATATGAGGCCCTTTTGTTTTTTTATTTCTTCCGCTTCTGTATAGGACAGATTGAGTACCTCGGCAAGTCCTGTGCTCAGTGATTCTCCGGCGAAGTCCACTGAAGCGCTAAACCGTACGCTATCGTGGTCGTAAATGATTATGTTGGAGCGTTTTGCTCCGAGATCCAAAAGGGCGCGCGCCTCCCCGGAGTAATTTTTGTCTGCGCTTATCATGGCCCGAGCTGTGGAGAGAGCTTCTATTTCCAAAGCTATGACCCCAAGGCCCACTGATTCAAGCAAGTAGGTATAAGCGTCGCTTGTTTGCCTTGCCGTGGAGCCAAGCAATATCTGAGTGTCTTGGTCATCAGGTTCTTGGGGCGGCAAAATATGCCAGTCGAGATAATAGGTTTGTTCGCCGCTGAGCGGAATGTGCTTTTCTGCTTCTATAAGTATATCATCATCGATAATTTCTTCGGATGTTTTGCGAATAGACAATAGTTTTATAAAACTCTGTGATTCTGGTACTGAAGATACCACCCAAGGGCTTTTGATGGTTTTTTGGCTGGAACCATTTCCTTTGAGTAATTTTTGAATATAATGGCGCATTTGTTCAGGTTTTTGCAATTCTCCATCCACAACAATCCCGGGAGGCAAAAGTATTGACCGGGCGACACAGACATCATATTGAGGGCCTCGCAAGCGGTTGGACTTGTTTTTTAATTGGACCACCTTTATGGACAGGTCTCCTATATCAAGTCCAAACGCATGGGGAAAAGGATTGTGCAACATGAGGCGGTTTAAAAATTTTGTATAAGATTGAACATGGGCATCACGACCGCGATGGCAACTCCCGCGACAATAATTCCGAGGACAATAATAATGACGGGTTCTATGATTGTTGACATATTTTTCATGGTTTTATCCACTTCATCGCTGTAAAAGCCGGCAATTTCTGTAAGCAGTCGGTTGACTTCTCCACTACGTTCTCCGACAAGTATCATCTCGGTGACCATGGGAGGATATAGGGCCGGGAATGATGATAGTACCTGAGAAAGAGCTTCCCCTTTTTTTACTCTCATGGCTGTTTCTTTTAGCGTTTCTTTGTAGAGCAGGTTCCCGCAGGTATCGGCGCTAATGTCGACAGCTTCGACGATGGGTATGGTACTTTGCAAGAGCGATGATAGGGTAAGAGAGAAGCGGGCCAAGTTTATGTGTTTTATAATGGTGCCGAGAATGGGCATTTTTAGATTGATTGAATGGATTATTTTTTTGAAGAGAGCTGATTTTTTTAAAAGTACAAAAAATGTTATTCCGAGAGCAAGTATAAACGCCAACATGATGCCAAGGTACAGAGGATTGCTGAAAATGTTCGTAATGTTTATGAGAATACGCGTGGAAAGGGGCAGTTTGGTTTCAAATTCTTCGAATAATACGACCAATTTTGGTAATACTACGGTGGTCATAAGTATTCCTACCGCAGCCACCGCACTTAGGATCACGGCAGGATAAATGAGAGCCCCATGGACCTTGGAGATTAATTCATGGTTTTTTTTCATTTGAGTTACTATGTGTTCCAGAGTTTCTTCTAAGATTCCGGCTGTTTCTCCAGAAGCGATCATTTTGATATACATGGACGGAAAGTATTTTTCATACATTCCCAGGGCTGTACTGAGCTGTTTGCCCGATTCGACTTCGGCGAGTAGACCGTCTATGACGGATTTCATTTTTTTTTGTTCTGTTTCTTTGCTTAAAATTGACAGGCTTTCGGTGAGTGAAAGACCGGCATGGAGCATGGTTCGGAGATGTTCGAAGAAAAAAATTTTATGAATAAGATTTATCCGCGTGAGATAAGCGGCAAACCATTGATTCAGTTTTTCTTCGAAAGGACTTAATTTCTTGTGCTGTACCATAGGAGAAAAGTAACAGAACCTATTCTCTGGTGACTCGAAGTATTTCTTCGATGGTTGTTATGCCTTGTTTTGCCTTGATCAGCCCGTCTTGGAGCATGGTAATCATGCCTTGTTTTTGCGTGGCGTATTCTAGTATCTCTTGTGCCCCAACTCGGCCGTTGATCATGTTTGAAATTTCTTTATCCATGCTTAGCACCTCATAAATACCGGTTCTGCCTTTGTAACCGCTTTCATGGCAGTGCTTGCAGCCGGTACTTTTGTAAAAGGTCATGCTTTCGAAATTGTTTTCTTCAGGAGAGCGCTTTATATTAAGTTTGTCGTATAGCGCGGGAAGAGTTTCTATATTTATAGATTTTGAAAGTTCTCTTACCGCGTCTTTGGATATGGTAAAACTTTGTTTGCATTCGTCGCATAAACGACGAACCAAACGCTGGGCGACGATAGAATTGATGGTGAAGGCTACAAGAAAAGGAGGAACGCCCATGTCTATGAGGCGAGGTATGGTGGTGGCCGCGTCATTTGTGTGGAGAGTGGAAAGCACAAGGTGCCCGGTCATGGCCGCGTGTATGGCTATTTCCGCGGTTTCTTGATCTCGGATTTCTCCGACCATGATAATGTCCGGATCCTGACGGAGAAAGGCCCTGAGTCCTGACGCGAAGGTGAAGCCGGCCCGCGGATTAATTTGGCTTTGGTTGATACCTGAGACGTGGTATTCTATGGGGTCTTCTATGGTGCAGATATTTACTTTGGGCGTATTTATGATTCCCAATATCGAATATAGTGTTGTCGTTTTGCCGCTTCCTGTGGGGCCGGTGACAAGAAGCACGCCGTGAGGTTTTCGTATAGCTTCTTCTACCAATGCTTTGGGGCCTGGCAGAAAACCAAGTTGGTCGAGGCTGAGGGCTTTTTCTCCTTCATGAAGAAGACGCATGACTATTTTTTCTCCGGCAAAGACAGGCACTATTGATACGCGCAATGAAAGGGTTTCATCTTGGACCTTTATTTTGAATCTGCCGTCTTGCGGGGCCATGTGCTCGTCTATTTTGAGATGGGCCAGAATTTTTACGCGAGCCATGATTCCGTTTTGAGTCTGTTTGGGCAGATTCATGACTCGTTTGAGAACGCCATCTACTCTATAGCGCACGGTGAGTTCGTGTTCGGCTGGCTCAATATGGATGTCGCTTGCGTTTTCGTATACCGCGTGTTCGAGTATGGTATTGAGTATGTTTACGATAGGTAATTCTTGGGCAACTTTCTCGAGTTGGCCTTTTTGGGTAAAAGCGTCAACACTGCTTAGCTTTTTTATGACTTCTTCGTTCGCGAGGTCGCTGTGATAGTTGCGTAGGGCAAACTTGATGGAACTAAAAGTACTGGTATGTACTTTTAAGGACAAACCTGTTTTTTTTCTTAAAAATTCGATGCTTTGGAGGTCTGTAGGATCTGTGGTGGCGATGGATAAGGTTTTATTATCTTTGGCAAAAGCAATAACATGATGGGTTTCGGCGAAAGGAGCGGGCACAAGTTCCAGTGTGTCCTTTGGTATGTCTTTTTCTTTTAAATTGACAAAAGGGATATGTAACAATTCGGAAGCTTTGGCGTAGAGATTTTGTTCGGGTATTATATTTTGATCAACCAAAAATTGTTCCAAGGTTTGCTCGTGTTTGTGAGCTTCATCTGTGTAGGTCTGTATTTGGTTTTCGGAGAGCCCTAAGGTATTTGTGAGTATTTGGTGAACTATTTGTGTGGGGAGCATAGGAAAATGATATAACACTTTTCATAATATCATATCCTTTGTTGTTTAGACAGTTTGCGCGCCTGCGTTCGAATCACACGAGATATGGCCTGGATCTTGGACAAGAATATCCGGATAGATTCGCCTCATTATGGCTTCTGATTTTGTGTTGTTGGGGGTTTTTGGAGGTGATTTTTTGAAGAGAAAAGCGGGCAAGAACCCTTTTTGTTTGGTTTTCCCCCCTTGTCGTGGATTAGTTTGACATATTTATAATTCGATGCTATAGTATGGCCGCCCTTATATGAAGGGACGCTTGTAAACACAGGCAGGATTTCCAAGCGGTCGATGTAGAACTGCCTTCTAGACAAATCTAATCGAGTATCTAAAATATGGATCATTATGAGATGTTGTGTGTCTTGCCAGGCACGCTTACCGAAGAGGAAGTAAAAAAAACAATGGAAGGAGTGCTTGGGGCCATAACAAATTTTGGCGGGTCTGTCATTCAATCCCAAGATATAGGGAAAAATAGATTGGCATACCCTATAAAGCATATCCGTTATGGGTATTTTCAGTTGATAGAATTTTCCGTGGAGCCTGATAAACTTGCCGATATAAAACGTAAAGCCTATTTAGCGGGCACTTTGTTGCGTCTTGTTATCAAGATTCACGATCCAAAACAAAAAAAGTTTGATGTCAAGTCTATGTTGGCCCCTCAGCCGGTGGGCTCTGTATTCTACGAAAGACCGGATAAGGAGTCCGAAGCAGTGAGAGAGCACGAGGTTCATCACGAAGTTCACCACGAAATTCATAAAGAAAGAATTAAAGAAATTCCTGAAGTAAGTTTGGCGGAGATTGATGAGAGATTGGATGAGATTTTGCAGAAGGATTTGGACAAAGTATAATTGCCTGTTCCGTTTGAGAGTTTAGAAAAATTTAATAAAAGCCTTGCGAGAGGAGGGGGATGTGCTAGGATGGGATTGTAGTAATTTATTTAAAGTACATACCTATGGATCTAAATCGCGCTACAATCCTCGGTCGTTTGACCAGAGATCCGGAAGTCCGCAGTACTCCTTCCGGGCAGACCGTCGCTACTCTGAGTATAGCTACCAATCGCGTTTGGAATGACGCGAATGGAGTAAAACAAGAGCGATCGGACTTTCATAATTGCGTCCTTTGGGGCCGTTTGGCAGAAATCGCGGGTCAATATCTGAATAAAGGGCGTAAAGTGTATATGGAGGGTAGATTGGAAACAAGAGATTGGGTCGGTCAAGATGGAGTAAAGAGATATCGGACAGAAATCATAGTATCAAACATGATAATGCTCGATTCGCCGCGCGGATCGGGACAATCCGAATATCATAATGATAATTCACCCCTGCCAAAGTCTCCTGAGACAGGATCCGGGGAGCTAATAGAAGAAGAAATAAAGGTGGAAGATATACCTTTTTAATGATTATGCCAAAGAAAATAAGAAAAATGAAATCTTGCTATTTTTGTGCCAATGATTTGAGCTCTGTTGATTATAAACAGATACAAGTGCTGAGGAGATTTGTCTCCTCTTACATGAAGATAGCGCCACGAAAAAGAAGCGGATTATGCGCCAAGCACCAACGCAAAGCGGCTAAATCCGTGAAGCAGGCCCGCATAGCAGGTTTGATGGCTTTTGTGCCAAAGTAAATCATCCATTGGTTTACTGGCGCAAGCGGAGTAAAAACCTTCTAGCAAATTTTTTGTAGATTAAAAATCACCTCGCGAGGTGATTTTTATTTTTTATCATGTTCAAGCGGATATGTTTTGACTGGAATTCATTAGAATTTTCACATTTTTACATATATTGATTCTGAACACGCGCTCCTGTGTAATCCGGAGATGTCTTCAAGAGCGCGTGCTCGGTGTTTTGGTCTTTTATCAGACCAGCAGACCCCCTAGCCCTTTCGGGCTTCCCTCGATCCGCGCCTCAGCATGCCAAAATTCTTCCATGCGTGCCTGACCTGTGTAAAAGACCAGGTTGGCGCCGGAAGTGTACGCAAAACAGACGACCCGCTTATCGGTGGCCAGCTCTACCAGACAGAGCTGAATCGATCCGCCGGAATTGACAGATCGTTCGACTCGAAAACGGGTCTCCTTCGCCGACACCCCGGATCCTTGCACCCCGACCAAAACGGTTCCGGGTACCAAACGCCCCATATCCTCGCGCGTGATCATAGAGAACTCCTGACTTTGAGTTTACGGCAGAGTATAATATGCTTTCAGTATTTGATCAAGATATCCTTCTGAAAGGATCGATATGTACTAATAAAAAGACAGGGCATCATTTTTCTGTGCTTCCTTCATGAAAATTGTTATAATGTATCGTGTCTGTCTCCTTGTAAAATTGGTTCCCCATCTGTTTAAAGAATGAATATCCGCGGTTATTTTAATTTTTATGCAAAATGAAACAGAACGACAATATGAAAGAAACAGACGTTCGCGTGAAGTTGCTGAAAGGGATTTTGAAACACGTGAAGCCAAAGAAGAGTTCGGCAAAGAGCTGGAGGCAGGCGCTGCCATGGAACGCGCTGACGTTTTGGTACGGGAAGTAAAAAGCAGTAAAAAGCAGGTTCAAAATATCATGATTCACATGCAAGAGGTTTTGAAGGCTTTGAAAGAATTGAGAGAACAACTTCAGCTGACACAAACAGAGGAAGACGCTTCGGTGCTCCAAGACAAAAAACGGATATCCGATTTGCAAGAACGTATCTCCCAATATAAAGATGAACTTAAAAAAATGAGAGGAGACTTGGTAAGGGAACAGATCAATGTTCTTAGAGAGCAAAAAAGAACTGATCTAAGCGAAGTCATGCTTATAAAACAGGCTGAAGAGATGGTAAGCGCTATGATGAGAGAAGTCGGTTTGGAGTGAATGCCGCATGGGTTTACTGAGAGAGAATTTATTTGGTCTGCTGAATTTTATTTTGTATGTCATTTTGTCTAAACCGAAATGTAAGTCTGTGCTTTTTGGATGAGTGAGTTTGAGTCAAAGGTGAATTTTTTCTTTTATCTTTCTAACGTGTCTGTCTTTTTTTACAAGTATAGAGCTGTTTCGAGGCCGGGTTTCTCTTTGGTAGAGATGATTGTGGCAATCGGTATTTTTGCGTTGTTTGTGTTGGGAATATATGGAGGAACTCAAATAATTCTCAAAGTTGTGTACCAATCAAGAATTACTATTTTGGAGAGCGCGATTTTGAATGAGGAAATCGAAATTGTTCATAATCTCGCTTTCCATGACCTTGGCCTTGTGGGGGGTAATCCTTTGGGAGTATTGGACAGGACGAGTACCAGCTCGCGCAATGGAATAGATTTTGTGCTTACAAGAACAGTAAGGAATATTGATGACTCGTTTGATGGCCTTATCGGCGGGAATCCAAACGACACAGCTCCGGCGGATTATAAATTGGTGGTGGTGGAAGTAAGCTGCGCGAGTTGCAGACAGACAAAACCTTTGTCTGTCCAAACCACGATAGCCCCTCAATATTTGGAGGGCGATCCTGATCATGGCGCTTTATTCATAAGTGTTTTTGACGCCGAAGCTGTACCGGTTCAAGGGGCCAGCGTTCATATTACGGCCACTTCCACAGACACTCCCATAGATCTCGTGGATACCACGGATAAGAATGGAAAACTGCGTCTGTTGGATTTGGGCTTTGGAACTCGAGCGTATGGTGTTGTAGTCTCTAAGACCGGCTATATCACAGATCAAACTATGATGCCCACGGATGAAGTGTCGAATCCGAGCATGCAACCTCTTAGCGTGGTCGCCGGGGATTTGACAGAAGAGAGTTTTTTTATAGATAAAGTTTCTTCGATTTCGATCTCCACTTTAGATTTGAAATGTGATGTCGAGCCGTACGTGGAACTGGATATTCAGGGTACGAAATTGCTTGGTACAAATCCGGATATTCTCAAATTTGACCGTGAGGTGGAAACAGATGGAGCCGGCTTGTACACTTTTCAAAATGTGGAGTGGGACGCGTATGCCGTATTTTTGGAAGATTATGACCTTATAGGAAGCATTCCTCCTCTACCCTTTACTTTATTGCCCGGGATTGATCAGCCTGTACGGCTTGTGGTGGGTAAAAACACCAAACACTCTCTCTTAGTGACGGTGAGGGATAGTGTTACTCTTCAGCCGCTTTCAAACGCTCTGGTCAGGATGCTCAAATCCGGGGCCAATGACAAACAATTTATTACCGGTCTGGGCAGTTTGCGTCAAAGCGATTGGTCGCTCGGAGGAGGACAACAATTTATGGACAATGAACAAAAATATTGGGCTGATGACGCCGGGGTGGATACTCAGTCTCCCGCGGGGGATCTCAAATTGGCGAAAATCGGGCAATTCTATGTCTCAGACGGAGAATTGGAATCTTCTGTATTTGATACTGGGTTTTCTGTGGAATATGTGAATTTAATTTGGGAACCGGCGAATCAACCAGAGGCAACAAGCCTGAAATTTCAAATCGCGACCGCGGCAAGCGCCACGAGCACCGAGTGGAATTATCTGGGCCCAGACGGTACCCCGAATACCTTTTATACTACAGGCTATGATTCTTTGAGCTCAGCGCAAAAGGGCAACCGGTATCTGAGATATAAGGTTTACTTGCATAGTGATCTAAATACAGAAACTCCCGTATTATCCGATGTTTCGTTTACCTTTGTTAATGGTTGCGTGCCTCCTGGCCAAGCGTACGCCTCCCTTGCTTCGGGCGACTACACCGTGGAAGTGGAGAAAGAAGGGTATCAAAATTACAGCACGACGGTGAATGTGGAGAATGATGTGTCGGTGATCGTTGATATGGTGAGCCAAGGGAATTGAGTAGGGAATTAGTGAAAATTTTAGCCCAAAATTTAATGTTCAGGAAACCTTTCAATAAAAAGAATCTCGGATTTTCTGCCATAGAGCTTATTGTTTCCATAGGTATTTTTAGTTTAATAAGCGCGGCCGCGACTTGGTTGGTGATACGCGGTTTGCGTGACAATAGCGTGATTTGGGAACAGCTTGCGGCGCAGAGCGATGGAAGAAACATACTGCGTCAAACTTCAGACGATATGAGGAGAGCGCAAAATTCGAGCATCGGATCGTATCCCATTGTTTTGGCCGATGATAATGAATTTATATTTTATGCCAACGTAGACAAAGATGCTTTGATTGAACGAGTTCGTTTTTGGCTTCAAGACAGTACGCTTAAAAAAGGAGTCATTAAACCAAGCGGTTCTCCTCTCGGATATGATTTGGATTCTGAATCATCCACAGAAGTGGCGCATGAAGTAGTAAACCAAGCAGAGAATAAGCCTGTTTTTATGTATTTTGATGAAACCTACAGCGGCAGTGAAGATCCGCTTGAAACCCCGGCCGTTCCCATTCAGGTCAGAATGGTAAAGATTCAGTTGGAACTTGAAAAGAATCCAGCCAAAAGTCCGGCGCCTTTTCATGTGGAGAGCACGGTACAGATAAGGAATTTAAAATCAAATTGATTTTTATGAAATCCGCGCCGCATCGTCATTTTTTTAAAAGATTATTTGGAATTTTGGAACAGATAACCCGGGACAAAAACGGCAGTCTTTTGGTTTATGTAATGGTTTTCGGATCTGTCGCTTTTACTATCATTGTGAGTGGTGTCGCCGGCTATGCCTTGTTTGAAAATAAGACCTCAAACAGAGTGTTTAATCGAGCGAACGCCTTTCATGTGGCAGAGGCAGGCATAGAATATTATCGCTGGCACCTGGCGCATGATCCTGAAGATTATACTGATGGCACAGAAGGGCCAGGGCCATATATACATGAATATAAAGACAAAGACGGAAATTTGTTGGGGTATTTTTCATTGGAAATAGATCCACCGCCATCCGGCTCTACGATTGTAACGATACAATCAACCGGTTGGACCGCACATAACAGCAGTGACACACGCAGCGTAAAAGCAAGTTTTGGCCTCTCTTCTCTCAGCGATTTCGCTTTTTTGGAAAATGCTGATATGAGGTTTAGCAATACCACTGAGGTGCACGGGAAAGTGCATTCAAACGGTGGCATACGTTTTGACGCCACCACGGACGCTCTGGTAGAGAGCGCCAGAGAAACGTATTTTTATCAAGGCGGGAATAGCAAACCCGGTATCTGGGGTAATGGAGGCCCACAAGAATTTTGGCAATTTCCCGTGGCCTCGAAGAATTTTGAAGCTATAAGCGCTGACATGGCCCAAATCCGTGATCTCGCCGATGATGGAGGTCTGCATTTGAATTCATCCGGACAGGAAGGTTGGCATATAGTCTTTAAAGATGGAGGAGTTTTTGATTTGTACAAAGTGTCTTCTCGCGAGTGTTACAAAGGCAAGGGATTTTTTAAATGGTGGTGGTGGACAGGATCTCTCAATTGTTATGACATTCTTGCCGAGTCTTTTGTGGAAACAAAGCAGATTCCCGGAAACGGTGTTATTTTCGTGGAAGACGATATATGGGTTGAAGGCTTGGTAGACGGACGGGTAACCGTAGTCGCCGGAAGGTTCCCGGTTTTGGAACCTACCTATCAAGAATTATATATAAACAACAATCTCACTTACAAAGAAAAAGCAGGAGACGATGTATTGGGTTTGATAGCCCAGGGCGATATTATTGTGCCTTTTAAAGTTCCTGACGATATGGAGATTGACGCCGCGGCCTTGTCTCAATTTGGACAGATAGCTAGGCCTTATTATAATCCAAGCTACAATGCGAGCGTAAAAAACAGTTTGTTATTTTTTGGATCCCAGATTTCATACGGCGGGGGAGGTTGGAAATGGGGAGATCCGGTAGTGTCCGGTTTCATAAACACTACTCATGTGTACGATTCGAACTTGCTTTTTCATACGCCGCCAGGATTCCCCACGAGCGGGACTTATGAACTTTTGAGTTGGGAAGAGATTGAATAGGCCGGGCGCATGGAAAAAGAACAGAGAGCATGTTACAATAGAGGGGAAGAAAAATTAAAAATTTTTATTCTCGTATGAGACAGAATGTACGAAAAGGAGTAATAACCGTAGCCGGATTGGGGACTCGTTTTTTGCCAGCCACCAAAGCCATGCCCAAGGAAATGCTTCCGGTCTTGGATAAGCCGGTGGTGCAATATATTGTTGAAGAAATGGCGGAGAGTGGCATCACGGAAATAATTTTTGTGACCAGCTCCCAGAAGCGAGCCATAGAAGATCATTTTGATCGTAATCATGATTATGAATTTTTTTTGAAAAAGAAAGGTTCCTATGATCGCATAGCTCCTTTGGTGGAATTAACGAAGAAAGTTCGTTTTTTTTATACCAGGCAATCATCACCAAAAGGAAACGGCGATGCCTTACTCTGCGCCAGGGAATTTGTGGGGGAAGAATCTTTTGTATTTTCAGACGGCGACAGTATTATAGATTCCACGACCCCGGTGGTAAAACAATTGCTGGATGTGTTTTATAAGAAAAAGGCTTCGGTGATAGGTGTGCAACATATTCAGGACAAGAAAGCCATGACCAAATACGGGAATGTGTATGGTAATAAGACAAAAGACCCGAAGGTTTTTAAAGTGCAGGCTTTTAAAGAAAAACCGAGTGAAAAAGACGTGTCGCCTCAGGGCCTGATAGTGGGTGGCATGAGGTATGTGTTTACCAAAGATCTCTGGCCTGTGCTTGAGAAGCAAAAGGAAGGCAAGGGCGGCGAGATTTGGCTCGCGGACGCGGCAAACGCGCTGGCTGGGCAGAAGCCCTTTTACGCCTATGAGTATGAAGGCGTTTATTTTGACACAGGCACTAAACTGGCTTTGCTCAAAACCGCGATTCATTTCGCGAAAAAGGATCCATTTATAGATGGAGAAATAGAAAAATTATTTGTATGAGTATATATGGTTACATACAGTGTTTATTTTTAGGGGCTTGTTTAAGTGTGTCTGTATTTATGGTGTTTGTTCATGCAAATCCAGTGAGCGCAGACTCGCATTTGGTCCCTGGAGAAACAGCATATCAATGTATCTGTTCTTTTAAGGGCGCATTTATGAATGAGGCGACCAAGAAAGCCTGTGATAGTAGCGGATCTGATTGTCCCCTAAACTTTAATGATTGCCTGTATCAAAATCTTTTTATTGATGGAGAGACTGGGGGAAAAAGTGTTACAATGTCATTTTTATACCAGAAGGGTGAGAAAGATAATTTATTGAAGTACGCAAAAACTGCTTTTGAGGCAGCGCTTGGCAAGGAAGGGACTGATGTAGAAGTGAAAAATGATCATCTCTCAATCAAACAAGATGGATCACAAAAAAAATGTTATCCATGGCCTAAGAATATATTTGCAAAATTCAAAGCCGTGGATGTTGAATCTATGGAAGATTGGGACGTAACTGCCAGTGACGGAGGAACTCTCTGTTTTCCTGAGAGTTTACTTAATTCAGAGGCTAAGTATTATTATACATATACGCTTCCAAATGGTAGTAGTGGGTGGGTGATACCAGAGGTTGCGTGCAAGGGTAGCACGTTTGTAGTTCCGGATGAACCAGAGAAAGGAGCTGGGGATGGTGTTGGCGGCGGGACCGGTGATGGGTCTGGCGGCGGGTTTGGGTCTGGCGGCGGCGTAGCAGGCATCTCTCGGCTTAACAAGTTGGGAGGAATTACTTTTAATGTTCTGATCGGGAAAATGATAAAGGCGGCCTTGAGCATCCTCGGCACTATAGCCCTCATAATGTTTATGTACGGCGGTTTTGTATATATGACTTCAGGCGGCTCTGCGGAAGACACCAAAAAAGCATGGAACATTTTGATTTGGGGCGCGCTCGGCGTGATTGTGATACTCGCAAGCTATGCCTTGTCCGGTCTTATTTTTGGGGCTTTGAGTTGAAAAGGGCGGGCATTCTGGGCATTTTGTGGAACAAAAAATAAATGAAATATTGGGCATCTTGGTTTGGAGCGTTTTGAGTGCTATAATAATGGCACGTTGTTCATGCAATTATTTCCGAAAGAGGAAGAGGATGATCTTCAATGTCTAGATTTTTATTTCGGAATGTGCAATTACAAAAGATGAATATTTTCAAAACAATTGGATTCAAAAAAATAGCCACTGTAGCAGTTTTTTTGGTATTTTTCGGTTTTGGATGCAAAGGACTCTCTGCCGAAGAAAAACAGGCGGTAAGCCCGGTGGTTTTGAATTATTGGACAGTGTACAACAATCTCGAACAACTGGAAAAATTCGCTCAGGAATACAAAAAGATACGTCCCTACGTTACCGTGAGCATACGCCAGGTTCGCTATGATGAGTTTGATCGGCTCTTCACCAATGCTCTCGCGGACGACGTGGGTCCGGACATCGTGTCCATGAATGTAAGATGGCTGGGTAAATACAGGACGCGTCTTGGAATTATGCCGTCTCAAGTCCAGGTTTCCCGTTTACAGCTCAAAAGCAAATTGAATAAGGAAATAGAGGTGATACAGGAGACAAATACCATGCCTTCGGTAAAGTCCATTCGTTCGGCGTATGTACAGTCGGTTGGAGCCGACGCCATACGGTCAGGAGATGTGTACGGATTGCCCTTGGCTTTGGACGCTCTTGCCATTTATTACAACAAAGATTTGTTGGACAAGGCTGGTATTCCGGAGCCTCCGGCCACTTGGGATGAATTCGTGGAAGCCGTGAAAAAAAGCACCAAGTTTAGCTCGAGCGGATCCATTATTCAATCCGGCGTGGCTCTCGGCACCAGCGCCAACATAGACAATACTTTTGATATTCTCAGTCTTCTAATGTTGCAAAATGGGGTGCAAATGGCTTCAAACAATTCAGTAACTTTTGCCACGGATATAGACAAAATTCGTTTGAATCACCCCACCATGCAGGCGCTTCGTTTTTATGCGGATTTCGCGAACCCGAATAAAGAAGCCTACAGTTGGAATGACAGTATGGACGATGCCTTCACTTCTTTTGTAAGAGGTAAAAATGTATTTTATTTCGGTTATGCTTTTGATCGGAGCAGAATTTTGTCCAGAGCTCCGGGCATGAATCTTTCCGTGATACCCATGCCACAGCTGAATCCGGCCTCGCCGGTAAATGTGGCGAATTATTGGCTTGAATCAGTATCCAAGAAAACAGCGCACGCGGACGAAGCCTGGGATTTTGTCCGCTATATCACGAGTCCTGAAAAAGTAAAGGAATACACAGACGCGAGTCTCCAGCCAAGTCCGATCCGAGCGCAGATAACCGCACAGCAAGAAAATGAAGACCTCGCGCCCTTTGCCTCGCAAGTATTATTCGCGCAAAACTGGTATAATGGAAGAGACGTAGACGAAGCCGACAAAGCTTTCAAAGATTTGGTTACTTTGTACAACAGACCGTATGAAGATGAAAAAGATCCGGTAAAACGGGACGTGGATTTAATTCTTAATACCGCCCGCGTGGTGCAACAGACGATGTGAGGTCAAGATTTGATATGAACAAAACAAAAATAAGGATATTGTATTTTTTTATAGGGTTTTTATTGTTGGCAGCACCTGTTTTTGTATCGGCAGTCGCAATTGAATGGAGTAACATACAGACAGAATATGAGGTAAAAAAAAGTGAAGCGACTCAATTTATTTTGTATACTACTGCTGGAAAAGATTCAGTGTATTGGTGCGAAGAATGTGGGAAATTAGAATATCTGTCAGCGGAAAAAGATGAAGAAGAAGGGTCTTTGATCATAACTTTTGATGGTAACAAAGTAGGTGGTGGGGTAGGAGGGGAAATGAAACTACAGGTTTCTGCGGCTCACAAAGACAGCCAGGAAGAAAAAATACAGACTACGTTGACCATAAAATTATTGCCTGCGGATAGTCCTGAAGCCGGCCCTGCTCCAGAAGAGGCATCGGAAGATTCGGAAGCCGACCCCTCCGGCGGCTACGGAGGCAAGCTCGGCCCGCCTCCCGGGTACAAAGGTCCGCTTCCCCCTTGTGTTTTTGACGACACTTGCCGCGACGCTGACGTATTTATCACTCTTATTTTGAACTGGGGAGACAATCTTTTCGCGCTTATCGGTTCTCTTGCCTTTGTGATGTTTGTGTATGGCGGATTTATGATGATTTTCTCTGCCGGCAACGCTGAACGGGTGAAAAAAGGCCAACAGATATTGATAGCCGCGGTGGTGGGTCTTATCATAGCTTTTAGCGCGTATTTGCTTATACGTTTCGTGCTTGATGCTCTCGACGTGAGCAAAGCATATAGGGCTATAAAATGAGAAAGAAGGAAATTTCCGATTGTGCCGCGTTATGATGTTAAAAACAATATGTTGAACATAAAAATAAAAAAATATATCCTTTTATCACTGGCCTCTTTAAGTTTTTGTTTTCTTTTTTTTGGCGCGGTGAGCGCCGTGCCGCCGGGAAATGTAACCGTAACCAGATTGGTGAATCCTCTCGGAGGGACAACAGAAAAACCGGTGGGAGAAGTGAGAGTTCCCATAATTTTGGGCAAGATTCTAAAACAGGGGCTCACGATAATGGGTTCGGCCGCTCTTCTTATGTTTATCGTTGGCGGATTTCTTTGGCTTACGTCTGCCGGCAACGCGGAGCGAGTGAAAAAAGGAACTGAAACTATGGTCTGGTCTGCCATCGGGGTATTTATCATTTTCAGCGGCTATGCTATACTCAATCTAGTTCTTGTGGGACTTGGTGCGGTGAGTGGTGGTGGGAGTGCAACACCATCAAATTCAAGTGTCTTTACAGGGACAGGAGACTATTGCTTGCAGACTTGTCTAAAAAATCAGGGCTTAAATTCGTGTCTGAGCATAAAGGTAGAAACTGAACAGGAGTTAAATCAAAAGATAAAATCATTGGAATGTGGATCTGCTGAGAAAGGCAAATGCGCTCCAGATTGTCAGGAAAAGCACCCACTGTTGGGGCAGTTCTGTGGCCTCATTTGCGGATCAGGCAAAACCTGCGAAACCATAGAGGTGAAATCGGGGGAAGATTTATTTGAAAAATTGATAGGGCCGGAATGTGCAGATGTCCAAAAAGGAGCCTGCCCTGCGACTTGTCCCTAGCCAAAATTACTATGATTACTAACCTTGAATTAGTAATACACACACTAATCCGAAGGGAGGTGATAACATGTATTTAGCAGCAAAATTGGAACGATACAGATTGGCTTTGGCCATTATCGCGACCGCGTTTTTCGCTTTGATGTTGGCTCCGGCCGCTTTCGCCGGTACTGGAGATATAGGCGCTAATTGTACAGCGACATCAGATTGTAAAACAGGTCTTGTTTGCGCTTCCACAGGCAAATGCGCCGCGGCTCCGACAGGATCGGACATATACGGACTCGGCAAAGTGAACACCGAACTGAAAACCACTTTGGGCAATCAAGATTTGCGCACAACCATAGCCAAACTGATAAACGTAGCCTTGAGTCTTCTCGGCATTGTGGCTGTAGTTATCATCTTGGTGGGCGGATTCAAATGGATGACCGCAGGCGGCAATGAAGACAAAGTAGCTGAGGCTCGCAAGCTCATTTTCTCAGGAATTATCGGCTTGGCGATTATTTTGTCGGCTTGGGCGATCGCTTTGTTTGTATTAAACAAATTGGCGTCTGCCACAACCGGCACGAACACCGGTATTCCCACAGAGTTACAAATCGACTAATGACAAGCGCACCGGGCAGGGGAGACTCTGCCCGGAGTGCTTTTTCGCAATTAACGATTGACGACTGACAATAAATTACCAGATTGTGAGTTGCTAGTTGCTAATTAAATAAAAATATGAAATTATCTGCCCTTATCTTTAGTTTCGCGGTTAGTTTTTTTGTGAGTGTGTGGGTTCTTCCGCTCCAAGCTTCCGCCCAATATGAATGCGGAAAAGACGCGCTCGGGTTGGATTGCGGAGAATATACCGGACTTGGGAAAGAAGATCCTCGCATATTGGCGGGAAGGATAATAAACGTGGCTTTGGGACTTTTGGGCATACTTGCCACGGTTCTTATCATTTACGCGGGATTCAGATGGATGACCGCGGGCGGAAACGAAGATAATGTAAAAAAAGCTCAGCAGATTTTGTTTGCTTCGGTCGCGGGCCTTATTATCATTTTGGGCGCTTACGCGATAAGTACCTTTGTCCTCAAGAATTTGTACGAGGCTACTACGCAGGAAGTGCTGATAATTCCTTAATTATATAAGTTTGGGTAACTATTACCCCCAATACCCCGTTCTTCGGGAGGGGACAAACGCATTCATGATTCCCTCCTTATTCAAGGAGGAGGAATAATAGCGGTGTCTTTCCCCCTTGGGGGAGATGTAAGAGGGGGAGATGTAAGAGGGGGTTGAGGAGTTTGTCCGAATAGTCTCATAACCACCCCTTACATCCCCTCCTTGAAAAGGAGGGGATCGCGGCTGCAGTGCTCCCTTCCTTGTGGAGGATAAGATGTGAAGGGGTGGCGCGGAGAATGCTCTATAAAACTATCTCCAGAAATCTTTGCCACAGATAGTCCGTTTCTCTTTTTTCAAAAAAGACGCACATAAGTTTCCTAATTCTCCGCATTTTTCTATGAAACAAAAAACTCTACTCATAAGTATCGCTGCCTGCGTTGTTTTGGTTTCAGGATTTTTTTCCACCGGGGTGGTGTACGGCCAATATGGACTCGAAGAGACGGCCGGAGCGGCCGGGCTCAAACAATATGGCACGGATTTGCCCACCATTGTCGGGAATATCGTAGGTACCGGACTCTCGATGATATCGGTATTGTTTTTTGGATTGATGATTTATGGTGGTATACGTTGGATGATAGCCCGAGGAAAAGAAGAAGAAGCCAAAAAGGCTTTGGATACCATTGTGGCCGCGGTTATCGGCATCATTATTGTCTTGGCTTCTTACGCCATTACCAATTTTGTCCTCAAGAGCGTGAGCGGCGGGCAGGTGATAAATACCGGAGGGGGGGGAGGAGCAGGGTCAGGTGGAAAGCCAAAAGATACGGATTATTGTTTTGATAAAGCAACTGAACAGTGCATTACCTTTTCTAAGGTTAAAGAGAAAGAACCCGGTGCTGACGGTTGTCCAAACGGTACAGTATCGTTCGCTTCTGAGTCTGAGTGTAATGCAAGTGTAGGCCAGAGTGGAAGTTGTAAGGCAAAAGCATTTTTCGAGGAAAATGGGGTATGTAATAATTTCTTGCAAGAATTGAAAAAAAATATTGCTAAGGACATGACAGAAGAAGACAAAGCTGCTACAAAACAAGACGAGCCAACTTGCAATAACATGGGATCTTTGCCATATGCGCCAGCGGAAGTGAAAGATTTGAACTGCAAATGGGACGGAGGGAATTGCGTTTCAGAAAAAGCTGTTGAAGCAAAATCAATATGTCCTAACTTAAAACTTGAAAGTGAATGCAAACAACAGGCAGATATTTGTCTTTGGCAGTGATTTTATGATAAGAATTTTGTGGGTACTTTTATTTTCGGCATTTTGTTTGTTGCAAGTTTCAGACTCAGTCCACGCCAAAAAAACCATCGGAGACGCTGAAGGCGCTCTTACGACCGTAGTTGGCAAAACCGGCATCACAGAAGGCCAAATAACCAATGTTACGGGTAATATCATAAAAACAGCGACCATCGCGGTGGGAATCATTTTTTTCATCATCATGGTATACGCCGGAATTCGTTGGATGACTGCAAGAGGAGAAGAAGAAAACGTAAAGACCGCGAGAGATTCCATCATCCGCGCCACCATAGGCCTGGTAATAGTGGTGGCGGCTTATGCGGTAACAAGCTTTGTAACGAATCGTGTTATACAAGGAAACCCGAATGAGGGCGGAGGAAAGGCCTTTTTAACGCCGGATCAAATCGGGGATCAGCCGCTCGGATGTTGTTTCGACTGGTACAGCGCCGGAGGCTCAGGGGATTATTCCGTATGGTCTCCCTCCAAAATCGCCTGGCGCGTAACCACGCTCGAAGATTGTAAATTGCATGGAGAAAAGAAAGGCAATGGAGATGAACTTGCTTGCCCGGGGCCAACGGACGGATGCTGGCAATTTTACCAGGGGCTGAACAGTGTACAGTGTCAAGAAAAGTGGGATAGTTTGTAGTGTTTTCTCTTCATGGCGTTTCTTCTCATCTCGGAGAAGGACATTGCATCCACGATCCCCTCCTTTACCAAGGAGGGGATGTAAGGGGTGGTTATGAGACTGTTTGGATACATTCCACAACCCCCTCTTACATCTCCCCCTTAGTAAAGGGGGAGAGACACCGCAGCCGCGATCCCCTCCTTTACTAAGGAGGGGGTGTAAGGGGTGGTTGTGAGTGGAGAATAGGGGGTATGTCCTTTGAGAGGAAAAAGAAAAGGCAAGAAGGGATTTAATGAATCTACAAAACCAATCCAAGAAAAAAGAACATAAGAATTTTTCTCTATATGCTAAAAAATAAATTCATTCTATCGATGTTACTGCTCGTCATGTCCGCCTTTGCCTTGCTGTCAGCGGGAACAGCCTCGGCCCAAATAGGAATCGGAGCTTCGGGAACTAATTTGGACACGGTGGCCGGCAAAGCAGGAACAAAGGAAGAAAATCTGGGAATAGTGGTAGGTACTATAGTAAACGCCCTTCTGAGTTTAGTAGGACTCATTTTTCTCATACTTATGGTCTACGCCGGCATACTATGGATGACGGCAAGAGGCGAGGAAGACCAAATAAGCAAAGCGCAGAAAATTATTACAGCTTCATTAATCGGACTTTTTATTACGGTTTCCGCTTACGCGATAACAGTGTTTGTAACCGGTAAGTTTCAAGGATAGAAAATAATTATTTTCGTATGAAACGCATTTTATTTTTTCTCGTTATTTCACCTCTTTTAATGTCTTCTGTGTTGGTATCTTCGGTTTCCGCCATAGACCTTGGCAACAATATCGTAAAAGACGCCGGAAAGAAAGCAGGCTATGGAGAAACCACGGATACCACTTTTGCGGAAATGGTGGGCACAGTGATAAAAGCCGTTCTTTCTTTGGTGGGAATAATGTTTACGTTTTTATTGGCTTATGCGGGAGATATGTGGATGGCGGCTCGGGGTGAACAAGATCAAATAGACAAAGCGAAAAAAATTATAACAGGATCTATCATGGGTCTTATCGTGACTTTGGGCGCGTATACGCTCTCAAATTTCGCGGTAAACGCCATTTTGGAAAGAGCGACAAGCGGGGGTTAAAAGCAAAATTAGGAAAAACCAATCGATAAAGTTAAGGCCGGGTATTTTTTTATGAAAAAATCAATACATATTTTTTTCCTCACCACAGTAGTTATCATGGCGCTCGGTTTAAACTTCGCGCCATTCAGCACCGCGAGCGCCGAGACTGAACTCAAGAGCCAGGCGCTCAAACAGCTAAACGCAGGAGCCGAGAAAGCCGGTTTGAAACCTCAAAATGAAGAAGCTCCGGATGTGCGCGTGGTAATAGCAAATATAATAAAAGTAATGCTAAAGGCCTATGGCATAATATTTATTGTTTTAATGGTAAATGCCGGCTATAACCTGGTTACTTCGCATGGAGAAGAAGACAAAATTCAGAAAGCTTACGGCACCATACAGGCCGCGGTAATAGGTCTTATCATTATACTTTCGGCTTATAGCATAGCTTACCTTGTGGCCTCAAAAGTCAAAGAAGCGACCGGCTTTGGAGATACCACTGAAGCGCCTTTGAAACAAGAATGATAAATATGCGAAAAGTTTTTTCACAAACGTTAAAACATAAATTAATTCTTACGATACTGGGTTTTTTTGTCTATTCTCTACTTTTTGTTCCAGGCATTGCAGGCGCGGAAGACCCGCCGGCTGTTTCTCCTCTCCAAGAGGAAATAGGAAAACAAACAGGAGCCTTTGCCGGCACACAGGGGGCGCAATATGGAAAACCAAGCCTTGCTCCTATTATTGCCGCCCGCTTAGTGCAGATGTTTTTAACCTTTATTGGCACTTTATTTATCATCTACACCGTATACGGAGGATATTTATATATGACCTCCGCGGGCAATGAAGACAGAATAAACAAAGCAAACAGCATCATAAGCCATGGGGTATTGGGAGTGGCCGTAATGCTTATGTCTTACAGCGTTGCTTATTTTGTAGTGGATCTTGTCTTATTTGCCAATGAGGACGATGACGTATCTTATTTTCAATGGGGAGTGCTTAATTCCGGGTATTACAAGGGGCAGGATCCGCTCAAAGGCTATGGTGATCCTTTGGAAGGGGATGCCATTCCGGATCAGTTTAAGTTGTATAATCAGTAGATTACCCCCGACTTCTTTTACAAGCGCCTTCCTCACGCGCCACCCCTTAGATCTCCTCCTCCACAAGGAGAGGAGACCCCTTTGCACTGTATTCTCTGATATGTCCAAACCCCCTCTTACATCTCCCCCTTAGTAAAGGGGGAGAGACCGGTGCGGGGAGTTCTCCTTTTAGTAAAGGGGGAGAGACTCCGCTGTCATTCTCCCCTCCTTTTCAAGGAGGGGATGTAAGGGGTGCTTATAAATTTTTCGTGCCCTGTCTCCATCTCTTACATTTTAGAAACACAAATTTTCAAAATTTCCTCGGCGCTACGAGGGTAACAAATAGGTTTAAAAGCCTGTTTTTTTTGTATGACATCAAGCACCAAGCCGGGAAGTTCTGACATACTTTTAGCGATCAGTCCGAGTCTGTGTTTTATTATGAAGTCTGCATTTAATTCTTCCTGGCCGGGGACAGCATTAATGGCAATAATCGGCTTGCCAAGAGCCATGCATTCGCTCGTGGTCATGCCTCCGGGTTTACCGACCACGCAGTCTGCCATACGGATATATTCGTCTATTGTGTCTGTCCATCCCGTGGTTCTGTAATTGATTTGTTTTGGGAGTTTTAGATTTTTAAGTTTTTTTTCCAATGTTTTGTTTTTGCCGGCTATGGCGACCAAAGTAAAGGGCGTTTGGATAGAGCTTATGGCTTTGACTGGCTTTGTCGTGTCGCTTAAACCCTGTCCGCCGGCTAGTACGAGAATTAAGGGTTTCCCAAGTTCAAAGCCATATTTTTGTTTGAGTTGTCCGGATTCTTTATGTTTATAAAATACCGGATCTATGGACATGCCGGTGACATGGATGCGTGATAGGGGAATTCTTTGCAGATTCAGTTCTCTTATCATATCTTGGTGAGGCATAAAGTAGTCTGCCTGAGGCAAGCCGACCCAGAGTTTATGAACGCCATAGTCTGTTATCACAATCGCGTTTGGTATGTGAGCGAGTTGTTTGGACTCTGAGCTTATGTATGGGCTTACAAAATGGGTGTGAAGGATAAGATCAGGATTAAAATCAAGAACTGCTTTTACGAAAGAACTGCCCCTTGTTTTTTGTAAGAATGAGATTAATTTCAGAATTGTTGCACTGCCAAGCTCTGTGTTTGTTTTTTTGAATAAAAAATCCCAGATTATAGGAGCTTTGCACACCAAAGGGCCGTAAGAATCAAAAAAGACTGTTTTTAAAACTGAGGGTATAAAGTCAGTAAACTCAATATGTTTAACTTCCAATTCCGGGAATTGGAGTAGCGCGGTTTTTGTGAGAGCCTCTGCCGCTCGGATATGTCCTGCTCCGGCCTTGGCTGAGATGATGAGTATTTTTTTGATCATAGAAGGAATGCTAATTTTAACAGAAAAATGGCCGCATAGCCAGTGTTTGTTCTTTTATGGATTTGATATTTCTGCTATACTTTTGATTAAGCATGGATACATTTATATTAGTGAATAGTATTGAGCGTTGAGATCGCTTTGGAAGGAGCCAACGCGTACATAGCAGAGTAAAAGAAAAAGCTGGAAAGAAAGGGAAATTGAAGCAGATTTTTCCCTTTGGATTTTGAGAAAAAATGAAAAAAGACATTTATCTCTTTAACAAAGGTTCTATATGCCAGTTACATTCAAAGACGCGGCGCGAAAATCGGCGGGCGCTTTTCTCTCTCTGCTTGCTTTTGGCATCTTGGTTGCTACCACTGATGCTCATGTAAGCATGTGTATGCTTGGAGCCATAGGATATGGTACGGCTTTGTTTTTGCCTTCAAAAGCATGGTCCCCCTATGTTTCATCTTTTTTCTTTTCCTGGATTTTGTTTTATACGGTTTACATAGGCACCAGTTTTTTGGCCATAGAGGTATTGTCAGGAGATTTGAGTCTTGTGGGCGGCTCTTCGGAGCTTCTGGGCTTGGCTTGGCTGTATCATATTATTATAAATGTTTTCCTTCTTATGTTATTTTGGCTCAAACTGGACAAGATGAAAATGGTTTTGAGCGGACTGTGGGCCGCCATGCTTTCTGCTCCTCTTATGTTTCTTTTGTCTTATGGAGGCTACGAATTGTGGCCTTTCGAACCGCCGCGACTTATTTTGTGGTATGTATTTGTTGGCTTTTGTTTGCTTATGACAGATTTATTTATGCGTCACCACAAGCACAGTTATGAACATTTTTTGCATGGGTTGAGAAAAACTATAATGATTTCTTTGTATGTGTTCCTCGGGATCACTGTGGTTCCTTTGCTGTATGTGTTATTTGTTTAGCATTTGATTTGGTTGATACAAACTCCAATTAAACAAGAATTGTAAATTAAAAATCCCGAGCATATCGGGATTTTTTTGCTCTCGCCAGATCTCCTGCTTTGCATTCATGAATGGAAATGTTAATTTTCTGGCCGGCCGGGATATTTTGTATCGTACTTTAATGTAAGTTTTTACATGAATTTTTCCGGTCTGGATAAATTGCAAAGCAAGCGAGGCGAGAGTTTTCCAATTCCTTCTTCAATTCAGCTGTCCTCGTTCTTTCAGGATCAGATTGCGGTAATTCCGCACGTAGATCCTCAGTGAGAGGAGGGTCATGCTTGTGAGCAGACACGAGATCCCGAGATACACCGAGAGCAGATCGAAGGGGAGGACGCACAAGTGCATGAGTGGCATGCCCACAAAGCAGAGCACGGTTCTGATCTTGCCCGAAGACCCCGCGGCCAAGTTCGCGTTTGGGACCAGGCTTTTGGCCCAGAGGCGGTGAAACATAACGGTCTCATCGCGCTCATTTACCGCGTATTTCAAGATGACGGCCCCCACCAGGTACCAATAGCTGCCCAATACAGCCACCGCGATGGCGGCATCCGCGATCAGGCAGCCGGTTTTTGCCAGGTACTGGGTTTTGTCATGATGCGGATCGAGTATGCTGCCAAGTGTTACCGTTACCTTTTGGGTGCTTTTACCCCATATATTTCAGGCCACTCGGCCTGTTTTTTGATACTCATCTCAAGGGAGCATTTGCCGTTCAGATGTTTGAACTTCGATCCGCAGTCAGTGAATGGTTTTGTCCGCCGGCGGATGATGAGGCCATTCAGCCACAGCATGGCATGGGCTTTGGTTTTGAAACCTTTCAGTGATTTCAGTCGAGCATTAAAGTGGGAATTAAACAGTTCAATCAGATTGGTGTTGTTCGGACAGTTCACTATGGTGTGGTATGCAAATAATTCTGTTCTCCGTTGGTGAATCTGGAGAAGGATCGTTTGGCGGAGTGGCACCTGTTCACATCGGTTGGTCCACACCTGGCGGAGGGCTGTCGTAAGTTGTTCGTCATTTTCGTAATGGTCAAATACATGCTTCTTGAGCGCGTTAAAAAAATGACGATGGGTTCCATCGGTACGAATGTGGAGTTGTTGTCGGATATTCTCCAGATAATGGTTAAGACAAAGCTGTACCCGAATACCCGGGTACACCTGTTTTAAGGCTAAGGGGAGCGACGTTCGGTCGTCGGCCACGACGGCTTGAAGTGGATAATTCAATGTTTTGAGTGTGTGAAAAAATGCAAGAAATGTTTTTTCATCTTCAGCATGGGACAGTATCCCAAACAAGATGTCATGCGTTTCGTAGTCAATGGCATAGATGAACGGAATCTTGTGTTTGTATCCGCGGACTTTAATATATTTTCCATCCATAATTAAAATACCCGACGTGTATGCACCATACTGTCGGGTGATTTCCAGATTCTCCGGCAAGGTCTTCAGTTCATCAAACACGCGCACATATGCCTGTTTGCCGGACAATCCTTGTGCATCGCCGAGCTTGCGAAAGGAAATACCATCGATGTGGGGAATCCACAACACCGGTTTCTTCCTGCCATGATCAACTGAAAAAGAGCCTCGACAGCTCTTGCAACAATATCTTTTTAATTCACGTCGGCTTCCTCGTTTGTTGGTTTCCCTGCTCCCACATTTCTGACAGGATGGATTGTGTTTTTTTTACCACAGTAGGCTAATTAACTAGTTAAACACTCATTTCTTAGCATAGTCTAGCAAAGAAAACAACTTTTCACGCACCCAAAAGGTAACGGTATCCTGCCAAGTTCGGTCACACAGCCGAGCTTTCGGGCGATGAAGCCGTCCAAAGCGTCGCAGATTCCGGCCAAGATGCCAAAACCTATGGCTGCGTAACGCAGGCCGAGCATCCAGGGCGTCAATTCACTGCGCATCGCGAACGCGACAAGTATGATCCCAAACAGGTAAAACGAAATTCTGGCCAGCCAGGCGCCCATAATGGTCGTGTAGTTGGCCGCGTTTTGCCTGTTGAAGGGGATGAGGCGTTCATCATAGATGAAGTGTGCGAAAGTCGCGAGCATTTCTGTCTCCCTTGGTTTGCAGAAGGACCTTGTTTATATATCATGAAATAAGCCTGGAAGACAAGCTTGGTGTCTTATTCTCTCACAAACACCCCCCCACTGGTGTCTCTCCCCCTTTACTAAGGGGGAGATGTAAGAGGGGGTTCTGGAGCGTATCCGAACAGTCTCATAACCACCCCCTAACCCCCTCCTTCGGAAAGGAGGGGGTCGCGGCTGCGGCGTCTCCCTCCTCCGCAAGGCGGAAGTGGAAGAAGAGACAGTACGGACGAAACCAGGGATTCCCCCGGTGCCTCGTTAAAAGGTCTTGCGTATGTTAGACTTACTCAGAAGTAATGCGAAGAATGAGATTTGGTCTCGGATTTTCATTATTTGTATGAATTCTGTTTCCATAATTATTCCCGTTTTTAATGAAGAGGACACCATAAGCGAACTTATAAAACGGGCAAGCCAAGCAGACATCCTCGGTTTAAGTAAAGAAATTATCATAGTTGATGATGCTTCTACAGACAGAAGTTTTTTTCGAGTTCAGGAGCTTGCGCGCGATACATTTCTCAAAATAATTCGTCATTCTGAGAACCAGGGCAAGGGGGCCGCGCTTCATAGCGGCTTTGCAAAAGCAAGCGGAGATATTATTTTGGTGCAGGATGCCGATCTTGAATATTCGCCGTCGGATTACAAAATATTGCTTGAGCCTTTGCTGAAAGGAGAAGCGGACCTAGTGTATGGATCCCGTTTTTTGGCAAAGAAGAGAAGCAAAGGATACCCCACTCATTATATAGCCAATAGAATATTTACGACTCTATCAAATCTACTCAGCGGTCAAAGGCTGAGCGACGCGGAAACTTGTTACAAGGTTTTTAAAAAATCTGTTTTGAATTCCATCTCTCTCAAAGAAAATCGTTTTGGTTTTGATCTTGAATTCACGGCCCGCGTTTCTCGCGTCTCGGGTATACGCATTGTTGAAGTTCCTGTGTCTTATAATCCAAGAAGTTACGCTGAGGGCAAAAAGATAGGCATAAAAGACGGATTTAGAGCTTTGTACTGTATTTTTAGATACAATCTGTTTGGGAAATTACGCAAGTAAAATTTTCGCAACGCCCTTTTTCAAGGGGTCTCAGGGACCTTGTCGGTGGAACCCAAGAGGAAAGAGACTTCGCAGCCGCGATCCCCTCCTTTTCAAGGAGGGGATGTAAGGGGTGGTTGTATGTTAGAGGCTAGAGAGTGCTTGAAGTCTTCTCGAGACGAAAAGCATCTTTCGAGATTTCAAATTGTTTTATAATGTCCGCGTTTTGTTCATTGTTTCTTACAAAGATGACGTGATAGTTATTTACAAATACGGGAACCCAATCAGGATCATTCACTCGATGTATCAAGAATAGGATCGGTTCAGGATCTTTGGGAAATTCTAAAAGTAAGACATTGAAGCCATATTGTTTTTGGGTTTTTCCCCAGATTTCTTCATCTGAACGCAGAGGAAGATAAGTGTCGGTAAAAAACTCGGCAGGATAGGCTTCGGGTCTATTGTCCACAAAGGGGCGGATATTAGGATACAGATTGAATATGACATAGCCTCCACTGCTGAAATCATTAAATAAGGGTCCTTGTATATTATTTTGCCTTAAAAACGTTCCAGCTTCTTGAGATTTCGACGCCAGACCATATCCCCAGGCTTGCCAAGCCGCGGGGATGCGTTCTTTGTGAATCAGTAAAGTTGACAAAATGACTAATATTGAAACGGCAAGTTTGGCTCCAGTGCCGAAAGATTTATTTTTAAAATATCTGAGACCGAACGCGTAAACACCCATGGACAGCGTTGGTATTGCGACCAGTGCGTACATACTTATATTTCGTATCATGTTCCAGGCCAGAAAACCAAAGACAGCCCATAGGCTTGTGACTAGGAAATTGTTTTTGCGACCTTTGTGGATTATTAAATATAAAAAGACAAGCACTCCAAATGCAAGACTTATTTTTAGGCTTATTGCCTTGGTGGGGTGCAAATCATTTGTTGTTGCCTGGCTTAGAGAAAGAGTCTCTTGCACTTGTATTCCAAAGTTTTGAAAAATAGCGAAGGGGTATAGTAGTGTTTTCACGCCGGTCGGAGTGATGAGCCCCGCGATAAGACAGAGTAAGACCGCTGTTCCCAATTTTTTGGTATATGCCGTTTGCCTCGGCCGAGCAACAAGCGCGTCGACAAAGAAAAGGCCCAGCACAAAAAGTCCGAATATAAAGAATATGTGAATATTGACCCAGAGTAGAAATATAAAGGGCAATAGATAGGGTAGTTTTCCATACTGAGGATTATCTCTATACCTGAAAAGAATAAGTAGAAACAACCCCAGAAAAAGATAACTGAACAGCTCTGGCCTTAGCTCACGGCGTTCTGCCACGAGAGGAACGAGGAAAAAAGTAACTGAAGAGGCGATAAGAAGATTTGATTTTTTGTACGCTAAGACAAAAAAAATAAAAAGGGTCGAGATAGCGGTACCATACATGAATGCTTGGAATCCGAGAGGGCCTAGCGTAGACCAGAGACTGTAAAAGAGCACTCCACTTCCCCAATGGTGATTGACGAAAGGGAAATCGGGAAAGGTGTAAGAATAAAAATTTGTGCTGAATATCTCTGGTATAGATTCTAAGGAACTGACGGCCTGTAATATGAATTCTCCATTTTTTAAGTGTCTGCCCAGGTCATCATTTGATAAATCCAAGGGCCGCACGAGGAGCAAGATATACCAAGGGAGAATGATAAAAAAGAACGCCGCCAGACACCGGTTTTTTTTGGAATCAAAAATTTTCGCAATGCGCATAAATCATTCTTTCAAACCAACTCTTTTGTCCAATAATGTGTTATTGCCAGGACGCCTAGTCCGACGAAGATCGAAATCCACGAGCTAATTTCATAATTGTCAGGAAGCAAATATACATCCATCAATCCCCAGGCGCCTCTCCAAAAAGCCACTACCGAGAAACCGATTAACAGAGTGAACATCGCTTGTTTAAAAGGCTTCATTTTTTTTGTTCTGCTTAGCATAGTGAGTGTGTTAATAATTAAGTATACTGTTTTAGTGAATGGACAAGCCTGCTTATTTTTTGTTTCCGCCATCTTTCTTCCAGATTTTTTTACATAAGTCAAATCTATTTTAGCCTAAAATAAAAGAAAATTCCAGTAGAATTTTCTTTTATTAAAATACTTTTACCGGAAGCTATTCCCGTCCCAATTCTTTGGCTTTGTTCATCGCGTAATCAATAATCGCTCCGGCGACGTCTACTCCGGTGGCTTGAGTAATGCCCTGCAATCCCGGATTTGAATTTACCTCCAGCACCTTTGGCCCTTCTTTGGAACGGATGATATCAACCCCCGCGAACTCAAGATGCATGGCCTTGGCGGCCCGTTTTGCCAGTTTTTTTTCTTCTTCAGACAGAGACGCGATTTTTACTTTGCCGCCAATTGAAAAGTTTGATCTGAATTCTCCTTTTTTTGTGGCGATCCGATCCATGGCCGCCACGATTTTATTTCCCACAACAAAGACGCGTATGTCTTTGCCTCGCGATTCACGCACATAGTGCTGGATAATGAGAGGAGTGGAGTCGTTGTCTTCTATCATCATTTCAATAATCGTTTTTAACCCGCGCTTGCTTTCTATGATTCCCACTCCTATGCCGCCGGATCCGAAGACACTTTTTATAATTACGGGGAAACTCCCGATCTGTTCCGAGATTTCCGACACATATTCAGAAGATCGGACCACATAGGTTTTTGGAATGGGTATTCCTTTTGAGGTCAGTTTTTGGAGCATCCGTACTTTGTTTTTTGAGTTGACGATAGAATGGTAGCTATTTATCGTGGGTATGCCTCCCAGCTCAAATTGTCTGATCACACTCGCGTGCACGTCAAGATTTTTTCCGGAAAAAGATGGTTTGGTGATGAGTATATTGATTTTTGGTTTTTTGTTGTCTACCAGTATAACGGGTTTTTTGTCAAAATACATCTTGCATTGGCTTGTTTCTATTATGTGAAGAGTGTGTCCCTTTCTTCGGGCCGCCATATCCAACAAATCCAAACTAACGCGCAGGGGCGAGTCCGGCGCGGTAGGGATATGGGGAGTGAGCAAATGTATATTCATAGATCAAAGCGTGTTGAATTCATTAATGAATTATTTATTTTTAATCAAGATCTCGAGGAGAAGCTAAAACTTAAATTTTTAGTTTTTAAACAAGCCCCATTCAATTTTGGCTCAATAACCAAAATTATTGTTGTTCTCTTTTTATGCCGCTTTTTTAAGGGTGTTTTTTCATTTTGTCTTAAAAAGATATAAATAGGATTGGCTGTCTCGGCATCCTAATAAAGGATATGAGTATACTCTAGGTCTTTGTTCCTTGGCAAGATTTTTGACCCCATATTATTCACAGTTTTAAGCCGGGGCATTAAATATTTTTAAAAGAGTCCGTTTTCGGGCTCTTTTTTGTGTTTCAAGTTTTTTTTATTTTTTTGAAGTGATGTTATTTTTACCTGCTGCATCAGAGTTTTTTGTATCTGAAACAGAATCAGGTTTTGTATTCCGGTTCGGTATTTTTAAGCGTTCCAATTCTTCACTGCGGTCAATAAGACCTCCAAGGCCATGCGTTTTTTCACTGCTGTAGTCCAGTGTCGGGCTCTTTTTGAGTTTGTATTCTTTTTTGTCGTAAGTAAGATAATATCTGCTCGGGCCGACCAGCACTGCGTAACGTCCTTTGCGGTCCGAGACTTCGGTATTCACCAACTTGTCATATTCAGAATCAAAGACGCGCACTACCACGTGTCCGAGTTCTTTGCGCGTTCCTTGTTCAGAAATAACACCCCAAGACGCCGGCAAGGCGCGATGAGCGATTTTGTACATGAGCACATAAAAGAACAAATGGAGGGCCAAAAGTGTGCCGATGAGTGGCGTGGGTGAAACAACAAAGGAAACAGCGCTCGCGATAAGACCCACTACACTGAAAGCATGGTGCAGTACCAATTTTAGACGATCTTTCAGCACGGAGTCTGTGGTTTTGTCGGGAACGTCAGGATCCACGGGTATATTGTAGGTCAAATAAGCCTGCTCTTCGGAAGGATAAAATACACTCCCATGATACAGATTTACATACGAAGAATCTTCATCTTTTTCTTTAAGATATTCACTGAAGCCCAGGAAACCCGGTTTGATAATTTCAATGCGGTAGGCGCCGGGGTCCACGGACACGAAGTATCTGCCGTGTGTGTCAGTGACTTGAGTTCGGACGACTTTGTCGGTTTTGTCCTCAATGATACGTATGGTGGCGAGATCAACGGGCCGTTTGGTAAAAGCATTGTATACCACACCCCATTTTTTTTGTTTTCGTCTTCGCAGGAGCATGATCGGCTGGCCGAAAATATAGCGAAGGAAAGCCAACAAATTGGGCAGTTGGGCTCCGGTTGCCGCATTGGCGAACCCAATGGCTATAAGGCCTGGGGCGGCTACGCGTTCGTTTACCTGTTCTACCCGAGGGTTGTCAATAATTGTTTTGATAGATTCAAGACCCCTGCCAAGGAGATCTATAGCTTTTTCAACACTGCCTTTTATTTCAATCTGTGGCGTTCTGTCTTTATTTTTTTCTTCAGCTGTTGTTTTATTCGGGAGAGCCTGCGTGGAGGTCCCGTTGTTTGCGGAGTTTTGTTCGGTCGGAGTATTTCCGTTTGTTGGAGTTTTTGTGTCAGCCGTTGATTTTGGAGTTTCCGGATTCACGGGCGTATCCGGATTTGCGTCAGCCGGCTTTGGTTTCGGTTCTTCCGGTTTCGGTTCTGTTGGTGCAGGTTCAATGGGCTTGGGTTCCTCGGGTTCAGGTTCGACAGGTTTCGGCTCTTCTGGCTGTGGTTCTGCAGGAGCCGGGGGTTCTTGCGTCAAAACAAGATTTTTTTTGACTGGCTCAGAACTGTTTCCTGCCGGATCTTCCGCTTGAACCGTTATTTCATATTCACCGATTTCCGAAACATCGGTAAACGTATAAGACCAATTTCCATTTTCATCGGCTGTGGTGCTGTAGTTTTGTTCTGTATCGGCCGCCAGCATCAAAATGGGAGTATAAAAAATACTTTTTCGATACAAAGCTCCTGAAAGCGATTTCTTTTTTCTGCTTATGTTGATGGTTGCGTTTGGCTCTGAGACTCCGCTCAGGCTCGGCTGTGATATGGCTACGCCGTTCACCACTCCCGTGTCAACAGAAAAATCCACGTTTGGCGCTTTCGTATCCAGATAAACACAAGCATAGCTCGATTCAGTAAATTGTTTGTTCGGGTCTGTTTGTGAATTTGCAAACAGAGCATTTACGCATTTTAGTCCGTCTTCTCCGGTCAGATCGAAATTTTTTTCAGATTTAGTGGCAATATCATAGCTTTTGTCTTTGAATTCGTCTACCGGAGTCTCATAGCTCTCCTTAAGAGCCACGTATTTGGCATATACCGGATTGATCACCACTGAGATATCCTTTTTGTTTATATAATAGACAGGCTGTTCGCGCTTTACTCTGAGAGTGTAAAATGTATTTTCATAACTGCTGATAAGAAATTTTCCCGGTTTGTATTCAGTTAAACTTCCGCCTAGCACCAAAGGTTTATCTGTGTCTTTTATGGAAGAAAGTGGTTTTACGTCAAGCTGAGTTTCTCCTTCGTAGAGTTCAAGAGCGGTACCGGTCCAAACTACGCGATATTCATAAGGCGGCCAAATGTGAGGCTGTTTTTTGTCACAGACACTTACATTCGTAGCATCTTTTTGCGTAACTTCGAAACACAGTCCTTTTTTCAGAGATTCTATGCTTGAATTGAACGTGAGTCTGTATGATCCTTCTTTTGAAAATATGATTGGCACGCCGCTAAAACCTTGCGGAGCTATTTTTGGTCTGACTTTGAATTCCATGCTGAATACTGAATTCAAATTGAATTTTTTTTCAGAACCGCTTCCCGCTATTGCTTTTGCAAGACCTGTTTCAGTGCCGCTTGGAATTTTTCCAAATTCAAGCATGTCAAACCAATCATTTTTTTGGCTCGGTATGTATATAAGTCCCTTGGCAGGCTGAAGTTCGGGCAAAGGTGTGTCCGGCTCAAGAGGAAGTGACGGGCCACTGAATGGAGGAGTAGAGGGAGCCGATGGCGCGCCGCTCGCGCCTCCTCCTGCAGTACCTCCTCCCGAGTCTGGCGTGGATACGTAGACAGGGCTCGTGTAAGCAGTTTCAATGCCATCGGTATTTCTCGCTTTCACTTTAAACTGGTATTGCGTTCCTCCGGAAAGCCCGGTAAAGGTGTGGGTAGTATTGGTGATCCATCCGGAGCTGGCGGCAGTACTTACTTCTTGAATATTGTAAGCTGTGCCGTTTGGATTGTCATTCCCGGCCCAAATTGTGGTGATCGCGCTCATGCTGTCCGCTGAACCGGATAAAGAAATCGGCGCATTGGCAAGCGTGTATCCGGCGCTTGACGTGGCAAAGGTAGAGCTCGCGGCGCTGTTGCCGGCCCGTACTCTAAAAGTATATTGGGTGTTTGGTGTGAGGCCGGAAAAATGGTAGGTGCTGGTATTTGCTCCGGTGGTGGTGGCAGTGGTAAAACTCGTTCCATCAGTAGATTGGTCCACGTCAAAATGATCTTCGATGGAAGAATTGTCTGTCCAGCTCAGAAGTAAGGCGGTAGTGGAAAGAGTGGAAGTGGCGACCCCGCTCGGTTCATTGGGAGCGTCGAGGAGAGTAAAAGTCGAGGTGGAAGACCAGGCTCCTTCACCCACTTCGTCATCAAAATATTTTAGCCGCCAATAATAAGTGGTTTGTGAATTTTCGTCTGCGTCATCATTGAGCGCCAAGTTTGTGGTGGGAGCAGTGCCAAAACTGCCAAATACTAAATCTTGACAGCGATTTCCTTGGCTGCAATTTGTGATGCTGGTTCCGCCTGATCCTGAGTCCCAGATTGGAGAGCTCATAGTTTGGCTGGTGCTCACTTGGATTCGAGCTTTATTCGCAATATCTCCGGAATCAGGGTCATTGTAAACAGCAGAAAAGGCGGGAGTTATGTCTGTTAATTTAGTCGGATTTGTTTGTCCGCTCGCCGCGCTAGTATTGTTTGAGTAGAGGGTGCCGGCGGCAGATGGAGAAACCACTGCTGTGCCGATAATTCCGTCATTTCCAAATTGCTGCTCTTGGCCTGCTGTGGTGGTAACAGTGCCGGTAAAAGAATACGTTGAGGCGGTCACCAACACACGTCCGCCTCCTCCCGCTCCTGCGGAACACCAAGAGTCTCCGCCATTTGCCGCAATGCTTCCACTGCCGCTTAGAGTGCCTGCTTCTATTCTGATACCTCCTCCCGCTCCGCCTCCCCCGGCTCTTCCCGGGCTTCCGCCGCATCCATTAGGCCCTGCCAACCCATTTGCGGAAATGGCGCCATTTAAAGTAAAAGTGCCGCTGGCAACGAGTTTTATGATACCTCCGCCAGGACCTCCGCTTACCGTAGCGATAGCCCCGCCGCCGCCAGAACCGGCATCGTATTCCGGTGTGGATGTGGTTCCATACAAAGAGCCGCCCAGTCCTTGTCCTGAAGCTCCATTTCCACCATTGCCTCCATAGGCACCGCCGCCGCCGTGCGTATCCAAAAATGTGCCAGCGCCAGGTCCTGAACCGCTTGAGTTAGGGGCTCCACCGGGGTAGCCCCATCTGTCTGCTATTACTCTTCCCGTGGTCCCTATGGTGATAGTGGTAGCTGAAATGTTTACAGAATTATGAATGGTGCTGGTGTTCGCGAGATGAGTCAAATCGCCATTAAGAGTAAGGGTACTCAGTTGGGTCCACGGAGAACTGGTTGAAATGTATTCAAGCGCCAAACGTCCTCCGGCTGCTATGGTTAGGGAATTTACCGTATCAAGACCGGTGGCCGTGGTGGTAACGGAAATTTTATTCGGGATGGTAAAGCTGGTAGGCAGACTAAAGACCCCGTCGATATCAATGCTTGATGTAGCAGTACCTGCTGATATGGTAGAAGAAGCCAATGTTATGGTGACTCCGCTTGCTATGGCCAAACCGCTTGCTCCTTCGAACCATATATCATTCACACTCTTTGTATCCACTACGCGCGCAGGATTGTCGTGCCCCTTTGTGTTTCCGCCTATATATAAATCACCAGTTTGGCCGGATTGTTTGAGCCAATATGTCCCTCCGCCTCCATCTTGAGAAACTATATTAGAAACCGATTCTGTGAGAGTACCTCCATCATAAGATAGAGTTCCGGAAAACGTGTGTGAATTGTGTCCGGTAATGGCAATACGACCTCCGCCCCCACCCCCGGCGTAGTAATCGTAGGCACCGCCGTTTGTTCCTCCATCCCCTCCATCCACGTTTATGGCGCCGCTTCCGGCAAAAGTGCCGTTGGCGCTGAAATTAATCCATACAGAGCCGCCGGCTCCGCCTCCCGTGCGGGACGTACCCCAATTTCCTCCGTTACCCCCTTGCGTCGTTAGAGTGCCGTTTATTGTGGCGGTTCCGCCGCCGGTGATCGTGATTTTTACGGCCCCGCCGCCGGCTCCACCAGGGCCATTGGTATTAAGACCCCCGCCTCCAGATCCCAGATCAGTGGGACCGGTGAAGTCGTCGTAGCCTGTCCCGCCACTACCCTCTAATGCAGAGCCGTCATACCCATCGCCGCCGTCTCCTCCATGAGCTCCTCCGCCAGAAGCTACTGACCCTTTTGCTCCGCCTCCGGGTCCGGAACCGGTAGCGCCCCCCGTACCTCCGTCATAGCCGAGTCGATCCAAATCTATTCTACCGCCGGATTGGAGATCAAGAGCGCCAACACTTATACTTATGATATTGGAAGCCGCAGTGCTGTTGTCCGCGTGTACCAGTGCCCCGCCGGCTTGAATGGTTAAAGTTCCACTGATAGTTTGCGCCGTCGCATTTTGGATGGTTGTGGTGGAACGTCCTTGCATGGTTATGCTTCCGCCTGTGCCGATATTTCCAATAAGAGTGGTTGTTACTCCGTACGTGGCGTTCCCGCCCATGGTGAGTGTGCTAAAGTCAGCGGTTTGGCCTGAAGAAAGAGTAACCGCGATATTGGTGCTTGTGGGGGATATGGTAACATCATCGCTTGAACTTGGCACAGATCCGCCGCTCCAATTGCTCGCCGTTTCCCAGGTGCCGGTGCTTGCCCCTGCCCAGCTTACAGCCGCGGCCTTTACCACGGGCACGGTGGGGTCTTGTATGTTAAAAGGTGATAATCCAAACACAAAATACCACAAGGTTGTAAAAATAACGAACCAAGTGGTGAGACGTTGAAAACTTGAACGCGAATCTCTCATAATATAGATGAATAGGACATTTGTAAGAGATTACGCAAAATTTACAATCTTAATTATAGCATGTTGTGGGATTTGTTAAAATGTAGAAATGGGGGTTGTAGAAATGGGGATCTGCCCCCTCCGGAACCTACTGTCGTCTGTAGTTTTGGACTAAAGACCATTGCGGTTTTGTAAAATATATTTCATCGCGTTGGATAGATTGACGCATCATTGATTGTTTATATACTTTAAACAGTGCAGAATTTTTATCTCATCTTTAATATCAAAAAAACATCGTCAATGATGTTTTTTAATTTGATAAGCAACGAATTTTTTTAAATCCCCTACGGGGTGACCAACGGGATTCGAACCCGTGATACGAGAGCCACAATCTCGTGTGTTACCCCTACACCATGGCCACCCCGCAAGGGACTTCTTCTCTTTTTTCCCGAGGAAACGGGAGCAGTATAGCTTAGAAATTGTCTCGTGTCAATGTAAAATATAATTCCGTGCTATACTGTAGGCAAGAATTATAAATTCAAATTGTTTAAAATTATCTTATGGATATTGTACTCAAAAGTTTGGCTTCGGCCTTGGCGACTGCTCTTATTTTGCTTATTGCTAAATTTTCAGGCCCAAAGTTGGCAGGGGCCATAGGGGGGGTCCCGATTGTGTTCGCGATCTCTTATATCCTCTTAACCATGAATGACAAGAGCCTGTCGAAAGATTTTCTTGTTGGTGGTATTTATGGAGCTCTGGCGGCTGTCTTTTTTAGTCTTGTACTTATTTGGTTTAATTTTCAATTTACCAAAAGCCATTGGCTGAATTTCGCGGCAGCCTACATTTTGTGTTTTTTATTCGCTTTGATTTTGGTTCAGATTTTTTCAAATTCCAAATGATCGGTTGAGCAAAATATAACTTTTTGAAACGAGATAGTTTGGCGCTTCTTTAGAATTTTATGTGTATATTGTGTATACAGAGAAATATGAAGTAAGTCTTTTTATTTTTCTAAAGTTTCTGTTACGGGTCACACTGCAGACGTTTTAATAGTGGCATGCAAAGAAAATTCATCTTTTCAAAATTTTGAAAAAGTTCGACAACAGAGTGCTTTCCTTACCATGTCTGTTAAGACAGATCATTAGAGATAATGAAATATCTGCCCCGTCAATTTCTTTCTTTTATTCAAGAAAATAATAGTCCGAGGGTGCAATTGGATCCACAACTGCACAGTGAAGGAACGAGATAGTCCACTCCGGTAGCGCTTATCGCCGACTTGCCACTGCCTCTGCTTGGGGCCTAGGCTTGGCATGCCAGATTCGCGAGGCGAACCAGAGGCCGATGAAAGCGGCCGGGATCAGGACGACCGGCCAGAAGATCCAGTTGGCAGGGTCCTTGGCAGCTTGGCCGGAAGGCACAAGGCCGCCGATCACGAGCGATTGGAGGCCTGTTCCCAGGTAGACCATGCCGTCCACGATCCCCACCGCGGCGCCGGTGTTCTTGGCTCCGGCAAAGTCTGCCGTTGCCGTGCCCGAGAAGATCCCGTGCACACCGATCACGCTCATGGAGACCACGAGGATGGCTATTCCCATGAACCACCAGTTGGCGTCGAGGCTGAAGACCATGGCTCCCGTAGCCGCGAGCATGAGCCCGTAGAGGATGGTAGCCATGGGCGCGCGGCGGGACTGGAAGAACCGGTCCGAGCACCAGCCGGAGAAGATGCCGCCGAGGAGCCCGGCGATGAGGAGCGCCAGTCCCCAGTTGTCGCTGACCCAGAACTGCTTCTTGAAGCCCAGTTCCTTGGCGAACATGGGGTACCAGTGCATCACTCCGTTCCGGAGCACTCCGCTCATGAACTCCACGATGCAGACCACGCGGAGCACCGGGTGCTTGAGGATTTTCCGGAAGATCTGGAACACCGAGTCCTTCTTTCCTCCGGATTGGAGCCGTTCCTCGCCCGTGTGGAAGTCCTTGTGGCCGGCTTCGCCGGGAGTATTCCTGAGCCAGAGGAACATCAGCACCCAGAAGACCGAGAGGAGCGCCGAGGGAACGAAGAAAATCATCCAGTTCTCGTCCGTTCCGCTCTTGCCCAGTCCGAAGATAGAGCCAAAGACGCCGGCCCAGAAGCCGAGGTTTTCCTTGGGCGCGGCGCGGCTGGCTTCCACGATGGCAAAGCCCCAGTCAAAGGCAAAGAAAATGCCAAGGGCGATGAGCACGCCGAAGATCGTGGAGAAGGTCCCGCGCTCGCTGACATGGAACCAGGGGGCCTTGGTCGTGACGATGGCCACGGCGCCAAAGCTTTGGAAGTACATGTTGACCGCGTACAGAACGGTGAAGGCATGGATGAGCGAAACGCTCCATCCCAAATTGGTCATCCCGTAGAGGACCAAACCCATCAGGGAATTGGCCACGATCGCGCCAAAGACCCCGACGAGCATCATACACCGTCCACCAAAGCGGTCGGTCAGGGGCCCATTTACAATAAAGGACAGGGCGTAGACCCAAGCCCCCACTCCAAAAATGGTCCCAAACTCAGCCTTGCTCATCAAGCTATCGCCGAGAGCATTCTGAGCAACCGTGAGGTTGTAGCGCCCCATGTAGAGAAGGGCGTAGGCCAAGCCAAGAGGCAACCAATTCAAAACCCGTCGTACACGGAAGTCAAAAGAATGAGAAATCTCCGACATGACGTCTCTCCCATGTTGTTGGTTTGAGTCAATGCCTAAGGTAACAGCTGAACAGCTTTTTTGTCAATCTCGTTGAGCGGCAAGTTGATTGCTACGAATTTTTGAATTACGAAAAGTTTCTTTCAGCAAAGTCTCCAATTTTTGTTCAAGATTGCGTCTAACATCACATGGAGAATAAAGAAGCCCGGGTCGTGCCGGGCTTCTCCTCATTTCATTATTTTTCACCTATCTCTTGTCCCTCGCGTTTCTGGCCAACTGGCCTAATTCCGCTGCTTCCGCGTCAGATACAACTATACGTTCTCTCATGTGTTGAAGACGTTGCTTTGCCGGTTCACCTAACCGGTCTTCGTCAATGCTATAGATGGAGTTTTCTCCTGTCCCGCTTCTTCTCACAGCTTCAAGCGTGACGAGTCCATCCATCTCATCCGTGGTAACGGGTTCACCGTTTTCCAGTTTTGTTTTTAGTTCGTTAAATTTGCTTTTGTCAGTCAATATGTCATAAGCCATCCGTTCCTCGGGATAATTGAACGTTGGCTCGTACTCTGTTGGTTTATTTCCCCCCCCGCACTCGCACCCGATGTGAGTGGGAGTACCGCATATGGGACATGCCGCGCTACCTTCATGCATTTCATTCATATTCTTACAGTTTAAAATAATAAATTTATTGATATTTTATTTCCCCATTCTCTCAAAAGCTCGGAGCACTTCGAGAGGCATGGCAAAAATGACCGTATTCGATTGGTCTGAACTTAGATCGTTTATGGTGCTTAGCGTCCGGAGATGCATAGCGCCTGGCGCTCTTGATAGGAGTTCTGCCGCCTTGGCAATATTTTCAGCCGCTATCACTTCTCCGCTTGCTTTTATAATCACGGATCGTTTTTCACGTTCTGCTTCAGCTTGTTTTGCTATAACCCTTTGCATGTCTTCCGGAAGAATAACATCTTTGAGCTCCACGCTTTCCACTTTTATGCCCCAAGAGTCAGTGGCATGGTCCACAATTTCTTTTATTTTTTTTGCGGCGGCTTCTCTGTTCGCCAGAAGTTCGTCGAGTTCGAGCTCACCCACTACATTGCGCATGGTGGTTTGGGCGAGTTGAGACACCGCGAACCAAAAATTTTCCACTTCAAGGATGGCTCTGGAAGCGTCTGAAACGCGGTAATAAATCACGGCGTTAATTTTTGCAGATATATTGTCTTTTGTGATTGCTTCCTGGAGCGGCACATCTACGGCTTTTACCCGCATGTCCACTCTGGTCATGCTTTGGAAAATAGGCACTACCAAACGCCAGCCCGGGCTTACTACGCGCACGAATTTGCCGAATTGGAATTTGACTCCGCGCTGGTATTCATTTACCTGACGGATACTGATAAGAAGGATAAAGATAACAATGCCGATAGCATAAGCCATATAGTTGTGAAGTTAGATTAAGTCCAGACCAAATCCGGATAAAAATTGTAAATTAAAAATTTCATTTATGTCCTGTCGCCCCGCATTACTTAGAAGCATTAGGTTCGAGGCATTTTGGTAAAAATGTCCCATGCGTTTGATCTATTAGATAGCATAACAATTCTTTTTTTGAAGTGCAATGCTCCTCGTCTGCTCGCTGAGGCGAGGAGCTGTCATCGAGATGGCCTCCCTCTATTGGATCCGGTGCTTGTGCATTCTTTTCCTATCCCATGAGAGTTGCGACAGCAAGTAGCCGCTCAGGTGTCGCATCTCTTCAGGTCCAGGATCTTCCAGCACAAGCATAACTTGATATATCCCTTGTCCGGGGGCAGGTTCAGGCGGGTCAATCTTAACCACCCTGCCTCTCAGCGTCAAGGTCTCAGGGGGTCTGAGACTAAGGTTTAGGTCCATTTCGACCAATTCAGGAACATGGACACAGATCCGAACTGCCAGCCCTCTGGTATTGATATCAAGAGAAAGAACAACAAAGTCGTGTGTTTCGTCCATACCTCCCTTTGTTCAAATCGCTATGTGACAGCGTCTGAACATAAGCTATATAACATGAAAATATCTGTTGAGTCAATAATATGTATATTGATTCTTGCTATGCTACAATGGCAATTGCCATATACATTATATATATGAAGACTCCGCTTCCCGAACAGTTGCGCCCCATTTCTCTGGAGCAATTCGTAGGGCAAGAACATCTTACCGAGATAGGAAAGCCCCTGAGAGAAGCTATAGAAAAACAGCATCTGTTTTCGTTTATTCTTTGGGGTCCGCCAGGAGTGGGTAAGACCACGCTGGCGCGGATTTACGCCCGGGCTTTTGATGCCGATCTCGCTGAACTTTCCGCAGTATCGGCGGGCAAACAAGATATTCGGAACCTTTTAAAACAAAATTCAGATGGCAGGCCGAGAGTATTGTTTTTGGATGAAATTCATCGTTTCAATAAAGCCCAGCAGGATTTTCTTTTGCCTTATGTGGAAAGTGGAGAGATAACGCTTATCGGAGCGACTACGGAAAATCCGAGTTTTGAAGTAATCGCCCCTCTGTTGTCGCGTTGTCGTGTGTTTACCCTTCATGAACTCTCCGAAGAAAATATGCGGGCAATTATACGGCGTGCCGGCTTATCTATGGACAAGGACACTGAGGATTGGCTTATCCAGATGGCGAATGGAGACGCGCGCCAGGCTCTCGGTATGCTCGAACATACTCGTGATTTGTACAAGAAGATAACAGTGGAAACGCTTACGAGCACGCTCCAAGATAAACATCTGCGTTACGACAAAAAAGGCGAAGAACATTACAACACGATTTCCGCTTTTATCAAAAGTATGCGATCAGGTCAGGCTGACGCGGCTTTGTATTACTTGGCTCGCATGGTGGAAACAGGGGAAGACCCGAAATTTATAGCGCGCCGCATGGTGGTTTTTGCTTCAGAAGACATAGGACTTGCCCAGCCTACGGCGCTTGTGGTGGCAAATGCCGTGTTTCGAGCGGTTGAGATTATTGGTTATCCGGAATGCGCCATCAACCTCGCTCATGGAGTGGCTTATCTTGCTTCCTGTAAAAAAGATCGCAGGGCTTACGACGCTCTCCAAATCGCAGTGAAAGACGTGCAAAAATACGGGAATCTTCCCATCCCGCTTAAGGTCCGCAATGCCTCGACCAAACTCATGAAAGAACTTGGATATGGGGAGGGATACAGCAAATATGACGAGGAGAGTTATTTTCCTGAGGAATTGAAGGGGAAAAAGTATCTAAAATAGTCTATTTGCATCTCAAACGTTCTGTTCAACAGATTCTACAAGATTTTAAAAAATGGATTGTGTTCTTATCTTTTTTGTCCTGCCAATTCAAAAGAATAGTCCAAACTGGTATCTGTTTCCTCCGGCCTCGGAATATATAGCCCAGTTTTTTTTCCTGCTTCGAGACATTTTTCTATTATTTTTTTTCGATACGTTTCTAAAGGAATCTCGCCTCTGTATTTCCACGCGTAAGAATTGTCAATCAGAGTAACGATCATGTCTGTGATACTGTTTCTGTACGTAGAGCCTTCCTCCCGTTTGTTGATATCTACTAAATTAAAGCTTCCACTTTCAACATCAACCAGCACATTGTTTGCTTTTGAAGGATCAAATTGATGATCACGTTCGTTAATTACTATTAGGAGTTTTGCAAATTCATCATAAGCGGATTGTGGCATTTCTGCAGCCCTTTTTGAATGCTCGGCGTACATGGAGTCTGCTTTTTCACCGCCTTTGCGTCTGATTTCTCCATAAGGTACTCCAGCGGGAATTCCCGTTTGCCTTTTTAGAAAAAAAATTCCATCTTCCGGCATTTTGGCTACCGCTTGTCCAACATTGAATTCCGGAAATACATCCTCAACTTCCTCAATTTCGCTTTGTATTTCATGCCCACCATTTCCCCATTGTTTGACTCTTACAACATATGTTTCGACCCCTGGTATTTGGTATACGTCCGCGTTTCCTCCATGTCCAATAAGATTCTCTTCTGTGCAGACGGTTAGGATATTTGTTTTATCATAGCCAACTTTTTCTAATTTGGCTGACAAATTTGAGAAAGAATGTTCTCCGTGGTTTTGTTCTTTCTTTGTGCGTGCGCAGTCATCTGAATGTCCTGCTTCTTGTGGATACCCGCAAGAACCGCAAACACCCTTCGTCTGTTCGTCCATATTTTAATTTGTGGATTGTAGTTATCTAAATAGGAGACGCGGTACTAATGGGGTTATTGTATTGCATACGATTTGCCATTGAGTATTGTGATCGAATCCTTGGCCCGAAAGGAAACGATTTGCCAGCCTTGAGTCGTTTCCTCATGTTTGGTGTCCCCGCGAGGAATCGAACCTCGAACCGGAGCTTAGAAGGCTCCTGTTATATCCATTTAACTACAGGGACGCGAAAGATGATTGAAAATTGATGATGAACATCGCGTATCAATTATCGCCATTTTGGCAATTATTGTTCATTCATCCTAATCAAAAATATCTGTCTTGTCAATGTTCATCGCGCTTTTTTCCATGAAATTTTTTGTGGATATTGCGTAATTCTTTGTCCGTAATGTGCGTGTAAATTTGCGTGGTAGTGATTGAAGAATGCCCGAGCATAGTTTGCACACTCCTGATATCTGCTCCGTTTTGGAGAAGATCTGTGGCATAAGAATGACGCAGCGTGTGCGGAGTTACTTGCTTGGTAATCCCCGCGGCTTTGGCATACTTTTCCACGATTCTTTGGACAGAACGCTGGGTGAGGGGTTTATCTTCAGTTTCCGCGTTTTTTTGTTTTGTTTTTTTTCCTTGGATTTTATTCCAGTTCAAATGTTGTTTTTGTGTTCCGGCTCTTTTGTCGTATGAGACAAATAGGTAAGGGTTTAAGTCTTTTCTGGCGTTCAGATATATTTTAAGCGCGTCTCTCGCCTCGTCGGAAAGAAAAACGACACGGCTTTTTCTTCCCTTTCCCGTGATCGTGAATTCATCTTTTTTTAAATTAACATGTTCTTTTTTCAATTTGACCAATTCTGAAACTCGGAGCCCCGCGGAAAATAACAATTCCAATATCGCTTTGTCTCTAAAGGCTATCAAGTTGGGATTTGACAGGGGTATCTTGTTGTTGTCTTGTTGTCGGTACTTTGTATTCCACAAGGGAGCTTCAAGCAAACGATCCAGGTCATGGCCTTCTAGAAAATTCACTTCTCTGTCAGGCATTTTTATGAGTTCTATTTTTTCCGGAGCCAGAGTTTCTATATCGCGCTTAAGGAGATATTTCAAAAAAGAACGAAGCGCTATGAGATGATAATTTTGTGTGTTTTTTTTGAGAATTTCTCCGTGCACATCGATAAGCCTGTTCAACCAAAGGCGATACCTTCGAACATCCTCAAGGCCGATGGACGAGGGTTTTTTGTTTGTTCCGTGCCATTCCAGAAAACGTTTCAAATAAAATCCATAATTTTGCACTGTTTTCTGGCTTCTGTTTTTCTCTATTTCAAGATGTTCAAGAAATTCAATCAGAAGTTTGGACAGAGGTTTAGGGTCCATATAGTAGTGTTATGTGGCGTTACATATTGTACGACGCTCGAAACTTTTGGTCAAGCTATTTTTGTCAGAGAATATCACATTCAAGCGCACGGAAGTGTAGCTTATCGAATGTATCGTTTCATCGTCGTGTGTATTATTGTATACAGTCCGAAAAAAGAGTATACTTTGCGTATCAATGTAGTGTTGAAAAACATGAGACGTTCACGTTTCAGTTTAGAAAATAAACAGACGCTTTCACAGAGAAAGTCATTTTTGTATCTGTGCATGTTGGGAACGGTTTTGGCCGTGGGTTTTTACACGAATTTTATTTTCTTTTCCAAAAGCGAAGCTTCAAACAATTCCTGGAATTTCACCAACCCATCACATTACACTTTTGACTCGGCAAAAATAGACATAAGCGGGTCCAAGACCCAGCTTAGGGCCATAGACCAGATTGACGACAACAATACAGCCACCGGCTTTGGAGGCGCCACGCCATATGGCGTGATATGGGATTCAAAAGCCAGCGCAATGAAGATAATCTCCACATCCACCGCAGGTTTTTGGAAATTGGACGAGGCTTCTTGGGACGGAACCGCAAAGGAAGTTTTGGATTTTTCCGGCAATGTCAATCATGGCGCCGCTTTGAAAGGACCAAAAATAAGCACCACTACCGCCTATTTGGGTTCTAGTGGTTTTTTTGACGGAAAAGACGACCATATACGTATAGAAGATACTGCTTCTCTTGACGCAGACAGTAACAGTATAAGCATTGAAGCCTGGATAAATCCGACCACCACTCCTCAAGTCGGATATGTTGTAAGTAAGCGGACGAATGCAAGTCCTTATGGCCAATGGGGCATGCTTATCGGGGATGGCACTTTAAATTATAAAGCAGGGAAAAAGTTGGTTTGCACGTTCGGCTCCACAGATTCAGGTTCAAATACGTTTTTTCACGATGTTTCTACTGTTTCTGATGTCGTGAATGGCCAATGGCATCATATCATTTGCCGGGTAAATTATGGAACAGGGATAGATATTTTTGTTGACGGCGTCAAAGTAAACACCAAAATTATCCGCAATCAGGGCTGGAACCCCCTGAATACAAACGAACCGGTTACCATAGCTTCTGGAAACGGAGCATTTTACTATGCCGGCCACATAGACGAAGTGGCTTTGTACAAGCGGTCACTCACTGACGCTGAAGTAATTTCCCGCTATGCCTCCGGGTCTGCGGTGCAATATGGCAGTTTTCAGTCTCGTATTATAGATGCCGGTTCAGCCACCTCGTGGGATTTTCTAAAAATGTCTCATCCTGCTCCCTATGCCAAAGAATTGCCCGACAATCAGCGCAATGCCTTGCTTTTGCATTTTGATGAAACAGCAGGCACAACGGCCTTCAACGACTCTTCGGGCAATAGTTTGAATGGGACTTGTTCTGCGAACGCTTGTCCTGTTTCAGGGGTGAGCGGCCAACTGTCAAAGGCTCTCAGCTTTGATGGCGTGGACGACACCATAAATTTTTCGAGTAGCCCCACTTACAACGCGTCCGGATCAAAAGATTTTTCTTTTAGTTATTGGAGTTCTTTTAGCGGCACAAAAGTGGGAGAATTTTATGTGGTTACCGGTGGAGGCTTGTCTGATAACGCGGGTTGGAGCAGTTATTTTTATATTCATCCCAACGGATCTCAATATGTCTATTTTGAACTTGTAGACACCGGAGGTTACCGGATTTCGAATGTAAAAATAAATTCCAATCAAATGTATCATATCGCCGGTACCTACAGCACCAGCACAAAAGAGATGATGTTTTATGTAAATGGTGTTGGATATAAAGGCAATCCTTCGGGCGGTGCCTTAACACAGAAAACAGGGAATGTTTTTACGGTAGGTAAACGTTCGGTCTTCACACCAAAATATTTTCAGGGGACCATAGACGAATTCGCTATATTCAACAGGAAGCTTTCGGCTCAGGAAGTAAAAAATATATATGTATCTCAAAAACAAGGACAGTCTTTTGTCAACAATTTGTCTGACCGTTCTTTGGAGACCGGCTTGTACGGTTCAGGAGGCGTGAATATGACTGGGAATACTCTGCTTTTGCACTTTAATGAAGTCTCTTGGAATGGCTCGACGGGGGAAATAATAGATGGTTCTGGCTCGGAGAATCATGGAACAGCCAAGGGCGGTGTAAATACCGTGAGTTCAGGTCGTTTCAGTAGGGCTGGGGATTTTGACGGAAAAGATGATTCAATTGATTTTTCCAAGAGTCCCACCTATGGAGGGGGCATCAATGATTTCTCCTTTAGTGTTTGGATAAATCCTTCCGGCACGGGGGCTCAAAATTATGTAATCGCCAGCGCTGGTTTGGCGGATAAAACAGGCGGGTGGTCTGTTTATAATTATGGTGAGTATAACCAACCATCCATGTCCAATTTGCCCTTTGTGCAATTTGAAGTTAAAGACAGCGAGACCGGAGGAGACGTAGGACGCAGAGTATTTCATACCCTCGTGCCCAATAGCGGTTGGCATCACATTGCGGGGAGTTATGACGTTTCGGATCGGCAGATGTATTTTTATCTTAATGGAGTCCAGACATCAGGTATCCAGACTGGCGGCTGGATTTCTCAGACATCGGGCAATGTGTTCACGCTTGGCAAGCGCGCCACGGGTGACCCCTTTTATTATAAAGGTGGTATTGATGAATTCGCGACCTTCAACAGAGTGATTTCTCAGGAAGAAGTTTTAAATATGTATAAACGGGGGGCACAGAGAATCTTGTATCAGGCTCGCTCTTGCAATGACAATGCCTGCCAAGGGGAAACCTTTCTGGGCCCGGATGGGACGACAAAAACATATTATTCGGATTCTCTACAAAGTATCCCCGGTTTTTCATATACAGGTCTTTCCGGCTTGGCCAGCAATCGTTATTTTCAGTATCAAAGTTTTTTGGAGACAGACCATAGTTCATATGTGCCATCCCTTAACTCTGTTTCTCTTGGTTTTGATCATTATTACGCGGATGGACCAACTACCACTCCTTCAAGCACAAACGCAGTATCTTATGCGTCTCTGAGCGATTTTTCAGCCTCAGAAGGCGGTGAAGGCACGGTGTATTACCAGATCACAAACCAGGGAGACTTGAGCACACCATCCTGGTATTGGTGGAACGGTTCAAATTGGGCGCTGACGAGCAATGACACAGACTACAATACATCAAGCACCATTAAAACAAATATCGCTCAATTTGCCTCAAGCCTCGGCGCCGGTAATTTTCTTTGGAAAGCCATATTAAAAGTTACGAGCGCGCTTAAAACGGTTTTCCTTTCTTCCGTATCAATCACTTACAACAAGCCTCCAACAGCCCCAACCATCTTGTACGCTCGTGGTTCTGCGCTTTCTTTTGACGGAGTGGATGATTATATTCACATACCAAATAGTTCGAGCCTGAGTTTCGGTTCAAATGATTTTAGCCTTGCTCTATGGGTAAAAACCAAGAGTGTTTCCGATTCCGGCATACCGCGTATGATCGTGGGAAAGCACAATTCTTATCTGGCGCCCACAAGTAAAATAGGAGACCGTTTCGGTTTTGCTCTTTCCGCGTATACGGATCAATTTTGGCGTATATATGTGAGCGGTCAAACCTGCGCTTACACGCTTGATACAGACGCCACGCTTTCGGACGGTAATTGGCATCATTATATATTCTCAAAGAGCAGTACGACCCCTACCTGTTTTGTGGACGGGGTTCAATGCACAAAGAGTATTATCTATGCGAATCCTGCGGCTGAAGATACCCAATGCAGTAATACAACGGCAGACATAGGTTCTTTGGACAATTTCGTGGATCTTACCTTAATGAAAGGCGCGAATTTTGCGTCCGGCACATTGGATGAAGTGATATTTTTTGATCATGCCTTAGACAAAACAGAAGCGGTTGCCTTGTATAATAACGGATTGGGACGAAGATCGGCTGTGGGGGATACCGGATTTGTAGCTGGCTGGCACTTTGATGAAGGGGCCGGCAACGTTCTGTCTGACGCGGGAATACATAAAAATACTGGTACTATTTTTGGGAGCCCGGGTTGGGTGGCCAGCACTATCGTGGAAAGCGGCGGGCTCATAGCGGCAAAGCCATATTTTTCAGCAATATATAATGATACAGGGGTCGATTACCCCATAAAAGCTCGGCTTCAGGTGAGCACAGACCAAAGTTTTGATACAATTTCGCATTGGGATTCCGGAGAAAAGGGCACCGAATTAAGCGCGAGCACTACCGTGGGAAATAGAATCGCAGACATTGGTTACGGTATGTTCGGGGACAATGCCTCTCCCAGCTCTTTTGCATTAAATGATGGCGCCTTATCGTATTATTGGCGAATAAAGTTTTGGGATCAGGATGGAGTAGAAGGATCCTGGTCGGCTTCCAGCACTTTCTCCATGCTCGATGTTCCCTCTCTCCCTCTTTCGGTTTCAGCCTCCAGAGTTTCTGATTCTGAATTTAGTATAAATTGGCAGGACGCGAGCACAGAAGAAGATGGATATCGCATCGAGCGCAGTGATAATCTCAGCGGTTCTTTCACGGCTTGGGCTGAAATAGCCACTTCTACTCCCAATTCTTCATCATACACAGACAAGAGTACTGAATCTGATGCCCAGTATCAGTTTAGAGTAAAAGCTTTTAACCTGGCCGGAAATTCTGAACCTGGCACTGATCCGGTAACGCATTCCACCACTCCGGACACTCCGACGAATGTTTCTTCGACTTATATTTCTGACAACAAATTCGAAATTTCTTTTGAAAACCAAGCCAGAGCTACCGATATACACGGAATAGAACGTTGCGATGATAGTGTCTGTGATCTCGAGACCCCGGTGTACAACCCAATTCAGTCCTCTCCCTTCAATTCTTCTCCGCAATTTGACGAGACTTTGGAACCTAATCACAAGTATCGTTGGCGCGTTCGAGCCGAAGCGAAAGCAGAAGGGGAAACAACAATCCTGGCTTCTGCCTATGCGTATTCGAATGTTGAATACACCGCGCCCGCGGCTCCGCAGAATCTAAACGCGGTCTTGAATAAAGACAGCGGCAATATTGATCTGTCTTGGACAGACACCGCGAATGTTGAAGATGGTTTTAGAATAGAGGTCTCGCCTAATGGAGGAGCATTTCAGGAGTTAACGCCGGCCGTGAATACGGTTGGACAAAATCAGACTTCTTATTCCTACATTCCGCAAACCAACAGCAGCTACATATTTAGGGCTCGCTCTTATAACGCGGCGACAGCAAAAAATAAAGAGCTGTACTCAGGATATTCAAACCAGACCGCGGCGATTTATACGACGCCGAATCCTCCGAATATTCTCTCTCCCATCGTTCTCTCTCCCACTCAAATACAATGGAACTATACGGACAATTCTTTGTTTAAATCCGGGTTCAGTCTTTTTGACGAGAATGATACGGAAACCGCCTCATCCACCGACACTTCGTTGGCTTCATTTGTTGAATCCGGTCTTACCCCAAACACGCAATATACCCGAAAAGTGGGCGTGAAAAGCGGAAATACCATATCAAAGAGTGCGGCTACGAGCACGTACACCTTTGCCAACGAACCGGTCAATGTAGCAATAGGCGATACGTCTTTGGTCTCAATCAACCTGTCTTGGGAACCGAACAGTAATCCTCAGGGTACTGAGTATATGGTGGAAAATACCACCAAGCAAAGCAACTCGGGCTGGGTAAGCGTTTTGTCTTACGAGGAAAAAGAGCTTGCTTGCAGCCAAACCTATGTATTTCAGATAAGGGCTCGGAATCATGATGGCATTGAAACTTTGCCGCGTACCGTTACCGCTTCGGCCTCGCAATGTACAGGAGGCGGGTCTGGTGATTTTGCAGGATCCATACCCACTCCGCCCGGTCAATCTCCAAACAACACGTTTGTACTCGTGATAAATAAAGGAGAATTGTATACCAATAAGCCCCAAGTCAGTCTTAGCTTGGATGGAGGGCCGGACGCGGTCACGATGGCCATTTCCGAGAGTCCGGATTTTTCAGAAGCCTCTCAGATTCCTTATCAGCCAAGTTTCTCTTACACTTTTGAAAAGGCGGATGGGATGAAAACATTATACACACGGTTTTATACCAAAGATGGTGTAGGCTCTCCGGTTATCTCTTCCCAAATCACGCTTGATACTCAAAGTCCGCAGCTCAAAGATGTGCTGGCAGAAGATAGATATCCCGCAGGTAAAGAAGTTTTGGTGTCAGGTTCTATAGATTCAGAGGGGATTATCGCGCCTGTTTTGGATGGAGTTTCCAAGGTGGAGTTGAATTTTGGTAAGGAAACTAACTGGACTTTGAATCTTGGAACTTTGGTAGAAGGTGAATATGTTTTGGAATTGAAAATAAGGGATCGAGCCGGAAATTACGGCAATAGCCTGCTCATACCGTTTGAAGTATTGACAGAAGAAAAAGTAAAAAAAGAAAAAATAGTATTTATAGATTTACCCCAAAAAACAGACAGCGCCGACGTGGGGATCGCGTCTCCGGATTTACAAGATGAAGTTCCAAAAGAAACGACAAGCGCCCCTATTACAAACGCTGTTGAGAAAACCATAGCAAAAGTTCGTGAAAACATAAAACGCGTGGTAGTCCCGGAAAGCTCCGGCCCTTCAGTTTCTGGTTCGCTCTCTGAAGAACCTGTGGCGCTCGACAAAGCCGGCCTGTTCGCAGGCAAACAGCTGGCTGGTTTTGCGTTTGGTTCTCTTCCCAAACCACTCAGCGACTTGCTTTCCACCTTTCCCAGTCTCGAACGTTCATTCACTGAGTTTGGAATTCAAAATATAGGAGATTTGCATAAATTAAATGGAGTCCGTTTGGCTCTACCCACTATCAATGACGTGCTTACCGGCCCAAATAGAGAAATGAAACTGGCCTTGACTCAGGATCTTAAAAATGGGTTTTCTCTTCCGCAAATAAAAGATGCCGCGGGTAGAATCCCTGCCGATGTGGTGTTTTTTGGCTTAAGCGATGGTAGTTTGGATATAGCTCCGATCGTGGATGGTTCTGGTCTTGATCGGCTTCATCCTACTATACGAACCTTGTCGAACAAAGATTTGAGACTTGTGCTTAGACCATCAACACCTGTACGTAACATAAGTGCTCAACTTGCTTTGAAAGATTTAAGAGAGCCAACAGGCGGTTCTCGGCCTCTTCCACAAGAAAAAACCATCATGGGGACTCTTTTTGACACGGTATTTGAAGGCGCTTCCGCGGCTTCTGAAGAAACGCAAGATTCAGAGACTCGTTTTGTTCTCGAAGAAATAAATTTTGAAGACAAAAACAATGACGGCGTGTATGTGGCGAATTTGCAGACCCCGCAAGTTCTGGGTAAATATGAAATCGTTACAGACATAGATTACCTTAATCCGAAATCATTCAAAGAACCGCTTAGGAATACCATGCTGGTGGATCCTGAAGGGTATGTGTATCACCAAACCATTGTGGGGGAAGTGCGACTCGCAAATGTGGAAGTGACCTTGCATTGGTATAATCCCGATACCAGAGAGTTTGAACTCTGGCCTTCCAAGCGTTATGGGCAAGAAAATCCTCAAATTACCAATTATTCAGGACGCTATGCTTTCTTGGTGCCTGAAGGATTGTATTATTTGAGCGCGGAAGCGAGTGCTTACAAGAAATTTGAGACGCATTCTTTTTCGGTTCAGTTAACGGGACGAAGCGTGCACATAGATATTGGTATGCAGAAGTATTTCGACATCGCTCAATTTATCAACGTGGATATAGTGGTCGCCGTGATATTGGTAGTTTTGCTTTTGTATATGTTGCGCAGACTGTATAAAGGTATGCGGCATACTTATTGATAATAATGTAATCATAACGTATGGGTAGATTTCATGAGACTCTCCACAAACCAGTGACCGTGGAAACGGTCATCGCGGTTTTGCTTATTTTTAGTTTGCTCGTAGGCAATATATTGTTTGGCATCAGAATTTTAAGACAAAATGTACTGTTGCAGAGTTTAAAAAAAGGCGTTCAGATTCAAAGAACTCAGAACGCTGTGAATACGGAATTGGTAGATTTTCTTGGTTTATTTATTGACAAAGTGCTTATAGCGGAAAGAGAAATCAGTTTTGAAGATCGTCTTTTGCTTGAAAATAAGGTGAGAGTGATAGATGATCCGGAAATACTGGTTCAATGGAACGCTTTTACTCACGCCGAGACAACACTGGTGGCGCAAGAAGAAGTGCGCAAACTTCTCGGCTTGGTGGTTTCGAGATTACGGAGATAGAATTGCTATTTTTTTCTTGACAAAAGCGTCTTTTTGTGCTATAATAAGCTTACAAAATTCAGTAGTAAGGGTTTTTATTTCTCGTTTGTCTCTCGCAGATGAGTACGAAGCGGGCGAGGAATCCAAGCCATGCTCCTGAAGCTAAAACAAATACAAACATAAACAGATTCTATGTCTCACAAAACATGGGTTTCAGGCACCCAAGAAAAGCCGGATTATTCTTTGGTCTATATGTATCTGTTCGCAGGTATCGCGTTGTTGGTATCTGTTTTTTTATTTATACCGCGGGTATCCATGAGCTAAAGTGAGGGGAAAGACATACTAAAGTGAGTGGCGTTTATATCCCCTGCGGCCCTTACATACATGTGGTATAATAAAAAAATTAGAGCGGATTTTTGTCTGCTTGTATTTCTTTTATTATGTCTGAGCAAGGACTTTGCGGGGCAAGGTGGAATTCTCTCTTCTTCTTTATAATTTTTTCGTGTTTTTTTATTTTATTGAGCTTGCCTGCCCGTGCTGAAACCTTGGATGCTTCGGCGCAAATTCCTCAGGAAGAGACGCTTCCAGCCAATTCGTCCTCAAGCAATTTTTGGCTTCCTGCAATAGAAAAGAGTGAACTGGGTTCCTTTGTCCCTGGCATTTTGTCTTCTTTGCAGGAGCGAATTTCAATACTTTTTACATTCGATTCTCTAAAAAAAGCCGAGAAGCAACTAAACTACATTGAAAAACGTTTTCGAAGGGCAGAGTCATTGGTGGAGGACGTAAAAAATGATGCGTCGCGGTTAGAAGCAGAACGTACAATAGCCGAGGCCGAGAGTATGCTCAGCAAGCTCAATGTGTCCGGACAAAATTGGAAAGACAAAGCGCAAGAAGAAACCCAAAAAATTTCCGAACGAGTTTCTTCGTACACTCAGCAGAAAGAGCGGATATTGGACAGTATGGCTTTGGGCTTGTCGGGTGAACAGCTAAATAGATTTCATTCCTTTAGAGAGCAAATGACTGAAAAGGCCAGAAAAACCCTGGAAGGTGTTAAGCAGGAGAGCCTAAAAGGTTTGCCTCAGAAATTAAAAGAGAGTATCCCCCTTAAAGCTGAGGATTCGATAAAAAATACTAAGAAAACCGATCCTGAAAAGATAGACAAGGACAAGCCCGGTAAAAATGAAGATTCGGATCTTTTAAAGATAGAAAATATAGAAGGTAGCAAAGAAGAAAGGGCGTACAGAAGCGGCCAAAAAGCGCGGCAGAGATTCAAAGCTTTCATGAATAAAATTAAACCCGGAGCTCAGGATACATAAAGGCTGTTTTTATGATTGGAGACTGGAAAATTTGATTTTTTCATTTTTAATTCCGATCGAATCGGGATCATTTTAAAATTATAAATTAAGGTGATGTTTGTATGCTTATTTTTCTGTGCTATACTGTTTTTGAGAATAGATTTTTATGAGTTGAAGATATGCGACATAAAGGAATACAACATACCATTGAGATTGGCGAACGCCTCCTTGTGGCCGTCCCGCCTCTCGTGCCCGCTATCATAATTAAAGAAATGAATGCCGCGCTCGAAGATTGTAAGTCAGCCGACGCTTTGGATCTACGGTCGGCAGAAAACGTGATCGTTAGTTTCGCGAAGGTGCTGTGGCCTTATCGCCAGGCTTTTGAAGAGATATTTAAAATTTACCAGACAAAAATGGGCCATCCGCTCTTAAAGCAAAAAATATCAGCCGTTTTGGGCAGAAAATATGAACAATTCGTGGAATCGGGAGGGAATTTTCAAGAGCTTCGAAAAGGCAGTATTTTTTCTTTCTTCAGTCATCAGGAGCGGCTTGAACTTCATAAGATTATTATTGATATAGAATGTGATATACGCAATTTCACCAGACAGGCTGTGCTGCACAGTGACAGATCTGCTTACGAGAAGCGAATTTTGGAGTTTCAAACTATTTTAGACGAAATAGAAATAAATATCACCGGCCTTCGCGAACTTGCGGATGCCGAACAAGAGCACCCTCAGCTCGCAGATGAAATCAGAGAGCATGTCCGTGCTTTTGAACATGGCATAGCCTTGTTTGGTCCGAGTGTAAACTATGAGGCTGTATGCAGGGCTCGTGAACATTTCGTGGGAAGACGCCTTGATTTGCGCATGAGAGTTTAAAAATATTTTTGTCTTACGATTCATATTTTAAAAACAGCCGCTGAAAGGCTGTTTTAACTTTTTTCATACCTACGGGCCTGCCCAATCTTATCCCGCCATAACATATTTAGAGAAAATGGCCGCGGTTATTCCACTTCAATTTCTATAGTTTGTTCAAGTCTTCTGATATCAGCGAGAAGATCAGAGCGCTCTTTATTGAACATGATAATGTTGAATACAGAACTGCCGCCGTGCTTGGCAAAATCGCAGAGGTCTCCTATTTTTTTATTTACATAAAGGCGTTTGAAAGATTTTAATTCCTGAGCTTTTTTTATGCCGGTGAGTTTGCTGAGTTTGCCTTCTTTTTTTGCGAAAAATTTCATGGCGACCGTGTAGCCTTTGATTTTTTTTGGTATCTGGGGTTTTTTCGATATGCGTATAAGCACATCATTCATGGTGTGGTTGATGCCATAAGAAAATTCGTACATCATGTGTCGAAACCCACCTACTCGAGGGCCTACTTCTATGATTTTCCAGCCTTCTTCGGTTTTCATGAGCTCCACGTGCGCGGTGGTGCTTCTGAGAGCCAGGGCTTTTATAGCTTCTCTCGCCACAGATTTGGCCATGTTTATGTTGGCTTCATTAAGAAGAGTTGGCGTTATCTGCTGGTAACCAAAGAAATCGTCAAATCCTATGCTTTTGCCGGTTTTTATATGAACCGGAGGGCAAAAGTACGTTTTTCCGTCTGGACTGACATAGGCATCTATGGAATACATTTCGCCTTCCATGTAGCGTTCCACGAGTATTTCCGGGTTTCCCCGGCCGTGCCCTTCTTTGTAAGCGGTTTCTATTTTTTTGAATACTTTCTTTAAGACTTCTTCCAGCTCTTCTCTATGAAAGCACACACTTACCAGTCTGCTCGCGGCCAAGCCTGAGGGTTTTACCATGAGAGGATAGCCCACAGCGTCCTCTATATCTTTTACGTTTTGTTTGGACAAATCCGTGACCAGAGTAAAGGGAGGAGTGATATTCGGGTCAAAGACCTTTAATCGTTGCCTGCAGGATATTTTTTCCGCGGCCCATCTGAGAGATTTTTCCGTTGGACCATTGATGTACGGAATATGCGGTATGAGTGTTTTGAGCAAAGGAATCTGGTCTTCGGCCCGGCTGGTGAGCGCCAGTATTTCGTCTTGATAGGGCATGAGCGTGTTTTGTATCATTTCATCTGATCCCGCGTCGCAAGACAGTTTCAGGTCAATGCGGTCGAGCGTGCTTTCTGTGTATTCATCGAGTTTTTGTCTTGAATCGTAGAATAGACCGATTCTGAGTTTTTCTTTTTCTTTTTTTTCGTATTCCTTGATGGCGTCAATCATGTGGCCGTACAACTTGCCCACATATAAAATGATATTGCGTTCTTTCGGTTTTTCGTCTTGGCTCGAGCGGATTACATGGTGGTACAGTTTGCCGACGATGTAGGTAATATTTTTTTCTATGTTGGAAGACATAAAATAGATTGCGTGCTCAAGACAGGTATCTGAGAAGTAAAATAGAGCCAACTCAGTATATGTCTTTGGGACAAAAAGGTCAATCCAGCAAGATGTTTTTTTGGCTTAGTTTTAGGAGTAGATTTTGGGGGCTATGGCAGGGTACGAGCTTATGTATTTGAACAGACTGCGTTTTGAACAGAGTCCTCGTTGGGCTCCAAAGATCTGTATGACTCCTGCCGCGTTGGCAGTGCCCCACTTCATGGCCTCTTCCCGTTTTTTGTGGCGAATTATGGCGCTTAGAAAACCACTGGCGTAAGCGTCTCCGGCTCCGGTTTTGGCGATGGGAGTCACCGGGTAGGCGTCCATATGCAAGATCTGTTCCCCGTCATAAGAAAAAGATCCATTTTCACTGTCTGTGATAACCGTGAGTTTTACACCCTCTTTGAAGAGTTTTTTCATTGTTTCTTTGATATCTGAGGCTTGGCTTCCGGCGAGGCAGGCCGCTTCTTCTTTATTAGCAAACAAAATGTCAGTATATTTGAGTATTCCCCGCGTGGTTTCTATCTCGCGTTTGCATTGATAAGAACCGGGATTGGCCGCCAAGCGCAGAGAGGGATGTTTTTTTAGGTGTGATATTAATTTTTTTTGAAGGGCGGCAAAAGATTTGCCAAGAGAAGTGTAATAGAGCCATTTGGCCTGGGGAAGATGGGGGAAACTATAGTTACGTTTTGCGTAATATGAAAGTACGGTACGTTCGCTTTTATAGTTCAAGACTACCGAGTAGCGCGTTTCTTTGCCTTTGAGCACTTTTATGAGGGAAGTGTCCACTCCCGCGTCTTCCAATTCATGTCTGATGATATGCCCTGTTATGTCGTCTCCCAATTCAGTGAGAATGGCGCTTGAGAGACCAAGTTTTTTTGCTCCGACCGCGACATTAGTCGCGTTTCCACCAGCGGATTGTACGCTATGAATAATAGGAGTCTTGTCCGCGTAATTGAGACAGAGCATTTTTTTCTCTTTACGTAATTCGCAAGAAGATTCTTTTTCATCTAGGACTATGAAGGTGTCGAAAGTGGCATCGCCGATGGTGATAAGGTCAAACATAGAAGTGCGGATGATACGGATCTACAGAGCGGATATATGTTATTTCATTTCTTTGTAGCGTTTGAGGTCTTCGGGACTGTGTTTGTGAAGACCGAGGTATATTTCTACGAATTCAACCAGTGAGGCTATGGCGAGACCTCCCATGGAAATGATAAAGAGTTTATTGTCTATAAACAAAGCATACACGAGAAGTCCAAAAGCGCCAACAAATCGCACCAGATCTTGGCGTCGCTCTTGCTCGAGAAACACGCCATAAGCCAAGAGCAGAGCTCCCAAGCCCCCCACGATGTATATGAGAGTCTCCGTTGTACTTGTCGGCAGGGCCGGGATAATAGAGTCGAGAAGCATAGGGTTTATCTATTATCTTTTTTTAATGATGAAAGTTCGTACAAGCTCGCAGAAATAAAAACAATCTGCAATATAATGAAGATGAGGTCTTTTATGTATATGCTATACACGAGGAGACCCGCGCCCCCGATGGCGAACAAGTAATCTTGTTTGCGTTCTTTTTTGGCGAATATAGCGTAGGTAATGATGAGGAGACCAAAGATTCCAGGCAATTTGAGTAGAAAAGATGTGTACATATAGAACTGGGGTGGCTTAGTGTTGTTTGTCTCATTGGGGAGCTTCCTCATTTCTATGAATTATCCAAATTCTTGAGTCTGTATTATCGTAAAGTATATCACAGGTCCATTACCTTGTCATGAGCATGGCTGATTCGATATACTATTGCCATATGTTCAGAAAAAGCATCGTATCTTGGCCTCATTGGGCGTTTTTTTTATTTTTGGCCGGCCTTTCGGGCATTTATATTTGGAATGTCGTACAGTACAACGTGTGGTGGAGCTATGATGGGGGAGCTCATATTGATTATATCACGCGTCTTTCCAAAGGATTGGGTCTACCTGATAAGGAAAGCAATTATTTGGCTTGGCACGAGCCCTTGTACTACGCGTTGAGCGCTGTTGTGGCGAAAACAGCCATGTATTTTGGACCGGGAGATAAAACTATTTGGAAAATTCTCCAGTTTGTTAATACGTTTTGGGCGTTTTTATTTGTTTTTTGTTCGGCAGTACTGGCAAAAATAATAGCAAAGAGCAAAATTATCGCCTTTTTTGTTTTGGTATTCACTGGTTCTTTGTTTTCTGTCTCTACATTGGCCCGCTATCACACCAATGAAACTATGTTCCACGCGCTGATGATGTTTTGGCTTGTTTTATTCTACCGTTGGGGGATGCAAAACGCTCAAAATTGGAATACAAAAAAATGGACTGTTTTGTCTCTTGGTCTCGTTATTTTGGTTTGGATCAAGCTTACGGCCTTTGTCTTGGTTTTTGCTTTGCTACTCTGGTTTTTGTATCTTTCATTTTTAGAAAAAAAATTTCGTCCGATCTTGCTTGCCTTGCTAATCGTGTTGAGTATTGGCATCGGCTATACTCCTTGGCTTATACATAAACAGCGGATGTATAGATCTGCCTTTACCATAAATAGTTATGAGACTGATAAAACAAGTAAGCACGTTTCCGCCATGCCTCTTGGTTTTTATCTCAGTTTTGACAAAAGCATTCTTGAGAATCCCTTTTGGGTATCTGGCAGAGGATCTTTTTGGTCTATGTTTTTTGCCAGCGCGTTTGTAGATTATGATAATATTTTCCAGAATCTGGACGCGCATGACGCCTTGCCTGTGAATGAGAAATATATTACCGGCAGCGCGAGATATATATCTGTGGACTACACGGCAAAAACGCTGTTATTTTTTTGGTTTTCATTGCCCATGCTCGTAATTTTGTCTCTCGGGTTTGTGCTATTTGTTTACAAAAAAATAATCTACGAGAAGTTCAAAGATTATGGCAGTGTTTTTTTGGCGACGCTGGCAGGGGGTTTGCTCTTGTCGCTTATGTATAATGTGTACCGTTATCCCTTTTTGGAAAGGGGAACTTTGAAAGCGATTTTTATCATTAGTTTTTTCCCTTTGCTTTCCATAGTTTCCATGATGGGTTGGGATTTTATATTGGAAAGATTTCCGCGTTGCCATCGGATCTGTACCCTCAGTTTTGGCTCTTATGTCTTTGTGTGGTCAGTCCTCGGTTTTTCTTTGATGATTTTGCCGGTTTAGTGAAGTAACAAAATCTTTAATTTAAAATTTCAATTCTGCCATTTATTTATATAATCTATGGCGGAAAGTGCCGCGGTTACGCCTTGCCCGGCCGCAATGGCGATTTGTTTGAACGGTATGTCGGTAACATCGCCGGCCGCGAAAATACCGGGGCAGGATGTTTCACCACGAAGATTTACTTTTATTTCTCCTTGAGCGTTTTTATCCACGCAATGTATGAATGTGCTGTTTGGGACCATGCCCACATGTACCATGACAGCGCTGAGATCAAGATGTTTTTTTTCTCCACTCATTTCATCTGTGTAATTCAGCCCGTCCACGATGTCTGTTCCGGTAATTTCCGTGCTCAAGGCTTTATACAGGATTTTTACATTTTTGAGTTCTTTTACTTTTCGTATCAATATGTCTTCTCCTTTTGGGAATCCGCTTTTTTCTGATTGAGCATATTTTGTGAGGAGATAACAGGTGCTGGCAATGCCACCCATCATGAGGGCCGATTCCAGCGCGGCGTTGCCGGCCCCTATGGTGGCTGTGGTTTTGCCTTTGAATAAAGGGCCATCGCAGACGGTGCAATACGTCACGCCTTTATTTTTTAGCTTCTGTTCCCCCTGGACCCCAAGCTCTCGGGGGTGTATGCCACTTGCCACAATGAGGGCTTTGCTTCGGTAGCTTCGTTTTTCTCCTATGATATTTTCAGCATGTATGAGATGATGCTTTTTTTCTTGCTCTATGCCTTTAATTTCAAAACCTTCTTCAAATTTTACCCCATAGCTGAGGGCGTGTTTGTGGAATTGTTGTGCCAGTTCAAAACCCGTGGTTTTTTCTATCCCAGGCCAATTTTCCACATCGCCGGAAAGGGATACCTCGCCGCCTATGTCTTTTGACACGACAACAAAGTTTAAATTGCGCCGAGCGGCATACACCGCGGCCGCGCAGCCGGCCGCCGCCGCTCCTATAACGACAAGATCATATGTTTCGTCTTTGACCATAGATGATTTTCTTTTCGCTCAAGCTTAACAAGCAGGCCTTACATGGTCAAGCTGTTGATAAGCTCGAGCCCTATCCCTTCATAACATATGTTAAAAAGCCTACGGAAGTCATCCCGCTTCGCTCTCGCACTCGTCCTTCGGCTTTTTAACATATGTTATGAAGGAATAGGCATCGATAAGCTCTTGTATTTTCAAGATATTGTCTTTTGGGCTGCTTTGTTCGTTAAATATTGCGCTCCCGATGCAAAGTCCCTCTACACCCGCTTTTATAAGAAGCGGGATGGTCTCCTCGTTTACATGGCCGTCCGCTGAAATGAAATGGTCTGTATTTTTGTTTTTGTATTCTTTTATTTTATCCAAAACTTCGGGCAGAAAGGGCTGCCCTTGGAATCCGGGCGTTATGGTCATAAATTGAACGGCATCTATTTGGTCTTCAAATGGCTCGAGCACTCTGATAGGAGTTTCCGGATTTATGCAAATACTGATTTGGCGTCCCGATTTTCGTACTGCTTCGATGGCTTGTTTTGTATTGTTTCCGAGTGTTTCAAAATGCATTACCACGCGTTTGAGATGTTTGTTTGACATCCAAACGGGGAGCTCTTCCATCGGTTCTTCAATCATCATGTGGAGTTCAAAATCAAAAGTTATGTTTTCTTCGATAAAACGAGGATCATACCATGTTTGGTTTGGCACGAACGTGTTGTTTGCGATATCTATTTGTACAAAATTCACCAGTCCTTGTACGGCTTTTGTCTGTTTTAGATACTCTTCCTGAGAATATACCAGGATTGAAGGAATAATGATTGGCATGTGTTAGCGTTCTAAATTCGCGATTTTTTCGCGTCTTCTTATGTGGCGTTCATCCTGGCTGGCTTCGGTTTCAAGCCAGCGTTTTAGCATTGCCATGTGGTGTTCGTCAGTGCCCAGTTTGGCCGGCAGACAAATAATGTTTGTGTCGTCATCCGTGACCATTGTTTCGGCTGACATGAGATTGTAGGAGATGCCGGCTCTTATATCTTTTACTTTGTTGGCGGCCACGCAGACACCTACTCCATTTTTGCAAATTAAAATTCCTCGTCCCTTGTTTTCTGCCACTTGTTTCGCGAGTGGAATGGCATAATCCGGATAATCATCGGTTTCTGTATATTCGGCCGGGCCCATATCCGTGATATCCAGTTTCAATTCATTTTGTATATAGCGAAGGAGGCGTTTTTTGAGCTGGTATCCGCCATGGTCTGATGCGATGAAAAGTGGTCCTGTGTACATAGTGTATGGTTTAGGCGTTTGCAGAAATGTTGTTCGACACGAGATGAAATTTACAAATAGTAAGGGATGAAAAAATGTAGAAAGATGTTGTTTAAAGAACAGAATGATTATACATTCTGTTTTAATTATTGACAATCGAATGTTTCCTTGATGTACTGTGCGCAGCTTATTGAGCGCTAAAAGCGCAAGAGGTGCCAAAATGGAAAACCGGATAGATCCCGCTCCCCATGTGATTGGGGGCAGGGATGTGTGGCAGGCGGGTGTTCCTCGCTTGCACAATTCTCCTCGTGACGCACGCGTGGCTGTGACTGAGTTCCACATGGGCGGCGAGGCTGAGGTCAGCACAGCTGCTGAGGCTGCGTTGGCCGCGTTCGAGCTTTGGAGCAGACTGTCGGTAGAACAGCGGCTCGATGTTGTCCGCCGGATTCCGACAAGCCTCCGCAAGTTTGGAGATAATTTGGCTCGAGCCATGGAACGCGAAGTCGGCAAGACGCGTGCCGGCGCCCTTGGCGAGATCGGCAAGACTGTTGCCATTGCAGAGTACTATGCCGCTTATAAGCCGGACTGGTTTGTGCAGGTCATGGAGCCTGGCAAGGGCGTACAGCGCAGGGTGATCAAGACCCCGCTCGGCGTGGTCGCGGTTATTACCGCGTTTAACTTCCCACTCGCGCTTGCCCTGTGGAAGATCATTCCTGCGATCCTGGCTGGGAACGCGGTCATCTACAAGCCTTCTGAGCTCACGCCGTACACGGCTTGGCTCATTATGCAGGTCCTCAAAGACGCGGGTGTCCCGGATGGCGTGGTGAACTTGGTTCACGGCACTGAGCTCGTGGGCAAGGCCATGATCTACCACGACGCGGTGAAGGCTGTGTCCTTCACCGGTTCGGTTCCTGTGGGTGACAAGATTCGTTGCATGGCCGCTGAGAGAGGCATTCGGGCTGTCTGCGAGAAGGGCGGTCTGAACGGGATTCTGGTGGCCAAGATGGGTCAGAGTCGCATCCCCGGGGTTGTTCAGGATGCGATCGCGGCCGCGTTTAGCGCCGGAGGCCAACGCTGCACCGCGGCCAAGCGCCTGATCGTTACAGAAGATCTCTACGAGATGATCAGGGAAGAACTCCTCCGCCTGGTTCGAGAGGTCGACGTGGAGGACTTTGTCGGGCCTCTGGTAAACGGGGTCGCGCTTGAGCGCGCACTTCTGCAGATCCAGGAAGGTGTCAGAGCCGGCATGGTGGTTTTGCATGGTGGCACGCGTTTGTGGGAAGCTAGCTTGGAGCATGGCCACTACATGGCCCCGACCATCATGGAGGCCGGGCCGGACGCTCTGGACGCAGGTCCCCTCGTCGACGAGGTCTTTGGCCCGATTCTTACCCTCGTGAGGGTCCGAGACTATGAGGAAGGTGTCCGAGAGCTCAATCGCACCGAGTATGGGCACTGCGCCGCGCTCTACACGGATAATATTGAACTCATGGCGCGCTTCCCTCTCGACGCGGACGTGGGGATGGCCCATGTCAACGAACACACGCTCGGCGGCGACCCTGATATGCCTTTTGGCGGTATGAAATCTTCCATGGACGGCCCTCCTGAGATGGGGGGCTGGGGTCTGGAGTTTTTTTGCCAGCTCAAGGCCGTGTATGTGAACGATGGCACACAGGCGGTTAGCGCCACAAAGCGCTGAGCCACAGTTCGTTTTTTTGGTGACGTCTGCTCCGCGCTGACAAGCGCGGTAGACGCTCCTATCTGCAGCTGGAGTTCGGTCGGCTCCAGCAGAACAAAAAGCATCCAAGATTTGGGTGTTTTTTGTTTGCGAAATAAACCATTGGGTTTAATTTTTAAACAAAACCCCCTCTTACATCTCCCCCTTAGTAAAGGGGGAGAGACCAGTGCGGGGCGTTCTCCTCTTAGTAAAGGAGGAGAACGGGGGGGATTGTACATCTTCCTTAGTAAAGAAGGGGAGGCCAGTATTTTGGTTTTTTTAATATGGATGAGGTTTTATAGCCACGATCCCCTCCTTTACTAAGGAGGGGGTCTAAGGGTAGGGGTATCTTACAATTTCTCCCTTATTCCTAAAGTTAGGAACGAATGAAGGAAGCTGATTTCCCTGCGAAGGGAGGATTTGATTAAAGTAATCCTTTTTGTTACTCTAGCCTGGCTTTCGCGAGAGCGAAGCATACAACGGAGGATATTCGGAATGTTGAATCGGGCAGACGGCTGGTCCCGCGAGCGCATCGTTGATGCTCAGCGCGACCATTATTTTTACACTTGGATTCCCCAGGGTGCGAATCCCACCCCGATCGTTTTCGATCGTGGGGAGGGCGTGTACTTCTGGGACAGGGATGGCAAGCGCTATCTCGACTTCTCAAGCCAGCTCATGAACTTGAACGTGGGCCACGGCCATCCTGCCGTGCTGCGTGGCATGCGTGCTGCCCTGGATCGGGTTTGGCTCTACGCCTCCCCGCAGTATGGGGTTGAGCCCCGTGCCAAGGCGGCGGCCATGCTCGCCGAGCTTACGCCCGGCGACTTGGTGAAGACCTTCTTCTGTTTGGGCGGCGCAGACGCGGTCTGCAACGCGATTAAGATGGCGCGTCTTTGGGGTCGCAGGAACGGGAGTCGCTTCAAGATTCTTGTCCGTTACGATTCCTACCATGGGAGTGTTGGCGAGGCGGACCAAGCGAGCGGTGACCCGCGGCGCTTCCCACACGAGCCGGGCAACCCGGGTTTTGTGCATATGCACGGCCCTTATGCCTACCGCTGTCCCTTTGGCTACGCGCCGGAGGGCAACCTTGGGGCTTACATCGCGCATGTCCGCGAGACCATCGAACGAGAGGGCCCGGGAACCATTGCCGCGATCCTCATGGAGCCGGTCACCGGCACGAGCGGGCTCATTATCCCGCCCAAGGGTTATTGGAGCGCCATGCGGCAGCTCGCGGATGAGTATGGCTTCCTCCTCATCGCGGACGAGGTCATGTGCGGTTTCGGTCGCACGGGCAAGATGTTTGCCACCGAGCACGATGGAGTGGTGCCAGACATTTTGGTCTTGGCCAAGGGTCTGACTTCTGGCTACGCACCGCTCGGCGCCGTCGTGGTCCGCCAGCATTTGGCGGATTTCTTCAACGACGAGCCGCTGGTCTGCGGGCTCACCTACGCCGGACATCCCTTCTGCTGCGCGACCGCAATCGCGAACATGCAGGTGTACCTGGACGAGGGTCTTGTGGAGAATAGCCGAGTGATGGGTGTTCATATGCGTGGTTATCTTGAGAGGATGAAGGAGCTACATCCTTGCGTGGGAGATGTGCGGTCGATTGGGCTCTTCGGAGCCTTGGAGCTTGTCTCCAACCCTGAGACTCGGGAACCGCTCTCGCCCTGGAACAAGCCTCTTTCTCAGTGGATGAAGGCGATCTACGCCAAGCTCGGGGAGCTGGGCATCGCGACCTTCGTTCGCTGGAACATGGTGTACACGGTGCCGCCTCTCATCGTCAATGCGGCGCAACTCGCAGAAGGCTTCGCAGCCATTGACGAGGCGCTCAAGCTCGGCGACGAGGCTGTGGGCTGAGCCGGACGGTGCTACGGTCGGATTCACCGGCCGTCGTTCCCCTAGTTCAGAGTTCGGTTCATTGATTTAGACAATCGGATTTCCGTTGTATCGGCTCGAGTGATTATATTACCGCAAGGTATCTGTGCGCGTCCGCGCGTCTGTGATCGCTCGAGACTTCCACCTTTCTACTTGGATACATTAATAGATCAATAATCCAAGTATAAGAGTGGAAGTTGCGTAATATTCTCGAAGACAAGTATGAGATAAGAAGTATGATGCTACGCGCCTTGTATAGTTTTGTTGTTTCTTGTGCGTTTGCTTTGAGAAATCAAACATTTGACAAAAATCTTTTTTAGTATAATAATCCATCCATCAATAATATATAGAAACGCTCGGACCCGTTATCAGCGGGAACTCCTATTTTGGGGGCGTTGGGGAAAGAACTCTCAGGAAAGGGAAAGTAGACTCCTCCGGGCAGGCCCGTAATAGCCCTTCAAAAGGCATCCATGTATGCGAAGTCGAGATGGTACCACCCGTGGCTGGGTTCTCGACGCGGCTGGATGTTTTTTATTTTTGTAACTATGTACGACGCAAACAAAGAAGAACTCGAAGTATTGGATTTTTGGAAAAAAAAGAACATTTTTGAAAAATCAGTTGAGTTGAGGCCGGAAGAAAAACCATATGTGTTTTATGATGGTCCGCCTTTTGCGACGGGGCTGCCCCATTATGGGCATATTTTGAGTTCTGTTATAAAAGATCTTGTGCCTCGCTACTGGACCATGAAAGGGTATAGGGTGCGCAGGCGTTGGGGCTGGGATTGTCACGGGCTTCCCATAGAGCAGATGATAGAGAAAGAACTCAAGATTTCCGGCAAGAAAAATATAGAACAAGAATTGGGGGTTAAAAGTTTTAATGATGCTTGCAGATCAAAGGTGCTCCTGTATACCGGAGAATGGAAAAAAATGGTTGATCGGATCGGGCGCTGGGTTGAATTTGATAATGCTTACAAAACAATGGACGCGAGCTACATGGAGAGTGTGTGGTGGGCTCTTAAAAATATTTGGGACAAAGGACTTATTTATGAAGGCAGAAAAGTTTTGCTTTATTGTCCAAGATGCGAGACTCCGGTGTCTAAGGCTGAGATAGCCATGGACAACAGTTACAAAGATATCACCGAAGAATCAGTTATTGTTAAGTTTAAGCTAACAAATCCTGAATCTCACAAGCTCCCGGGTAACACGTTTTTTTTGGCTTGGACCACTACACCGTGGACTTTGCCTGGCAATGTGGGCTTGACAATGGGAGAAAAAATTCTCTATGCCGTAGTCAAGAAAGATGACGCGCATTATATTGTGGCTCACGATTTGGTACAGGAAATTTTTAAAGACGATGGCGTTGAGATTGTATCCGTACTGCCTGGGAATTCATTGAAGGACATAGAATATGAGCCCTTGTTCGAGATTGCCGGCATGGCCGAAATGGGAAAGAAATCTCATTATGTGATGATCGGTGATTTTGTGAATACTGATGAAGGAACGGGGATTGTGCACACAGCGGTGATCTATGGAGAAGATGACTATACGCTGGGTTTGAGGCAAGATCTGCCCATGCTTCCTCTTTTGGATGACTCGGGCCATTTTAATGAAGCAGCCCCCGAATTTATACGAGGGCAGTATTTTAAAACTTCTGAAAAAGAGATAAAGCGAAATTTGGAGAATCGCGGTTTGCTATTTAATCGGCAGCAATATACTCATTCTTATCCGCACTGTTGGCGCTGTGATACGCAATTATTTTACAATGCCATATCAGCCTGGTTTATTAATATACAAAAAATTAAAGACAGACTTGTAGAGCTTAACAAGGATATAAATTGGTATCCGGAACATCTCAAGAACGGTCGTTTTCTTGATATCCTTGAAACCGCGCCTGATTGGAATATTTCTCGGAATCGCTATTGGGCCACCCCTTTGCCCTTTTGGAAATGTGAACAGAGTAAAGAACAAGAAAATAAAGAAAAATCAGAGGTTTGCGGCCACTTGCTCTGCGTGGGAAGTTTCGCGGAACTCAAGAAACGAGCCCGAAATTTTGATGAGGTTTTTTCTTCGAACAATATTGAAGATGTTGACCTGCACAAACATGAAGTGGACCAGATTGTTTTGGATTGTGAAAAATGCGGCGGGCTGATGAGACGGGTTCCGGAAGTTGTTGACTGTTGGGTTGAATCAGGCTCTATGCCTTTCGCTGAATTTCATTATCCTTTTGAAAATAAAGAGATCTTTGAAAAAAGATTTCCAGGTCAATACATAGCAGAGTATATTGCCCAAACGAGAGCTTGGTTTTATTATATGCATGTCATGGCAGTGCTTTTGTTTGATAGCCTGAGCTTTGAACATGTGGTGACGACCGGCACTATCCTCAATGAGAAGGGAGAAAAACTGTCCAAGTCTAAGATGAATTACACTGACCCGTGGCTCATTATAGAGCAATATGGCGTGGATGCTTTGAGATATTATTTGATGACCAGCGTGGTGATGCAGGCCGAGAATTTGTTTTTCAATGATAAAGAAGTAAAGGACGTGTACAACAAGGTAATCAATATGTTGTGGAATGTGCTGAGTTTTTATGAGATGTTTCAAGATCAAAATACAGATCTCGGGCAAGATGCGAAAGACAAGAAACAAGAAGCAACTGATAATGTGTATGACGCCTGGATTTTATCTGAATTGCAGATCTTGCTGAGAGAAGTCACCAAACACATGGATAACTATGACACGGTAAAGGCAGGGCGGCCGATAAAAGCATTTATTGATAATCTTTCCACATGGTATGTACGCCGTTCCAGGGATCGATTTAAGGGCGCTGATGGAAAAGATAAGCAGGGGGCGCTTGCCACTTTGCGAGAGGTTTTGTTGACTTTATCTAAAATAATGGCGCCTTTTACACCCTTTATAGCTGAAAATATATATAGGAGAATAATGCTTGGAAACAGGACAGACAGACCGGAAGGAAGAGAGGAAAGCGTTCATTTGGAACAATGGCCAGAGCCGCGGGAAGAACTGATCGATATCGCGTTGATGGAAGATATGGAATCTTTGCGCGAGGCCGCAGCCTTGGGTCATAAAATCAGAAAAGACACAAAATTGAACACAAGACAGCCTTTGTCCGAGTGCAAAGTGGCTATGGCCTATACCGGAGATCGGACCTTTTTGCCTCAGTTTCAGGAAATTTTGGCCGATGAATTGAATGTAAAACAGGTTGAAATATTTTTGATCACCGATAAAGCATCTATTGATGGCATAAAAAAGCTACAGACTCCCTGGCTTGTCGCCGATGGACAAAGCGCAGTTCTCGCGCTTAACACTGAATTGAGCGAGGAATTGAAAAAAGAAGGTCTGCTCAGAGAAATAACCCGCGCCATAAACCAGATGAGGAAAGTTCAGAATCTGACGATTGAGGATGAAATAGACGTGTATTATCACAGCGATGAACAGATCCTTAAGGATATTTTTAAGGACTATGAGACTGAACTCAAACAGCTTGTTTTGGCTCGCTCTTTTTTGTCGGGAGGTTCGGAAGAGCTTGTCATAGAAGGCAAGAAGATTCTCTTGGATATCAAAAAAGTCTAGCAGCATTTTGCATGTTTGGTTTTTTGTTGTTACAATCCAGAATAATAATTTTCAATTTTCAATTTATAATTTCTAATGGCTGAGCCTGCGTGATATCTTTCTGACAAGGGTATTTTGTTTAGATCATTAAAAATGGTGTCATTACAAATTGTTTAAAAATTATAAATTATAAATTAACCCGACTTATGATTAAGTACCTTGTTGAGACGACAGTGCCGGAAACGGCTTGTCTGGCTGTCCCCCTGTGGGAAGGGAAAAATTTTGAACCTCTTTTAAAACAAGTTCACAAAGAGCAAAGAGTTTTTTTGAAACAGATTGTTCAAAATACTGATTTTGAAGGAAAAAAATTGCAGACTGTTTTCTTGTACACCAATATTAAGCGTCTGCCGAGAATCCTTTTACTTGGCTTGGGCAAGGAAAAGGATTTTAACATAAAAATTTGGAAACAAGTGGCAGGTTCTGCCGCCACGACAGTCCAAAGCAAAAAACTGGATCGTTTTATTTTTCTTATACCGCAGAAAGTTTTATCAGCTTTTGGGCCCAAGAAAGCCGGAACAGAAACCGTCTGTGCTCTGTCGCTTGCTGAGTATATTTTTGACACATACAAAGAAAAGGAGAGCAGGGAGACAAGAATAGAGCATATCGGCTTGCTTCTGGATTTGGACCAAAGTTCGAGAAAAAATTTTGAAAAAGGCATGGAAGAAGGCATCAAAATATCTGAAGCGGTAAATTTGGTTCGTTCTCTTGGAAACATGTCTCCTTCGGAAATGATTCCAGAGAGGCTTGCATCCGAAGCCTTGAAAATAGCGAAATCTGAGCCAGCTTTGAGCGCGAAAATTCTTTCAGAGCCTGAAATTAAAAAATTGGGCATGGGCTGTTTTTTGGGAGTGTCCAGCGGTTCCCAACATGAAGCGAAATTCATTATTTTTGAATATAGAGGCACCAAAAAAACCGAGCGCTCCACAGTGTTGATCGGCAAGGGAATTACTTTTGATTCCGGCGGATTGTCTATAAAGCCCAGCGATTTTATGTGTGATATGAAATATGACATGCTGGGTGCGGCCACGATGATGGGGGTTATGAAGGCCGCGGCAAGCCTTGGATTAAAACGGAACTTGATTGGCCTGGCCCCTGTCTGCGAAAATATGCCGGGTAGCAAAGCTTACAGACCCGATGATATTTTGCGCGCCATGAATGGGAAAACGGTCGAAGTCAAAAATACGGACGCCGAAGGGAGATTGATTTTGGCAGACGCTTTGTGCTATGCAAAGAGATATAATCCCAAAGAAGTGTTGGATCTCGCCACTTTGACCGGGGCCTGCATGGTTGCTCTTGGTTTGGAACGTTCCGGCCTTTTTTCTCCTGAGGACAGCATGGCCGAAAAGCTGTATCATTGCTCTCAGACAGTGGGTGAAGAATTGTGGCGACTGCCTCTCGGAGAGGAATACACCGAGATGATGAAAAGCGATGTGGCCGATATCGCCAATATCAGCAAGGGTCGTTACGGGGGCGCGAGTTCTGGAGCCGCTTTTCTGGAATTTTTTGTAGATTATCCTTGGGCGCATATAGATATGGCGAGCGCGTATATGAGGGAACCAAAACCTTGGATACGTCTTGGCGCCAATGGATTTGGAGTTCAAACACTTGTTGAATATTTGCGTTGATTTTTATTATGATTTCTTTTATTAAAGGCCGGGTCTTGGAACGAGAACAGAATCAGCTCCTTGTTTTTACGGCCGGAGGGCTGGGCTATCAAGTAATGGTCTCACATGCCTGCTCTGACATTCAGGTCGGGCAAGAAATAGCCCTGCATACTTTTTTGAAAGTAAGCGATCACGCAATGGAATTATTTGGTTTCAAAACAAAGGAAGAACAATTATTTTTTTGCCAGCTCATGACTGTTTCCGGAATAGGCCCCCGCAGCGCTTTGAATATATTATCTTTGGGTTCTTTGGAACAAACAAAAAAAGCTATTACCAAAGGCGACATAGCATATCTGACCGCCATTCAGGGAATGGGCAAGAAGACGGCGGAGCGTCTGGTAGTGGAATTGAAATCAAAAATAAAAAATATACATGATGTAAAAGAGAGTAACAGCGACGCCGCCGCGCTTGCGGAGGTTGTGGAGGGGCTTGTGTCTTTGGGTTATAGCAGAGCTGAAGCGCGGGACGCGGTTCAGAGTTTGGACGCTGGAAATAAAGGAAGCGAAGAAATCCTAAAAATGGCTCTACAAAAATTATCTCGCTAGAATAAAAAATCGGCTCAAGCCGATTTTTTTATTAATCTTCTTCTCCAGATTCCAATAGAGCAATGCTTGCCACTGAGTCGCCTTCTTCTTTGAAGCGCATGATGCGCACGCCCTGAGTGGCTCGGCCGAGAGTTGAGATCGATTTCAGCGGAGTTCGGACCACCTGGCCATTCACGGAAATAAGCAGCAAATCCATGGGTTCCGCGTTATTGATAACATGAGCACTTACGATTTTTCCCGTTTTGTTTGTAATAGACAGCGTTTTTATTCCGCTTCCTCCGCGTCCTTGCACTTTATATTCAGAAATAACGCTCCGTTTTCCTAATCCATGTTCTGAAACCACCAAAAGTTCTAAGACATTTTTCTTTACTAAGTTAGGTTCAACCACATCCATGCCGATTACCTCATCGGTCGATCGGAGCTTTATGCCTCTTACGCCGCTCGCGCTACGGCCCATTGAGCGGACGCCGGATTCTTTGAACCGGATAGCTTGGCCGCCTTTCGTAACCAGCACGATATCGTGATGCCCGCCTGAGGGCCGCACCCATTTTAGGAAATCATCTTCCCTGAGTTTGAGGGCTATAAGGCCCGATCTCCTCACATTTGTAAAATCTCCGAGGGCTGTTTTTTTGATGGTCCCTTTGTTGGTAACCATCACGAGGTATTCATACTTGCTCATATCATCCATTGAGAGAATGGACGATACTTTTTCGTTCGGGGCTAATTGCAAAAAGTTTACCAGAGCCTGGCCTTTGGCCGTCCTCGTGGCTTGGGGTATGTCGTAGGCTCTAAGCTGGAAAACGCGGCCTCTGGTAGTGAAGAAGAGAAGATTGTCGTGAGTGTTGGTTGAAATAAGTTGTTCCACCACGTCTTCTTCTTTTGTGGCAAGACCGATTACCCCTTTTCCTCCCCGGCCCTGGGTTTTGAAGGTCTCCGGCGGTATGCGTTTGATGTAGCCGTCTCGGGTTTCCATGATGATGGTCGCTTCGTTTGGAATGAGGTCTTCCACACTGAACTCTTTTACTCCATGGGCCATAATTTGGGTTCTGCGTTCTTCTCCGTATTTTTCTTTTACCTCTTTGAGGTCTCCTTTTATGATCCCCAAGATTTTTTCCGAGTCTTTGAGAATGGATTCGAGTTCTGCGATGAGCCGTTTTTTTTCGGCTAACTCGTCTTCAATTTTTTTGCGTTCCAAATTGGCCAGTTGTTGGAGACGCATTTCGAGAATAGCCACGGTTTGGCGTTCGGTAAATTTGAATTTTTTCATCAGGTTTTCTTTTGCTTCGTCTTTGTCTTTTGATTTTCGTATGGTGTCTATCACCGCGTCTATTTTGTCTATGGCATGCTTCAGCCCTTCCAATATGTGGGCACGTTCTTTGGCTCTCTCCAAGTCAAATTGGGTTCTGCGTTTGATTACTTCTCGGCGATGTTTTATATACTCCTCGAGCACCGTTTTCAGATTCAGTACCTTGGGCTGTATTCCATCCACAAGAGCAAGCATGTTTACATGAAAGGTGGTCTGCAGATCAGTAAGTTTGTAAAGGCGGTTCAGTATCTTTTTTGGGTATGAGTCTTTTTTGAGTTCCACAACAATGCGGACGCCTTCTTTATTTGATTCGTCCCGCAAATCCTTGATCCCTTCTATCTTTTTTTCTTGCACGAGGGTGGCAATTTTTTCAAGAAGGCTTGATTTGTTGACTTGGTAAGGGACTTCGCTGACTATGATATTGAAATGATTGGCATTTTTGGCTTCTTGTATCTCTGTTTTCGCCCGCATCACTATGCCGCCCTTTCCAGTGGCATAGGCGTTCATAATGTCTTTTTTGTTGTAAATAATCCCGCCGGTGGGGAAATCCGGTCCTTGTATGATGGTGAATAATTCATCAATGCTGGCTTTGGGATGTTCTATAAGATATGAAACTCCATCGCATAATTCCGACAAATTATGAGGAGGGATATTGGTGGCCATTCCAACCGCGATGCCCATGCTTCCATTAAGAAGGAGATTGGGAACTTTGCCTGGCAAGACCTTTGGTTCTGTGTGTGATCCATCGTATGTGGGATTAAAATCCACTGTTTTCTTTTCTATATCCAAAAGCAAGTGTTCGGCGATAGATTGGAGCTTCGCCTCGGTATAACGCATGGCGGCTGCGGAGTCTCCATCCATGGAGCCGAAGTTTCCCTGGCCAAAGATCAAAGGATGCCTCATATTGAAATCCTGGGCCATGCGCACCAAAGAATCATAAATAGCCGCGTCGCCGTGCGGATGATACTTTGCCATTACTTCTCCGACCACATGAGCAGATTTTCTAAATTTGACATTGTGTCTGAGACCTATGCTCCACATGGCGTAGAGAATTCTCCGGTGAACCGGTTTAAGCCCATCGCGCACATCGGGAAGGGCGCGAGAAACAATCACGCTCATTGCGTAGTCGAGATATGATGTTTTCATTTCATCCACGAGACGTATAGGCTCTATCTTTCCTATGTCTGTGTTTTGTTGGTCTTCTTGGTTTGCATTCGCAGAGTTTTGTCGGACAGGCTTTCGTTTCAATATATTGGGCATACCCGTGTATTTTGGACTGATAAGCGCGGAGGCTTTATGATGAATGAAAGTCTTGAGTTAAGGTGTACTCTTTGTGGCACTTGTTTCGTCTTTATTATCCTCTGTGCTCGTGGCTTTGATCTGCGTTGTGGAGCTGTTTCCTGAAATGGACAGGGATAAGAGGCTTTCTTTGAGATTATTCAAGAAATTTGTTTTTTCTTTTGCCGTTTCATTTTTTTCTGGAGATTCTTTTTCAGTCGTTGTTTCGTCTTGTGAAAGAAGTTTTAGAGTGTTTTGCAGGTCAAATTTGCTTTGTTCAAATACATCCTGTTCATTTGATTCTGAGAACCGAATATCTGAAATGAAAGTCCGTATATGATAAAACCAAACAAAGAAAATCGCTGCGCTAAATATACCAACGCCAAACCATAGCCATCGATATTTGTTTTTGTCCGTGCGCAAGACTTCTGCGATTCTATTTTTTTCCTGGCTGGACTCGGGCATATCAAACTGTTTGTATGCTTGAATTGGGGGCTGGTTTTGCCCCGGGTCTCTGTCTTGCATGATGAGACTGGGAATTTTGTCAACCAGGTATTTTATGCGGTCTCTTTCATGAGGAAGATCCAAAGATTCCTCATGTTTTTTTTTCTTTTTTTTGAGACGTTCTTTGTCGTTTTTTTTCTTTTTTTTGACAGGCATATCGTTTGAGGGAAATATCATTCTTTGGCGACAACCATGATTTGGGTTTCGTCAATCGGCAATTCTTTTTTCTTTATGATAATTTTTTTTTCGGGTTTTGTGGCTTGAGACATACCCATTTCTTTGAGAAATAGCTCCAAACCGCGAGCCTTTGGGTCATTGTCGCTTTTCATTGCCATGGGGATCACTACGCTCGGCTCTATATCGTTTATGGCTTTGATAGCTTCTTCTTCATCAAAGCATTCTATTCCCCCTACTGGTACGCAGAGAATGTCCACGCCTGAGAGAGCTTCTTTCTGTTCTTCATTAAGTTGTTTGTTGGAAAGTCCGAGATGCCCGAGGCTCATATCCTCAGCGTCAACGCGTAGCATGGTGTCCTTGGCTTCGTGGCCCTGCACGCTTGTGATAAGCACGCCTTTTACATCGCATTCTCCGGCGCTGGAAAGGACAAAAGGTTTGCCAGACAAGGTGATAAGGTCTTCGTCTCCTCGCGTTAAAAGAACTATGTCGGCGCTCAGATTTCTTGGGCAGGAGCCGATTTCCATTTTATAAGGGTCTATGAGGATATTGATGTCTCCTTCATTTGTTTTTGCCTGTATTTTAAAGGCGGTCCTTCCGAGCCACGATATATGCATAGCTTAGTTCCTTTCAAAGAAATGATTTATGAAGTATTTTACGTCTTTATTTTTTTGTTCGGTCAAGAGAGCCCAAAGACACTGCTTTTCGTTGCCCTTTGGTTTCTTTAGAGGAGGAAGACAAAAGCAAAATAAAACTCATTATACCAGCCTATTATAGCCCAAACTTCGCCTTGGCGCAAGAGTGGAGATGAGTGGCGGAGCTTGGTTGGAGGTCTTGCATTTGCGCCCTCGCTTTGCTATAGTAGTTGGACTTTAATTTAGCCCCTAATCGGGTAACTGGGTTTTATACTCGGTTAAGAAAGACAGATAGCTTATGTGTCTGTCTCAGAATAAAGATATATATGTCAGACGATTCAGCCGCCAAAGTCCCCAATCCTCAAGATTTTGGGGAACTACTTAAAGATTATTTTTCCAAGATTCCCCTGGTAGGTGACTTGGTAAAAGGCGTGGTTATTTCCATAGATAAGGGCGAGGTTCGAGTGGATATAAATGGCATGATTATAGGTGTCGTGCGGGGAGAAGAGTTGTTTAATGAGTCTAAAGAGTTTTCCGAGGTTAAAGTGGGGGATCAAGTGGAAGCAACCGTTGTAGAAGAAGAAAACGAAAACGGAGAAATGGAGCTGTCTTTCCGCATAGCAGGACACAAACTGGTATGGGATAGGATGCTTGAATCCAAAAAAGAATCCAAAATTGTTTCCGCGCGCGTGATTCAAGCCAATAAAGGCGGCTTACTCTTGCAGGTGGATGCGGTAAACGGTTTTTTGCCTGTTTCTCAGCTCAGCCCTGAACATTATCCAAGAGTCCCGGGAGGAGACAAGAACAGAATTTTGGATCATCTCAAACAATTTGTCGATACGGCCATCAAAGTAAAAATCCTAGACGCCAACCCGGAAGAAGGAAAATTGATCCTCTCGGAAAAGGCCGTGTGGGAGGATGAACAAAAGAGTATCCTTGAATCTTACAAAATCGGGGATGTGGTAGAAGGCGCCATAGGGGCCCTTACTCCTTTCGGTGCGTTTATGAAGTTTGGCGATGGTTTGGAAGGCTTGATTCATATCTCTGAGATCGTTTGGCAGCGCATAGATCACCCCAAAGATATTTTGAAAATAGGAGATAAAGTAAAAGCCCAGATCATAGATTTGAACAAGTCAAAAATTTATTTGTCTTTGAAGCGTCTGATAGACGATCCGTGGAAACAGGCGAAAGAGCGATACAAGGTCGGACAGATTATAGAGGGTGAAATTCACAAAGTGGAAGCCTTTGGTCTTATGGTGCGTCTTGACGAAGAGATACATGGGCTGGCTCATATATCAGATCTCTCGGATAAACCGATTGGAGATAGCCAAGGTTTTTTGAGCCAATTTTCTGTAGGTGAAAAGAGAAAATTTGAGATTTTGTCCATAGAGCCTGCTGAACATCGTTTGGGTTTGAAGTTAGAAGGTGTTAAAGGAAGAGCTCGGAGGAAAGACGAATCCATAGGAGAGACTCCAGACGCGGAAGTTTCAAAGAAACAGCGGACAGAAACGGTCGGAGAGTCTCTGAACCCTCCAGATGAAATTCTTCCTTCTATGGAGAAGACAGCAGAGGATGGTGTAGAAGCCGCAGTCTGAAAACTGAAAAAATAGAGGATGGGAACAACACATTTCGACGCCTATCCCTTCATAACATATTTTAAAAAGCCGGAGGACGAGTGCGAGAGCGAAGCGGGATGACTTCCGTAGGATTTTTAAAATATGTTATGAAGGGATAGGCTTTCACATTTCCACAATCACTAGAGAAAAACCGGCCAGAAAGCCGGTTTTTCTCTTCAAGATTGACAAGTATCGTTTCATTCCCTATACTTGGTCAACATTATAGACGCACAGTTATTATGGGGACCCATCTATATTTGTCTGTAATCATATTTATATTATGAAAGATTTTATCAAAAAATTCGGAGTTATCGTGCTATCTCTTTTGCTTATAGCCGCTCTGCTGAGTTTTTCGAAATTCAGCACCGAAGAGCCAACGGAAATAGGCATCAATGTATTGATAAGTGAAATAGACCAAGGAAAAGTTAAGAATGTGGAGGTGCGGGGAGATACACTTCAGATTACTCTTAATGATGAAGAAGCGCCTAAACAGAAAGTAAAAAAAGAACCGGGGCAATCGTTTTCCGAACTGATGGATAATTATGGGGTGAATCCGGAGAAATTGCAGCAAGTGGGAGTAATGGTAAAACAGGAAAGTGGTTTTGCTTTTTGGGTGAGCGTCATAGCGCCGTATCTTCTGCCGGTCTTGCTCATTTTGGGCCTTATATTTTTTATGAGCAGACAAGTACAGGGTGTAAACAACAGAGCAATGGGATTTGGTCAAAGCAAAGCAAGAGAAGCCGAACAAGATGACAAAAATAAAAAGACCTTTGCGGATGTGGCTGGCGCCAAAGAAGCGAAGGAAGAATTGGAAGAAATAGTCGAATTTTTGAAACATCCGAAAAAGTTCACTGACATGGGGGCAAAAATTCCCAAAGGTGTTCTATTGATGGGCTCGCCTGGCACAGGCAAGACTTTGCTCGCCAAAGCGGTTGCAGGAGAAGCGAACGTGCCTTTTTTTCATATCAGCGGATCGGAATTTGTGGAAATGTTCGTTGGGGTGGGCGCGAGCAGAGTCAGAGATCTTTTTAACAAGGCAAAAAAAGCGGCGCCGGCCATTGTTTTTATAGATGAAATAGACGCGGTGGGAAGAAAACGCGGATCAGGACTGGGAGGTTCTCATGACGAGCGGGAACAGACTTTGAATCAGATCCTCGTTGAAATGGATGGCTTTGATCCGAATATCGGAGTCATTGTGATGGCCGCCACGAACCGCCCTGATGTTCTTGATAAGGCCTTGCTGAGACCGGGCCGTTTTGACAGAAGAGTGGTGATAGACTTGCCAGACATAGACGACAGAGAAAAGATTTTGCAGGTGCACGCGGGAAATAAGCCCCTTGGGTCCGATGTCTCACTTCGAGAAATAGCCGAGCGTACTCCGGGTTTCGCAGGAGCAGACTTGGCCAATTTGCTCAACGAGGCCGCCATTCTGGCGGTGAGAAAAGAAGTGAAAGAAATTCATAATGATCTTATCTTGGAAAGCATAGAAAAGGTCATGCTCGGTCCTGAAAAGAAATCAAGAGTCATGACGCAAAAAGATAGAGAAATGACCGCTTATCACGAGGCTGGTCATGCAGTGGTGGGGCATTTTCTTGAGCACTGCGACCCGGTGAGAAAAGTATCCATTATCGGGAGAGGAATGGCAGGAGGTTATACCTTGAGTGTCCCGGACGAAGATATCAGATATAGGACTTTGGCAAAGTTCAAGGATGATCTTGCCATGATGTTGGGCGGTTATGTGATAGAAAAGAAGCAGTATGGGGATGAATTTTTAAGCACCGGGCCTTCGAGCGATTTGAAAAACGCCACGGAAACCGCCACCAGCATGGTGATGCGCTATGCCATGAGCGAAAAATTGGGCCCCCGCTTGTATGGAGAAAATGAAGGATTGATTTTTTTGGCAGAAGAAATCCATCAAAAGAAAAATTACAGCGAAAAAACCGCTGAACTTATAGACATGGAAATTGATCATTTTCTAGAAGAAGCGAAAAACCGCGCGGAAAAAGTTTTGCGTGAACGTGCTTCCGAGCTTGAACGTCTTGTAAAAGTTTTGCTTGAGAAAGAAACCGTGGAACGCAGTGAATTCTTGAAAGTTATGAACGGAGAAGCGATTGAAACAAAACCTGCTTTACCAGATTCAGCCAAGACCCTGTCTTCTTTGCCAGAAACAGGAAAACAAGCCTGAGACAAAAATAAAAATGCAGTTATGACAAAAACCCCTAACCAGGGTTTTTGTTTTGAGCAGAGAGCATGGCCTCTAGATACAAAGCCTGGTATCATTTTTCATGTAATACGAAGAAAAGTATGGTATACTACTATTTATTAAATATTAATTTATTTTGAGTTGACTATTTTTAAATTAAATATCTATGAAAACACCCCTTTACCGTGATGCTCTGCGATCGAGCTCCAAACTCGCCTGGCAACACAAGGGCCTCTGGGCTTTTGGTCTTTTTGCTATGCTGCTCGGGCAGCTCGGCGTGGTTGAATTGCTTGCGAAAGTAGCCCTGGCCTCGAGCAGCGTCCGTGCGGGAGGCCTGTGGTCATATATTGTATTTTTTTTAAGTCCTGATGCCTGGAGCCAATTTTTTAATTCTTCGCATTGGGGTGCAGACGGTTGGCTGTGGTTTGTATGGATGTTGCTTATTGTTTTTGGTTTGGCTTTTGCTTTGCTCTTCGCTGCTGTGGTGTCCCAGGGTGCAATAGTGTATAGCGCGGCTCAGTATGCCAAACGGCAATCATCCTTTCCAGACGATGCAGAAGCCTGGCACAAAGGAGTGAGTCATTTCTGGCGTCTTCTTTCATTAAATCTCGCGAGAAAATTCGTTTTTATTCTCATGGCCTTGGCCGTATTGTGGTCCACCGTGAATGCCTTGGTAGAACCTTCGGGATTTGATATTGTGTTATTTTTCATGATTTTTATTTTGTCTTCTCTGGTGGGCTTGGTCGTTTCTTTTTTGCTTGTGTATGCGGCGTCCTATGTGGTGGTGGAAGAATATCCGTTCTGGCGAGCTCTGTCTTCGGCATGGAAATTATTTATTAGCCACTGGGTGGTTTCTTTTGAAGTGGGTTTTTTGCTTCTTGCGGCCAACGTAGCGATGCTAGTGCTTGCTATGGGTGCTTTGGTGTATTTATTTTTGCTTCCGGTTTTGCTCGGCACTTTTTTCGCTCAGGCTTTTGCCAGTCTCGCGGTGTTCAAAATAGGAGTGTTCGTGGGGTATGGGCTTTTCCTTTTCTCTGTCATTTTATTATGGAGCATTTTTACTGTGTTTGTCATAAATGTCTGGACTTTTTTGTTCGTGAAGATGCACAAAAACGGAATAAAAAGTCGTGTATTGCACTGGATGCGTCTTTCGGCTTAGATTTTTGTCTGGCTTAATTTGTTTATAGTTATGAGTGTTCTCCCTTCTATTGATGATTTGTTGTCTGGCAAGAAAGGAAAGAATCCTGCTCAAAGTCATTCCGGCCTTTCGGTGGCTTCCAAAGACACTGAAGAACGTTTCACCAAAAAGATGGCTCAAATAAAGAGACATGAGCTTGAAGTGGAGACAAAACGGACAGCCGAAGATTTGGGCGGGGCGTATCCTTATATTAATTTGGAAAAATTTCCGATCAGCCAGGAAGCTTTGCGCCAAATAGATCTTGAAAGAGCGAAGCGTTTGCGAAGTATTTGTTTTTTTATAACGCCGGATGAGTTTAGAATAGGAACCTTGGATCCTGACAATGATGAAGTGGACGAACTCGTTCATGAAATAGAAGAGCGCAATCATGCTCAAGGAGCTCTGTATATTATTTCAGAAGCGAGCTTTGCTCATGTTTTGAATTTGTACAATACCTTGCCCATCATCAAACCTATCAGCAAGAATCTTGAAATTGAAGCCACTGATATCGAATCCGTAAAAGCCGATATACACAATTTTGAGGGCGTTGAGGAAGCTTTGCATCTTAAACAGACTACTGACATCCTCACTATTATTTTGGCGGCGGGTTTAAAATTAGACGCTTCTGACCTTCACATTGAAAATGAAGAGAACAGAGTAATGGTTCGTCTTAGGATAGACGGCATCCTGCATGATGTGGCAGAATTGCCTAAAGAAGCTCCCAAGAAATTACTTTCTCGCATCAAATTGATTGCTTCCTTAAAAATAAATATAACGGACAAGCCGCAGGACGGAAGATTTACCATAAAGGCCGAGGGAGGGGAAGTGGATGTTCGTGTATCCATTATTCCCACCATGCACGGAGAGAGCGTAGTGATGCGTCTTTTGAGACAAAGTGAAAAGGGGATTACTTTGGATGAGCTCGGTCTGGTTGGCTATAGGCTTGATATTATCAAACAGGAAATAGCGCGCCCAAACGGGATGATAATCGCCACCGGCCCTACTGGGAGCGGGAAGAGCACCAGTTTGTACGCGATTTTGCGTATTTTGAATAAGCCGGATGTCAAAATAATTACTTTGGAAGATCCGGTGGAATATCGCTTGGCCGGTGTTAACCAGAGTCAAATAGATCGGGACAAAGATTATACCTTTGCCAAAGGACTCCGCGCTCTTTTGAGACAAGATCCGGATATCGTAATGGTTGGTGAAATACGAGATCTCGAAACTGCGGATATCGCTGTGCAGGCCGCGCTGACCGGGCATCTCTTGCTTTCAACCGTTCACACCAACACAGCGGCAGGGGCCATACCGAGGTTATTATCCATCGGCGCCAAGCCTTTTTTGCTGAGTGCCGCACTTAATCTCCTTATAGGCCAGCGCTTGGTGCGGAAAATTTGTAAAACTTGCAAAAAAAAGGTATCATTAGAGTCGTTTGAATCTGGTCTCCGAGAAAAAGTAATGCATCATCTATCGCAATTGCCTGAAAGGGACAAGATTCCGTCTCTTGAAAATTTGTTTTTCTATCTTCCTCAAGCTTGCAAAGAGTGCAGTGGTTTGGGGTACAAAGGACGAATAGGAATATTTGAATTGCTTAAAGTGGATGAAAAAATAGAAGCCGCTTTTTCATCCGGCGTGGTAACCGAATTTGAAGTTGCGGCCATTGCCAAGGAAAATGGCATGTTGAGCATGGTTCAAGACGGAATATTGAAAGCGCTCGCCGGAGTAACGAGTCTTGAAGAAATATTTAGGGTTATTGAATGATTTTTTTCCTTTTTCGTATGGTTCATAAGAAAAGAGGCCAGATAAATGATCCCCTGGGACAGCCTGTTCGATTTTATAAATTCGTTGCCTTATCTTTTTTGGTGCTTACCATAATTTTACTCGCTCTGATTGTTTTTATGTCATCAAAACGGGCTACTATCACGGTAACGACTAAGCCGGAGCCAGTGGAAACTCATTTTTCCGTCAGTCTGGGAAGGTTGGAAGAAGTAAAAGCAAGCCCTGTATCCGGGTTTGTTACCAGTACCGTGGTGACCGACGAGCAAACGGCTAAACCAAAAGGTGTTCGCGAAGAAAACGGCATAGCATCCGGACGGGTAACCTTGTATAATGATGGATCCGCGGACCAGCCCCTCGTCGCCACCACCCGTCTTTTGAATAAAGATCAAGTTTTATTTAGACTAAAACAGCGCGTTTTGGTTCCGGCCGCTTCCTCCATTGAGGCGGAAGTATACGCGGATCAGTCGGGACCAAGCGGTGATATCCCCCCTGGTGATTTTATTATTCCTGGTCTTAATCAGACTTTGCAAAAAGTTATATACGCCAAAAGTTTGGAATCCATGTCCGGTGGGATCAAACAGGTGGGCATAGTCAGTAAAGAGGACATAGATTCCGCGTCTGTACTGGTAGAAGAAGAGTTAAAGAAAAAGGCGGAAACACTTTTCAAAGAAAAGTTTCCAGACAAGAAGGTACTCGTTTCATTGATTCAAAAGCTTGTGGAATCAGATGTCGAAGTGGGAACTGAAACAGATTCCTTTACATTGAAGGGCAGAGCCACTGCCCTTGGCGTACTGTACGATGAGGCCGAACTGAAGTCCCAAGCTCTTACCATGCTTGGAAAACAAATCGTGGATTCCAATGAAATGATACAATCAAGTGATCTCGAACCTTCGGCGGCCTTGGGTGATTACAATGTAGAAAAATGGGAAGCTACGCTCGAAGTTTCTTTTAGCGCTCTGGCGACTCTTGATCCAAACAGCAAAGATCTTCAAAAAATCATGTTTTTTGGAAAAACAGAAGATGAAGTGCGAAGGTATTTGCTTTCTCTTGATCATGTGCAGAGCGTGGATACGAATTTTAGACCCTTGTGGAATCGCACCGTGCCCCATGTGGGAGATCATGTGCAGATTGTTTTACGCCAAGTTGAATAAGATTTTAGAGCGCTTGACAAGGATTTTGAGCTGGAGTAATGTTTATGTTGACACGTTTGAACCGAAACCAGTCCAGCGTAACAATCTCTGACAGGGAGAGATGGCAACATTGAGAGCCATCTTCAGAGACAGCGCCAGGCACCACTTCGGGAGTGTCGGGACATGCCATATAAGTAAAATGTCGGGTGGAACCGTCCTAAAAATTTAGGGCCCCGATACGTCTCTATGCGTCGTGCAGAGAAGCGTATCGGGGTTTTTATTATCGACGTAGGCGAGCGAAATGGAAAAATGGTAGTTTTTCCATTTCCGAGCTGAGGAGATAATACAGGTATAAAACCTTTATATATTTTTTGTATGAATTCAGAACATCTCAACAATCTCCGTCATTCCTGCGCCCATTTGCTCGCCAAGACTGTTAAAGAATTGTGGCCGGGGACCCATAACGCTATTGGGCCTTCTATTGAAGATGGATTTTATCAGGATTTTGATTTTGGCAGGGTAAAAATTTCAGAAAATGATCTTCCAAAAATTGAAGAAAAAATGCGTGAAATCGTAAGGAGTTGGAAATTTTTCGAACATAAAGAGGTGGATCTTGATGAAGCAAGGATGCTCTTTCAGGATAATCCTTATAAATTGGAACTTCTTGAGGAATTCGCCAAAAAGGGCAAAAAAATAACGATCAATGATCCGGGAAATTTTGTGGACCTTTGCAAAGGCGGGCATTGCGAGAAACCTTATCAGGACATGAAGCATTTCAAGCTTTTGTCGGTCGCGGGGGCCTACTGGCGCGGGGATGAAAAAAACCAGATGCTGACCAGAATTTATGGAACCTGTTTCCCGACTAAAGAGGAGTTGGATGCTTATATAAACATGCTCGAAGAAGCTAAAAAGCGCGATCATCGGAAACTCGGAAAAGAATTGGGACTTTTTACTTTTTCGGAAATGGTAGGCTCCGGTCTCCCCTTATTTACTCCAAAAGGAACCGTACTCCGCGACGAACTCACTCGTTATTCGGAAGATTTGCGCGTTGGGATCGGATATCAGAGAGTCTGGATTCCGCATATCACGAAAAAAGAATTATACGAAACCTCCGGACATTGGGCCAAATTCGGCGCTGAATTATTTTTGGTAAAGAGCCAGGAAACGGATGATCAAATGGTAATGAAACCCATGAATTGTCCGCATCATCAGCAGATATACGCGTCAGAACCTCGGAGTTACCGTGATTTGCCGCTTAAATTTATGGAAACGACCACGATTTACCGCGATGAAAAGGCCGGAGAATTACTGGGGCTTTCCCGCGTGCGTTCGATAACCCAGGACGACAGCCACACCTTTTGCACGCCCGAACAAATTGAAGAAGTATATGGGGCTCTCATAAAAGTGGTAAAAGAGTTTTATGGAACCATTGGTATGAAGCTCCGCGCGCGTTTGTCGTATCGGGATAAAGCTCAGCCGGAAAAATATTTGGGAGAAGCGGCGTTATGGGACAAAGCCGAGAGTATCATTCTTGATATAGCAAAGAAAAATGAACTTGATTATTACGAGGCCTTTGGAGAAGCGGCTTTTTACGGCCCGAAGATAGATTTCATGGCCTTGGACGCGATTGGCCGCGAATGGCAGGTGGCCACTCCACAGCTTGATTTTGTACAGCCGGCTCGTTTTGGCTTGACCTATACGGACAAAGACGGAGAAGATAAAACACCGGTTATGGTTCATTTCGCGCTGATGGGCTCCATAGAGCGGTTTTTGTCCGTGTACATAGAGCACACGGCAGGCAATTTTCCTTTGTGGCTGTCGCCCGTGCAAGTCCATTTTATTCCCGTGTCCAATGACAAACATGCGGATGGAGCAAAGCGGTTCGCCGATGAATTGAAAGCGCAAAACATTCGCGTTCAAGTGGACAGTACAGACGAGACCGTGGGCAAAAAAATTCGCAAAGCCACGAAACAAAAAATTCCATACATTGTGGTAGTGGGGGAAAACGAAATCAGCGGCAAGGATTGGAACATACGGTTCCGGGGGCAAGCAGACCAGGAAATGATTTCCAAAAAAGAATTTGTGGCCAGGCTCCAGAAAGAAATTCAGAATAGAGTTAAATGACAAAAGAATTTCGAATTTGAGCTTTAATGTTACATAAAAACACCCGTCTTCCGGGTGTTTTTAAAATGTTGCGATTAATTTTTAGAGTCTTTCATTCATCTCATCAAAGTCTTCCGGCTCTAGTTGTTGTTCTCCTTTTTCACGCAGTATGCGTTCGACTACTCGTGGCGCTTCATCTTCATCGGCGAACCATGCCGCCTGGTCGAAGCCAGTATTGCCATGTTCCTTTTCGTAATCAGTGGGAGGAGCAATTTCAAGAAAATTTCTGTGTTCCTGCGCTTCCATGATTTGTTTTTGCACCTGATCAATTCGTGTCTCAAGTTCTAAATTGTTGGGAAAGCCCATCTGCCGCAGGTGTAATTGTTTTTCAGCGTTATCATCCGGCATGGATTGGAGTCTCTTCAGAAGATTGAGATTGTTTCCGAGGACTTCGAGTTTAATGCCGACCTCTTTGAGGCTAGTTGAAGAAACGTCCTTATTTTGCCCGGCTCTTGGTTTTGTGTCAGAAGCGGCTTGCGGTTCTTGTTTTAACTCCGCGGCCACAGAAGCCAAGTCGCCAACCAAAACATCAGCCTCTTCTTGGCTGTATCGTTTTCTCCGTTCTAGCTTTGATCGTGGTCTGTCGTCGCGCAGTTGACCGCTCTCTTTGGGGCTCCCGATGTCGGTGCCATCCCAATCTACCATGGTCCGTGTTTCTTGAGGGTCAGTGGGATAGGGAAGGTCTGTGCGCGTTTCGAACCACTCTTCTTCGCCAGGACTAATCGCATGATCATCATGCTTCGGTTCGCTTGGCTTTCTCAGCCCGGGTTCCGCGGCGAATCTGCTTGTTTCACCCATATATGAAAAGAAGAAATATAAATTACCCTTAGTATAGCAGTTTTTTTGTCTATTGTAAAGTACGGATAGTACGGATCTACTGATCTACGGATTTCCAAATCACATTCTACATAATCCACCATTTGAATTACTCGTTGACCTGTAAAATAGCACGGATCTACTGATCTACGGATTCCCAGATCAAAGTTATCTATTTTGTATCACACCCCACAATAATGCACTGTTTGTATTATCTGTTGATCTGTAGATCCGTGCTATCCGTACCCCCCTACTTGACAAGTCGTCCCTATTACAGTAGAGTCCTATATTCGGAACACTAAAGGAGACGGCAAATGCGGAACGCAGGAGTTGTGGTTTTGGGGCCGCCTTTGGTGGTCCGTTGTATTGAGCGCCCCGAGGTGGGCAAGTTTGAGATCCAGGTTCTCTGTGAGAGCCGTTCGGAGTCAGGCGAGCTGGCCTGGATTCTCCGGGCCGCGGAGATTATCTGGATAGATTTGCTCCTTGAAGATATGAGAGGAAAAGGGTTCCCCCCCGAAGACTTAGAGGTCTATGTGGCCTCCGAGGAAGCGGTTCTGCCGGGAGCGGTTTTGCTCGTCTTCTCGGCCGATGAAGCCGTGGAAGCATCCTTGCTCGGCGGTATGCTGATAAGACATAGCAACGACGCGGAGACCTGGCTGTCTCGCACCGAGGCGGGGGAAGGATGACAACGAGAAGGAGGAATGAGCGCTCAGCAACCGGCTGAGCGCGTTGTGTTTTTATGGGCTTTAGGTATTTTATCATCATCGAACAAAGAATTGGGTTCTGCGCTCAGGCGACCTTTTGTTCTCTTTCGGATTCATTTATGTTTGAGCTTATTTCTTTAATTCGGTCCCAGGCTCTATCTATATCTTCTTGGAGCGTCTTGATGTTTGCTTCGATTTTTTCATCTGTCAAAGCTTGCCTGTCTTTTTCGCTTATTTGGCGTTTTCGTTCTCCAGCGAGCATACTTTGGTAACGTTCTATGTCCGTGCGTCTCAGTGTGATTGTTATTATACAATGCTCAATGAGAGATTCAGGGCTTCTTGCGTATGCCTCAAGTGCCTTTTCGCGTTTGCGATTGCGGACTCCCGAATTATGCGTATCCGAAATGCCCAATATGGAGTCGTTTACTGTTTTTAACTCTTCGTTCAGTGCCGCTATCTGGCTAGCAAAATCGCGTTCTATTTGCGCTTTTCTCTCGAGAAGCTCTCGCCTCTGTCTGAGCAGTGCTTCCCTGCTTTGAGTTTCTGTTTCATCCGGATCGGTTACAGCTCTCAGATGACGTCTTTGGGGATGTTTTTGGTCTTCGTTTTGTAGTGGCTGTACGGGGAGTCCTTCGTGTGGGAAAGTAGACATAATTTAAATTTTTTTAATTTACAATTTTTAAACAATTTGAAATCTTTAATCTCTAGGATCGTTCAAAATTATTTGGGTTAAGGCGGTAGTAGCAGATATTTCCGAATAGTGTTCCCATACGTCTGTATTCCTCGATTTTAAAATTTCCCCCCGAAAGAGTTGTTTTTGTTTGAAGATAGCTCCATGTGCATCCGATTATTGAGATTCTGGGGCAGAAGTCGCAGTCACAAAAATTCTTAAAGAACCGCCGTAGAAGTATATGGTAAATTTTTTTTTCGGTCAATACGCTCGGGAACCTTGATTTTTTGTTATTCTCTCGCTATACTCCGAGGACTTTTAAGTCTATGACAACAGATCAAAAAATGGAAACAAAGCCCGAGCTCCAATATCATATCATCACTTTGGGTTGTCAGATGAACAAAAACGACTCAGAACGCTTGGAGTCTATTTTGCTCGGCCTTGACATGAATAAAACAGAAAATCCGGGAATGGCCGATTTGATTGTTATGAATAGCTGTTCTGTCCGAAAAAGCGCCGAAGACAGGATATATGGGCTTAGTCAGAAATTTTTGGAGTATAAAAAAAATAAACCGGACCTTATCGTCTGCGTCACTGGCTGTATGCCGGGAAGAGATAAAGATGGCAAAATGAAAGCAAAATTAAATGGAGTTGATTTGTATTTTCCCACCAAAGACATGGTGTATCTCCCCAAATGGCTTTCAGAGTTGAATCCGAATTTGCGCTCAATGGAGAATATAGAAAAAGATTATCTCCAATTGCGTCCAAGTTACCAAAAATCCTTTCAGGCTTTTGTCACTATACAGACAGGCTGCAATCATTTTTGTACCTATTGCGTGGTTCCCTTTTCTCGTGGGCTGGAACAAAATAGGAGTCTGAGAGATATCCTTGATGAAATTCGTGAACTCGCGGACAAGGGATGTCTGGAAATAACCCTGCTCGGACAGATTGTAAATCACTATATCGCTCCTGATCCGCGGCATTTTTCTTCTGCCAATCCATACTCGCGAAATGATTTTGCGAAGCTTCTTTGGGAAATAAATCAGATACCCGGCATAGACCGGGTTCATTTTACCGCGCCTCATCCCTTGTACATGGACGAGGAAGCCGTAGACGCGCTCGGGCTTCCGAAACAAGTAAATTATATTCATTTGCCGGTGCAATCCGGCAATGATGAAATACTCAAAAAGATGAACAGGCGCCATGACCGAGAATATTATATCCAAACCGTGGATCGTATCAGAGAAAAGCACCCGGCCATGGCCATAGGGACTGATATTATAGTGGGATTTTGCGGAGAGACCGAGGCCATGTTTCAAGATACCGTGAGTTTGTATCAACGCTGTGATTTTGACATATCGTATAATGCCCAATATTCACCTCGGAGCGGCACGGTTTCATACAAAGTCTTTCAAGATACCGTTTCAAAAGAAGAGAAAAAAAGGAGATGGTGGATTTTGCAGAATCTCATGGAGAAGCGGGCGCTCGAGAAAAATCAGGCATACAAGGGAACTGTGGCGAGTGTTTTGGTAGACCAGCATGATAATGGCTGGTGTAAAGGAAATTCAAGGGAGATGAAGCGGGCGCATTTTCAGGGGGATGAAAGCGATGTGGGGAAAATGATTCCGATTCTGCTTGAACGCTGTGAAGAATGGGTTTTGTGGGGAAAGAAATATAAATCCCTCTCATAATTAACGCATGATAAAATCGACGATCGGCGGATTGATTCGTGTTTCTAAAAAAATGGGGACTCTTGTATGAAGAAAAAATTGCCCAAACTCATCGTTATTCTTGGCCCTACGGCCAGTGGCAAAACCCCCTGGAGCCTTGGGCTTGCTCAAAAATTCGATGGAAGAATTATTTCAGCGGATTCGAGACAGATTTACAAAAAAATGGATATCGGCACAGCCAAGGCCAAGGGTGAATGGAGGCGAAACGGTTTGAAAGGAGCCTATTATGTGGAGGGTATACCCCATTATTTGATTGATTTTTTGGATCCTGGAAAACATTTTTCCGTGGCTGAATTTAAAGACAAGGCCATAAAACATATTCGCTCGGTTCAGAGGTCAAAAAAAGTTCCGATTTTGGTTGGTGGCACCGGTCTTTATATCAATTCTATAGTTGATAATTTTAGCATACCAAAGGTACCGGGCAACACGACATTGCGCGAAAGTCTGGGAGAAAAAACCAATGAAGAACTCATTGATTTGCTTAAAAGAATGGATCCTCAGGCTGCTTCGAACATAGATCAGCGCAATAAGCGCCGCGTAGTCCGTGCTCTTGAAGTTTGTATTTTAAGCGGAGCTTCATTTTCAGATCAAAAACAGAAAGGAGAAGCTCTGTTCGATGTCTTGCAGATAGCCCCGAAAGTAGCGAGAGAAGTCTTGCACGCGCGGATTTCTGAACGAGTTGATACCATGATTGAAAAAGGTCTTTTGAATGAAATTCAAAAATTGATTTCCCAAAAGTACGGCTGGGAGCTTTCAAGCATGAATGGCATAGGATACAGACAGTTCAAAGATTACTTCGAAACCGGCCTGGGCTTGGCCGAGGCCGTGGAAATTTTGAAGCGGGATACAAGACGTTTCGCGAGGAGGCAGATGACTTGGTTCAAAAGGGACACGCGGATCCACTGGGTGGATTCTTATGAAGACTGCGAGAAGTTGGTTGAGGAGTTTTTGGAGACTTGATATACTTAAAGTGTACTATATGTCTGACAATCTTCCTCCTGTTTTACCTAAAATCGGGCCTTCAGTCCCTTTGGCTCCTCAAAATTTGGGCATGGAGCATGCTCAAGATTTTTCTGTTTCAAAATTAGAACAGAGAAAGGAAAGGGAAAGCGCGGCCGTGTCCATGAGCCGGGTTATGAGCGGCAATCTGCCGGGCGGCAGGCCAAGCACTTCTGCCTCTCATCTGGGTGATAGTATGTCGCAAGGCGACCAAGAGACAAGGCCCCAGCATAGCGTCAATCAAGTAGATGAACCTGATGAAGCAGCTGATTACCGGCGCTATAGTTTTGTGCGTCGCCTCATAAAAAAACGCCAAGAAGAGGCTGCCGCAGAAGCGGCCAAACACCAAAAAAAAGGATTCCATGTTGGCACGGGCGGAAGTATGAGGAAAACCGGACCTACCGGGTACCGAATGAGATTGGGTAATTTGATACGTACGAAGCGGGCAACGTACAAAAATGTTTCAATGGCTGATAGAAAACTGTTTCAAGACACACTTGAGAATACTTTGAAGTACAAACGTACGGGAGAAGCCATCAACAGAAAAGATAGGTTAAAAATGAGGGGGAAATTTTACAAAGCTCACAAAGAAGGAAAGATAAGTTACGAAGACTATAAAGATTTCAAAAAATTGATCAAGGATTTGGATTGATTTGTAAAGATTCGCGTTTCTTGTAGGCCCCCCAGGCCTTTTTTCTATAATTTTGCGCGGATTGGACAGGGTCTGCCGAAGCATAGATACCGCGGCCTACTATAATAATGTCTGATCCCCGCAGAATGGCTTCTTCAGGGTCCTGATAATTTTGTTTCAGACTGTCTGATTTTGTTTTGAACTGGACACCGGGACTAAAATTGATAAAAGACGAATTTTTGGAAATCGTTTTGGTGTTGATGAAACCAATCACAAAATCTCTATGTTGTTCCGCCATCTTGATGGTTTTTTCTGTATATGCGCCTTGTGCAAGATTTCCTTCTGAACTCATTTCCGCAAGAAGCAAAAGAGCTCTACCTTTGGGCAGGCCTACTTTTTTGAGTCCTTCTATGATCCCGGGCCCGGGTATGCTGTGAGCGTTGGTGATGTGGGCCCAGTCAGCGATGTGATAGATTCCGTTTTGGTATTGATGAACGACCGTGTTGCCGATGTCCGCGAATTTTCTGTCCTCAAAAATAAAAAAATTATGTTTTTCCGAAAGCCGTTGGAGTTCGATAATAAATTCATTGTCAAAATCTTCCACAATATCTATATGCGTTTTGAGCACACAAATTTCTGCTCCTATGTTGTCAGTAAGGTTTAGTATTTCTTGTTTGTTCAAAAGATCCGCGGCCACGCAAAGGTTGCTCTCCTTTTGTTCCATGAGTTCCAAGAGAGCTTTGGCGGTTGGGTTGGGACAAAGTTTTGATCGCTCGGAGTAACTGGGCATATGATGTATGAGATTATTTTTTTTCCGCGAGGAATTTTGCTCCATGGCCGAGAGACAGATTGATGGGCATATTTTGCTTGCACATGGGGCATTCTTCGGCCGTGTAGGATGGGGTTCTGTATTCGGCGAGACTTGTGAATGGCACTCCGAAACTGGATTCAGACACATATTCAGGATCTCTATTTACCATTACAGACGCCGCGAGCACAGAGCCCCCGGCTTTTTTGACTAAGTCTATCACGGCGGCAAGCGATCCTCCCGTGGTGGTGAGATCTTCAACCACAAGCACATTTTTACCTTTTACCAGCGCGTCATAACCTCGGGTTAAGGTTAAGACTCCTTCTTTTTTTTCAGCATAGACGCTAAGAATTTCTTTTTCTTTTAGTTCAGAAAGATGTCGGGCAGTCCATTGTGAAAGAATAATCCCACCCATGGCGGGGCCTGCTACCAGGTGTATGTCCAGTCCTTTGTGTGCCTCGGCGAAATAAGCTCCGATAAGGGAAGTCTCTTTGGTATGAGGATACAAAGCGTCTTTGTTTATGTAAGCTTCAAGATGCCTGCCGGAAGTACCCACAAAATGATCATTAGGCATAATGGCGCCCACAGAAATGAGAATTTGTATTACATTATTCATAGATAGTAGAACAAAATTTATGATGGTTTGTAATATTCTTTTCCCCCGCATTTATTCCGGTGATAAGCTCCGAATTCAGTCAGCTTGTTCGCCGTATCTTTTGAAAGCACCGGGCCTTCTGTGCATAAAGGAATACCAAGTGGATCCACCGAGCATTGTCCACAGATTCCGAAACCGCATTTCATATAACGTTCGATGCTCAGCTCACAGTTGACGTCATACGCGTTCGCAAGATCAAGAACCGTTTTTTCCATAAGCTCAGGGCCGCAAGCCGAAACGATGATGTCTTTTTTATCTTTTCTTTTTTTTAATATATCTTCAAGCAATTCTGTAACGTATCCTTTGTGTCCTTTGGAACCGTCGTCTGTCGCCACATGCACGCTAACATGAGAAAGTCTTGCTGCTCGCTCTTCAAAAAGAAGTAAATCCTTGTTTTTGGCCCCTACGCAGAAGTCAAGGGTGACGCCCGTGTTTTCCAAAATTTCAGCCAGAAATCCGAGAGGCCCCGACCCGTATCCTCCGCCAACGGCAATGTAGTGTTTGTGCTTTCCGGTTGAAAATGATTTTCCATAAGGGCCGGTGATTCCAATCTTGTCCCCAACCTTTGTGGTATTAAACAATACAGAGCTCAGAGGACCCACCGAAAATATGGACAAACCGAATTTGTCTCCATAATCATAAGAAATTGAAAAGGGTTTTTGGTCCAGGCCGGGAATCCAGAGCATCACAAATTGACCCGGTTTGGAGTGCAGAGTATGTTCAAACCAAAAGGTTTTTACATGCGGATTTTCGTTCGTGATATTTTTGATGGGCAGGGTTTTTTGCACATCAGGCAGTATGTCTTTCATATAATTTATAGGGGATTTTGTTGGAGAAGCTTCGTACATAATGTTTTTTACAATGGCAAAACTCGCCCGGCCGAAGCCGGACTCAAACAGTTGCCATTGTAAAAAACATTATGTACGAAGCTTCAGTCCGGATATTATGCATTATATAAATCCGGGAACCTATCCTTTATAACATATTTTAGAAAGCCTAAGGATGAATGCGAGAGCGAAGCGAGCTGACTCCGCAGGATTCATAAAAATATGTTATAAAGGGATAAGTAGGCAACTCCGCGTCAGAAAGCTATTCTATTTTTTATGTGCTGCCCCGACTATTTCTGAAAGTTTTTTTATGCCCTCTTCTTCCATAAATATTTTTATCTCGTCCGTAACTTGCTTAAACACGTCAATGCCTTTGTAATAAATTCCGGTTCCGATCTGTACGGCCTGCGCCCCTGCCATCATCATTTCTATGGCATCTCTTCCGGATTGGATGCCGCCTACTCCTATTATGGGAATTTTTACTGACTTGTATATATCATAAACGCATCGCACGGCAATGGGCCTCAACGCCGGTCCTGAAAGTCCTCCCATGCCAAAATGTAACACAGACGCTCGTGTTTTTATGTCTATATACATTCCCGGGCCCGCGGTGTTGATCGCCGTGATGCCATCCGCTCCGCCGGCTTCCGCCGCTTTCGCGACTTCTGAGATTGGTTCGCTCTGAGGGGATAATTTTATAAATAAAGGCAGTTTGGTTTTTGCTCTAATCGCTTTGGTAATTTTTTCAGTAGCTTCCGGACTGCCTTGGCCTGCGAGAGTCCCGTATCCGGGTGTGTGTGGGCAAGACAGTACAGCTTCCACGGCTGCGAATTCATCGCTCAAAAAAAGTTCAGCATTTTTGGCAAATTCTTCAGCGTCTTTTCCTATGATGCTCGCTATCACCGGAGCTCGCAGGTCTGATAGATGTAAAAATTCTCGTTTTGCTTCTTCCAAGCCGGGATTGGAATAACCGACCGCGTTCAAAAATCCTCCTTCCACGGGATGCATATTGGGTGCCCTATGGCCGCTTCTCGGTTCAAGGCTTATTGATTTGATCACGCAGGCTCCGGCTCCGTGTTTTATTACGTACTTTAGGGAAGATTTTGTCACTCCCAAAATGCCGGAAGCCAAGATAGTTGGGTTCCTTAGTGTTATGCCTGCGAAAGATACCGAAATATTCGGTTTACTCATAAAAATTATGCCGTCTTTTTAGCGTTCGTATATTTGTTTGAGTTTTTCCACCATGCTTTTGGCCACATCCACGTCAGTGACGAGAGGGACATTGTGCTCCACGGCCAGTTCTCGCATTCTTTCCCCATCGGTTTTTTGTTCTCCGTTTCCTTCTGGAGAAGGTATATTGATGATAAGGTCAAAACGGCGTTCTCGCATGAGCGTTTCAATGTTCGGCCTTTCTTGGGTTGAAATTTTGTGCACCAGTTTGTTGACGATGTCATGCTGTTCCATAAATTCGCTGGTATGTTTGGTGGCGTACAATATGCAATTTAATTTTTGCAAGTCTCGCATACTTTGAAGTAATTCTTGTTTTTTTGCTCCGCTCACCGTAAACAGGATATTTTTTTTGGTCTGTCGAGCCATCTTCATTTGCAAAGTCCACAGCTCAATGAAACCGGGTGAGGCATTTTGATTGAACAAATCGTTTTTATTGAAGGTGGCCAGTTTTTCGTCAAACAGGGCATCAGGAGTTTTGAGAGCCACCACGTCGCAATTTCCTTTGTACAGTCTTAGGGTTACCGTGCCATTTACTTTTTCATTCACCGTGTCTATAAAACCGGAAAGATTTTTCATGAGCGGTTCGTACCAAAGCGCTCCGTAGCACAGGTATGCCCATTCTTGGTCTACCAATTCTTTGAATTTGTTTTCATGCCGGGTACAGACGTATTTTTCCAGTTCTTTATGTGCTTTGATAATGACATGAGCCGCGGGCTGTTCGTACAAGCCTCGAACTTTCAAACCCACCACCCTGTCTTCCAGATGGTGCACGATTCCCACCCCATGTTTGCCGGCCAAGCGATTGAGCCGTATGACCAATTCGCTCAGTTTCATTTGTTCTCCATTGAGAGAAACTGGTAGGCCCTTTACAAATTCGAGATGTACCAATTCTTCCTGATCCGGAGCTTTTTTGGGCGGAGTGCTTATTTCAAGAATATTTTCGAGGGGCGGGATGAGTTCCGGATTTTCTATTTCTCCGCCTTCGCTGGTTACGCCCCACATATTGTCATCATGGCTGTAGGGCTTGCTTGCGCTATGGCTTATGGGAATACCGTGTTTTTCCGCGTAAGCTATTTCTTCGTCTCTCCCCATGCCCCATTCGCGGACAGGGGCGATAATTTTGATGTCCGGATTGAGCGTAACGGCGGTGCCTTCCAAGCGGACCTGATCATTGCCTTTGCCCGTACAGCCGTGGGCTATCGTGTCGGCTTTTTCTTCAAAAGCGATTTGCACCGCTTTTTTGGCGAGAAGAGGTCTGCCGATGGGCGTGCTGAGGTGGTAGTCTCCCTGGTAGCAGGCGTTGGCTTTTATAGCCCGGGAAATATATTTGTCAGCGAATTCGTCTTTGCAATCGAGCACAATGGCTTTGATCGCGCCAAGTTTAAGCGCCTTTTGTTTTATAAATTCCAGGTCATCGGCAAGCTGGCCAATGTCCAAGCAAAGAGCTATCACTTCCGCGTGGTATCTGTCTTGAATCCATTTGAGCATTACCGAAGTATCGAGTCCGCCGGAGTAGAGGAGCACCACTCGTTTTACTTCGCTCGGATCCTTGGGCTCGTAAGAGGCGATATGCGTGTAGGTACTTTGTTCTTTCATAGAAGATAATGATTAATAATTTTTAATTTTTAATTTACAATTTTTAATTAAGTCCGATGTGATGGCTGGACAAGCCGGCCTGGTTTATTTTATTTCAAGAATTTTTTTTCCATTTTCAGTGCATATATCTATCATTCGATCAAAGTCATAATAACGGCAGGCATCCATGAGCAAGCGGCTTTCAAACCAGAGATCCGCGTCTCCGAAGGGATTGTAGAAATCGCATATATTGTCCACTCCCAGACCTACCAACACTCCGGCTTCGAGCATCTCAGGTACATTGGCTATTGAATTATGTACCGGCGCTTCATAGTTCTCAAGTTGGCGCATATTGATGGCCGCGGAAGGGCAGACGATCACCGAAATGCCAAGCTTGGCGAATTGTCTATAGATTTTTTTTCGATACGATTCACTCTGGGATGAGAGGGAAATGACGTGGATTGCAGTTACTCTATGTTCGTATTTGTACTTTTTTGTGTAATACACGAGTTTTTCAGAGTCCCGCTCATGGGGATTATTTTCTTGATCTATATGAATGTGCAGAGGCTTATTTAAATGCCGTGCGATGCTGAACAGGATATCAAAATTTTTTGCGTCATAAGGCCTATCATAAGATGGCAGACCCCCGGCGATGTCGGCTTTCTCGGTAATTTCCATGTACAGGCGTTGTGATTTTTTGTCCAAGAGGCCGCCGAGCGGATGCGAGATCAGAGTCAGTGTTATTTTATCTTTGTAGAGTTTCCGCACCTTCAGAGCCGCGTCTATAGCTCTGTGCCCCATCGCCTCGTAGGCGTCTATAAAGGTTGCCGCATGCCGCGCACCTTGGGCTATCATAATATCCAGGACTTTTCTAATTCTATGTTCAACGTCTTCCTGAGTATCTTTCTTTTTTGTATCATCACTCATTCTCCATTTTTGTGCCATATCCAAACCCGCTTTTTGCAGTCTTTGTCTGGAAATATAAAAAGCCTTGTCCATGTGCGCGTGGCAGTTTACCCAGCCGCCTTTTTGTTTTATCGTTTCAAGAAATTGCTGTCTTAGATTCCAAGACTCTGTATTTTTTAATTTTGAACCCTGTTCAATAAAAAACCACCCATTTCGGGTGGTTTCGGATCCCCATTTTTTTGTATCGGTTATGTCTGATTTTTCACGCATATTTAGTTTATTGTAGCATGGTTTGGTTTTGGCTTTCAAGTGTTTTGGTGTGTATAGCCGATGATTTTTCAAATGAATAAAAAAGCTCTTAAATAAGGGTTTTTTGGTACAGAAGATTGACAAAAGCCCATTTTTGTGCTATACTCATTCGTTAACTTATTAGAAAGTAGGATCATTTTTTACTTTTTCCTTCACACCTTGTGAAGGGGCCAGCTCCTTTTTTAGGAAAATTTCTAAAAAGAGAGGTGTCCCCCGTGTGAAACTGTGAAAGGAAAGCCACCATGTTTTTTTTGGACGAATTGAAGAAGAGGGCCGCGGCCCTTTGGGAGGCGGCCTTCGCCTTCCTGTTCTTCGGTACCCTGCTGACCTTCATTGTAAGCGGCCTGATGTACCTGGCCGCGCGGTACACCCCTCCTGAGAGTTACTGGGGGATTGCTCGCCAGGTGGCGAGTATGTTCCTTGGCCTCCCCGGAGGCCTGATTTTCTTCCTGGGAGTTTTTGAGATCGAAAGGGCCGTGACCGAGCGGTCCCAGTACATCGACGACGACATCGGGAGTATCGAGCGTTCCGCGGAGGATCGCTGGCTCCAGGCCATCGAAGGCCTGGTTCTCATTCTCATCGGTGTGGCCATGGTGGTGATCACTGTGCTCTACCTGGTCTAGAGAGGCTTCCTGACTAGGCGGCAGAACTCGCGAAGCGCAATTGCGCGACGCTCGAGTCCTGCTGTCTCAGGAGAAATCAAAACCACCCTCAAACGTCCGATATTCATAATAATAATTATGTAGATCGGACGAGGGTGGTTTTTGTTTTATAAATGAATCGAACAAATACAAACAAATAAGCAAGAGCGATTGACACAGAACTCTGAAAATGGTAGAAGAAATAGGAAACACGGAGGGACGCAACATGGCTGAGATGAGCAAAACGCCTGATTTTGTTTCCGGCAAACGCATTTTGTGGCGCGCGTTGGTGATTTTGACCCGCTGGGTTTTTGCGCGGGCTTTGTGGGCGGTTTGGATCAGGGGCAAGGAAATGGCGCCCTATGTACGGTCCTGGATTGTCGAGACCATGAAGGAGTGCTATCCATCCCTTGGTTTGAAAGTTGAAAGGGAGACACAGGGTCTTGAGGGAATAGACCATGAACGACCTATTCTGCTTATTGGCCCGCATCCCTTTACCTCTGTGATCCCGGGGATGGTGGAACACATCCTTGACTTGTTCGGTGGCAAGGTGCCCCGCGTGGTGGCGGACGCCAAGCACCGCTGGCAAGCAATACCGCTCGCCATTGGAGTCAAGCTGGCTCGCGGCATGTTTATCCGCAAGCGCAAGGGCGACTCCGCGGTCTCGGCTATCAAAGCAGGGCTTGCGAACCTGAATGGTGAGCGGGCGCCGCTCTTTATGCTCTTTCCGGATAGGAGCAGGCCTTTCCGAGGCCGCCGCGCCGATGCCCTGCGTTTCTTTCATGGCATGGGGTATCCTTTGTTGAGTCTAAAAAGCCTTCGGACTCTCGCGCCTTCTTACCGGGGGACGCAGGCCTTGATCCGCGGGGTTCCGGGAGCCCAGGTGGTCTTTATGAGCACCGCGTTTTCTCCCGGCCTTGAGCCGGATGGTGAAACCGAATCTTGGGATATGCTGGCTCGAAAAGCACAAGACGGGGGCACTCGCGCTCTCGTGCGTTTTGAGCTGGTGGAGCCGCCTGGCGTTCTGCCGGATGAGGCGGAAGATCAGCTGGCCATCAAGACCTGGCTCTACGAGAGGTTCACCGAGGCGAACGAGTGGATCTTGGATTTTGAAGCCGGCCGAAAATAGGGGGGCAAACAGAAAGCGATCCTTGCGCAGGGTCGCTTCGTCATATAAAATAAAATATTGAATTTATTTTTTTATAATTTCCCTTAATCTATTGAGCCCGGCTATGGTGTGGCCGACATAAAAAGGTACCGAACTTTTTGATGCTGTGCTGTGTTCTACGACAGGTCTGAGGTCGCTTGCGGCTAGATCTGCGATGGTGGCTAATACATCAAGCGCGTCATAGTCTGTGACAGGTTTTTCACTTTTTGTTATTTTTTCCGCATGTTCTGCAATCTCTGATCCGTATTTGGTATAGACTTGCTGAGCGGTGAAAAATTCACCCTGTATCTCAAAAATAGCGCCAGCTTGTTCATCAAGCACGGCTTGCAGTAAGTGGCCGCCGTAGAGGTAATCTTCGTGCGCTCGTTGTTGGTTAGGTTTATTTTTGTCTTTAATAGAGTCTGAATGACGATAGAAAAGTATCTCTTTTATCGATTCGTAAGTCTGAGCGCGTAAATTTTTGAGCAGTTCAGGATCACGATCAGCCATTTCTTTTTGGTAAGTTCCTAAAAGAAGCAGTCCTCCATGGACAACGTGGGCGCCATGTTCAATAAAGCCCCAATTTCCGGACATGGTAATACGTCGCCGATCTGACTCACTTTTTGGAGGAGTCATATAGTATAATGCCACTTCAGCCAAATCTCGTGGTGATGCCTGTACTTCGGGTATTCGGTTATTGAATATTTGTCTGCCTTCAGTATCAAAGTCGTAAGCGAGTTCTTCTACTAAACGAAATTTTTTTTCATCATACCCCATATGCAAACGAGCGGCTGTGGCCATAAGCCAGCTTAATTCTGGTGTGCTTGGAAATCTGGCGTCCTCTGTGTGCCAAACACTGTCGTCATTACTACCCGAAGAGCTTGAAATTCCTTGTTTGTATCTTTGCTCGATGAGAGACAGTAGGCGAGAGTCTTGCGGCGCATGTTCAGCGAGTTCGCCTTCGAGCGACATGATGTGACTTTCACTTCTATCAGCCAAGCCCGTTCCCCTATTTTGGTAGAGATAATCAAGCACCTGGTCCACAAGCTTTGGCGTGTATGGTCTTTCTGCGCCAGCAATATGTGCGAGGAGACTGAGCCATTGGCCTATTTGTCTTAGTTCATTTTCAGCCTGGTCTTGCAGAAAAATGTTAGGGACGACTTTCGGATAATTTTTGCGTAGGAGCTCGTTGATAGGTTTGGATTTTGGGAAATCAATGGACATGACAGCTGGAATGCGATCAGCCACATAATCGAGCAGGGCCGTGCCGTCTCCCCATGCTTGTTCTACGCGTTCAGACAATGCCGCGTTTTTTGAAAATTCAGGGCGTCCTTCCAGAAAGTCACTGTAACTAAAAGGTCTTTCTCTCTCATTCTCGGTTTCGGACTCCATTGGCGCTGGAGTTGGTTTGTTATCTTTGTCACCAGTAAAAAATAGAGTAGCTGCTCCGGCCCCTAATCCTTTTAAGAATTCACGACGTCTCATAAGATATTATTTGTCGAAATTTATTTATATAAGATCTTGTAGCTTCTCTCTGAGTTTTTTTTCCACTATTTTCGGATCAGCGCTGCCTTCCGTGGCCTTCATTGCCATGCCCACAAGGAATTTCAACACAGGCTCTTTCCCGGATTTGAATTCTTCAACTTGTTTTGGATAGTTTTGTATCACTTCTTTGACCAGATTTTCAATCGTCACCTCGTCTGAGACTTGTCCGTAGCCTTTTTCTTCCATAATGTGAGAAGGATCTGAATCAACCCCGGAGTCCAGCATTTCGATGAGGATTTTTTGGGCATTGGTGGAATTGACCCGTTCGGCGTATATCAAGGCTATCAATTCGGCGAAGTTTTCAGGTTTTATTTTTAGTATTTTAATATCAATTTTGCGTTCATTCATGAAACCCATCAATTTGCTGGTTAGCCATCCGCCGGCCAGACGGGCGATTTTATTTTTTTTATTTTCTCGGATTTCGTCGCTGGTTTCTTTTTTCATTTCAGGGAGAGAGTAGAGCCAGTCTACCATTTCTGTCATGACTTGTTCGGTAAAATCGGCCCAACGAGGATCTGCACTCAGGAGTTTGGAATTCGCGTAAGAAAAACCGAATTCTTCATGAAAACGAGCTCTGCGGGCTTGGGGGAGTTCTGGCAAAGGATTCTCTGCACCCATGGTGGCCGGGTGAAAAGGCGGGATGTCCGGTTCGGGGAAATATCTATAATCCTCGGCATTTTCTTTAACGCGTTGCAATACGGTTTCTTGTTTGTCTTCGTCCCAGCCTCGCGTCTGCTGTTCCCAGGTTTTTTTTTGTTCTAGCAGGGAGATTTGTCGAGCTATCTCATAATCAATCGCGCGCTCCACGGCTCTGAATGAATTTATGTTTTTCAATTCCACTTTATTGTTGAGTTTATGGTCTCCCAGAGCTCTCACTATTCCGTCTACAATCTCGAATGTTCCGGCTTTTTGGACTGAAACATTGGCTTCACAGCGCATATGCCCTTTTTCCATGTCAGCGTCGCTCACTTTTAAGTAGCGCATGATCATTTGTAATTCCTGACAATAGGTTTTGGCTTCTACGGCTGTTTTGAAATCAGGATCAGTAACGATTTCCACGAGAGGCGTTCCCGCTCTATTGAAATCCACGAGAGTTTCTTTCTTATTGTTGTGCAGTAATTTCGCTGTGTCTTCTTCGAGATGAACCCTGTGGATGCCTATCTTGGCGTTCGGCCGTATGTTTTCTTCAACAGGAAATGAGAGTTCGATCTTTCCTTGTTCGGCGATCGGTTCGTCGTACTGTGATATTTGATAGCCTTTTGGCAGATCAGGATAAAAATAATGCTTCCGGTCGAATTTGGAAATTTCGCGAATAGTACAGCCAAGGCTTCGGCCAATAAGGACAGTCCATTCCACTGCTTTTCGGTTCGGGACCGGAAGACTGCCGGGCTGAGCCGTGCAGATTTCGCAAATAGAGCTATTGGGTTCTCCCGAGTCAGGAGTGTTTTTGCAGGAACAAAACATTTTGCTTTCAGTTTTGAGCTCAACATGGACCTCCATGCCTATAATAGTAGTGTATTGTGTTTCCATAGTTTTCATATTAGGGCTCATTTCAAAAGTAAATTCCCCCTGAATTCAGATCAAATTCGGACAAAAGGCGTATGTATGGTAACACGAAGACTTTTGGATGAAAAGAGCGGAATTGCAAGAGATCCTCAGATATGTAAAAAACCGCCTGAGCGGTTTTTTGTATGGTATTTTTTGCGCGTTGCATGGTTACCATTCTTTTTTCATTTTTTTAATTTTGGAAGCTGAGTATCTCGGAGTTCGAGATACAAAATGGTTTTGGCGCATACCGTAAGCGGAGTAAGCAAGAGGCTTACGATGATAAGCAATATCTGCAGAGCGTTCATACTGATGAAATATTCGAAAGACCCGAGCGCGATATTTTGTTTTATAAGGACAAGCATTATTTTTAATAATTGCTGTGGTATAAAAGCTATGAGTCCAAAAACGATCCAAGGCGCCACCAATCTCCAAAGCACCGCCCAAAAGCGGCCCCTAGAGAGTTCCCGGCTTGCTTTGAGAGCTTCTTTCGGAGATTTTCTTCCGTCTAGAATGACTGCTTCGATGGAGAAGATGAACCAAAGCGCCAATATAACCCCTGGTATTATTAATAATAAAAAGCCACCTATTATGGCCAGAGCTCCAAGAACAATGGCCAATATAGCCGGCCATACAAAAGGTTTGGCATCGGCGAGTTCTTCGCTTGTTTTGGGCTGCTCTTTTTCATTTCTGTAGATTTCAGCTATTGCTTTTGTCAAAGCTATTGAAATCCAAAAACCGATAATTGAAGCAATGACCACGAGCACCGTGTACCCAACTCCGAAACCGGCTGATACTAGAGAGCTTGAACTTTGGCTTACAACCGGCTTGATAATGCTTCCCAAAACTCCGAGTACGGAGTAGGGGATAAAGAGAAGCCCCAAAAATTGAAACATGAGTTTCCAATGTTTTTTGTACAGGAGGAAACTCTGTATCACCAAATCGCGTGCTGTTATAAGCATAGGATTTTATAAATATAAGTATTCTTAGTATAGCACAGATGGTCTGCTCCAACAATAAAACGACGGTATTTTTACTCGATATATGGGCGTACGTAATCCCAAATATGTTCTTGTACGCGCTCAACGGGAAGTATGGAGCCGGACTCCACGCATTCAATGAGTTTGAATTCAGGGAACAATTTTGCTATCTCCAAATACGCTTGTTCCGCGTCTTCCAGGTGTTCGAGATCTTCTTCGTGGATGTCTCTCTTTTTTCCTTTCAGATAGGCGCGGGCTTCTTTTTTATCCACGAGCGACTGAGATATTTCGGGCGTGACATGCAATATGATATTGACGTCAGGCTTAGGGATTTTGAAAATATCATATTCTATATGATAATCCCATTCGTAATAACGCCTCCGCTCTTTTTTATCTTTAATTTTCCCGCCTTGGTGGCCTAAATTTGAGGCCACATAACGGTTTGCTATGACAATTGATCCTTCTCTGATCCATTGTCGTATCTGTTCGCTCGCGGCGTAGCGGTCGCAAGCATAAAAAATAGAGGCGCGGTAAGGCCCCACTTCTTCGGCTTTGCCGAATTTACCGGTTAAATAATCTTCCACAAGAGCGGCGCTGCGTTTTCCGTATTGAGGGAAACTGATCAATTCAACGCGGCGGCCGTTTTTTTTGATGCGTTCGCTGAGAAGTTCGGTCTGAACGGTTTTTCCTGAGCCGTCCGTCCCTTCTATCATGATGAACAATCCTTTCATATTCTTTCATATGTTACAAAGGAAAATCCTTCTCTGTTTTCTCGCTCTGTCTCTCTCCACGCATTCTTGTCAATATCAGGGAAAAAGGTGTCTCCTTCCACTACACGGTCCACATGAGTGATATAGAGCAGATTTGCTTTATCAATACTCAGATCATACATTTGGCCGCCGCCGATAATGGCAATTTTTTCATTTCGGTGAGCTTCCAAAGCCTTGTCCAGACTATGGTGTATCTCCACTCCAAGCGGAGCAGGATATTGATCTTGTCTGGTAATAACAACATTTTTGCGTCCTTTGAGAGGCCTGAATTTTTCGGGTATGGATTCCCAGGTTTTTCTACCCATTATAACCACAGTGTCCATTGTTTTTTCTTTAAAATGCTTCATATCTTCGGGAATATGCCAAGGGAGCTCGCCATTTTTTCCGATGCAATTATTTTTGGACACAGCCGCGATGAGAGATATGGACATATTTATATCGCTATTTCAAAGCTGATTTTTGGATAGCTGGTGTACCCGATTTGTTTTGTATGCTCTGCTTGCCAGTCGAATATCGAAGTAAAAGGCTGGGTTTCAATTGAACAGAGGGGATGTGTCCCAGGGTCCCTTGAAAGTTGTTCTTTGGCTCCCTCAATGTGATTGAGATATATATGTACATCGCCCAAGAAGCCAACGAGTCTGCCTTCTTTTAGGCCAGCGTCTTTTGCCAGAAGATGTAGTAATAAAGCATAGCTTGCTATGTTAAAGGGCAGACCGAGCATAAGATCCACCGAACGTTGGTTCCACATAAGATTCAATCGGTTTTCTATTACGGTCACCTGAAACACAAAGTGGCAAGGCGGCAAAGCCATCTCATTGAGCATGGAAGGATTCCATGCGCATACGATCATGCGTCTGTCGTTTGGATTTTTTTTGAGCGTGTCTGTTACGTATCTGAGCTGGTCCACTCCCTGGCCCGAGTAATCGGAATCATAATTTTGGTATAGAGCATTGTAATGCCGCCATTGAAAACCATACACCGCTCCCAAATCTCTTTCTTCGGCCATCCGTTTTCTTGATGCTTCGTCATGTCCATAAGGAGCTTTTTTGGGATGCGCCCATTCGTCCCAAATATGGTTGCCCCGCTCTTGCAGCCACTGTTTGTCTGTGATGCCTTTTATGAAAAATTCAAGTTCAGTGGCTATGATTTTAAAAGGCATTTTTTTGGTGCTGAGAAGAGGAAAACCTTTTGCCATGTCATGCTCAAACATGGCTCCGGCCACGGCCAGGGTGCCCACGCCTGTTCTGTCTTTTTTTTCTTTTCCTTCTTTTAAAATTTTGTCGACTATATCGAGATACGCTCTCATAATATAAAATTTCAGGCCGCTTTTTTAAGCGTATCCTTGTCTCCATCTGCCCCTCTTTTTGGTCCGCTTTGTCTGACTAAGGCACGCCGCGGGTTTCTATGCCGTTCGGCCAACTCTTCGATATCCAATTTTTGTATTTCTTCTCCAAGAGCTCGGATATCGTCTTTCTTTGTACTTCGGGGTTTTTGGCGGCCTGCAAGTTCTGATTTAGGTTCTTGGGTTTCTTTTTCTTTTGTTTTTTTCATTTTGAGTGCTTCCAATCTCTCTTCCAATTCCGCGATCCTGCGTTTAAGACCTTCATGTGGTTTCTTTGTTATTTTTTTCATGGTTTCTACGCGCAGAGTAAGCCGTTTTATCCGCTCGTCTAAGCTTAGTTTTGGAGATTCGAAAGGCATTTCTCCGTCTTCGCCGTAGGCTGTGGCTTTGTCGTTTTGATTTTGCAATTGTCTTTCTAGTTTTTCTTTTACCTTAATAAAAGCCTGTAACCAATCTATTGTTTTTCTGTGTTTTTCGTGCTTCGGGTTTTGTTCGCGGGTAGATCCTTTATCAAGCAGGACAGCTCCTTCGTCACTTACTCGTATGCCTCTTTTCAAGAGACCATCTTTCAGACCACTAATTGAGTCAGACACTGCCTCAAGCGCGAGTTTGGGATCCTCTAGCATAAAATCACTGTCCAATATATCGCCTGCCAATACTTCAGGATGCACGCCTTCATTATCCCCATCCTTAAACATGGCCAAGAGCTCTGCTTTTACCTTTCGTAGAGCAATTTCTTTCGGGTCTTCTTCCGTATGGTCTCCTTGAGCGTTTTCAACAGACAGGTCTGGCGCAAGTTCTGAAGGTCTGTTTCCATCTTCTCCATCTCTTGCTATATCTGTTTGTTCGTGAAGGGTAGCTTGAGGTTTTTCCGGGTCTGTTTTTTTCTTTTTGCCTTTTTTTAAATCTCTCAGTTCTCCCTGCAACTCCGCGATCCTGCGTTTAAGACCTTCATGCGGATTTGATATTTTTTTCATGTTTTTTATCCGCAAGGCGAGTCTTTTAACGTCTTCGTCCGCTTCTTTTCCTATATATTCTTCCGGAGTGGAAGAATCAAAAGGAAATTCTTGGCCTTCGCCGTATCCCACGGCGTCGTTTTGTTTGCGAGAAGAAGATTCGAGTTCTCTCATTTCGTATAAGCCTTGTAGAAGTTTTATTTTTCCTTTATCATCGGGATTTTTGTATTTTATTCCGGTTACTGGGTTCGATTCATCATCAAGCTTTATTGCTCCTGTTTCATCGAATTCATATCCTTGGTCTTCAAGATCTATTTTTAATTCGGCAATTAGATCATCAACATGGTGTCGGCCTGCGGTGTTGGAAGTGTCCAATGCGTCGAACTTTGCCAGTTGGTGCACCACATCCACGAGCTCTCCGTCCATGTCAATCTGCGCGAGGAGATCTTCTGCTGTTAGAGTTTTTTCCGCGCCTTCGCCCTCTTCAGTTTCCTCACTTTTTCTGTCGCTTGTTCTTGCATTATCTGATTCTGCATTTTGATTTTCTTGCTGGTCATCGTCATCTTCACCAGCCGCCACATCTGTATCTTGCTTAGCCTCCAGTTTCTCCTTCGCAAGTATCAGAGCCTGCAGCCAATCCACTGTTTTTCTGTGTTTTTCATATTCCCGATGCTTTTCTCGCGTGGATCCTTTATCAAGAAGTACGGTGCCTTCCTCACTTACGCGTATGCCTCTTTTTAGCAATCCTTTTTTGAGTCCACTAATGGTATCAGAGAGAGCTTTGAGAGCCTGCTCAGGATCCCCAAGCACAAAATCACTCTTTACTATATCGTCTGCCAAGACTTCAGGATGCACACCTTCGTTTTCTTCCGCCTTAAACATGGCCAAGAGCTCTGCTTTTACAGTTTCCAGAGCTGGGTCTTCGGCGTTTTCTGCGTTGGCTTGTTGAGTATCTTCTGCTTTTGGTTTTTGTCCTGAAGACTCAAAAGGCATATGCCCGTCTTGGCCGTAGGAAAGTGTATCTTCGTCTTCAGCCTCGTCGAGAAGCTCTTGAATACGTTTCTCGGGGACGCTTTTGGGGTCTACCGGTCTTACCATTCTAAGCTCTGCCCTGGCATTCCTGGCCGCAAATGTTAGAGCTCTTTTATTTTGTCTTGCTTCCCCAGATAATACACGGAGGCGCAGAGCCCCGGGGGTTCCTTCACCAGCCTTACCTTGAGCTTGTCTTAGGGCCGCTTGAGTCTCTTCGGCCTCTTCGCCGGCCCTTTTAAGATTTTGTTCCACCGTATGCTCAGCGGCTATGCGTTCCGCTGTTTCTCTGTTCATCTTTTCCTGCTCTTCAAGCCACGCAGCTTCTTTTTCCCAATTTCTCAAGACTCCCAGGCCCAAAAATTTGGCCAGTCTGTTTGGCTCGCGCATTTTTTTTGGTTCAGGAGCCTTCATTCTTGCCCTGTATTCTGCGTCTGCTCTGTCCGACGCGGCTACTTTGGCCATCATGCCCGGTTTGGCATACGGATTATCACCCTCAAATTCCGCGAACCATTTTTTTGTGTCCGCGTCGAAATCTCCGCCATCGTTCTCGGCTGGTTCAGTATGCGGTTCTGGTACAGATTCCCTTCTTCTGAAAAGTGCTGCCATACATGTTTGGTTAAGATAAAGAGTCTATTTTTTTTCTAATATGTTCGAGATTTTGTTTTTCAGTATTTTGTATCTCTTGTTCATAAATGGCGCGAGCTTCGCGTTTGATTTCCAGGTCTTTTTTTTGAAAACGATCAAAGGCCTTGGCAAAAATCCGCATAATGTTTGTGATATATTTTGTCATACAAAGTTATGAACCGGTGCTTCCAAAACCGCCTCTGTTGGTTTTTGCCATACTATCCACTTCTTGCCAATCGGCTTTTTCTATCTTCACGAATACGCCCTGTGCCAGGCGTTCTCCCCGGCTTACGCTTACAGGATCAGACGTTAAATTTTGGAGCATGATATGTATCTCGTCCTCATTGCCGCAATAATCCTGGTCTATTATTCCTATGCCGTTTCTCATGCTGAGCCCCTTTTTCTTCGCTGAACTTGATCGGGCGGCTATCACCAGCATATGGCCGGGCGGAGTTTCTAAGATAAAGTTGCCGGGTACAACGGCAAATGAATGGGGCTCTATAGTGGTTTCTTCTCTGGTATAGATGTCAAATGCCACCGATCCTTCGGTATGATATTCGGGTAAGGGCAAACTCGAATCGACTCGTTTAATTTTTACTCGCATACGATTTCCATTATGTTTTTGATTTTTGCTTAGCGCATTATGCTTGAGACGATTTTTTTGGTTTGCTCGTATAAAGATTTCAGATTTCCGTTGTTGTCTATAGTGAAGTCCGCTTCTTTCATAACTCTTCTGATTTTTTGTTCGGATTCTTGTTCGCCCTCTTTTTTGAAAGCTTTCCATGTCTTGTTTTGATCGTCCGGATTTTCCGAACGCGCGCTGATGCGTTCAAAGCGCGTGCGTTCATCGGCTTCGAGAGCTATAAGATAAAAATGTTTGTTTTTTTTCAAATATACAATGTCGCTCGGGCGTCTGATGCCTTCGGTGATAATGAAAGCTGCCTTGGATTCGCGGACGTCCTTGGCCAGCACTTTTGACAAGAGATCTTCTCCAAAACGACCGCGTAAAAAGGTGGAAAGATCTTGAAGATTGCTCCGGTTCGGTTCTACCCAGATTCTTTTGAGAACGTCTCTTAAAATATCTGAAAATCTAAACGTGCTCGCGTTGTATTTTTTTTTTAAATACTCGGTTATGGTTGTTTTGCCCGATGCCATTTCACCAGCAATGCCTATGATTATTTTTTGCATGTATGTTTGTCTTATCGTGTCGGATTTTTGAGATGGGCTCTAATCAAAGATGCCCGGGTGTTTGTACTGATTATGTTTCGTGCCGAGCTTGACCCTGTTTATGGTGTCCACTCGGATTGATATTGTCTGTAGTTGATACCGGCCGCGTCGAATAAACGGCGGGAGGCCACAAAAGCTTCGATATCATGGTATTTGTCGCTTTCGTAGATAACTTCTCGTATGCCGTTTTGGATTATGGTTTTGGCGCATTCGTTGCAGGGGAACAAGGTACAATAGATTTTACAGTCTGCCGTGGTATTGTTTGAATTGTATATCGCGTTTTCTTCGGCGTGACAGACATAGGCGTATTTTGTGTTTACCAGACTTCCTTCTCGTTCCCATGGAAATTGATCTTCCGGTATGCCTCTCGGGAAGCCGTTGTATCCCAGCCCCAATACCACGTTTCTTTGATTGGCTACTACGGCCCCCGCCTGAGTGGATGGGTCTTTGGAACGTTCGGCAATCACATGCGCCATGCGCATGAAACATTCATCCCAAGATATATAGTTTGTGCGATGTTGGACCATAGAAATTATAAAAAAAGTATATCAAAAAAGAACAAGCGAGGCAAATTAAAAAATCCTCTTATTTAAGAGGATTTTTTGTGGTTTATTCGGGTTTTTCCATTTTTATGCTCGGCCCCATTGAAGTGGTCAGATACACCTGTTTGATATAGATTCCTTTGCTTGAACTTGGTTTTATTTTTTTCAATACATCCATGAAGGCGGTGTAGTTTTCTTTCAGGGCGTTTTCATTAAAACTTACTTTACCTATAGCCACATGCACATTGCCGCCCTCATCATTTTTGAAAGCGAGTTTCCCTTTTTTAAGGCTTTCTACCATTTTTTTTATGTCTGTCCCTACGGTCTCTGTTTTTGGGTTCGGCATCAGACCTTTGGGGCCGAGTATTTTGGCCGCCATCGCCAGTTTTGGCATCATTTCAGGAGTGGCCACCGCTACGTCGAAATCGATTTTCGCTCCGTCTTTTAGGGTCTTTATATCCTCTTCTCCAAGCACTCTATCCGCTCCGGCTTCTTTGGCCATTTTTTCGTCGTTTGGGCCCACAAAGGCGGCGACGCGTTTCGTTTTGCCGCTGCCACTGGGCAGACTTACGGTGGATCGAATTTGTTGGTCGCTTTTTTTGGTGTTGATGCCCAGACGTACGTGTACTTCCACACTGGCGTCGAATTTCACATTGCTGGTTTCTTTAACCAATCGCAGGGCTTCATCGAGCGTATAGACCTTTGTTTTGTCGACCTTGGTCCTTAGGTCTTTCATCCGTTTTGACATATCTGTATTTTCAGACGTCTTTTTTTGGGACGCCTTGAGTGGTGATAACCCTCGAGTGGTCGAGGTCCCACTAAGATAAAACAGCTATATTTATACCCGATATGTCGGCCCCTGTCAAGGCGCATTTTAGAGAGCGCACTGCCTAAGACACCAAAACTTGATTCTGGGGCTTGCCTTTCATAAAGGCGCATATATTTTCTGCCGAGGTATCGAGAATACGTTTCACAGACTCATGGCTGTTGAAAGCATTGTGAGGCGTTACAATAGTGTTCGGATGGTCTATAAGTAGATTGTTCATAAGACTGGTGCGGATGAGTCTGTCTTTATGCTCGCTGTATATAAGTCGTTCGGCATCGCGCAAAGCGTCTTCTTCTTCCAAAACATCAAGGCCCGCTCCCGCGATTTTCCCTTGCTCCAATCCCAATAGCAGAGCTTCCGGGTCTATAAGCCCGCCTCGAGCCGTGTTTATGATAATGACCCCCTTTTTAAGTTTTTTGATATTTTGTTTGTGTATCAAATGATATGTTGATTCAAGCAAGGGAGCATGAAAAGAGATGATGTCGGATTCGGATAAGAGTTTTTCAAAAGACGTATAAGCGAATTTGTATTCTTTCGCGGCTTTCATGTTTTTTTTTACATCATAAGCAAGCACGCGCAGGTCAAACCCTCGGAGCATCTTGATGAGTTGAATGCCTATATTTCCCGTGCCTATAATGCCTATTGTTTTTCCCTCCATGTCAAAACCTCTCAGACCGTGGAAATCATAAACTCCTTCTTTCACCCTCTTTACGGATTGAAAAAGTTTTCTCGAAAGTGCAAGCATGAGAGCCAGGGCATGTTGGGCCACGGTTTGTTCGCCGTACTTGGGCACATTGGAGACAATCACACCGCGTTTTTGGGCTTCTTTGAGGTCTATGTGGTCAAAACCGGTAGAAAAAGTTGCGATAAAACGCAGAGACGGCATTTGTGAAAATACCGCTTTGTCTATTTTGGAGTCTACGAAAATGCCCAAAATTTCGGTTCGTCTCAAAATGTTTTTTTTGTTTATGGCCTCGCTAAAAACCTGGAAAGACACGGCGGGAAGTTTTTTTTTGATATATCCCGAAAGATCCGGAGTCAGGCTGTTGTACATCGCGCAGATCGGTTTGTTTTTGAGCATATAAAAATTGTTAAAATATGGGTGCGAGAGCGGCTGGATTATATCAAAAAGGGCAAAAGGCGGAAAGCCAAGCCGGGGGATAGACTTGTACAAAAAACAGGACCTTTTTAAGGCCCTGCTCATGCAAGATCTGCTTGGTGATGAATCCATGACCCACAAGGCCCTGTTTATTCTTCCACTTTTACGCCCATCTGACGCGCTGTTCCGGCGATACTTTTCATAGCCGCTTCCACATCATGGGCGTTGAGGTCGGACATTTTTTTCTCCGCGATTTCGCGCAATTGTTTTTTGTTGATCGATCCCACTTTATCTTTGAGCGGATTCCCCGCGCCTTTTTTTATTCCAGCGGCTTGTTTTATAAGTTCGCTGGCCGGCGCGACTTTGGTGATGAAATCAAAAGTTCTATCATCATAGACATTGATAACCACGGGAACGATCTCGCCCTTGCGGTCGGCGGTCGCGCTGTTGAACTTGCCGCAGAAATCTTGAATGTTGAGCCCATGCTGGCCCAAAGCCGGTCCTACCGGAGGCGCCGGGTTGGCCGCTCCGCCGGTAATTTGCAATTTAATTTGAGTTGTCAGTTTTTTTGCCATATTTTTTGTGTAGCGATATTTGATCGGTGTTAATAGTCACTATTATGATAATTAAGGGTAGCTTTTGTTGAGAGCGGAAGAGAAGCGATCCCCAGGGGATCCATCCGCCTCATTTAGTTTGAACCCATCTTATATTTTTTTTACTTGCAAAGCATCAAGCTCCACCGGTGTTTCTCGTCCGAACATGTTTACCATCACTTTTATTTTGCCTCTATTTTCATCAACAGCGCTCACTTTGCCTTCAAAATTTTTGAAAGGGCCGTCACTGATACGGACAGGGGAATTCACTTCCACATCTATCTTGTGCGTGGGTTCTTCCGCAGTCATTCTTTCCATCAGAGATTGAACTTCTTTTAAGTCAATGGGAGTTGGAACCGTGCCGGCGCCCACGAAACCAGTTACATTGGGAGTGTTTCGGACCACGTACCAAGAGTCGTCGGTTACAATCATTTCCACCAGCACGTAGCCGGGGAATATTTTTTCTTCCACAGAAGTCCGTTTCCCGTTTTTTATCTTTATCTTTTTTTCTTTGGGAACCAAAACACTGAAAATTTTGTGCTGCATATCAAAAGATTCGATGCGCTGTTCCAGGTTTTGTTTTACGTTTTCTTCGTAACCGCTATACGTGTGAATCACGTACCAGCGTTTGCCTAAGTTTGGGTTTTGTTTTGCCATAGTTTTATAGGATTCGGAAGCCGGGCCGCGCCAAGCGTCCAGAGGCTGGTCTTATTTGATCAGATATTCAACTCCCAGATTAAATACATTGTCGAGAACCGCAAAAAATACAGCCACGCCTATGCTCATGGCGATTACCACTATAGAAAGGTTGATGGTCTGTGTTCTGCTCGGCCAGACCACTTTTTTGAGCTCTAAGATCGATTCTTTAAGATAAAGAGAAATTTTGCCGAATAAAGCCATATTTTTGTATTTAAAAACGGCCTGTGGCCGATTGATGCTTACACTATAGCTTCATTATATGATATTGTCAAGCTTGACAAAAGTGGATAAATATGCTATGTTGAGTTGTTTTTGTATCCTATGTGGCCTTTATGTATTCTTGCGAGAATGTATGAGGGCAACATAGGAGAGGCACATGAAGAGATTGATTGGCTGGTTCGTTTTCGGACTTTGTATTGTAGGTGTTTGGGTTTGGGCGGTCCTCGCCTGGAGGGGGGCCATCGCAGAGCCCGTTGAGGCTCCTCGCCAAGAGATCCCCAACTCCTGGCGAGTGATCGAGGAGAATGTCCGTCTGACCGACGGGGAGCGGGTTGCCACCCGAGTGGACCAGTACCGGTCCCGGGGGGCTACCTTGCCTCACACCTTGGCCTGCAATGGTCTCGATGAGGGCTCCGCGCGCCGCATGAGCTACGGCACGCAGGTGTTGGTCTGCGGGCCCCCTCTCGAGGAGACCGCGGCCGCAAGCCCTTGATTAAAGAGTTCGCCAATACGAACTCTTCCATTCCATTGAATGTTAAGCAAAGGCTTCCATGCAATGGAATGGAAATATTTTACACATCCAAATTCTTCACGGTTTTGGCGTGAGCTTGGATGAATTTTTTTCTCGGGGCCACTTCTTTGCCCATGAGTATATCAAAAGTTTCGCTGGCCTTTTCCGCGTCGTCTATCGTGACAATCTTCATGATCCTGTTTCGCGGGTTCATGGTGGTTTCCCAGAGCTGTTCCGGGTTCATTTCTCCCAAACCTTTGTAGCGTTGGATATTGAGCTTTGTTTTTTTCTGGCTTTGTTTGCTTTCAGCGATTTCAGTATTTTCTTCTTCTGATTCTTCGGAAATGGCCAACAATTCTTCATTTGTTATGCCTTCTTTTTTCTTGTAGGCTTCGAGTTCTGTTTCATTGTAAATCCATTCTGTGTCTTTCCCTTTTTTTATACTAAAGAGTGGGGGTTGAGCTATATAAATGTGGCCTTTGTAAATGAGATCCGGAAAATAACGGAAAAATAAAGTTAGAAGAAGTGTACGAATATGAGATCCGTCTACGTCCGCGTCGGTCATGATAACAATTCTGTGGTAGCGCAGTTTGCTGACATCAAACATTTCTCCGATATTGGTGCCAAGGGCTATAATAAGTGATTTGAGTTCATTGTTGGTGAGTATTTTATCGAGACGAGCCCGTTCCACATTTAAGACTTTTCCGCGCAAAGGCAATATGGCCTGTGTATTGCGATCTCTGCCTTGTTTCGCGGATCCGCCGGCAGAGTCACCTTCCACAATATAGAGCTCGGATATGCTCGCGTCTCTGCTTGAGCAATCGGCAAGTTTGCCCGGGAGGGTAAAACCTTCGAGAGCGCTTTTTCTAAGGACCGTATCGCGGGCTATCTTGGCCGCTTGCCGCGCTCGAGCCGCGAGGAGACATTTGCCCACCACTGCCTCGGCATCGCGAGGATGCTCTTCCATGAATATCATAAAGGCATCGCCGAACACATTTTCCACGGCGGGTTTAACTTCCGGGTTGCCGAGTTTTGCTTTTGTCTGGCCTTCGAATTGGGGATTGGGAATTTTTATGGAAATAATCGCGGTAAGGCCTTCGCGCACGTCTTCGCCGCTGAGGTTTTTGTCTTTTTCTTTGAGTATTCCTTTATTGCGCGCGTAATTATTTATAGTGCGCGTGAGGGCGGCTCTGAAACCGGCCACATGCATACCTCCGTCCGGATTGGTGATATTATTCGCGAAAGCGTGCAAGGATTCGGTGTAGTCGTCTGTGTACTGCAGAGCGACTTCGATAAGCATGTCATCTACTTTTTTCTCCACATAAAAAACAGTGGGATGTTTGGCCTCTTTATTTTTGTTTATGTGTTTTGTGTAGCTCGCGATGCCGCCTTCAAAATAAAATTGGAAAGAATTCTTGGAAAAAGGCTGAGCTGTGTTGTCCAGAGCACGTTCTTCTGCCGTCCTTTCATCACATACATAGATACGGACTCCTTTGGTAAGATAAGCCTGCTGACGCAGGTGATCTATAATCGTTTTCCAAGAAAAATCTATGGTTTCAAAAACCTTGGCGTCTGGTCTGAATGTAATGGTGGTGCCCGTGGCTTTGGAAGGGCCTGTAGCCTTTACTTTTTTTTGCGGTTTTCCATATGTATAGGATTGTTCCCAGATTTTTCCATCCCGATGGACTTTTGCTTCCACTTCCGTGGAAAGGGCGTTTACCACCGATATACCCACGCCGTGCAAACCACCGGACACTTTGTATCCGCCGTCACCGAATTTGCCGCCCGAATGAAGTGTGGTAAGCACCAATTCGAGCGCGCTGATTTTTTTCTTGGGATGTATATCCACCGGAATCCCGCGCCCGTTATCTGAGACCGAAACCCGATGATCGGGGAGTAATCTAACTATGATTTCACTGCAATAGCCTGCCATGGCTTCGTCTATGGCATTGTCCACCGCTTCCCAGATCATGTGGTGGAGACCCTGAGGTCCGGTAGAGCCAATATACATGCCGGGCCGTTTTCGCACGGCCTCCAAACCTTCGAGCACGCTGATATTTTTCGCACTATATCCGCTTTGTTCTGCTTGTGATTTTGGGCTGGGCGTTTTGCGCGGTTTGGGTTGTTTTTTGCTCTCTTTTATCATTTTATTTGGCAGAGCGGCTTGGCTGCTTTTCTTTTTTGAACTGCTCATAGTGCGCGATTTTGGCATATTTGTGTAGCATGTTAAAGCTATAAGACAGAATGGATTTTAGCATAATTGGGGTTTTGAGACAAGGTCTTAATGCTTCCTTGCCTTTCTGGTATACTGTACGCATATGCTTGAGAATTTTTTGTTTAAGAAAAAAGAAGAAGGGGCGCGTAAAAAACCGAATTTGAAAGAATACCTCGACACGAGCGGCACTTTTAGCAATAGAAGCTTGACCCTGGCAGAATGGTATCTAAAACACCAAACAAGGCTTGGAAAAACCCTGGTTTGGTTTTTGGTGACTCTCAACGTTTTTTTGGTTACTTTTAATATATATGGATGGGGCAAATATTTTTTTTTCGATTACACTCGCACCGAACAGCTCCTCTACGATTTAACCCGTCCAAACGCCGAGACACAGCGCTATCTGGCTCGTAGCGCGCCCAGAGATTTGGAGATTAAGAGTGTGGCGGTTTTTGATGACGGTCCCGGAAAATATGATTTCGCCGCTCGGGTGAGCAACCCAAACAGAATATGGAAAGCCCTGGTGAGCTATCAATTTTTTTACAGCGGAGGGAAGACGGGGACTGGAAATATTCTCGTACTGCCGCTCAGCGAACTGGTGATGACTCGTTTGGGAGAAACAGCCGCCAGTTATCCGAGCGGACTTCGAGTTGAAATTTTGGACATAAAATGGCAAAGGATAGACCCTCATGCGGTTTCAAATCCTGTGGCATACATCCAAGAACGCGTCAATTTTGAAGTCAACAGCTTTGAGTTTCTTCCCGCTCGGAAGAGCGAAGGCATTTTTGTCCATACGGTCAGTTTCGATATCAAGAATAATAGCGTGTACGGTTATTGGCAGCCCTATTTTTATGTTATGTATAAAGATAACAGAACACCGGTGGGGATTGCCCGCGTGGAGATAGATCGCTTTAAAAGCGGAGAAACGCGTAAAGTGGAAATTAAATCTTTGGCCGAATCTTTGCGAGTAACCGAGCTTGAAGTATTGCCTGAACTCGATATATTTGATACAAACGTTTACATACCGCCCGGCTTGTAGCGGAGTGACGCGGTTACAACAACACGACATTTGTCTTTTTTTCATGTCCCGCTCTACACACATTGGATTGGGTTTGCGAAGCTTCGACTGGATATTGGTGGCCGCTGTCTTGATTCTGAGCATGGTGGGTATGGCCGCCATATACAGCGTGGATCTGTCTCGGGGAGAGGATCTTATTTTTTTTCCGACTCAGCTTTTGGCTCTGTCTTTGGGTTTTTTGGCTATTTTGGTTCTTGGTTTTGTTCATATTTCCTTTTTTGAATCACAAGCCCTTTTGGCTTACCTGTCTGCGTTTTTTCTCCTGGTGCTTGTTTTGTTTTTTGGGCAGACGATACGCGGCACAACAGGTTGGTTTCGTGTCGCCGGCTTTTCCTTTCAGCCGGCTGAGTTTGCTAAACTCGCTTTGATATTGTTTTTGGGCTGGCGCATAGAAAGACAGGGGCGGAGGTTTGACCGGTGGCAGTTTGTCCTTGCCACGGGTTTTATGACTTTTCTCTTGGTTGGGCTTATCATTGCTCAGCCGGATCTCGGTTCAGCGGCAATTCTCGCCGGTATTTGGTTTTCTTTGCTCTTGGTTTCGAGAACAAAGAAACGCTATATTGTTTCCTTGGTCGGTTTTGTAGTGTTGGCCATGGTATTGGGATGGTTTTTTTTCTTCCAGGATTATCAGAAGGAACGTTTGTTGACATTTTTGAATCCTGAACGCGATCCTTTGGGCGCCGGCTATAATGTAAGCCAATCAATTATCGCGGTGGGGTCTGGAAAATGGCTTGGCCGGGGTCTTGGTTTTGGTTCTCAAAGCCAATTGCATTTTTTGCCTGAGGCTCAGACTGACTTTATTTTTTCTGTGATTGGAGAAGAACTTGGTTTTATGGGCGCTTTGCTTCTTTTGCTGGTGTATTCCGTGCTTCTTTGGCGTCTTGTGCATAGCGCCCGGATCTGCCGGAGTGATTTTGGCGCCTACACGGTTTTGGGGATAGCTCTCATGTTTTTGCTCCAGCTCTTGGTAAATATAGGCGCTGCCATAGGTATGCTGCCTGTTACAGGAGTTACCTTGCCTTTTGTCAGTTATGGGGGTTCGTCTTTACTTATTAACTGCTTGTTGATTGGTATAGCGCAAAGCGCGCTTCGTTCGTCCACACAATTTTAGGATTATTTTATACGTTTGAGGTATACTAAAAATATATAAGGTTTCGGTATCGGATTGAAGGATTGTCCTATTGACATTTTTTGCCGTATTGCCTATAGTGTTATTCACTCTTTGCAAGATATATGATAGAAGACATATCAAATGTTGGCGTCCTCGGGTCTTCGGCTCAGCAGCCAAAGATTCTCCGGACTTGCGGAGTATGCGCGAAAGAGTATCACGATAAAGATATCACTCTCATTGATAGGCAAGATGAAGTGAGCTTATTGCATATACAGTGTCCTCATTGCAAACACTCTATGCTTGCCTGGCTCGGTCCTACGCTCGTTGGGATGGGCTTGGTGGGCATGATAACTGATTTGAGCAGGCAAGATATGCTCCGAGCTCGGAGCAGGGGGTCTCTCAGTGAAGATGAATTACTCGAATTTTATAACGTTATCCATAACCAGAGCTTAGCTAAATTTTTTATCAATAAATAAAGAGATATGGCATTAGTCACGGTAAAAAGACGGGAAGACGTAAAGCCCACGGAACTGCGGGCCAGTGGTTTTATTCCGGCGGTGGTATACGGGGGAGATAGACAGGGTTCCGCGCATATAAGCATTGAGACTTCTGTATTTGAAAAACTCTACGATCAGATGGGAGAAGCTACTCTTATCGATTTTCAGGTGGAGGGAGAAAAAGAGCCGGTAAAAGTTCTTATCCAAGACGTGCAATATGATCCTGCCAAAGGAAAAGTTTTGCATGCTGATTTTAAGCAAATTAAAATGGGAGAAGCCATGACGGCGACGGTAGAGCTTAAAATTTTGGGTGAGTCGCTCGCGGTAAAGGAGCTTGGAGGGACTTTGGTGGAAAATCTCACTCATGTGGATATAAAATGTCTGCCCAAGGATCTGGTGAGTCATATAGATGTTGATGTATCGGTTTTGAAAACTTTTAATGATGTGATTAAAGTAAAAGATTTGAGGATTCCGTCCACTATCACTATTATGGGTGATTTGGAAACCATGGTTGTGGCTGTGGAAGCTCCGCTCAGTGAAGAGCAACTGAAGGCTATGGAAGAAGTGAAACCGGCGAGTCTTGATCAGATAGAAGTGGCTGGCAAAGAAAAGAAAGCTGAAGAAGAAGGAGCCCCCGCTGAAGCAGAAGCAAATAAAGAAACAAAGAAATAAATACATACAAAACATAAAGGCGCCGCTTGTCCGGCGCCTTTATGTTTGGCTTATAATTTGTTAGTATAGACAGAATCCCATGATTTCATCATACAAATATCCCTCTAAGCTCCATACAACCACACCCTACACCCCCTCCTTAGTAAAGGAGGGGATAAAAATCACACTGTGTTGAAAGAAAAAAAAGTGAAAGACGAGCTTTCTTATGTATATGCTCTTGGGCTGCTGATAGTTTCTGTTTCTCTGTGTCTGCTTGCCTATTTTTTGTATCAATTTTACGGAAACGCAAGATTTTTTCCGCAAGATCATAATGATACCGCGCCGCTTTCAGACACGTTGGAAGTTCAGGACTGCGTTCATCGGAGAGTTTTGGACGGAGTCTGTGTTGCTACCGCTTATGAAACAGAGCGGGAGGTTTTGGCTATAATGGTGGAAAACCATTTTGAATCTTGGCCCCAATCCGGACTTGATAAAGCGCGCATTGTATATGAAGCGCCGGTGGAAGGGAATATCCCGCGTTTTATGGCTTTGTATTTATTGGATGATGAGGTACATAAAGTTGGGCCAGTGCGCAGTGCTCGGCCCTATTATCTGGATTGGCTCCTTGAGTATGGCCGTCCATTGTATATGCATGTGGGAGGTTCGCCCCAAGCTCTTTCTCGTATTTCAGAAACTGACATTTTTGATATAAACGAATTTTATCATGGCTGGTATTTTTGGCGGAGTTCGGACAGATTGGCGCCGCACAATACTTATACTTCGAGCAAGCTTTGGAAAAAAGCTTTTGACCAATATGCCAAAGACCAGAAAGAATTTACCAGCAGTTCCTGGCATTATTCTGAAACAGAATCCTGTGCAGTGAATTGCGCCGGCTCCATTGAAATTAATTTTGGGAGTCCTGTATACACGGTGGAGTGGAAATATAATACGTCCACAGGCAAATACGAACGTTTCCAAATGAAAGAGCCCCACTTGAATCAAGATGGCTCAGTGATGAGCGCGGACACGGTCATTGTGCAAAGAGTAAATACAAAAACCATAGACGCCATAGGGCGCAAAGAAATGGACACGATAGGCGCTGGGTCGGCAATGATTTTTAGGGATGGCTATGTTGTGGAAGGCAGATGGATCAAAGAATCTCTGGAGTCTAAAACAAGCTGGGTTGACGCAGATGGACAAGATATTGCTTTGAAAGCCGGGAAGATTTGGATCGAGGTGCTCAACCAGATTTCTGTTCTTGATTATAGCTCAGACTCCGGTGTCTGGAATTGAATTTTATTGACATTTGTCTTGTTCTCTAACCGTTTTACTTTTTATTAATCAGTTCTGTGGTATTCTCCCCGGTGGGGGATCTCTTGGAAAGGTTTTAGTTTTTATAATACTTTTTTGGCGGTCTTGTAGCAGAATTTTTTTTGGATTTTTAAAATCAAGGGCTTATAAACCCTTGATTTTTTGTAAAACGCGAAAGAGTGTAGTGGCGTTGGAGCTGACTACTGCGGTCCGGCGGGCTAGCATCGAGGACGACGCGGTTCAGAGGAGTACCTCTGAGTCAAATGTTTGGACTGAAGGCGGGCCGCATTCCGGACCAAGGCCTCGATTTGAGCAACCGAAAGCCGGAGCGTCCCCGTATTCGCGAGAAGCTCAAGACTCTCGCGAAGTTTCAGGCTGTCCCAGCTCAGACGTTTTGCGCCATAGTCGCGCATGGCTTGGAGGACCACCTCGAGCGGTCTTCCTTCTTCCATGTGCCAGCGAGAAATAATTCTCGCCAGCTTTAGCGCCAACCCGTCGGAGGGATTTTCCTGGGCCAGCCAAGTCTCTATGCGTCCTTCGTCCACGAAGGGACTCATAACGCCTTTTTTGTCCGCTTTCATTAATATACTCCTTGACTTGTTCACGCCACTCTTTCACGTTTTAAAAGAATGGGGGTATCTCATCACAAACAAAGCTTTTTGTCAATCCGAATTATGAAGCAGCGCTCGAGTCCGGAGAGATCTTTTTTTATCTTAATGTCCGCGTTTTTGATTATTTTTTTGATATATGTCGTGAGTCTTGCCGATTGACAGGGACCAATTTCACAGAGTATATAGATTTTTTTTTGTTTCAATTCTGTTTCATCCTTTTGGATGACATCGACAATCTGCCGGAACAAATTTTTGTATAATCCCAAGCCTTGGTCCGGAGCCACGAGCGCGGCTTTCGGTTCATATTTTATGGAAGATTCAGAGTTCCATTGTTCTTCGCTGAGGTAGGGGAGATTGGCTGTGATGAGGATCAGATCGGTTTTTTTGAGATAAGAGACCAGCACGGAAGCGGGTGGAAGGAGATTCTGTTTTATGAATTTTATCTTTGTTGCATGTTTTTTTTGATTTTTTTTGGCGATTTTGAGCGCTTTTCCGGAAATATCGGTGGCTATCGTTGCTATGCGCTGATTGTTTTCTGAATTGCCAAGGGTTTTTGAGATGGACTCTAGTATAGAAATGGGAATACAGCCTGAACCTGTGCCTATATCGATAAGAAGCGTGTTTTTTTTTGGAATGTTTTTGGATTCAGTTTTTATAATATTCAGGGTCTCTTCTACGAGGAGTTCTGTTTCCGGCCTTGGGATGAGTGTGTATTTGTTTACCACGAAATTCAGCCCGAAAAATGTTTTGTACCCGGTGATATACGCGAGAGGAAGGCCGTGCATTCGTTTTGAAACATTTCTCTTGAAGCGCCAGCGTTCCAGAAGTGGTGGCGCGTGCTCAGGATGAGCGATAATCCATTCTCTTGTTTTGCCGAGACTGTGAGCAAGTATCAATTCCGCGTCCAGCCTTTCGGTCTGGCGCTTCGCTGTCCGGTTTAAGAGTTTTTGAATTGTCTGCATAAATACGGAGCAATGGAATACTTATGCGTCTACTGAATCGCTTTGATCTTTATAATCCGCCGCCCTCAAAGTTTCAATGAGATTTTCCAGATTCCCGTTCAAAATAGTCTGAATATTATTCCAGCTCTCTTTGATCCGGTGATCGGTAATGCGGTCTTGGGGTATATTGTAAGTTCGTATTTTTTCGCTTCGGTCTCCGTTTCCGATTTGGCTTTTTCGTTTTTGATCAAGCTCTGTTTTTTGTTTTTCTCTTTCCATTTCGTAGAGACGGGCTCTAAGAACATTCATAGCCTTCAATTTGTTTTGAGTTTGAGATCGCTCATCCTGGCATTGCACGACTGTGTTTGTGGGGATATGGGTAATGCGCACTGCGCTATGAGTGGTGTTTACGCTCTGGCCTCCATGCCCGCCCGCGCAAAAAGTGTCTATGCGCAGATCGCCGGGATTGATTTCAAATTCGGTTTCCTCTATTTCAGGAAGCACGGCCACGCTCGCCGTGGAGGTGTGGACGCGTCCGGATTTTTCGGTTTCCGGTATGCGTTGCACGCGGTGGACGCCCATTTCATACTTCATGTCTTTGAATACATTGCTTCCTTCCATGGAAAAAATCACTTCTTTGTAGCCTCCTATGCCGATTTGATTTTCACTCAGAAGCGCTGTTTTCCATTTTTTGTTTTCAGCATAGCGCAGGTACATGCGCAGAAGATCGCCGGCAAAGAGAGCCGCTTCGTCTCCTCCGGCTCCGGCCCGGATTTCCATGATTACATTTTTTTTGTCCAGAGGATCTTTGGGGCGGCAGAGTTCAGAGAGCTCTTGTTCCAAGATATTTTGTGTTTCCTCGAGTGTTTTTAATTCTTGTTCTGCCAGTTCTTTGAGAGAAGCGTCGCTTTCATGCTCCAGCAGTTCTGCGGTTTGAGAAAGGTCATTCTCGGTTTTTTCGAGGGCCTGTATTTTTCCCATTATTATTTTTAATTCATTGAATTCTTGAGACAGTTCTTTCATTTTTTGGCCGTCCCGAACAAGAGCCGGATTTTGCAGCTCTGTTTCGAGTGCCTTGAATTTATTTTTTAATTCTTGATATTTTTGGTTCATAGGATATCCATTAAAGTGAATGAGAAGACCTCGCTCGCGTCTAAAGCTTTGAGAGGCTCAAGGATTATGATTCTGTTCTGTATTTTTGTAGATTCCATTTTTTAAAATAAGTCCAAGAGGCGTGGCTCATTTCTCAAATCAAAAACAGGCCAAAGAAGCCTGTTTTATCATTGCGCTTAGCTATTTTGTTTCTTTGGCTTTTACTTCTTCTATTTTCTTTTTTTCAATTTCATTTTCATTATCCCCTTGTTTTTTGGCGCGGGCTACTCGTTTTACTTTTTTGCCTTTGCGCTCGCCGGAAGCCTTTACTGCTTTTTCCATTTTTTCTTTGAATTTTTCCACGCGCCGGGCAGTGTCCACCAAGATTTGTTTGCCCGTGAAAAAGGGATGAGAGGCAGAAGAAATTTCTATGGGGATTACAAAATGAGTGAGGCCGTCTATGTCTCTGGTTTTTTCTGAACTTAAAGTGGAAGTGGTGATAAATTCCGTATGAGAAGAGCTGTCCACAAAAACCACGGGGTGAGATTTCGGATGGATATTTTGCTTCATACTTTGCTCGCAAAATTCTAGATAAGTAAAGTTAAAACAGTATAACACTCGGCTTTTTCGCTGTCAAGGGCGATTTTTTCGCTCTGTTGAGGCCTATACTTGACAAATTCATTATCATTCGCTATAGTCTCTGGCTCGAGTCACGCTTTCTTGGGGTCGTACCTTGGGTTTGCGAGGCTTTTGAGTGTGTTCTTAATTTTTTTGATATCGAACGCATCGGCGTTCGATTGGAGATTGCGACCATGAGCGATGAGACGCAGGCGGTTGTGGCATCCGAGTCGGGTTTCTTCACGTCGGACGGCACGACCGTCCGTGAGCCCACGAACGAGGAGCTGCTGGCCACCGCGGTCCAGCTGATCGAGGAGAAGACGACGAAGGCCAAGGCCGAACAGGCCGTGGCCAAGGACGAGGCGGCGAAGGCCAAGTCCGAGCGGATCCTCCGCGGTCTGGCTGCGATGAAGGCCGAGGATCTCCTCGCGACCCCCGAGGGTCGCGGCCTCATGGTCACGAAGTGGAAGCGCGGCGTCGAGGCGCAGATCGCCGAGGCCAAGGCGGCCCAGGCCGCGGCCATGGCCTTCCTGTTCGAGGACGACGAGGAGCCCGCCGAGCCCGCGCCCGTGGCCCCGCCGCCCGCCGTCGAGACCCCCAAGGGCAAGGTCGGTGGCAACGGCCACTCGAAGGCCGGCACGGCCATGCTGGCGGACGAGGGCGGACAGACGGCCCGCGTGGTCGCCCCGCCGCCGGAGCGCGGGCCCATCGAGGTGGGGCACCCCCTGCGGACCGAGCTGGCCGGGATCTTCCCGGACTTGGTCTGGCGGAACGCCAAGTGGTCCGCGGGTATGCGTTTCGTCATCCTCACGGAGATGCACATGCGCAAGCTCCAGGGCATGCTCCGGAAGGACCAGCCGAACCTCACCGGCGAGGCCGTCGGCCTCTACCGGGAGCGGGTTCGGACGCTCCAGAATCTGCTCGACAAGCTGGAGAGGGTCTTCCGGGCTCACGGCGTGATGACCAAGGAACAGATCCGAGAGATCAGCGCCGATGACCCGCAGAAGATGAATATCGCTCGGGAGGCCCGCAAGCTCCCCGAGCTGGCCATGCTCTTCAGCATGCCCCGGCCGCGGAGCCGCGAGGAGATCGAGGCCGAGCGTGCCGAGCTCCTGGCGCTGGCCGAGGCCGACGAGGCCAAGCGCACGCGTCGCATGGCGAAGAAGCGACTCGTGGATGAGATCGGGGAGCGGCTGGTGAGGATGGGCGGCGTGCCCACCGTCAAGTCCGCCAACAAGTCGGCGAGGCGCATCGTCGATGCTCTCCCCGAGGACGCGGATCTCGGGAACCTCGATGTCACGCGCCTCCTCAAGGAGGCCGCGGCCGAGCGCCAGGCCAAGCACCACCAGGAGAACCCCGCGGATGATCGGGTCGAACCGGTGGCCGAGGCCTTCCGTAAGGCCGCGGGGGGTATGAGCTCGACCGAGCTGGACCGCATGGTCCGCCGGAAGCTCGGCCTCCCCGAGCCCAAGCGGGAGCCGAAGGCGGTGCCGGTCGCGTCTGCTGACCTTGTGGCGGAGCCCACGTCGGTCGTCGAGGACGAGGCGGTGGCCAAGGCCGACCAGGGCATGGCCGTCGCGCCGGAGCCGGCCACCGAGGTCGTCCTGGCCACGGAGCCCACGGCCGAGGCCGATGCCGCGGAGACCATGCCGTCCGTCCCCGACGAGGTGGCGGAGGCCGCGGCCGATCAGGTCGAGGTGCCCACGGCCTCGGACCAGGTCCCCGCGCCCGAGGCGCCGGCCAAGGAGGACCACCCGAAGAAGGGTGGTGGTAAGAACAAAAAGAAGTGAAGTAAGGAGTAGGGTGGCAGAAGCTACCCTTGGAAGGACGGTTGCGCAGATGCGTGGCCGTCCTTCTTCATTTCTAAGTGTTTTTATTTATTTTAAAATTTTATTTCACAAAATAACTGTTTCAGGAGCACGCGTAAAATTCTGCTGAATTTTCGCTCAGGCTCGCGCCAGATCGCGCTCCGCAGTCTCCTGAAACAGTTCTTTTGTGAAATTTTAAGATTCAAGTTTTGATACATTAGCATTGACAAAATTTTAAGTATCCTATACACTTTGCGCATACTTAATTTATATCCCTCACTCTATCCATTTTATTTCCTCCCAAAGCGCCAAGACGCGCGCGGGCAGGATGGAGGAGGATAAAGGAAATATTTTCTATGAATCTTCCCAGTCTCGTGGACATGCTCGAGGCCGGAGCCCATTTTGGGCATCAGGTATCTCGTTGGCATCCGAAAATGAAACCATACATATATATGGAGCGTAACGGCGTCCATATTATTAATTTAGAGAAAACTTTGGAACAGCTCAAAGAGGTGCTCGCGGTCGTGGAAAAAATGGCTGCCGAAGGCAAACAGATACTTTTTGTTTCCACCAAAGCTCAGGCTCGAGAAATCGTAAAAAAAGCGGCTATTGAAGTGGGCATGCCGTACCTCGTGGATCGTTGGCTGGGCGGCATGCTTACCAATTTTTCTGAAATCAGAAAACTGATCAGAAAATACAATGATCTCAAAGAAAAGCAGGCTCAGGGAGCTTTTGAACTCTACACAAAAAAAGAACAGTTGGAGATCGCGCGTCAAGTTGAGAAAATGAGTTCCTACTTGGAAGGTCTTTCCACTTTGGAACGCATGCCGGACGCTTTGTTTCTCCCCGCGGTTCAGAAAGAAAAAACAACCTTGGCAGAAGCGCGGCGCGTGGGCGTACCCATTATAGGTATCTGCGACAGCAACGCGAATCCGGACAAAGTGGAATATGTCATTCCTGCCAATGACGACGCGGTGAAATCCATTACTTTGTTGGTGAATTTGGTTGCCGGAGCGGTGAAGCGCGGAAAAGAAGAATGGGAAAAGAAACAACAGCAAAGCGGCAAGTCTTCTAAAGTCGAAGAGAAGAAGATCGCCGAACCCGTGCCGTCTGAAGCTGCCGTGGCTTCGGATCAATAAATTTCAATCCCGTTTCCTCGTCTCGTCTTTTGGGAGAGAAAATAGAGTTTTCGCATGCTTCTGATTTTGTAGCTTATCGCGACTTTAATTTTCTCAAAAATTACAATTTTCAATTTGGCTCTCCCCAGTCTGCCGCAGATTGTCGTGGAGTGGTTAATACGTATTTCTATTATGTCTACACAGGTTTCAGATATTTCCAGACTTAGAACTCAAACCGGAGCAGGGATGCTCGATTGCAAAAAGGCTTTGGACGAGGCAAACGGCCATTTTGAAAAGGCGGTAGAAATCCTTAGGAAAAAGGGCATAGCCAAAGCTGCCAAGCGCGCGGGCAAAATAGCGGCCGAAGGCAAAGTGGCGAGTTATATTCATGCCGGCGGCAAAATAGGCGTGCTCGTGGAAGTAAATAGCGAAACGGATTTTGTGGCCCGCAATGAACAATTCAGCGCCTTGGTTCAGGACATTGCCATGCATATAGCCGCGTCTTCTCCAAAATATCTTTCTCGAGAAGAAGTATCTGCCGAAGAAATCGAAAAAGAAAAAGACGTGTATCGCGAACAACTCAAAAATGAAGGCAAACCGGCGGAAATGTTGGAAAAAATTCTTGAAGGAAAACTGGCAAAATGGTATCAGGAGATTTGTCTTCTGGAACAAAAATTCGTAAAAGATGAAGACAAAACCATAGAACAATTGTTGCAAGAAAAAACGGTCGAAATAGGGGAGAAAATAAGTATTCGTCGCTTTGTGCGTTATGAGCTGGGCGAGGGTATAGAAAAACAGGCATGCGATTTTGTCTCCGAAGTCGCCGAACAACTGAAATAAAAAAGAACGGGTAAACCCGTTCTTTTTTAATTTTTAATTTACAATTTTGATCCTCTAAACAAAATATCCTTGTCCGAAAGATACCGTGCGGATTTAGTCATTAGAAATTAAGAGAATAAAAATTGATTAAAAATCATAAATTAAAAATTGTAATATCTATTGCGCCCGGTCTGTCTGTTGTTGAATTATATATTCATGATTTGGTATACTGGTTTTGACATTTTTAAACAATTCTATGATTAAAATCGCAATCAATGGATTCGGAAGGATCGGGCGGCATGCTTGCAAAGTGGCTTGGGAGAAAAAGGGCATCCAAGTGGTGGCTATAAATGATTTGACCGATACTCGTACCTTGGCTCACCTCTTGAAATATGACACCGCGTATCAAGATTTTGCTCATCGTGTGGAGTATGATGAAGAGCATCTCATTATTGATGGTAAAAAAATCAAAACATCGGCCGAAAAAGAGCCGTCAAAATTACCATGGGGGAAATTGGGCATTGACGTGGTGGTAGAATCAACCGGAGTTTTTACCAGCAAAGAAAAAGCCGCCGCTCACCTCGCGGCAGGCGCGAAGCGGGTTATCATTTCCGCTCCGGCAAAAGGCGAAGGAGTAAAGACCTACGTGCGCGGAGTAAATTGCGAATCTTATAAAGACGAACTGATCATAGACAATGCTTCCTGCACCACCAATTCGGCTGCTCCGGTGGCCGAAGTCATGGAGCGTTCTTTCGGCATTGAAAAGGGAATGCTGACCACGATTCATTCTTATACCGCGGACCAAAACTTGCAAGACGGTCCACACAAAGATTTGAGAAGAGCTCGCGCCGCGGCACAAAATATGGTCCCGACCAGCACTGGAGCGGCAAAAGCCACTGCGAAAGTGATTCCCAGTTTGGTTGGTAAATTCGACGGCTTGTCTGTTCGAGTTCCCACCATTACGGTTTCTCTTACTGATTTCACGTTTGTCTTGAAGAAAACGGTGACCAAAGAACAAGTTAACATGGTTCTGGATAAAGCGTCTCGGACATATTTAAAAGGCATACTTGATGTTACAAACGAGCCTTTGGTGTCCAGCGACTTTATCGGCAACACCCATTCTTCCATTGTAGACGCTGAATTTACCCTTGTAGTCGGAGGAAATTTGGTCAAAGTATTGGCTTGGTATGACAATGAATGGGGCTATGCCAACCGTCTGGTGGAGATGGCTGAAAAGGTAGGGAAGACTTTAAAAAAGAAGTGAAGAAAAGACTCCTGCTATGAAATCCATCAAAAGTTTAAAAAAATTGAAGGGAAAGCGCGTTTTGCTGAGAGTGGATTTTAACGTACCTCTATTGAAGAACCGAGTGCTTGATCATTCTCGTTTGCAAGCATCTTTACCCACAGTTCAGTATTTAATGGAAAAAGGAGCTAAGATTATTTTGCTTACTCATATTGGCAGGCCGGGGGGCAAAATAGTGCCATCATTTTCTACTGCTCCGGTGGCCGAACATTTTGGCATTATGCTCGGCAAGGGCGTGAAATATATAAATACGGGAAATTGGAGCTGGTCTGAGAAGCGAGCGGATAAAGTGCGTTTTGAAATAAATCATCTGGAAGATTCTCAAATCGCCATGCTTGAAAATACGCGTTTTTCTTCTGGAGAAGAAAAAAATGACAAGTCATTGGCAGAGCTGTTCGCAAGCCTGGCCGACATATTTGTGCTCGACGGCTTTGCGGTGGCTCATCGTCCCGCGGCCTCGGTGCTTGGAATCACGCGTTTTCTCCCGTCTTACGCCGGTTTGCTTTTGGAAAAAGAAATAAGAGGCTTGGAAAAAGTGATGAAAAGGCCAAAAAGACCTTTTGTGCTTGTGTTGGGCGGAGCCAAACTTGAGACCAAAATTCCGGTTATCAAACATCTTTTGCCTCAGGTAACAAATATATTGCTCGGAGGAGCTTTGGTAAACACCTATTTATACGCCCGCGGCTATGGTGTGGGAGCTTCTTTGGTCCAGAAAGACCTTGCGCGGAAGGCGATGCTTTACGGCAAAAATAAAAAAGTCATTAAGCCGCTGGACCTGGTGGTGGGAAATCCGCGAGGCAGTTCTTTTAGAGTGGTGGATATTGAGAAAAAGCCGCATCTGATCTGCAAAAAAAATGAAGCGATTTTTGATATGGGGCCGAAAACCGTTCGTCTTTTCGCGTCTTATATAAAACAAGCCAAGACTCTCGTATGGAACGGCGCCATGGGAGTATTTGAACAAAAGCCTTATGATGTGGCTACTTTGGCCGTAGCTCGTCTCGTTGCCTCCCGTTCAAAAGGTAAAGCCTATGGCGTGATAGGCGGTGGTGAAACTTTACAAAGTATGGATATGGCGGGCATGACAGAATATATTGATTTGGTGTCAACGGGCGGAGGAGCGATGCTTGAGTTTTTGTCCGGCGAAAAACTGCCGGGGATTGAAGCTTTGCGTTAATTTATAATTTTTAAACAATTTGTAATGACATAATTTCTAATGATCCAAACGAAATACCGCTATCTGAAAGATACCTTATAGCAGACTCAGCTATTAGAAATTAAGAGAATAGAAATTGTTTAAAGATTGAAAATTGGATAAAAATTATAAATTAAAAATTAAAATGTTAGTTCCTCTCGCATTGGTATGATTATGTTTGAGACAAATGATGGATTTCTTGTTTTTTTCTTGTATGGTATAATGCCACTGTAAAGATTTTCAAATTATCATTTAAATTAAAAATTACAAATTACAAATTATAAATTTTCACTGTATGCCTGTCAAAAAAAGTTCAAACAAAAAAGGAGACTGCTGTGGAAACAGTGGACTCTGCCATCCAAGCGCGACATCCTCTTCTTGCTGGTCAAATCATTTTGTTCAAAAGATGCTTGTAACACTTCTCGGAATTCTCCTTGTGTATATTATCGTTTGGGTTGCCACTATCATTAGAAATAATCTCAAAACCTACGAGGCCATCGGGGAAGCCGAGCATCTTCAACGGACTATAAACATAGAAGCCGAAGGAGCGGCTACAGCCAGGCCGGATATCGCTGTCACAACTATAGGCATGATTTCAGAGGGGAAGACAGTGGCGGAATCACAACAAAAAAACACAGAGGTGATGAACAAGCTGACAGAAAGATTGCAGGCCTTTGGGGTGGAATCCAAAGACATGAGGACCGTGGCTTATAATATTTATCCCATGTACGATTATACGGAAAAGGAAGGTAGAGTTTTGAAAGGTTATGAAGTGAATCAACAATTGGAAATTAAAATTCGTAATCTTGAAAACGCAAGCGCTGTTTTGAATTTGGCAGGCGAAGTGGGGGCAAACAGTGTAAGCGGATTGAATTTTACTATAGATGATAAAGAAGTGTATGTGGCAGAAGCGCGTAGAAAAGCTCTGGAGCGCATAAAAGAAAAAACGCTCGGCCTTACTCAATCTCTTGGAGTAAGAGTTTTGGGCCTTGCTTCTTATAGCGAATTTGAAGTGTCTCCCGGAAACCTTGATGGGAGACTGTACTCAATGGAATCCGGAATGGGCGGAGGAGCCGCGCCGGAGGTGTCTTCCGGAAGTATGGAAATTCGCATGAACGTGAACGTGGTGTTGGAAATACAGTAAATGTTTGAACTTTCGAAGCTATGGTTGCACAAAGCATAAAACAGATAATAGCCAGAGAAATTTTGGATTCACGAGGCAACCCCAGCCTGAGGACATGGGTTATCCTTCAGGACGGCAGTAAAGCGGAGGCGGCGGTGCCGAGCGGAGCTTCTACGGGTACGCACGAAGCTTTAGAACTGAGAGACGGCGCGAGACGTTACAATGGCAAGGGAGTTTTGAAAGCCGTAAAAAATGTAAACACCCTTATAAGGAAAGCGCTCGCGGGGGTGGACGCTTCAAAACAGCGCGATATAGATAAGGTCATGCTTGCGCTCGATGGAACGCCAAACAAAAGCAAACTTGGCGCTAACGCCATTTTGTCCGTTTCACTTGCTTGCGCGAGAGCGGCCGCAGAGAGCAAAGGCCAGCCTTTGTACAAACACATTCGCCAAACATTCGGCCTTTCGTATAAGAGTTGGCGTATGCCGGTCCCGACCATGAACATTTTGAACGGCGGACGGCACGCGGACAATGGGCTTTCGATTCAGGAATTCATGATTGTGCCGATCAATCGCCGGTTTTCTGAGCGTGTGCGTATGGGGGCCGAGGTGTTCCAAGCTCTCCACCGTATTTTGCGCTCAAAAGGATTCGCGACCGGCGTGGGGGATGAGGGAGGATTTGCGCCTGAATTGACAAATAATGAACAAGCTCTGCGTTATATTGTCCAAGCGATAAGAAAAGCGGACTACGCGCCGGGGAAACAAGTAATGATAGCCATGGATTGGGCCGCGAGTGAATTTCATCGCAAAGGGAAATATTATTTTGCCGACGCGAAATCCGCTATCGATTCAGACCATATCATTTCAATACTAGAAACTTGGATAAAAAAATATCCGATTATTTCTGTCGAGGATCCGCTCGATGAAGACGATTGGGAAGCTTGGCAGAAATGTACCAAGCAGGTTAAAGGGAAAATTCACATCGTTGGTGACGACCTCCTCGTTACCAATACCGAGCGCATCAAAAAAGCGATAGAAATGAATGTGGCGACCGCGGTGCTTATAAAAGTAAATCAAATAGGCTCACTCAGCGAAACGATTGACGCGATTTCTCTGGCGCAGAAACATAAATACGCGATTTCAGTCTCTCATCGTTCGGGAGAAACTTCAGATACCTTTATATCAGATCTTTCCGTTGCCGTGAACGCCGAATTCATCAAAACAGGTTCGCTCTCGAGATCAGAGCGGGTGGAAAAGTATAATAGGCTGATGGAAATAGAGGATGAATTGGGATTTTAGAAATTCTATTCGGGAAAAGATATAATATAAAGCGGGGCAACCCGCTTGTATAGTCTGTATGGTAATAAAAACTAAAAAAAAGATAAGTGATGATAATAAAAAGCGGCTCACTCTTTTTATTATTTTGGATGGCTTCGGCTTGGCCGATTTCACTCGTAAAGGAAACGCCATAACTCCGGCGCAGGCTCCTCATATATTTGAATATCTGCGTTCTTATCCCAGCGCCCGTCTTAAGGCGCACGGAGTTGATGTCGGTTTGTTTCCCGGGCAAGCCGGAAATTCCGAAGCAGGGCATCTAAACATCGGCGCCGGTCGGGTGCTTAAACAAGATTTGCTGATGATTTCCGAAGCGATCAAAAACGGCACTTTTTTTAAAAATGAAGCTTTTCACCAAGCTCTGTGTCACATACAAAAACACAATACAGCCGCCCATATTATGGGTTTGCTCACTGATGGGCAGAGCGCCCATGCTCATCCAGATCATCTTTACGCCCTTTTGGATTATTTCAGAAGGAATAAACATAGAAAAGTTTTTTTGCATTTATTTACTGATGGACGAGATTCTTCTCCCCATTCTTCGGTTAGATATCTCAGCAACCTGAGAGCGCGCATGAAGAATGGCGAGAAAATCGCCACTGTCATCGGACGTTTCTACGCCATGGATCGGAATAAATTATGGGAGAGGACCGAGAAGGCTTACCATGCCATGGTTTTGGGTTCTGGTCTCAAAGACGGAAGCGCGGAAGACGCTATAGCCGAAGCTTACAACCGAGGTGAAAATGATGAATATATACAGCCGAGTATCATATGCAAAGCCGGGCGTCCCATAGCCACGGTAGGAGACAATGACGCTGTGTTTTTTTTCAATGCCAGGAGCGACAGAGCTCGGCAATTGGCCAAGGCTTTTGTCCAGCCTGATTTCGCAAAAAAAAATCCAGGATCATTCAAAAGAAAACGTTGGCCCAAAGATATACGTTTTGTAGCTATGACGGATTTTGGTCCGGATCTTCCCAATATGCTTACCGCTTTTCCAAGCCCGGATATATCAGAGTGCCTGGCCAAGGCCATAGGTTCAAGCTATAGACAATTGTACATATCTGAGACAGAAAAATACGCTCATGTTACTTATTTTATCAATGGTGGCTATCCTCAGCCAATCAATGGAGAAAAACGGGAGCTCATTCGTTCCGGGGATGAATATTCGTATATACAGAATCCGGGCATGCGTTCGAGCGCTGTGGCGTCCCGAATACTTGAGCACATACGAAAAAAGGAATATGATTTTGTGGCTGTAAATTTTCCTAATGCCGATATGCTTGGTCATACGGGGAATATCCAGGCGGCTCAGAGAGCCATACGGCTTCTTGATAAACAAGTCCATCGGTTGGTACAGGCGGTTTTGAAAAGATATGGACAGGTGATAATCACGGCGGATCATGGAAACGCGGAAACCATGCTTGACGAAAAAAGCGGGGAAGCTTTAACTGAGCATACCGCCAATATGGTACCTTTTGTAGTGGTTAGGCAGGATCTCAAAGGCAGGCGCTGCCGCAAAAGGACCGGGAGGCTTGCCGATGTGGCTCCTACATTGCTACAATTGATGAACATAAAAAAGCCGAAAGAAATGACCGGCGCCTCTCTCTTGGGCAGATATTGAGCGAGGATCATTCTCTAAGATTGTTTAAAAATTTATAAATTGAAAGTTAAAATTTCAAAAATCTATTGAGAAGGAATTGATTTTTCAAGATGTTTTTTCTATGGACCATCCTAAACCAGTGGTTCTCGCGGTTCTTGACGGTTGGGGCATAGCGCCTGATCATGAAGGCAACGCAATCGCGAGAGCCAACACGCCCAACGTGGATAAATTTATGGCAGAATATCCGGCCATGACTCTTTACGCGTCTGGAAATGAAGTAGGGCTTTCTTTCGGTGAAATGGGCAACTCGGAAGTCGGACATCTGAACATTGGCGCGGGTCGCGTGTATTATCAAACTTTTCCCAGAATAAATAAGAGCATCGCGGATAAATCTTTTTTTTCAAATGAAAATTTTTTAAGAGCTGCTGAACATGTAAGAGAACAAAAAACGCGGTTACACTTTATAGGTTTGCTGAGTCCGGGGAATGTGCACGCTGCCCAAGATCACCTATACGCTCTTTTGGAATTTGCCAAAAAACAGAAAATAAAAAAAGTTTTTGTCCACGCCATACTCGACGGTCGCGACACTCAAGAAAAGAGCGCAATTGATTTTGTGAAAGCTCTTCAAAAAGTAATGAAAAAAATAAAAGTAGGCGAGATTGCTTCTGTCTCAGGAAGATACTGGGCCATGGACAGAGATAACCGTTGGGATAGAATTGAAAAGGCCTATCGGGCCATGGCCGAAGGAATCTCTGACGAATATTACAAAGACCCTGAAGACGCGGTAAAGGCTTCTTATGACAAGGGAATTTTTGATGAAGAGTTCGTGCCGGTTGTCATGGGCAAAGCGGATGAGCCGGTGGCGAGGATTGAAAAAGGCGACGCGGCGATTTTTTTTAATTTCAGACCAGACCGAGCCCGCCAGCTTACTGAGGCATTCGCCCTGCCGAGCTTTGCCAAATTTCACAGGGAAACCATAAAAGATTTTTTGTTTGTGACCATGGCAGAATACGAAAAAGACATACCGGTTTTGGTGGCATATCCGCCAGTGGTGGTAACGAATTGTCTCGCCGAAGTGATAAGTAAAAAAGGTTTGAAACAATTTCATATAGCTGAAACAGAAAAGTACGCGCACATTACCTTTTTCATAAATGGCACGATTGAGGATCCTTTCCCAGGTGAGGATCGTAAAATTATTCCTTCTCCGAAAGTATCTTCTTATGACAAAGAACCGGAAATGTCGGCTTTGAAAATCGCCAAGCAGGTACTCAAAGCCATAGATTCAGATTCTTATGATCTGATTATGCTTAATTTCGCGAACGCGGATATGGTGGGCCATACAGGAAATCTCGCCGCGACCATTAAAGGATGCGAGGCCGTTGACAAGGCCCTGGGACAGATTGCCGAACAAATTTTGGCCAAGGGTGGTGTGCTCATCATTACGGCCGATCATGGAAACGCGGAAGAAGTAATCAATTTGCAAACCGGTGAGAAAGATAAAGAACACAGCACCAATCCGGTGCCTCTCCTCATTGTCGGTTCTGCCTATCATGGACAGAGCGGCCCTGCCGGAGATCCGCCGAACGGAGATTTGAGTTTGCTTCATCCGGTGGGCATGCTCGCGGATGTGGCCCCGACTGTGCTTTCTATTTTGGGAGTAAAAGCGCCCAAAGAGATGACCGGAAGACCTTTGATTTAACAATTTTTAATTTAAAATTTATGATTTTTAATGAATTTCTATTCTCTTAATTTCTAATGATCAAGTCTGCGAAGGTATCTTTCAGATAGCGGTATTTCGTTTAGATAATTAAAAATAAGCCATCAAAAATTGTTTAAAAACTAAAAATTAAAAATTAGAAATTAAAATTCCTTATGAGTTTATCTCATTTTCAGTAAGGATCGGATATAATCCAGGACTTCGTCCGCCGTTTCTTTGAGGTTTTTTCCTTCTTCGATAGTGAAAGAAGCGCTTTGGCGAGAGCCTGATCCTTTGTAGCGTTTGCTAAGTTCCAGAGCATCGGCAGATCCGTTGCTTTCCACGATGCCGTGTATCGCTCCTGCATCTGCGCTTCCCGGATGTTCGTGGAGAAGCAGGATTACTTTTGCTTCAGGGGCGTTTGAAATAAGCTCTTTGATGATGGCGTGCAGATCCGATTCTTGAGCTCCGGAACGCGCGAAGTCTTCTCTGGTGATGAGAGACCAGACAAGGCCTGCATTTTTGTCGTATTCCAGGTGAGACAAAACCGAGCCCCAGAGTTTGAAGGTGGCTATGGATTTGGTTCGGTACAAATTTTTGATGATATAGTTTCTGTCCGCTCCCAAACGCACCAGTTCGCTTGCGGCTGAAAGGGCCTGGGTTTTTACATTTTCTGCCTTAAAACTGTTTGTGCCCCCGATCATGCCGGTGAGGAGGGCGGTGGCCGTTTCCGCGTTTATGTATTCTCCATTGACGCGGCCAAGGAGGGCAAACACAATTTCGGCAGTGCTGCTCGCGGTTATGTCCACGAGATTGATGTGGCCGAAATGTTCGTTGGACTGTTTGTGATCTATATTGATGATGGGAGTGCGATCAAACAAATCGGTATTGTTCGTGTATAGCGTCCCGAGCGAGAGAAGATCCGGGGTGTCGAGGACAATGATGAGATCATATACATATTCGGATTGCGCGGTGCTGATCTGTTCTTTATGTATGGAGCCTTGCTTTGGAGTAATAAAAATGCGGAGTTTATTTTCCAAGAGATCATAGCTCAGTTCTTTGAGGCCCGTGTTTTTTATGTCAATGGAAAGTATACATTTTCTGGCTTTGCTTAGGGCGTTTTGTATGTTTTTGGTCTCTTTTAAAAATTCGTATTCTTTGGGCAAGGCAAAGTCGGCCGAAACAATATCAAAGCGTTGGCTTTTTTGTTTTAGAAAAGACGCAAAAGCCGCGGCGCTTCCGATTGCGTCGCCTTTGCTGTTCTTGTCAAAACATATCAAAATATGTTTTTTACCCTCAATTTGTTTTTGTATCTGCTCGTATATGTGGAGTGACATAAAAAAGACAAGTCTGCTATTTTTTAAATAGTTGCTCAGTGTAGCAGTGTTTTTTCGCTTTGTCAACAGGAAAAAGAGCTATGGATGAGGAGCCTTGTCCGGGGGACAAAAATGCCTATTTTTTTAGTCCACGCTTGATTTTTTGTCTTTCTCTAATTACAATACAGGAACTTTAGCATCTTGCGGTTCTTGCAGGAGAGAGAATTTTTTTATGAAGGAATTGCCCAAAGCCTACGAAGCCGAAAGATACGAAAATAATATATACAAACGCTGGGAAGACAGTGGATTTTTTGATCCGGATTTTTGCGTAAAGCAGGGCATTTCAAAAGAGGACGCGCCCGCTTTTTCCATTGTTTTGCCTCCGCCGAATGTTACGGGCACGCTTCATATAGGCCACGCGGTGATGCTTGCCATAGAAGATGTGATGATACGTTATCACCGGATGAAGGGTGACCGCACGCTCTGGGTTCCTGGCACAGACCACGCGGCCATCGCTACTCAAGAGAAGGTGGAAAAAATTATGTGGAACGAAGAGAAGCGCACCCGCCATGATCTGGGTCGTGAAGCATTTTTGGAGAGGGTTCGAAATTACGCGCGGAATTCGCACGATACCATCGTAAATCAAGCCAAACGAATGGGCACGTCCATGGATTGGAGCCGGGAGTATTATTCTTTGGATGAAAAACGAAACCGGGCGGTGAGGACTGCATTTAAGCGCATGTATGATGAGGGGCTCATTTATAGGGGCGACCGTATCGTGAATTGGGATCCGAAGATGCAATCCAATGTTTCGGATATAGAAGTTTTTCGAAAAGAAGAAAAAGCGCCCTTTTATTATTTTCAGTATGGTCCTTTTGAAATTGGAACAGCGCGCCCGGAAACGAAATTCGGAGACAAATACGTGGTTATGCATCCTGATGACGAGCGCTATAAACAATATAAACAAGGGGACACCTTTGAATGTGAATGGATCAACGGGCCTATTATTGCTACAGTTATAAAAGACGAAGCCGTGGATCCTGAATTTGGCAGTGGCGTAATGACCATTACTCCTTGGCATGACAACAATGATTTTTTTATAGCCGAACGCCATGGTCTGGACAAACAACAGATTATAGACTTGGAGGGGAGATTATTGTCTGTGGCCGGTGAATTTGCGGGAATGAATATTTTAGAAGCCAGGCCTAAGATCGTGGAAAAATTAAAACACAAAGGTCTGCTCACCCGCGTTGACGAAACGTATGAACATTCTCTTGCCGTGAACAGCCGCGGCGGCGGCCAAATTGAGCCGCAGATCATGAAACAATGGTGGGTGGATGTGGATAAAAAATTCAAAATGTCTCATTCTCACATCAATGGTATCGCCGCGGGCCAAGAAACCTCTCTCAAAGAATTGATGCTTCATGTTGTCCGATCAAAACAAGTGGATATAGTGCCCGAGCGATTTGAAAAAACATATTTTCATTGGATCGAACATTTAGAAGACTGGTGCATTTCACGACAGATTTGGTTTGGGCATCAAGTGCCGGCTTGGTACTGCGCGGGGGAGGGAGCATGCAAACCGGAATGCAAAGAGCCGATTGTCTCCATTGAAGATCCAAAGAACTGCCCGCATTGCGGCACAGCGAAGTTAGGGCAAGATCCAGACACCTTGGATACCTGGTTTAGCGCCGGACTTTTTAGTTTTTCTCCTCTTGGCTGGCCTGATTTTGTGAATCCCAAGGCGGGCGAGCCTGGACCTCAGAATGATCTGGCGAATTACCATCCCACGAGCGTACTTGAAACAGGCTATGATATTCTTTTTTTCTGGGTGGCTCGCATGATTCTTATGAGCGGTTTTTTGTTGGGAGAAATTCCGTTTAAGACAGTCTATCTCCATGGCTTGGTCCGCGACGCCGAAGGCAGAAAAATGAGCAAATCTTTGGACAATATCATTGATCCTTTGGATATGTGCGAAAGATATGGCACAGACGCGACTCGTTTATCTTTGCTTATTGGGTCAAGCCCGGGAGTGGATTCCCGCCTGTCAGAGGAAAAAATTGCCGGATTCCGGAATTTTACCAATAAATTGTGGAATATTTCCCGTTTCATGCTTTTGAACATGGAAGAACCGGTACAAAATCTAACAAAACCTGAGCCCTGGACTTTGGCCGATCGTTGGATATTGTCCGAGCTGTCCGCGGTTTTGGGACAAGTGAGCAGAGATATAGAATTATGTCGTTTTTCTTCGGCCGGGGAGGCTTTGCGAGACTTTACCTGGAACAAACTGGCGGATTGGTATTTGGAAATTTCCAAAGTTGAAAAAGAAGAACATTCCAAATCAGACATTCTTAATTTTATACTGAATACTTTGTTGAAATTGTGGCATCCCTACATGCCTTTTGTAACTGAGCGCATATGGGAAGAAGTGTACGGCGATCTTGGATTGCTCATGGTTGAAAAGTGGCCGGCATATTCTTATAGCTTGTCGGATAAAGATCAAAGAGATTTTCAGCTTTTGCAATCATTTGTCGTGGCCTTGCGTTCTTTCCGCGCTGAACAGGGCCTGGGAGCAGGAGCTTTTGTAAAATTGCGCATAGGTTCAAGCACAAGTGAAGAGTATCACAACATACAAACATTTTTTGAAAATGAATCTAAGGAACGTATATTAAATATGTTGGCTCGAGTCGAAAGTATCGCGTTTTCCGCTCCCGCCGAAGTTGGGGATGCGAGCGGGGCTCTGCTCGTGGGGCCTTACCTTGTATATATCGGTCTTGGCGCTTCTGCTGATAAAGACAAATTGAGAGAACGGATCAAAAAAGAAATGGATAAGCTCCTTCCTTATGTGGATTCAATGAGCAAAAAATTGTCGAACCCGGCATTCATGGACAAGGCCCCTCAATCTGTGGTTGATCTTGAAAATGAAAAATTTCAGGAAGCAAAAAAGAGAGTTGATAAGCTAAGCGAACAGCTTGGTAACTTAAACATTTAACATTATATGCCTGAAGTAGAGCCGCATGTCATGCAGATCGGGCTTGATTCTGTGAGAGGAGCTTCCGAGGTTTCCATAGATACACGAGAAATTCTCAAAAAGGAAGAAATGTTCGGTCTGATTTTTCATAGTGATACTTTATTTTCCGAAGTGGACGACTATGTGCAGAGTCTCGATCAAGGCAGGTTGGAAGACGAAGGATTTTCGGGCGTTCTTGGCGTGAGCATAGAGACGCTCGAGAGAGAAATAAACGCAATGCCTGAACTTCTGGATGAGAAAACGAAGCCTTTTTTTAATCATGACGTAAAGCGCTTTCATCGTTTTGTGGTGGCGGGAATCGAACGTCTGAAGGCCGCTCTGGGGGGGCAAGATTTTGATATCGCCCAATTACGGGAGAAGTGGGATAGGACAAAAAAAAATTGGGAAGTGTTTCGTTTTGTGATGGAAGACGTGGCTATCCGGTCTCGGGACGGAGAACAGAACCTTTCTGATGAAATAATAGCCATAGATCGAGATCAGGATATTTCGAGGATGCTGGATGTCCTGGATTATCTTACCGGTAAATTCATGCCTTCTGTATCCAGAATAACCGAGGTTGAGATAGACGCCGATGTAGAGGAAGAAAAACATAATCTTCGTATAGAGACACCGCATGCCCTCATTGTAAACGTGCTGAACAATTGCATTACCAACGCAGTGGATCCTTCGGTTCAGGCCGGACATCTTAAACTTCGGGTGAAAATAGACCGAGGAGAATTGGTCATTGCTTTTTATGACGATGGCAGAGGGATGGGGGACGCACTTTTGCAGAGCATTTTTGAGAAGGGCGTTACCCAAGGAAAAGCCATGGGGACCGGTTTGGGTCTTGCCCAGGCTCAAGAACGCATTATCAAGGGGCAAGGTGTTTTGTCTGTCGCATCCAGAGAAAAATTTATAACGGGTGAAGGTATTGATTTTGGGACTACTCATTACAATCCTCCCAACATGACTCAAGAAGAAAAAAGACGTTTTGAACTCGATGGAATTATGATTCCTTTTTCTACTGGCTTTGAAATTCGTAGCAAAATAATCAAAGCCTGACATTAACTCATTGCTAGCAGCATTTACATTAATTTTACTTTATGCCAGTTTCCACTGATGCGTCAAAAATCAATGAACTTCTCACGCGAGGAGTGGAGCAGATTTATCCTACTTTAGAGTATTTAAGAGAGCGTTTGAATTCAAGCAAGAGCTTGTCTTTGTATGTGGGGTATGATCCCACCGGTCCCTCTCTTCATATCGGGCATGGGATTACGCTTCTTAAACTCAGACAATTTCAAGACTTGGGCCACAAAGTCATTATGTTGATCGGTGATTTTACGGCCATGATAGGAGACCCTACAGACAAAAGCGCCACGCGTTCCCAGCTGATCCGCGAACAGGTCATAGAGAATTGCAAAGAATACCAACGTCAGGCTTCCGCAATCCTTAACTTTGCCGGGGACAATCCGGCAGAACTCCGCTACAACAGCGAATGGCTGGCCAAGATGAATTTTGCCGATGTATTGGAACTTGCCTCGCATTTTACCGTGCCGAGACTTTTGGAAAGAGACATGTTCCAAGAACGCATCAAACAAGGCAAAACTATTCATCTTCATGAATTTTTATATCCTATCATGCAGGGTTACGATTCCGTGGCTATGAACGTGGACGGCGAAGCCGGGGGCAATGACCAAACCTTCAATATGCTCGCGGGCAGAACTCTTATGAAAGAGCTCAAGAATAAAGAAAAATTTGTGCTCAGCACCAAGCTTCTCGCGGATAATAGCGGCAAAAAAATGGGTAAAAGCGAAGGGAACATGATTTCCTTGGATGACACTGCGGAAAATATGTTTGGCAAGGTCATGAGTTGGAGCGACGAAATGATAGCATCTGGTTTTGAATTATGCACCCGCGTTCCCATGGATAAGGTGGAAGAAATTCGGGCTGAACTTCTTACAGACATAAATCCCCGTGATCTCAAATTGCGCCTCGCCGAGGAGGTCACCAAAACTTTTTTGGGCGAAGAAGCGGCTCAAAAGGGACTCAGCCATTTCGCGAGCGTGATCCAGGGCGCGGGGAAACCGGAAGATATGGCTGAATTGAAGCCGAGCTCTTATGACATATTGAGCGTGCTCGTGGAAGCCGGATTCGCGAAAAGCAATGGCGAGGCCAGGCGCAGCATTGATGGAAGAGGAGTAAAAGTAAACGAAGAGGCTGTGAAATCATACGATTATAAGGTGAATCCCGGCGATGTGGTTCAGAAAGGGAAACGTTTTTTTCTCCGCGTGCTTTAGAAGTTTGTTGCTGAATACCATTTTGGCTATTGTTTAGATGCAGATATGGTCAAACGATTATTGGTACGAATATTAAGAGATGCCGGCGTGGAAGGCGATATAGAGTTGTCTGCCCCGCCTAAGCTTGAAATGGGTGATTTCGCCTTTGCCTGTTTTGACATAGCCAAAAAACAAGGTAAAAATCCGAATGAAGCCGCGGCGAAATTGGCGGAAAAACTTCGAAGCCAAGCTGAAGAATTTTTAAGCGAGGTAAACGCCACCGGGCCTTATGTCAATTTTGTCGTTGAAGGCAAAAAAGCTGCTGAGTTTCTTTTGCCTGAACTTTGTCGTGGAGATTTTGGCCGGCTTGACTCTGGTCGTGGCAAAACGGTTTTGGTGGAATATGCTTGTCCTAACCCGATGAAAGTATTTCATCTGGGGCATCTAAGAAATTTGGTTACCGGAGAAGCAGTGGCCCGGGTTTTTGAAAACGCGCTCTATGATGTAAAACGCGTAAATTATCAAGGGGATGTGGGCATGCACATAGCCAAATCTCTTTGGGGCATAGAACGCATGAAAGATGAATTCGATAAGGTCAAAAAAGCTGATCTCAAAGAAAAAGTGGCTTTTCTCGGCAGAGCCTACGCTTTTGGGGCAGGGGCTTTTGAGCAAGACGAAAGCGCCAAACAAGAAATACTTGAGTATAACAAAAAAATATACGAACAGGATGCGCAGATAGCGGGACATTATCAAGAAGCTCGTTCATGGAGCTTGGATTATTTTGATGAAATATATAAAAAATTGGGCAGCCATTTTGATCGTCTTTATTTTGAATCCGAAGTCTTTGGCCCGGGCAAACGTTTGGTAGAAAAGGGAGTGAAAAAAGATATATTCAAAAAAAGCCAAGGGGCGCTTATATTTGCCGGTTCTGAAATAGGCCTGCATGACAGGGTTTTTGTAAACAGCAAAGGCTTCCCGACTTATGAGGGCAAAGACATGGGCCTTGCGGAACTTCATATCGCCGAATATCATCCGGATCTCATTATCCATGTGGTTGGCAAAGAACAATCCGATTATTTTAAAGTGGTATTTAAGGCCTTGGAACAGGTTCTTCCGGAGACCAAGGGGAAGGAACATCACTTGGTGGGGGGATATCTGCAATTGAGGGGTGACCAGAAAATGAGCTCAAGAACGGGCAAAGTGGTTGCGGGTGATGAACTCATCGCGATGGTTGAGTCTAAGGTAGAAGAGATCATGCATGAAAGCAATCTCGAAGACAAAAAACAGATCGCTTTGAAGGTGGCGGTAGCGGCCCTCAAATATTCTATGTTGAAAGTTGGCGTTTCCCAAGATATAGCTTTTGATATCACTGAATCAGTGGCTGTCTCGGGCGACAGTGGACCTTATCTTTTGTATATTGTCGCCAGAATCAAAAGTATTCTTCGCAAGGCCGGAGAACCGTCTGCTTCTATCTCGGTTCCCGATAGCGTAGAAGCTGCTGAAAAAAAATTGCTTCTCCGTTTGTCTTTTTTTACCGAAGCGACGGAACGCGCGCTTATCTCTTATGATCCTTCTGTTATAGCGAAATATCTGTATGCTCTGGCTCAGGATTTTAATGTTTTCTATGAACAGTGTTCAGTCTTGGAATCACAGGGCGGGGTTAGGGCTTTTAGATTGAAATTGCTTGAAGTAACGCGAGTGATCATGGAGCGCGGGCTCTCCCTCTTGGGGATTGAAACCGTGGAGCAGATGTAACTTGGCGACAAATCTCTTCTTAATCTTCCCCTCGTTAAGGGGGCAAATCTAAGTAGTTTAAAATGGACGCTGTGTTATTTATATGCCTCAAGTAGAGATTATTCCTCGGAACAATGCTGAACGTTTGGAATTTCTTAAGGGACAGGGCGTTATATTTCATGACACCCTGGCGGCTCAAATTGACGAACTCTGCGAAATACAGAATCCTTCTTTGCGCGACAAAGCAGACGAAATGCGTTTAAAAAAAGAAGCTTATCAGGAGACATACGCTCTCAGGGGGGTTTATTGTTATATTCCTTGGAGACAAAGCTGCCTTCGTATTTTAGAAAAAGATTTATTGTATGAGTTGAGGACTGCCCGCAATGTTAATGTAGTACGGAAAGACGAACAAAAAAGTCTCGCGCGATCTGTTGTTGCGATAGCCGGTTTGAGTGTTGGGAGCAATGTGGCCCGTTGCTCTGTGCTTCTCGGAGCCCAAAGATTGAGGATCGCGGACAAAGATCGTATCAGCCCTTCAAACCTCAATCGTATGCTGTGCGGGGTTCAAGATATTGGACGTTTAAAAGTTGAGACACTCGCGGAGTACCTTTATGAAATGGATCCTTTCATAGATCTCTTTGTTTCTTCTCATCCGATCAGCGCCGGGACTCTTGATCAATTCATAGGAGAACATGAAGACACCGCGGATATTATTATTGATGAAATGGATGATCTGGAAGCTAAAATTCTGCTTAGAAAAAAAGCGGCGCAATGTCGTATACCTCTCGTGAGCGCCATAGATAATGGGGATAGTGTTTTGGTGGATGTGGAGCGCTATGATCGAGCTTATGACATAAATCAATTTTTAAAAACATTGGAAAACGCCGGTCTGTCTTCATCTGCCGAGAGCGCAAGAGAGAGGGCCATGAGTATTACGCGTTTCATAGGGCCGGAAGATCTTGAAACCGCAGTGCTCGAATCCATTCTCGATGTTGGTGAAAACATATATTCTTGGCCTCAGTTGGGTACCACGGCTGTACTCGCCGGCTCTGCGATTGTATACTGTGTAAGAAATATTATATGTAACGATATTTTGGAAAGCGGCCGTTATGTTATTTCTTTGCCGTCTTCAATGGGTATCGAAGATTCCCGATCCTCGCTTCGTCCGGATTTAATTAAAAAAATGTATGAAAGAAAAAATGCTTAAACAGGTTGAACTGGATGGAGACTCTTTGAGTTTCGCCGCTGTGGCAGCTGTGTCTCGGGAAAATAAGAAAGTGTCTCTGAGCGCCAAGAGCCTGTCGGCCATGAAACAGAGCCGCGCCATGCTTGAACATTGGGTAGACAACAACGAAATTGTGTACGGGATTACCACCGGTTTCGGACCCTTTGTCTCCACGTTGATACCTACGCGGTTTCAGTCTGAACTTCAATACAATTTGATACGGAGCCATTCCGCGAATGTGGGTCCTCTCTTCAGCACAGAAGAAACCCGCGCGGCCATGCTTTTGCGCCTCAATGCTTTTGCCAAAGGTTATTCCGCGGTTCGCGTTGAGACCGCGAAAACCTTGTGTGCTTTGTTGAATAAAGGCCTGCACCCAATGGTACCGCAGTGGGGCTCTGTAGGCGCGAGTGGAGATTTAACGCCTTCGGCTCATATCGCTCTTGCCATGATCGGCGAAGGGTATGTGGAATACAGAGGCAAGCGCGTGAAAGCAAGACAGGCTTTGAAAGCCGCGGGCATAAAGCCCATTCGTCTTATGGCCAAAGAAGGTTTGGCATTGATCAATGGCACCACCATGATGACAGGAGTGGCTTCCTTGCAAGTCTCTGATGCTTGGAATTTAGTTAAACACGCGGAGTTGATTGCTTCATTGTCGCTTCAGGTTTTGTACGGTTCTCTTGAACCTTTTTTGGGCAGAGCTCAGCTTGCCAAACCGCATCCGGGCCAGATAAGGAGCGCTCGCAATATGCGGACCTTGCTCAAAGGTTCCGGATTGGTTTGGAATCGCTCTAAGTTATCAAAAATTCAAAAAGATTTGCAGAAACGGATAGAAGACGGTGATGAAGTTGTGGACTCGGGGGTGCATGTACAAAATGTATATTCTTTGCGCGCTATCCCGCAGGTGCTGGGCGCTGTGCGAGACGCTTTTACTTATATATCTGAAAGAGTGAAGACTGAAATGAATTCTGCAAACGATAATCCTTTATTTTTCGCTGATCTGGGTATTGCTTATCAGGGAGCTCATTTTCATGGTCAGAGCGTGGCCTTGCCCATGGATGTGCTTAGTATTTCTCTTACAGAGATTGGCGTGCTTTCTGAACGCAGATTAAACAAAATGCTTGATCCGGCGAGGAATGAAGGCCTGTCCGCTTTTTTGGCCGGCCCCAAAGCAGGGCTTCGTTGCGGGTTTGAGGGACTTCAATACATCCCCACTTCGCTTATCGCCGAATGCCGCTCACTGTGCAACCCGGTTTCAATTCAGTCCATTCCTTCAAATGGAGAAAATCAAGATGTAGTGAGTATGGGGCTTATAGCGGCCCGCAAAGCAAGAGATATAAAAGAAAAGATTGAATATGTGCTCGCGGCAGAGCTCCTGGCGGCTTGCCAGGCCTTTGAAGAACGGGATCAGAGCAGAGCTTCTGCTCCGGCAAAAACTGTTTATGAACTTTTTCGCTCTCATATTTCTCCTTATGGCACGGATAGGGTGCTCTCGGAAGATATGGAGACAGTCAAAGATCTGATCCATCAAGGGGTATTGTTGGAGGCTTTGCGGCAGAAGCACGACATACATTTATAAATTATTTTGTGATTCAAATAAGAGTTTTAGCCGTTCGGAAATTGTGTTTGAGACAGTATTATGTATAAAGATAGAAACATTTTGGCAGAGGCCTTGAGCAATCAAAACGAGGATTATTGGATAAATGTGGGTGAAGAGACCACCCTTCGTCTGTTTCATGAGGCTGCTTCACGAGTTCCGGCGTACGCCGATTTTTTGAGTAAACATAATATAAAACACAAAGACATAGGGACTTTCAAAGATTTTTTGGATTATGTTCCTGTTACTGACAAAGAACAGTATATAGACCAGTACGGAATTTCAGAATTGTATTGGGATGGCGATTTAACCCGTGGCAGTATTATAGCCCAAAGTTCGGGAACGAGCGGCAGGCCACGCGTCTGGCCCCGAGGCATGGCAGAGGAAGCCCGCACAGCCCTGCTTCATGACGCGCTTTTTGCTTTTTTATTTGATACATACCGCCAAAAAACCTTATTTATTGATTGTTTCCACTTGGGCATACATATCGCGGGTATGATAACGGCTTATGCGATAAAAACGCTCCTTGATCGAGGCATGCCCGGCTCCTTGTGCACGCCCGGTCTCCATCTAGAAGACATTATAAGCTGTATTGAAAGACTTTCATCTTCATTTGATCAAACCATACTTATCGGTTATCCTCCTTTTTTAAAAGATGTGGTGGAGAAAGCGCGGGAAAAGGGTTTGCCGCTTGAAACATATAATATCAAGTTTGTGTTCGCGGCCGAATCTTTCCCAGAGAAATGGCGGGATCTTTTGGGCTCTTTGTCAGGCACAGAAGACATAGAAAAAAACGCGATCAATATATATGGTTCCGCGGATTTGGGTTTCATGGCTCACGAAACGCCTTTTACCATAGGATTGCGGCGTTGTCTTTTGGGAAATTCGGAGTTCTCTGGTATGTTCGGATATGAATCAGGCTTTGTCCCTCCTTTATTTCAATATCATCCTTGGGATCATTTTTTTGAAGAACAAAATGGCGAATTGCTATGTAGCGCTGATGCCGGAATTCCCTTATTGCGCTATAATATAAAAGATAGGGGAATGATTATCCCTTTCAAAGATCTGGAGCAGTCGAAGTTTTTGAGCCCCGAACTTTTGGCCTCTCCTCATTGGCGTTTGCCTGTAGTGGGTCTTTTGGGCAGGAGCGGACAGTACGCCACTATTTATGGTCTTAATGTTTTTCCCGAACATATCAGGGAAATATTGGCCGAGGATGAGCTGAAAATACATTTGAGCGGCAAGTTTTTTATGGCGACTCGGTATGAGGGCGTGCATCAAATTTTGGAATTGCATCTGGAGCTCATTTTTGGCCGGGAGACGAATGAAGTGAGAAAAGAAGATCTCACGGCTCACATTATTCGGTATCTTGAAGCATTAAATCTTGAATACAAGAAATTGCGTTCCGTGGTTGGCGAAAAGGCAGAGCCGAGACTTTGGCTTTATGAAAAAGATGCCGCTGAATTTAAAACAAATAAAATGAAACAAGAATATTTAAAAAAGATTAAACAGAATGAAGAGTGATTCAGACGCTATAAGAAAAATCATTCATGGAGCGGTGGCCGCGCCCTCAGGCGAAAATACACAGCCGTGGAAATTTGTGTTGCGCGGAAACATTGTTTCGATAATAAATCTTCCTGATCGGGACAATCCGATATATAATTTCAGACAGCGGGGCTCTTTTTTTGCTCATGGGGCTTTGATTGAAAACATGGATCTCTTGGCTTTGGGCGCCGGCTATCGTTCATCGGTTGTATCCTATTTCGATCCGGCGAGAAAAAATCATGTGGCAGATATACAGTTAACTGGAGAGCCTGTTTTTTCTCTCAATCAAGACGCTCAGTCCCTCATTCAGGCAATTCCAAAACGAGCTAGCAATCGAAGAGCTTACCATGTTAAGGAGCTTAGCCAATACCAAAAGGCAGAATTTGAACATTGCGCGCGGCTTTATTCGGGACTTGTTTTGAAGATATATACGTCTTTGGAAGAGCGGTCAAAAATCGCTAAGGCGGCGAGCATGGTGGAGCGCGTTATGCTCCAGTCAGAGGCGTTGCATCGGAATTTTTTTGAACGTGTTGTCTGGACAGAGGACGAGGAACGGGAAAGACGCAGTGGTTTGTATGTTAAAACTTTGGAGCTCGCTCCCCCTCAAGAATTTGTCTTTCGCAGGCTTAAATCTTGGAAGAACGCAGGTTTTTTGGCCAAGCTTGGTCTGCCCGCTTTTATCGCGAAAGAAAATGCTCGGGTATACAGAACTTGTTCCGCGATGTTTGTCTTGGTTGCAGAAGATACTGACCGTTCATTTCTGGAAGCCGGCCGTTTGTGCGAGCGGCTTTGGCTTAGAGCGGTTTCTCTTGGCATGAGCGGCCAAGCGCTCGCAGGCCTTCCGTATCTCGCGGCGCGTATTAAGGCCGGCGAAGCTTCGATGATTGAGCCGTCTCGCCAGCGTATGTTGATGAGAGCTTACGAAGCTCTGTCTTCCTTGGTCTCACTAAAAGATAATCAGCGCATAGCCATGATCCTTCGTGTCGGAGAGAGCAAAGCCCCCACTGCTTTTTCATCCAGACTTGAACCGGAAATCATTTATGAAACGCCGGATTAATTTTTTATGTTCGAAACAGTCCTGTCATTTGATTTTATATTAGTTGTCATTACCATACTTATCAATTCGGTTCTCATTTTTTTGGTGTACAGACAAGATAAAGACAGCGCCACGAACAAACTTTTTGTGCTCTTGTGCCTCCTCATGAGTCTCTGGCTCATAAGCGTATTTTTGGATACGCATTTCGGACCGAGCGTGTATATGGCCCGTTTGAGTATTTTTATAGCCGCGCCTCTCAGTCTTGCTTTTTTCTTGTTTGCTTATGTATTGCCCGATCGCCATTTAAGTCTGCGCGCGCAGACTTCCGAATGGGCGATTTGGTCTACAGTCGCCGTAATGTTCATCAATATTTCTCCTTACGCCTTTACCGGGCCCAAAGTGGTGAATGATAAACTAAGCGTCGTCCCCGGCCTTGGTTTTGTACCTTTCGCTCTGCTTTCAACATTTTTCAGTATAGGAGCCATTTATATTTTGATCAAAAAATATAGGAGGTCCAGTGGTTTGGCTCGACGTCAGCTCAGATTGGTTTTGTCCGCTGTCTTGATACTCTTAAGTTTGGTGACTGCCACGGTTTTGGTCCCCATTTTATTGTTTAAGACAAGCTCTTTCCTCTCTTTTATTTCTCTGTACATACTGGCCTTTTTGGTGGTTGCGGCGTTTACCATACTGAAATATCATTTATTTGATGTTAAAGTAATAGCCACCAGCGCGGCTGTTCTTATTTTGGTTGTCTTCTTGTTTTTTGAAGGTCTTTTGTCCGGTTCTCTGATTGAATTGGCGTATAAACTCGTGTTTTCTATCATTATAGCGCTTATTGGCGTGGTACTGGTAAAAAGCGTGCACCGCGAGATTGCGCAAAAAAAAGAACTTGCCAGGCTTGCCGGCTCACTCGAAAAGGCCAACGCCCGGCTCAAAGAGCTCGACCAGCTGAAAACGGAATTTATGTCCATAGCCTCCCACCAGCTCAGAACTCCTCTTTCCATTATAAAAGGCTACACTTCTTTATTGGATGAAGGGGCCTACGGATCTGTTACTTCAAAAGCAAAAGAAGTCTTGCATAATATAGACGCGAGTAATGAACATCTCATAAAATTGGTTGATGAATTTTTGAATGTAAGCAGAATCGAACAAGGGAGAGTCCAATTTAGTTTTGCTGAAATAAATATGGAAGCTCTTGTGGAGGATGTCATTAAAGAATTAAAAGAAAAGGCCAAGCCCAAGGGTATAGAATTGCTTTTGGAAGTCAGGAAGAAATTAAAATTTTTGGTTGCTGACGAAGAAAAAATGCGCCATTGCGTCTACAATTTCGTGGATAATGCCATAAAGTATAGTGGAGAGCGGACTAAGATTCATATTTATATTGAAAGGGGCCTGAGGGGGATTTTCCTGCGCGTTGTAGATAGAGGGGTCGGCTTGGATAAAAAAGATCTGAAAAATTTATTCCAAAAATTTTATCGGTCGCCGAATGTCCTCCGTGATTTTCAGGGGACTGGTCTCGGTTTATTCGTAGTCCGTCAATTTGTGGAAGCGCACAAAGGGAAAGTTTGGGTTAAAAGCAAAGGCATAGGGAAGGGCAGCGAGTTTGGTTTTTTTGTCCCTTATAAACCAAGAGGCTTTAAAACCCCGAAAAAGCAGATTGGAACAAGCGCTTCCATTTCATCGAATGTCCAAAGGGCTGAGAAAGTGAAAGAGACTCAAAATCAATCCGGGGGAGCAGGGATGTCCAAGGCTCAGGCGCTGGCCAAAGAAAGAGCAGTGGAGTGATTTTTTGGATTTTTGTTGTTCACAATTTATACTCAGACGAGGGTTGTTTGTTTGTTTGTTTTTGTTATACTTAGTTTTGTTTGAGACGGACTCTGGAAAATTTTTTTAAGTTCGATTTAATTTATTATTTTAACATATTAAAAAACCAGCTTCTATGTTTAAAACGAATGATTCTTTGAATAGTTACAAAGAGAACTCCCAAGGTTCTGAATACCCTCAGCTCGACAAAGTGGAAACAGTCGTAGGTCCCTCGGTCGTGGTTGAGGGCGATTTTTCTTCTGAAGGAAATATCTTAGTGAAAGGAACCGTTTCCGGGAATGTAAAAACAGCCCAGCTTTTAACCGTGGAACAGGGCGCCAAGATACTTGCGAACGTAAAAGCTCATGACGCTGTAATTTCCGGAGAAGTAAAAGGGAACGTGCGTGCGAATGATCGCCTGGAGTTGACTGAATCCGCCAAAGTAATGGGTGATGTATCTTGCAACGTGCTGGTAGTGGCCGCGGGCGCTCTGCTCCAGGGCAAAGTGAGTATGAAAGGTTTGTCCGACGATGGTTCAGACAAGAAGCGGACCGCGAAAGTAAAACAAAAGGGCGTTTTTTCAGAAGATTTTGTTCAAGAGACTGAAGTAGTACAGCCGGAATAATTGAGCCTGTTTTTTAGGGATTAAAAATTATAAATCACAAATTGAAAATTTGAAATCAGGTCAGGGTAATTCCCCGTAGTTTGCTCGGGGTTGCTTAATGAATTGGTATGTATGTGTATTTGTATGACAATTTTCTTCGCCAAAACCGCTACGAATCCGCTCTCAAATCCATTGAAACGAAATTAACGGATTACGGCATCGCGGGTAAAATTATACGTCTTCAAAATTTTACCAATGCTGAGTGGGTTATAGAAGATGAAATCCGCAAAGGAGCCAAGACGGTTATCATTGTGGGGAACGATACGACTTTTGGGCATGTTCTTTCTCGCGGCGCTTCTTGCCAGGTTTTGTTCGGATTTATTCCCATAGGCTTGGACAATAGTATCGCTGAGGTTCTCGGCATACCGGCCGGAGTAGAGGCCGCGGATGTCCTCGCAAAACGCAGAGTGGTTAAGCTCGACGTGGGCTGGTTTAATAACCGTTATTTTGTTTCCAAACTATATATTCCCCCAAGCTTTATTTCAGTGGAATACGACGAACGATTTAAGGTGGAAAGTTCCACAAAAAAAATGGAATTGGTGGTTTGCAATTTACAGCCTTTTCATTGGAAGAGATCAAGCGGCAGGGGAAGCAAAGAATACATTGTGCATCCGCAAGATGGGAAATTGGAGGCATTTTTGAGGCCTGTTCTTAAGAAGACTTTGCTGAGAAGGGAACGTCTGGAAGACCCGAGTATTTTTCCTTTTGAAGAAATGGTGGTAAAAGGGAATACCCCTTTTGAGGTCCAAGCTGATGGAAAAATTTCCAAGGAAACCAAGATAACGATTAAACTTGCTAAAAAACGAATTCAGATGATCGTAGGGAAGGGCAGAAGATTTTGATTTTTCCCTTTTACCGCATTGTCGTAATATTTTTGTGTAGAAAGCTTGGATGGCAGAAGGGCCTGTTTAGGGCTTGAAAATGAAATGAGTTTTTGGTATCATGAGGCGACAATCTGGTATTTAGGCGCAGGTGGCGGAATGGTATACGCGCATGCTTGAGGTGCATGTGCCGAAAGGCTTGGAGGTTCGAGTCCTCTCCTGCGCACCAAAACAGAACTTTTCGGCTTTTTTTCGGCGGGCTACAAACCCAATTCATTCATTGTGTCTGGGGCGGCAATGCAGGTTTCCGAAAGAATGATTTGTTGTAGATCACAGCCGCAATAATCAAGATTCCACCAATGCCCCAAATCGGCCAAGCCCCCCATGTGTTTAGAAATACATAGCGACCGACGTATAAGAGGATTGTGCCCAACGCAAGAAGCATGAGTGGTTTCGGATTTTTGTGCGCTCGGTAGTCAAAGATAAAACCCACTACACCAAGAGCAATCAGTCCGAATGCCAACCAACGCCATACTGGTATAAGTGCTCCCAAGCCCAAGTAGGTAAGGAGTGAGGCAGAGCCAATCCAACAGAGAGGACAAACGCCTATCGCGCCTGCTCCCAATATCGGGGCCAACATTGTAAGTATTTTTTTGAAAAAAGACCGCATACGATTTTTCATAAAAATTGATTAGCGAATTTGAACCCATGTATCGCCTGCGTCGCTACTTTTGAATAGTTTGTTTTCGTGAGTGAGTGCGTAGACGATATTTGCGTCAATCCTACTGAATGCGATGTGAAGTACGGCCTCGCCGCCAAAACTTTCATTGACCCGAGCCCATGTTTGTCCGCTATCGCTACTTTTTCCAAGTCCGCCCAATCTCTCACTGGATGCCAAAAGAATTTTTGAATTTTGAGGATGCACCGCCATTACTGACACGGCACCACCCTCTAACGCGGGTGATAGCGCTTGCCATGTTGTTCCTTTGTTTTCTGAAACCATCACGCCTTGACCACGAGGAGTGGCGGCATAGAGTTTGTTTTCGTTTTCCGGATCAGCAGCAAGATACACGGCTGCAATTTTTTGGTTTATGATTTTCCAACTTGCGCCTTGGTCTTCACTCCGTTGAAGATTGCCTGTGTGCCAGCCGTAGACAAGATTTGGATTTATCGGACTAACTGCCATTGCATGGAAGTCAACCGGCCCGTTTACTCCGTTTGATATTTTTTTCCATGTCGCTCCTCCGTCATCCGACCTTTGGAAACCGAGATTGCCGCCAAGAGCCGGGTGACCGCTTGTGAAAAAGACGTTTTGGTCTGTCGGGTGGGGTGAAAAACCCATGTAGTCATCCCTTGATTTTCCAACTCGGTAGAGGTCTTTCTCGTTTTCAAGCAGAAGGAGGCCATAGTGCGTGGCTATCCATAATTTACTCGGGTCTGCCACATCAACCGCCAGGCCGTGGCCGTGGGATATTGATTGTTCGGGAATGAGATTACTTTGAGGAGAGGCGGAGCCGTTGTTGTCCTGCAACGTGAAAATTATTATCCCGCCAACCACAATAAGAGCAACCAGAATCCAAACATATTTTTTAGATATTTTTGTCATAGTCATGATTATTTTAGCACGAAGTACAAACTTTATTTATCTTTCGTGCCGTTAAATATATGGCGATAAGTATAAACAGTGTTATCCCCGCGACAAAATAAAAACGATATTCAAGCACAAAAATCACACCGCCAAATCCTATTCCCAAAATAGCGAAAAGCGGGGCAAGACAAGAGGCACAAAATGCCGTACCAGCGATACCTGCAAACAGAGCGCCGAGCCCTCCGGCGGTTGCCGTGCTGACACCCCCTATCTTTCTTTTTTGCCGCATAACATACACCTGCATTGTTATGAAAAGCGAGGAAAGAGATGATAAAAGAATAAGCACTGCATAGTCACGGGCGGTGAAAATATCAAGCTGGGTTGCTAAAGTATTGCCAGCGACCGTCCAAACAGGAATAAAAACGAAAAGAGTAAAGAAAACGAAAAAAGAGGCGAGAAAAAGATAAGCATAAGTCATTTTCTTGAATGGCTCACGAATACCAAACCACAAGGTGTTTAATATTTGACTCATATTTTTAGATACAACAACTCAATTTAGAAATATCTTTGGTAAAAGAAAGCGCGACGATTTTTATCGCCTCGGAAAGCGTTGGGAACATCGGCAAGGAATTTGTTACATCGTCAATCGTGTTTTTGTTTTTTATGAGCATCATCGCCTCGGCGATCAGCTCTCCGGCGTTTGGCGCGAGAATGTGAACTCCGAGAATTTGCTTTGTTTGCGGATGAATCGCCATTTTTATCATTCCCTCGGTGCGGTGCATGATAATCGCTTTTGGCACATCCTCAAACGAAACCGTACGACAGGCGCACACCCCCATTTGCTTCATTTGTTCATCTTCGGTAAAGCCGACACCGGCAAGCTGGGGGTCGGTAAAAATAGTATAGGGCACGGCGTTGTAATCAATGGAAAGCGTTGTACCTTTGAGGGCGTTTTCTGCGGCAAGCGTGCCCTCGCGTCCGGCAGTTGGCTCAAGCCGCAAGGGTCCGCTCGTTACATCGCCGACGGCAAAAATTTTCGGATTGGATGTTTGGAAATGCTGATTTACGACGACCGCTTGTTGTTTGTTCACTTCAACGCCAACAACATCGAGGCCAAGCCCTCGCGTGTTAGGTGTTTTGCCTGCCGCTAAAAGTATCTCGTCCGCGGCCGTTTCTTCTTGCATGCTGTTTATGGTGTACAAGATGACTTTTTTACCGTTCTCTTTACGCGCACTTTTCACCTCAACATTTGTTTTGATAATGATTCCTTCTTTTGAAAGTATTTCGGCGAGCTGATCAGTAAGAGCTTTTTCAGAGTGCGGAAAAATTGAATCGCCGCGCTGTAAAATAGTTACTTTCGTGCCAAAACGGCTGAACAGTTGGGCAAACTCCAAGCCGACAGGGCCTGCACCGATGACGACTAATTCCTTCGGTTGTTTTTCAAGGCGCAACGCTTCAATGTGCGTAACGAAGCCCACCTCACGGATTCTCTCAATCGGCGGCACATTGGCGGTGGAGCCCGCGGCGATAATAAATTTTTTCGCACTCAATCTTTCGCCGTTCACCTCTATCTCATTTTGAGAAACAAATTTTGCTTTTCCCTCGATTGCTGTTACATACTCTAAATTTTTTAGCACCTTCTCGTATTTCTCTTGGCGCAATTTTTCTACGAGCGAGAGTTCGTCTTGCACGACTTTTTGAAAATCAAAATTTTTCACTTCAAGCTCAACACCGGCAACGCCGTGATGTTTGGCGTGGTGTAACATTTCACCGGCGTACAGAAGTGTCTTTGACGGCACACACCCGACATTTACGCAGGTGCCGCCAAGCGGAAGTCCAGCGTTCACAATCGCCGTTTTGGCTTTCAGCTCATTGGCACGGATAGCGGCCGCAAACGCGCCTGCTCCTCCGCCAATAATTATTAAGTCAAATTTTTTCATAATTACTTGTTATTGTTTATTGCTACTTATAACATCGCAACTGGCGCACTCGCTTTTGTATTTGCGATACGAGAGATATGTCACAATGACCATTACTGCCAATGCTGGAAATAAAATGTAATCAAGATATGGTGTAAATGCCCCAAGTCCTATCGTTATCAGCGCGATAACTAGAAGAGGGGTAAAACAGCACAGCGCCACAAGTAACGTACCGGTAATTGCACAACTCAATCTTTTTTTTTGATGACTTTAGATTATTCATAAAGTATTGAGTCGTTCCTTGAGCATATCGGCAAGGGGCGTTTGTTTAAGTTTGTAATATACCGTTCGGAATTCTCGGCGGTTTTCAACCATGCCCGCCTTTTGCAACTTTTTGAGCGTATGAGAAACAGCCGAAATGGAAACGCCGATAATTTCTGAAATCTCGCCCACTGATAGTTCTTTGTGCCGACACAAGAGATAGCAAATTTTGAGCCGTGTCGGGTCGCCCACCATGTTAAATTCCTCGGCACAGCGGAGAATCGCTTTCCTGTCGTTCAGTTCTTTTCTAATTTTTTGAATATTTTTCATTTGCATACACATTCAAATGATAGCAAACAAAAAGAAAAGGCGCAACAAGTATTTTATGCACAGGGAGTTCCTTAACCTTTTCCGCGCAGGGTGGGAGGGGTAAGGAAAGGGTAAGCCCGCCGAAAAAAAAGCCGCCTGAGCCGAAGCGAAGCCCCGCCGCCCCGCACGATTGAGCGCGGAGCCGAGCAGAAAAACTTTCTTTTCCTTTTAGAAGAAAAAGTGGTGGCGCGCGCAAAATCAAAAATTGTAAAGAAAGTTTTTCTGCGAGGCAGGCCGCCGCTTTGCGGCGGCTGGCGGCGGGGCGGAGCGTTCGTCCATTTCAAAAATTCTTGCTAAAATAGGTTCGAGCGTGGTGGTATAGATACACCAGAAGTAACTTTTTGGATTAATAGCAAAATCCGCTTTTGTTTTCGCCGTAAAATTTCGGATCGTCTTAATTGATTGAAAGCGTTTTGTCCTTGATTTCGGCATTATGGCCGAGGAAACAGGGGAATTTGCGCTATTCGGCGTAATTTTTTGTTTATCCACAGGATTAAGTATACAGTATTCCAATGTATATTGGAATACTGTATACTTACATCACCACTCCATAGCAACTATGAAACCAAACTATAAAAAAATACCCATTCATCCTGAATTGATCAAAAAAGCTCGTCTGATCGAACTGGCCGGCGACCCAACGCGAATGCGCATTCTTTGTTTTATGTTTGAGTACGACAAAGCCTGTGTTTCGGACATTGCCGAAAGTTTGGATATGAGTGTCAACGCGGTTTCGCATCACCTACAGATCATGCGCGACAACGGCTATTTTGAAACGCATCGAATTGGTAATATGGTCTGCTATATGCTCATCAGAAATGAGTTCACCAAGCAACTGGAGAAACTTATCTGCGGCTAAATTTACTTCACTTATTTATTTTTTTAACAGACAACCATATGCATAAAGTCCTTATCTATACGACGCCAACCTGTGGTTTTTGCAAAATGGCCAAAGCCTTTTTTAAAGAGCACAATGTCGCCTACGAAGAAAAAGATGTTTCGGCCGACCAGGCCGCGGGTGAAGAAATGGTGAAACGCTCCGGACAAATGGGCGTGCCGGTGATTGATATTGATGGTGAATTAGTGCTTGGTTTTGACAAAGCCAAACTGAGCGCGTTACTCGGCGTTTAATATGGAAATGTACGATCTGATCATTGTTGGTTCGGGCGCGGCTGGTCTTTCGGCAGCAATTTACGCCGCCCGCTATCGTTTGAAGACGGTAGTGATCGGTGAAACCCTTGGTGGCGAAACTGCGCTGGCGGGGAAGATTGAAAATTATCCAGGGTTCAAAGCTGTGGACGGCTTTGAACTTATGAGTCTTATCAAAGAACAAGCCGTCGCTCTTGATACACCTGTTGTCGACGCTAAAGTTACGTCGATAAAGCGTGCCGAGCATTGTTTTGAAGTCACCGCTGGCGACAAGATATATCAAGCGCACGAAATTATTCTGGCTCAGGGCGCGGAACGTCGTAAACTGGGGTTGCCGAATGAAAAACAATTAACCGGCCATGGTATTAGTTATTGTGTGACCTGCGATGGACCGTTGTACCGAAATAAAACGATCGCGCTCGTTGGTAGCGGTGACGCGGCCGTGAAAGGATTAAATTTAGCCGCCGAATACGTGAGTAAAATTTATTTGATTGTCCGCGGCAAAGAAGTTAAGGCTGATCCCATTAACTATGAACGGATGCAGGCTCTCGGCAATAAGGTTACGGTACTTTTTGAAACTGAGGTCACTGCGGCAGTTGGTGAAAAGCAGTTGGAAAAAATTACCCTATCCAAACAATATAATGGATCATCTGAACTTGTTGTTGATGGCTTATTTGTGGAAATTGGCGCGGTTCCGAATATCGAACTGGCTAAACAACTTGGGCTTGAGCTCGATGAGAAGGGCTATATAAAAGTTGACAATCTGATGGGAACAAACGTGGATGGCGTTTTTTCGGCTGGGGACGCAGTGAATCACTTCGGCGCCTTCAAGCAAGATATTACCGCGGCGGCAACGGGCGCGGTGGCGGCTACGTCTGCCTATGACGATCACAAGATTCACGGCGAGTTGTGTCCGTGGCATGCCCGGCCGACCATGTCTAAAGTAAAATCTGTATGTCGCAAAAAATAACCTATGCCATTATAGCAATTGCGCTCTTGGTACCAAGCTTGCTGGTTTGGCGGGGTTATGAAAAACAGGTTCGTCTTTTTGGCGGGGTAAAGCGTAGTGTTCCTTTGGATGAAATTGTGAACGGTGGCCCGCCGCCCGACGGGATTCCTCCGATTGACCACCCGCAATTTGTTGCAATTGATGAAGCGGAAAAATTTTTAAGTGAAGCTGAAATTGGTTTGGCACTTAATTATAAAGGCCGGTCTCGTTTTTATCCTTTTCAAATTTTGGTATGGCACGAAATAGTGAATGACTTGTTCGATGATATTCGCGTGCTCGTGACCTATTGTCCGCTCTGTCGTTCGGGCATTGTATTTGATCCGGTAGTGGCCGGTGAACGCGTTGAATTTGGCACTTCGGGGAAATTATGGAATTCAAACCTCGTGATGTATGACCGAAAAACACATAGTTTGTGGTCCCAAGTGCTTGGTGAGGCGATCGTCGGGGACATGACGGGTACAAAACTTAAGGTACTAGCATCGGACATCATTCGCTTTGGCGCTTGGAAAAGAGCATTCCCACAAGGCGAAGTCTTGTCTCGTAACACCGGTCAGATTCGCGATTACGGCACCGACCCATATGGAAATTATTACACCACGTCTGGGACGTACTTCCCGATAAATCATACTGACAATCGATTGGACGATAAAGAACTTGTTCTCGGTTTGGTGGTAAATGGTCACGCCAAGGCCTATTATCCGGTCGCCATTCAGAGGGCCGGGAAAATTGAAGACAGCCTTGCCGGGAAAATAATAGTAGGAGAGTACGATACCGACATCGAAGCGGTCCGATTGTTTGAAAAGAAACCGGACGGGACGCTCGAGCGTTTGAACCCCGTGGCCGTCTACTGGTTCAGTTGGGCAGCGGCGCATCCGGATACGGAACTGTTTAAATAGCCAAAGGTCGAATTTACTAATGTAACTTGTAACTATATATACTATGGATCAGTCTCAACCAATGCCGGCCGGTTCATGCCAGGCCTGCGCCGGAGTCGAGGGCGCAACACACACGTGTGGCATGAAAACAAGCGATGGTGGTTCGTGTTCATCATGCGGCCACGACAAGCATAAAGATGGTGATGGGACTTGCGGCAGCTGCGACTGCGCAACGTGCTCTTGCTGATACAAATAGCCAGCTAAATTATCCTGTTGAGGATAATTTAGACATTCTTTCTGGTTCTGATCAATCAGAACCGGAGGCGGATGATTTACAGTCAAGAATATATGTCGAAAATATTTTTCATTACTACTTTCTTCACCGTATCGGTTATCATGGGAGCGGGATGCAAGCCCGTAGTTTCAACTCCGCCATCGGCCGCTACCCCGACGAGTGAAACAACAAAAAGCACGGCTATTCCCGATCTGGTTCTAAAAGATTACAGTGGAAAGGACGTAAGTCTACGCGGTTTAGTCGGGAAAACACTTGTAATTAACTCCTGGGCGTCATGGTGTCCATTTTGTAAAAACGAGTTGCCGGATTTTATTACCCTGCAAAAAGAATTTGGCGAAAAAATTTTGGTGATCGCTATAAATCGAGGTGAATCACTTGAAATCGCCAGGGAATATACTGACCGCCTGGCAGGACTGGGGAATGTTTTATATTTACTTGATCCGGATGACTCTTTTTATAGGGGAATTGGCGCTTTTTCAATGCCTGAGACTATCTTCGTTGATGTCCGCGGAGACATTACTGACCACAAAAGGGGCCCAATGGAATTGGAAGAAATGCGTGCCAAGGTTAAAAAATTAATACCGTAATTTTATTTTGATATGGTAAAAAAAATTGAAAAAAATCAGCAACCCGCGTATACCTGTGAAGTGTGTGGTTTAAATTATGTTGACCAAAAGATCGCCGAACAATGTGAGGCCTGGTGCGCGGCGCATCAGAGTTGCAATCTCGATATTATTAAACACGCCTTGCCGGAAGAACAAAAATAAGTATGGATTTTACTCTTATATTCTCGTCATTTCTGGCCGGAGTGCTCACGTTTCTCGCGCCCTGTACCTTGCCGCTTGTACCCGGTTATTTGGGGTTTATCAGCGGTGTCGCGATTGGCGACCTTAATGATCCAAACCGAGCCAAAATGGTCAGACGGAAAATATTTTTTAATGGACTTCTGTACGTGCTTGGTTTCAGTTCGGTTTTTGTGATACTTGGTACGGTCTTTGGACTTGGCGGAGCATACCTCGCGGAATACCGATATTGGCTGGCTCGGATTGGTGGAGTGTTTGTCATTATCTTTGGACTCTACATGATGCACCTCCTCAAGATTCCATTTTTTAATAGCGAGAAACGCTTTCACGTTAGCGCTTTGAAACCCGGCCGTCCGTTTAGTTCGCTTATTTTTGGCATGGCTTTTGCGTTCGGCTGGACACCCTGTATTGGACCGATTCTGGGGACAGTGCTCACCTTGGCTGCTTCCTATACGACTGTGCTCCAAGGCGCCGGCCTGCTTTTGGTATTTTCTCTTGGTCTAGCTGTGCCCTTTCTCTTGGTGGCCATTGGGTTCAGTTCAGCCACCGCGTATATTCACAAAATCAGTAAATATCTCAAAACGATTTCTTTCATTGGCGGCGTGTTTTTAGTTTTTTTGGGAATATTATTGCTTACGAATAACTTAGGAACCTGGATGTCTTTTTTTTATCAGACGTTTAATTTTATTAATTACGATAAACTTTTGAATTATTTGTAATTTTGTATGAAAAAGATATGAGAGCGAAAGAAATTTTTAAAATCACCTGGCTACCGGTCGTTGCGGCATCGCTCTGTTGCCTGAGTCCGGTTATTTTGGTTTTGTTTGGTTTAAGTTCAGTCACTTTCGCGGCTTCGCTTGGCACGGTATTTTATGGTGAATATCGGTGGTGGTTTCGAATACTTGGATTTCTATTACTCGTGGCCAGTATTGTGTTATACTTAAGAAAAACCAAAGGCATTTGCACTCTGGATCAAGCAAAACGACGGCGGAGTGAAATTATCAATATCGTCGCCATCACTCTCGCAGTTGGCGCGGTGGCGTATGTAGTCTGGTTATACGTGGTGGTAGAATACACGGGTAAACTGTTACGCATATGGGAGTAATAGCGGTATGCTCACGGGCATTTTAATCGCTCTCATCATGATGCCGGTGCGCTTGAGCACCATGATGCAAAAACAAGTGGGGGGGGGGTAAATAATTAACGGTAAATTTTTTTAATAGAATGTATATGACATGCACTCAATGTGGACACGAACACACCAACAATGACGGCAGCTGTACCTGCGGTTGCACGACTAAAGTTGGAGCCTAGACGAGCAATTGTAAAAAAACCACCACGACCATGTAAACTGCGCCAACAGCGAATGTTATTTTTTCATGTAAAATATGAAACCAAAAAATCTTTCAACCAAAATTTTTCTCGATAGTGGCGACCCGCAAGAAACAAAGAAAATAATCTTGGAACTCGGATGGCTCGATGGACAAACCACTAATCCGACGCTGATTGCAAAAAATCCGGACGCTATGCAACGTTTGACAGTGGGTAAAAAATTTAATCGTGAAGAAATTTTTGCCTTTTACCGCGGAATCGTGGAAAAAATATCCGAACAGATACCACGTGGGTCGGTTTCAATTGAAGTCTATGCAGACGAACATACGACTGCCCAAGAAATGATTGCTCAAGGAAAAGAAATGTTCAAATGGATTCCCAATGCCCATATTAAACTGCCCATTACGTCCGCCGGTCTTGAAGCGGCTGAGAAATTAGTAAAAGATGGATTACGCGTAAACATGACGCTGTGCTTTTCGCAAGCACAGGCGGCGGCCGTGTACGCGGCCACATGCGGAGCAATCAGGGGGCAGGTGTTTATTTCGCCGTTTGACGGCAGGCTTGACGACAGGCACGAACACGGTATGGATTTAATAAAAAATATTCAAAAAATGTATGCGTCCGGTGATGGACACGTTGAACTGCTTGTCGCAAGCATACGGACCGTAAACCATTTATTATATTCATTGTATCTCAAAACCGATATTATTACTGTTCCGACTTCGATTATCAAAGATTGGATCGTGCTTGGCTCGCCCGTGCCAACGTCCATGCCGGATGTTGATGAGGGAGTACTCGGTAGCAAACATATTGTATACGAAAATTATGACATCGAGGCTCCTTGGTGGACGTTTGACATCAGCCATCCCTTGACTCAAAAAGGGATTGTTAAATTTTCTGCTGATTGGAATAACTTAACCAAATAATTTTTTTATATGTCCATAGATTTCACTTTCGTCCCAAAACATTACGCCGCCCGTGATCAGGCGAAAATGCGGGAAGTTCTTATGGATCCGAATAGCGCCGGCCCGGCCATTCATTACTATATGATCCGCGGCGGCAGCGACCAGCGCAACATTACCGTGTGGGAACCGGGAACTATCAGTGGTGAATACATCAAAACGTACGGACATTATCACATCGGTCAGCTTGACGAGACCTACTGGGTTTTGTTTGGCGAGGGGATTGTGCTCAAACAAAAAATGGCGGTAGATGAGCAAGGCCAGTCCATCCCCGATGTTATTGAGGAATTTATCGCGATTCCGGTCAAAGCCGGCGACAGCGTCTATATGTCGCCTGGTTACGGACACTTAGCAGTTAATACCGGCAGTATTTATTTTGTCACGGCCGACGACAGTCCGGTAAATTTCGATGAAGCCAATCCAGTTAGTATGCCTGGCCACGCCGATTACGAAATTGTTAAAAAAATGCGCGGGTTTGCCTACTACGTGGTCGAACATAACGGAAAACCGGCGTTGAAAAGAAATCCATTGTATATTAAAATTAATAAGGAAGAATTAGCGGGTTTGCCCGTAATTTCGTAGCCATATGAAAGCACCGCTTACCATTGAAATCCCCACTATTCTGGTCGTGCTTGGCGCAACCGGAGATTTGGTAAAGAAAAAAATCGCGCCTTCGGTCTATCATCTTTATATTAACAAACGACTCCCTACACGTTTTCGCGTGGTGGGTATGGCGAGAAGAGAAATGTCGAACGATCAATTCCGAAAGCAAATGCGCGCTGACATTCAAGAGCGGATACTCGAGGCCGATAAAAAAATGGTTAATGAAATCATAGAACGATTCAGCTACACAACCGGAGAATTTTCTGACGCCACATCTTTTGCTAATCTTAAAAATGAATTAGAAAATATTGATAATGAGTGGGGTGTGTGCACCAATAAATTATTCTATCTGGCAGTACCACCGGAACATTTTGAAATTATTTTTCAAAACATGGCTAAGGTGGGATTAAATATTCCCTGCGGCGGCGAGTTGGGCTGGACACGCCTTTTGGTTGAGAAGCCTTTTGGGGCTGATGAAAAAAGTGCAAAAAAATTATTTACTCTTTTAAAAAAATACTTTAAAGAAAAACAATTATACTTAATCGACCATTATTTAGCCAAAGAGATCGTACAAGCTATTTTACATTTTCGTTTTTCAAACAACTTATTTGAGCGCTCCTGGGATAAAAGTTCAATCGAACGCATCGACGTGCGGCTGCTCGAAACCATCGGTGCTGAAGATCGGGGCGCTTTTTACGATGCCGTAGGGGCATTTAAAGATGTCGGGCAAAATCATTTACTGCAAATGCTTGCGACTCTCACCATGGACATACCGCGCGATATGAACGCCGAAACACACCGTGCGCGCCGGGCGGAAATTTTGGAATCACTTGCATTGTGGACAAGCCAAGATATCAAACACAATACCTTCCGCGCTCAATACGACGGTTTTAAAAGTATCGCGGGGGTGTCGCCAAAATCCGGGACTGAAACCTATTTTAAGTTGAAAACCGAACTTACTCATCCAGCTTGGCAGGGTATTCCCGTCACTCTTGAGGCGGGCAAACGTTGCCCTGAGTCCAAAAAAGAAATTGTGGTTACGATGAAGCATCCAAGCCTCTGCGTGGCGTGTGCTCCAGACCGTCACATACATAATCAAGTGGTATTTAGTTTGGCGCCGGAAGATCGCATCTCCATTCACTTCTGGACCAAGACTCCGGGTTTTGAAAAAAAACTTGAAGAACGTGTTTTTAATTTTTTTCTTTACGAGCACGCGCAAAAAACTCAATACGTCGAAGAATATGCCGAACTTATCTTTAATTGTTTAATGGGCGACCTGGACAGTTTTGTTTCCGAACGAGAAATAATGGCGGAGTGGAAGTTTACCGACCCCGTAGAAAACGCGTGGAGAAAAAATATAGTTCCACTTGTTAATTACGCGCCGGGAACAAACAAAATGATTGTGGATGCCAATCGAATTGGAACTAAGGCACCAACTAATGGGTTATGCAAGGAAATGGTTATTATCGGTTTGGGAAAAATGGGTGGAAATATGGCGCGGCGAATGATGGATCAAAATTGGAAAGTAGTTGGATACAACCATACTCCGGATGCCACCGAAGTATTGGCAAAGGAAGGTCTCGTGCCGGCATATAGTATTGGGGAAGCAATCAAAAAATTGTCACCAAAAAAGATTGTGTGGCTTATGATCCCGGCCGGAAAGCCGGTGGATGAAGTTTTATTTGGTAAAAATGGTCTTACCAAGTATCTCAAAAAGGGTGACATGGTAATTGACGGTGGTAATTCTTATTACAAGGACACTACCCGACGCGCAGCAAAGTTAAAAAAATATGGGATCAAATTTTTAGACGCGGGAACATCCGGTGGCCCCGGAGGCGCCCGCCGTGGTGCCTGTCTTATGATCGGCGGAGTTCAAAAAGATTTTGAACTTGTAGAACAACTATTCCGCGATTTTGCCTTGCCCGGCGGGTATCAATTTTTCGCTGGTCATGGAGCCGGTCATTTTGTAAAGATGGTTCATAATGGTATTGAGTACGGAATGATGCAAGCCATCGCGGAGGGATTTACCATTCTTAAAAAAGCTCATTTTAAACTTGATCTCACCCGCGTGAGTGATATTTACAACAAGGGTAGCGTCATAGAGTCTCGCCTTATCGGGTGGCTTAAAAATGCTTTTGAAATGTATGGCGAAAATCTCAAACCAATTTTTGGATCCGTTGACGGGCTTGGTGAAGGCGCCTGGACCGTCAAAACAGCTCACGAAATGGGCGTTGCCGACAAAGTCATTCATGAGGCGCTTTTATTCCGTAATCGATCAAAAAAACGGCCGAATTACACGGGCCAGGTAGTGTCCGCGCTTCGTAATCAATTTGGCGGCCATGATGTCGCCAAGAAGCCGAGGAAAAAAAAGTAAAGGAACGGCCACAGTATTGGTATCGGCCGACGAAATAAATGGCGTCGGCAGTCTCGCTGATTTAGAGCAGTTGTTCCGCGGTAAGCTTCAGTAGATCTGCCACCGAACCAAGCACCCGGTCAGCGGAGTGCTCCATGAGACAACCCGGTTTGGCATAATGTCCCTGGCACACGACGATAGTTATGGCTTCAGGCGCCTGTTTTTTAATTTCCATAAGTTTGTCATCGCGGTCGTCGATAAAAACCAAATGGCTAGATTGGTATTGCTTGATTATTTCCGGCAAATGGTCAAGTTTGTGAGTAAAGAGCAATACACCGTCGGCAGTCCCGGCAATGCCGCTTTGTTCAATTTTCAATTTTTGATACACCATGTCTCCCTCGGAAAAAATGAGAACTGTGCCAAGTGTTTTAAGATGCTGTAGCACGTGGAGTGCTTTCGGGTAGAGGGCATCGGCGAACCTGATCTCCGTGAATATGTCACCCACCAGTATCTCGCATCTGTCCGAATGCTGTTCAGAACAGTACTGACGCGTTATGGCCGGGAAGTCGACCAATTTTTGGTATGATCTGAATTCATCATGGTGCTGCCAGAAATGAGCGGCTTCGGCCGCGCCGAGCACACCCGCGAGGGATTTTTTAATCTGTTGTTTTACGAGGTCATTATTGAGGAGTGTATTGTCTACGTCAACCAGGAATATTATGTTTTGGAGCATAGGAAGTTTTGCTAATGTATGCTAAAATAGTACCATACTTGAGTATCGGGGACAATTATCTAAATCCATGAACATACATTTGGCAGTCAGTTTTCTGCAGACTCTGGGAACCTTGTTAATCGCGGTTGCCGCACTCAAAGTTCACCATCGGGTTTTGCGTGAAGAAAAAATTGACCGACATACATTTGTAGCGATGCGTTGGGAACAGTTTTTTGGCTACGTTGGGATGGTCTGTATTGTGTTGGCTTTTGTGTTGGATTTTTTACTCGGCGTGTAGGTTATGAAAAGTCTTAATCTTCATTATCTTTTTCTTTTCGCGGTAATTTCCTTTGTACTCCATATTTTTTGGGAAAATATTCAGGCACCTCTATATACCGGATTCGTTTCTTTTCCTGATCATTTTATAATGTGTTTAAGGGGCGCGCTGGGTGATGTGGTAATTAGCATTGGAGCGTTATTTTTTATAATTTTGGTTAAGCGGACAGAATTTGCACGATTTAATTGGACCGATTTTATCGCACTTGCGATTCTTGGTTTTTTGGTTGCTATTCTCGTAGAACAGCATGCAATCATTACTGGAAGGTGGAGCTACGGCAGCGAAATGCCGATTATCTCGTATCTGCGGGTTGGTCTCGCGCCAATCGTGCAGATGACCTTTTTGTTGCCGTTTTCTTCTTATCTGGCCCAGAAATTGTCTATGTCCTTGGAAAAGGTTGATTCTCTGAAAACAAGCCATTAAGTAATTAATTTAATAAAGAGAATGAGTAAGATAGTTTGCTTAAAGTGAAAAAGTGTATAATTACAGCATTAGAACAAAACTTTTCCAGAATAAAATAGCCGATCCTATGCGGACAAAAAATCAATTTCTTAAAATTGTCGTGTACGTGTTTTTGGCTCTTGGTCTGCGATTTGTAATTGTGGATCGAATTTTGGAAAATACTGAACTTGTCTGGCTCCAGGCCTTGCTCATTATATTAATTTTTGGTATTGGGATTGGCTATGTTTTTCGGGGAACGGCGAAAGTGATCGAGGAAACCACCGATGTTCTGAAAGACAGGACAAAGTTGGCCGGCGGCTTTCTCCAATCCTTTGGAACCGCTTTCCCGGATATGGTGATTGGCGTGGTGGCCGCGTTTACCGCCTTGCAGGTAAGAGATATAGATTATGTGCGCGCTATCAATCTCTCTATAATCGCGGCCTCCACTACTTTTGGCTCTAATATCTATAATATTGTACACGCCGTCTGGTGCATGTACCGACAGAACCTGGCAAACACAGAGCGCAAAACAGTGCTTATGTTCCCGCCATTCAAAATCGGCGGAAGTCTGACGCCTTTTGAAAAACATACGGTAAAGCCATCTCTCATAGAAATGGATTCCGCAATTCGGATTTTAACGGCCTTAACTCTCCTCACCGCTTTTGTCGCCGTCAGTATGGTTTTGTTCGGCCAGGTCAAGGGAGCGGACGAAAAAATAGCAGGTGATTTGTATAGACTCACTCTCCCCTTAGGTATCATGTTATTTATCCTTTGCGCCGCTGTACTCTATTATTTCCGCAAGAGTCATCGTCCCGAATCACCCATTGAAGAGATTGCGGAAGAGGAACGATACTATGCCGGCCAAAAGGGAACACGGATTTGGCTTGATCTTGTTTTTTCCGGTATAGCTATTCTGTTTGCCGCGGAAAGTATGGTCAAAGCAATGGAGGTTTTTTCGCATATTACGCATATTCCTTTTGTGCTTACCGGCATCTTGGCCGGGCTTATCGGTTGTTTTGGCGAAATGCTCGTGGTACACAATTTTTCAGTTCATCCGAAGGGTCGTATTGGCGATGCTGTTGTGGGAGTAGCCATGGATAATATCGTCACAACTCTGGGAGCGGCTATAGTGGCTATTATGGGTGGAATTTTTTTGGGCAGTAATTCCCTTATTCTTATTTTTATTATCATTTTGGCGGCAAACACTTTGCTTATTGAACAAATTTCAAAGTTAAAGAATGCCTTGCAGACTTAAGATAAAAAATTTCAGAAAATAATAAAAACTCGGCTTATCAAAAGCCGAGTTTTTATTATCTTACCCACAGGTAAGCCGAATTCTGTGACATCCTGATTTTCATCAGGAGCGACAGTCATTTCTCTAGGCCTGGCATTGCTGCTAGGCTCAAACGAGCTAACTTTTCCAATCCCGATTTAATCGGGAAGGGCTGCTCTTTCTCCAGATAGGGTTTGCCATCCCGGCTAAGCCGGGAAGTGAAGTAGCGTTGATATGGCGCATATGCTCCGGCCTATCAACACACCCTCACACGTTTCACCTTTTTCCCGATTAGATCGGGATAGTATCGTCTCTGTGGCACTTTCCCGCCCTAACTCGTCGCCGAGCCGGGGGTGGGCGTTACCCACTATCTATTGTCCATGCTTTCGCATAAGGAGTTCGGACTTTCCTATCCGGCATGTGCCGGATCGACTGTCTTCCGTGAGTAAGACGGTCCAAATATAACACAAATCGGATGCTTGGTCAAGATTGTTAGGGACTGAACAAAATTTTTGATTTTTAATTTACGATTTTAATTTTTGAGACTAAATTGGCATGATTTATAACAATGAGAACGGTTCGGCGCTGCAGTCTCTTTTATGGCAAACGGAGCAAAATCCAGGGTCTTGCTTCCATTGACCCTGGGGGTGTATTTGAGTATTATGTAATCAACAAAATCAATGAATCAAAAGCTATGAAAAAAACAGAGATTTTACTCATGGTTTTGCAGGTCCCCGTAGACTTGTTTATGTTGCTTTTGGCGGGTCTCTCGGCCTATTATGCCCGTTTTAGCGATTGGGCTTTGGCTTTGCGTCCGGTTATGTTTGAGTTGGATCTTTCCGAATTCATGGGTATTGTTTTTTGGATGGCGACTGTCTGGCTTCTTATATTCGCTATGGTTGGTTTGTATTCTCCAAACCCGAATCGGAGGTTTTCCAATATCCTGAACAGAATTTTTGTCGCCTGCTCCACAGGCCTTGCTTTTCTTGCCATGTATTTGATGTTTAGTCAGCAACTTTTTGATTCACGGTTTTTGGTGGCCGCGGCCTGGTTTTTCGCGCTTGTGTATGTTGTCTTGGGTCGTCTTTTGATGCGAGGTCTGAAAGGTATTTTGTACCGTTTGTCTATTGGACTTCGTACTATCGTAATCGTGGGCGATCAGCGTTTCGCCGAAACGATCGCGTCCACGTTTCGCGAGAGGCCTGAATTCGGATATCGCGTGCTCGGCATTTTTCCTTGCTATGATTCAATTCTGGTAAAAAAACTCGACGGCATGGAGATAGATGAATTTTTGTTTGCCAATCCCCGTGCGCATGAAGAGGAGGCCATCCAAGCTTTGGATTATTGCAATGAGCGCCATATAACATTTAAGTATTCAGCTGATTTATTTTCCACCTATACCAGCAACATGTCGGTCCATCCGGTGGGCGGTATCCCCATAGTGGAACTCAAACGGGTGCGTCTGGACGGCTGGGGTTCTGTTATCAAAACAGTTTTTGATACCTTGTTGAGCCTTGTAGCGCTTATTGCGCTTGGGCCTCTTATGATTTTGGTGCTTTTGGCCGTGTACGCAGAAACAGGTTCTCCGGTTATTTACAAAAATGAACGCGTGGGTCTTAGAGGGAAGCATTTTTTTACTTTCAAATTTCGTTCCATGTACCAAGATGAATGCACGGGCGCTCAATTTGGCAGTTCGGGCAAAAAAGCCGAAGAGCGAGAACAAGAATTGATACGGAAACAAGGCACAAAAGAAGGACCCATTTACAAAATAGGTGATGATCCCCGCGTGACAAAAGTGGGAGCCTTCATAAGGCGTTGGAGCTTGGACGAATTGCCCCAGTTTTATAATGTTTTAAAAGGGGAGATGAGTCTGGTGGGCCCCAGACCTCACCAGCCGAGGGAAGTGGAGGCTTATGAAAAACATCATAAGTCGATTTTTTCCATTAAGCCCGGGATTACCGGACTTTCCCAGATTTCAGGGCGCAGTGATCTTTCATTTGAAGAGGAGATGAAGTTGGATATTTTGTATATGGAGCGTTGGAGTTTATTTTTGGACATGATTATTTTTCTCAAAACTCCTTTTATTCTATTTAAAAAAAGACGGGCTTTGTAGAGTTTTTATTTTTCATTTTTAAACAATTTTAGTGTAAGAACCGGCTAAGCAATAATCAGAATATATTCCGAAATAGCGTTGAGTCAATCTAAAACGGATTTCCTTATGAGTTGCTTCATAAAGTGGCTCTGGATTGCGGATTTTTTTAATAAGCATCTTCAGTATTTCCAATCTTGCCTTATCACATTATGAAAATTGCCTTGGTGCATGATTATCTTTCTCAGGACGGCGGCGCGGAACGCGTGCTTCAAGCTTTTCATGAATTGTGGCCCGAGGCTCCGATTTTTGTGTTGTTTCATGACCGCAAAAAAATCAGTGATTTTTCAAAAGACGCGGATGTGCGCCAGTCTTTTATCGCAAAAATGCCTTTTGGGAAAACGCGGTATCAATGGTATCTTCCTTGGATGCCTTTGGCCACGGAACGGCATGATTTAAATCGCTTTGACGTTGTCTTGTCATCCACCAGCGCTTTCGCCAAAGGGGTTCTTACGCGGCCTGATACTTTTCATGTGTCGTATTGCCACACGCCAACGCGTTATTTGTGGACTGATACCTACAAGTATTTGGCAGATCTCAAGTACAACCGCGTGGTGAAGTCTCTTTTGCCTCGTTTGATTCATAAACTTCGGCTTTGGGATAAAATGAGCGTAGACCGGGTGGATCGTTTTATCGCGAACTCGAGGACCGTACAGGGAAGAATCGCGAAGTATTATCGCCGTGAAAGCGATGTGATTTACCCGCCGGTGGATGTGGAACGATTTTATATATCAAATGATATAGGAAGCTATTTTGTTTCCGGCGGCAGGCTCGTCCCCTACAAGCGTTTTGATTTGCTGGTTCAGGCTTTCAATAGACTCAAGGTTCCTCTCAAAATTTTCGGCTCGGGGCCGGAATTGGAGTCCCTCCGAAAGAGGGCCAGAAGAAATATTCAGTTTTTAGGTAAAATCAATGAAAAAGACAAAGCAGACCTGTTGAGCAGGGCAAAAGCCTTTGTGCATCCTCAGGTGGAAGACCTGGGCATTACGCCCATCGAATCTATGGCAAGCGGACGGCCGGTGATAGCGTATAGAGAGGGAGGCGTTACCGAGACTTTGATTCCGGGCAGAACAGGTATTTTTTTTCATGAACAGAATTGGGAATCTTTATATGACGCTGTGCTTAATTTTGACCCTTACGCATGGAATAGCCAGGACATTCGTCACTGGGCCGAACGTTTTGACAAGAAACAGTTCAAAGAGCGAATGCGGCGCTATGTGGAAAACCACTATGAAGAATTTTTGCGCGGGCTGAATCAATGCCGTTTGGATTTTTATGTAAATAATAACAAAATTTTTAATTTTTAATTTGTAAACAATTTCCAATTTATAATTTATTCTCTTAATTTCTAATCCCTTCGGGGTTAGTTCCCCGCAGCTCTGCTGCGAATTTCTTCCTGAGTTTGGTATTTGATACCTCGTTAGCTTGCTGCGAAGTGATTCATTTCTAATGACTGAATCTCTGCGGTATCTTTCGGATGACAGTGTTTTATTTACCTCATTAGAAATTGTGTCATTACAAATTATAAATTAAAAATTTTAATCTGTGGTTATAGCCATTGACATCAGATGTCTCGCAAGCCCCTTGCGTACGGGTGTTGGGGAATATACCTTTGAGCTTCTTGCCGCTCTCTTTTCGATTGACCGGAGCAATCATTATGTTCTTTTTTATAATTCGTTTGAAGACGTTTCTAGCTATCTACCAAAGTGGAATTACGATAATGTACAATATGTTTCCACTCGTTTACCCAATAAATTTTTGCATGGGAGCATCGCGATTTCAGGCCATCCGCGTCTTGACCGTTTTTTGGAATCAAAGATTGGCAGAAAGATTGATTGTATGTTTTTCCCGAATCTCCATTTCTCTTCGTGGTCAAAGACAAGCAAAGTCATATTGACTGTTCATGATCTTTCTTTTGAATTGTTGCCGGACTGTTTTACCTTCAAACAACAATGGCGGCACAGAATTATCAATCCGCGCTCGCAGTGCCTTGGAGCGGATCGTATATTCGTACCGTCAGAAAATACGAGGCAAGATCTTATCACGCAGTATGCTTTGGAAGCAGACAAAATACAGATTTTATATCCCGGTATTTCTTCAGCCATGAAACGAGAGAATTCCGGGTTAGAAGCAGTCAGGCAAGCTTATGCTTTGCCGGAGAAATATCTTTTTTTTCTTGGGACTTTGGAACCTCGAAAAAATATTCAAGCTCTGCTCAAGGCTTTTGAATTGAGCAGACTGGCGGACAAGGGTTATCATCTTATCATCGCCGGGCCGGAAGGATGGAAAACACATTCGATACACCGGGCAATGGCAGAGACTCGGAAGGCCCGGTATGTAGGCTATGTAAAACATGAAGATAAATGCGCTTTGTATAAATTGGCCCGTATTTTTGTGTATCCAAGTTTGTATGAGGGCTTTGGGTTCCCCGTGCTCGAGGCTATGTCAGCCGGTCTTCCGGTTATCACAAGTAGCCGTTCTTCATTACCAGAGCTCGTTTCAGACGCTGCTTATCTCGTGAATCCATATAATGTTTCTGAACTTGCTCATGCCATAAAACTTCTGGCAGAGGATACTGTCTTGGCCGGCTATTATTCCCAAAAGGCTTTGGTTAGGTCTATTTTTTTCAGTTGGGAGAAAACAGCGCTTCAATTTTTGTCTCTTATCCATTCTATGTGATGTAATTCATTCTTGGTTAGTTTGGGATAGAGTATTTAGAACTCCAGCTCAAAATTATTTTTGAGGTGAGGCTCTAGAAATAAGGTTTATTTTGTTTTAATGTTTTCGTGGTATCTTCCCCGGTGGGGGATTTTCAGAAGGATTTTATTTTTTGTAATTCAGCATTAGACACAAAGTTTTATCGGCATCCGTAGAAAATAGTAGATTATTTCTAGGGTCCATAAAATGAAGAATCTCACCCTCGCGAGTGAGATTCGTGTCTCCTATCTCCGAAACCAACGGCCCAGCTCGTCCCTGCACTGGGCGCAGAAGTTTCGGCCTTCCTCCAGACGTTCCTCAGTGAAGCGGATCCAGTCCTGCGGCACATAGAGGCCCTGGCGCATTACGCAGCGATTCGTGCAATGTCGTCCGAGCGAGGTTTCGAAGTTCTCTCTTCGGTCGTCCGCGATCAAACCGCAAGCATGTCCGAATTCGTGCAGAGCAAGCGTGCTGATGCAGAGGCTCGCAAGCTCAGGCTCCAGACTCCGAAGACGGTTGACCGACAACACAGTACCAAGTCCCGGGGCTCCGAGGCCGAGCACGAAGTTGGTCTCGCCCCCGTCGTACATGTCGTCTGCAACGACCAGCGCGTCGTAGTGGTCTCCGTCTTTTTCACGTCGGCATGGCTCAGCCAGGAGGAGCCGCATCAGCGTGTGCCCGTTGAGCTGAGTGGGTCTCGAGCTCTCGGCCCGAGCGTGGGAGATATACCAATCCACGCTCTCCCAAGCGCTTAGCTCTCCTTGAGAGGAAAGCCAAGCATCACTCCGCCAAAGACCGCAGTCCACGATCTCCGTAGAATGCAACACCCGTCCGGTTTCCAAGACCAGGCGTATGGCATGGAGCACGGCCTCGCGCTCCCAATCTTCCACGCCTTCTTGGCAGGCCACGGATACAGGTTTGATGTTCATGCTCTCCTCCGTCCTGACACTCGGCCCGGTTGGTCCACGATTCTTCTTCGTTGATTTTGAAGAATCAAATGACTTTAACACAGTGTTGGTTTTTTGTACATAGCTTTGGGCTCTTTATGGGTTGGACACTTTTTTGACTCTGAATAAAGCCTAATGGTAGGATTACTTCGATTAACTGAAATCTATGAAAATAGGCATAGACGCTCGTATGTGGGGAAGTGGATTCGGCATAGGGCGCTATATACAGCAATTGGTTTTGCATCTTGAGAAAATCGAACGAGAACACGAGTATGTTTTATTTTTCAAAAAAGATAATTGGCGAGAATACGAACCCAAGAATCCGTGTTTCAAAAAAGTTTTGGCTGATATTCATTGGTATGGTTGGGAAGAACAGACCAAACTCACAAAAATTTTCCAACAAGAAAGAGTTGATCTGATGCATTTTCCGCATTGGAATGTACCGCTTTCATATAGAAAACCCTTTGTGCTCACTATCCATGATCTTTTGCTCTTGCATTATCCGGACGAGAGCGCCAGCACTCTGAACCCTTTGTATTATAAATTTAAACACCTTGCGTATAAATCGGTCTTGCGCCACGCGGCAGGCTCGGCGCGTCATATATTTGCCACCAGTGAATATACCAAGCACGATATAGTGGGTATGCTTGGCGTATCCGCAGATAAGATACAGGTAACATACCAGGCTCCTTTCGGTCTTGAGCATTCTTATGAAAATAAAAGTGGAAATGAAGAAACGACACTGTCTGTGCATGGAATTCAGAAGCCTTTTATTCTCTATGTGGGAGCGGCTTATCCGCACAAAAATTTGAACACATTGCTCAAGGCTTGGGACGTATATGGTGAGCGCTATGGCAATCTACGGCAGCTTGTTTTAGTAGGGAAAGAAGATTTCGCTTATAAAAATTTAACTGACTCGGAACTATTTCGCGGGCTTAATCGCGGCGTGCAGACAAAACAAGTTTTATACACGGGTTTTGTCTCTGACGCGGATCTGGACCTTTTGTACAAAAAAGCCGAATGTTTTGTGTTCCCCAGTCTCTATGAAGGTTTCGGCTTGCCTCCGCTTGAAGCCATGAGCAGAGGATTGCCGGTAATCAGTTCTCACGCGGGTAGCATTCCGGAAATTTTGGGCGGGGCCGCTTCGTATGTGGATCCCATGAGCGCCGATCAGATGGCAGATGCCATACACCGAGTTCTCAGCGATTCTGATCTAAGATATGAGCTGAGACAAGCCGCCCGGTCTGAGCTGCTTAGATATTCATGGGATACTCTGGCCGGCATTACCAGGAATGTTTATCTCGATCAAACGGGATGAACGTTGGAATGGTGAGAGAACCAAGGTTTCTGTTAGCAAATCATAATAGATTATACTCGCGTCTCGGAATTAAAAATTATAAATTACAAATTAAAAATTACTAATCACACACACTCTACGAGGTTTGTGAACCCTATATTTTTTGTGGTATACTTAATAAAAAATGAACTCATATCATGAGTAGTTCTCGTAAGTTAAAAAAGGAAGCCGGTCGGAAAGAAGGAAGGGCAAAGCGAAAATGCTCTGTTTGTCGTATCCCGGGTCATACAAAATTGACTTGCGAGAATAGAAAGAGCAAAGACAAGGGGCCGGCGTATATTTTTGTTAACGCGCACCAAAAACCGCTCAGCTCTCCCCACCTCGTTGACCTTGGGAGTCTGAAGCCAAGGCACTCCGAACGAGTAGAGGTTTACCGAGAACAGTCTTTCACTGAAAAAAGACAAAACATTGATTTCGCCGCTTTGGTAAGACAAGCCAACAATCCTTTGAAACCGGAAAAGTCTCTGAAACGGGCCTCTGCACCAATCAGGAAAGGCGAGCATTTTTTTCCGCTCAAAAAAATACTATCCCGCGTTTTTTCAACACAGCTCCTCGGGTTTCATGTTTCTTTTTTTTCACTTCGAGAGTTGAAAATGATCCTAAATCGTCCCCTTGCCGCTTTACGGCAACATTTTGACCTAAAACGTCTTTCTTATGGATTCATCGTTTTGTTTGTTTCTGTCACTTTGCCTTACCCGACTCTTTCATATTATCGCCAGATCAAGTCGGACAGTTCTTACGCGGTTCAAAAAAGTGTTGACGCTTTTTTGTCTCTCCAGTCTTCTACCATCGCTGCTTTGTCGAGCAATATTGATCAAGCTCAATATGATTTGAACGAAGCTCTTAATTCTTTTGCCGAGACCGAATCTATCATTGATAAACAATATAAAGCCCTTTTGTATGTTGTTGAGCTTTTGCCCGTCGTTGGCAAACAAGTGAGAAGCAGGCAAGATTTGTTGCAGGCCGGTCATCATGTGGCGCTTGGCAATACCTATTTGGTAAAAGGAGTTGATGAAATGACCCGTGCAAAAGACCTGAGTCCCACGGATAGATTGTCCGTATTTAGAGCGCATATAAGAAGCGCTTTGCCACAATATCAAGCCGCCTTGGAAGAATTGATGCGTGTTGATAACGCGAGTCTTCCCGTGGAATACCAATCTGTTTTTGATGAGTTCAAAATTTTGTTCGGGGCTTTTATAGATGATATGGAAGACATGAATCAAGTTCTTGAGGGCTTGAATATGATCCTTGGCGCTGATGATTTCAAGCGTTACCTCCTTGTATTTCAAAATAATCATGAACTCCGCGCCAGCGGCGGATTTATGGGCAGTTTCGCGGTCATGGATTTGCAAAAAGGCAAATTGCTTTCTCTTGATCTGCCCGGCGGCGGGGCCTACGAGGTCCAGGGGCAACTTGATACCTTTTTAAAACCGCCCTTGCCCTTGCAGTTGGTAAACGGCCGCTGGGAATTCCACGATTCCAATTGGTTTCCGGATTTTCCGGCTACAGCAAAAAAAATGTCTTGGTTTTACCAGCATAGCCGCGGGACTTCGGTGGACGGAGTTATTGCCATCAATGCCTCTGTTTTGGAACGAGTGCTCAAGGTGCTTGGTCCTGTGTATAATGAAGCCTTTGATATTAATTTGGATGCAGACAAGAGCCTGAATGTTTTGCAAGACGAAGTGGAAAACAGCTATGACAAAGAAAAAAATCAGCCAAAGGAAGTTTTGGCTTCGGTGCTGGATCAGCTCATCCTTGAAACGCGGAATCTCGAACCTGATCAGCTCTTGCGTCTGGTCGTGGAGTTGCATGGAGCTCTGCAAGAAAAGGAAATTCAATTGTATTTTACTGATGAAAAAGTTCAGGAAAAAATCAAGACATTCGGTTGGTCCGGCGAAATTATTCCTACCCAAGATAACCAAGACTATCTCATGGTAGTGAATTCAAATATCGGCGGAGAAAAAAGTGACGCCCGGATTCGTCAGCATATCAGCCATCAGGTTGCGGTACAGGCGGATGGCAGCGCCATAGCTTATGTTAAAATAAAACGAGAACATGAGGGCAGGCCGGGTGAAGATTTTTATGGAGCTCCGAACATTAATTATTTGAGAGTGTATGTGCCCTTGGGTTCAGAGCTTTTAGATGCCGGCGGTTTTTCTTTTCCTGAAGAGGAATCTTTTTTGGCTCCTGAGCCTTGGTATGAGAATGACCCGGATCTGAAGGCCATAGCTGATACTCAGACTCTGCATGTGAACACAGGTACTGGCATTACTCAGGAATTTGGCAAGACGGCATTCGGGAATTGGACACGGACAAAGCCGGGGGAAGACTCTGAAGTATTTTTTGTTTATCGGCTTCCCTTTAATTTTGATTTTAATAAACAAGAGCAAGGCGATTCTTCTTACGCCGAAACAATGTGGCAAGGTTTTGGCGCTGGCAAGAGAGCAGAGACAGCGCGTTATTCGCTCTTGGTGCAAAAACAGTCAGGCACAAATAGTGAATTCGATTCGACGCTTATTTTCCCCGATGCCTGGAGGCCGGTGTGGTATTCTGGCGAAAACATCGAAGCCGGCAGTAACGGGATTATGTTTTCCGGGATTTTGGATCAAGACCGATCCTATGGTTTGGTTATGGAGCGTTTATAGCCGCGCATTATAAGGTTTTTCACAAAATATGTCTCATCTTGAAGAAGAAACGCCAAAAAAAGAAGAAGCAGAGATTCATCATGAATCTCATATTTTTGTAAAAAAAATACTTCCGGATTCAGAAGAAAAAAAAGATATAGAGTCTTCGGCCGCAGATGTTCTTGACACAGAGAAACCCGGAGAGAAAAAGGATTCTGTCATACCGCGGCGAGGGCACAAGAAGTATTTTTCTAAAACGAAAGGTATCAATAGCCAAAAAACTGTTGGGGAAGAATTAGCGGCTATTTATGAAGACGAAAACGGAAATTTGCCTGATATGAAGACTTTTGTTCGGGGTAAGAAAAAAAGAAAAGTACGGGCCTTTGTTTTTCTTGCTTTTTCGCTTTTGTTTTTGATCGGAGTTTCTTGGCTTGGTTTCGCGGTTTTACAGCCCAGGAGCCAGTTTTCCGAGCAGGACATCGTTATAAGCATTTCCGGCCCGGAAGAGGCCGCGATAGGCCAGGAATTGAATTATCGCGTTCGTTATAGAAACGCTCAAAATTTTGCCCTAAAACAGGCCGGGCTTGACATAAAATATCCTGAACAATTTCGTTTTGTAAGCAGCACCAAGCCAGCTTCGAACGAGGACAATAGTCATTGGGATCTTGGTTTTTTGGGTCCTCAAGAAAGCGGGTATTTTGATATACGGGGTGTTTTGATAGGAGATGCAGGGTCGAATCATTCTTTTAGATTATTTTTCAATTATCAGCCGGAAAATTTCAGTTCCACTTTCCAAAAAGTGGAGACAGCCGAGACAAAGCTGGCGGGGGCCCCTTATACTTTGGCGCTTAAAGCTCCTTCAGAAACTCATGCCGGAGCTGAAGAAATCTATGAAGTGGTCCTAGAGTCAGTCCCTGAATTTTTGACGGGACAAAAACCCGACAAAATTGTTTTGCGTCTGGAACCGGAGGGGGAGTTTTCCATACTGTCGGCCGAGCCAGAGCTTGCTGATAAGACAAAACAAGAATGGATTTTTAGTGAATTAAAAGCCGCTCAATCCATATCGATAAAAGGTGTATTTACCGCGACAGGCTCTGAGGAAGCCGCTCCGGCTCTGCGTTTCAGTTTGAGCGGTTTATATCCTGATCGCGAAGTTTTATACCTTTCGGAGCGGCGGGAAATTAAACTTAATGATCTCGACATTCTGCTTAGGACCATTGTAAACGGAAGCGCGGAGGATTTGGATACCCAACCCGGAGATTTTCTCAACGTCAGCATAATCCTCGAAAATTCTGGAACCATAACTTTTGAAGAACTTAAACTCCGGACCATGTTTGAGGGCCCTTCATTCAATAAAAGCAGTATATACGCCTGGCAGTCGCTCGAAGATCCGCTTGACGGAGATATCGTGGGGGAGCAGACAAGCGAGGAATTGAGGAGAGGATATATCAGTTGGTCCAAAAAACATCAGCCAGAATTGGCTCAACTTTCTCCGGGAGAAAAAATCACTATTGATGTCAGATTGCCGGTTCGCGACAGCGAACAAATTGATCTTGGCGCTTTTCTATCTTATGTGGGTTCAATTTCAACCCAGCTGGCTTATAGCAAACCAGATTCGGACGAGGTCGAGACTTTGAGCAGTAATACGGTCGGGCTCAGTTTTCATTCCGATACCCGCGTAGAAGTCCGCGATGAGAAAGAGCAAAAAAACGGAGTTGAAAAACACAACATTACCTGGCTTCTAAAAAATAGTTTTCATGATTTAAAGGATATTGAACTTTCAACAGACCTATACGGAGATCTTAGTTTTGACGAATCGAGCGTTTCGATTCCTGCGGGCAAAATTGAGTACAAAGCAGAAGATAAAAAGTTGATCTGGCGTATTGACTCCATGCCAAGAAGTCTTGATGTTTTAGCTTTGGAATTCAGTATAAGTTTGAATAAAAGAAATCCCACTCAATCCAATCTTACTTCGCATGTGCGCGGGCAGGCCCTTGATATTCAGACCGGCAGGTCTTTTATCGTGGTAGGTGATGAAATTTTATTGGAATGAGGCTTTACCTTATCGTGTCAGGATACTAAATTTCTGAATTTTTCTAATAAAATAATAGGCGGCACTGCATGCCGCTTATTATCTTGGCTCTCAAAAGTTTGGTCAATTTTTGTTCGATTTTTCGAAGTCACTCAGGTATATCTTCAGTATATTCTACTCGCAAAACGAAGATCCATCTTTTTTCATCCCCTCATGGATTTCGAGATTGAATTTCGCGCGGTACGCGGACTCGAGTATTTTGGTAAAGAAACTATAGGGACAGACGGCATTCGTGTTAATGTCGCTTTGTTTGACGATAGGGTCAGAGCTCTCGACATACTTGTTCGGACGCTCGGAATGGTATACGCCGAAATCCAAGCCAACGTTTAAAACTCCTTGGTCCTGATACACATACGCGATCACATCGCCTGCTTTGAATTTCATCGCCGGTTTAATTTCGGTTTCCGGAGCGTTGAGAATTGCCTCAGCGGGGAAGAAGTCTTTTATTTTTTGCACCGGATCTATGTGGGCCACGCGCAGGCGCACTTCACAGCTTATCCTAAAATCCAAATAGTAGGGACCTCCCACATAATGTGATCCTTTGAAAAGTTCCATATCAACGGGTGCATAAATGGGGACGCCGATTTTTGTTGTGCTAATGTAGCTGTGTGTTTTCAGATGGCCGCTCGCTTTATGGATATTGGGCGGAGGAAGGATATTCGTGACCATAGCCGGTTCAACGATCATGCGCGTAAACACCGGATTCGGATTTTTTTCACAGGCCAGCTCCCCCCAGGGCAGGGCTTCGTCTGCCCGCGGCGCTGGTTTCACATCTTTGTCTGTGAGCGGCGCGCCGTCAGGATAGGCTTCGGATTTTTGAATCGTTACAATGCGGTCCAGCCGGAAACCAAGTTTGGCGAATACTGTTTCGTCGGTGATGTGGCGTTTTATCTGCGCAGCATTTTTATCCTCAAGCCGATATACATTCGGACTGTCCGCGTATTTTATAAGCGTAAAATTCGGGTGTCGCGTGGTGTCAGTGATCTCACTTCCGGTCGCGTATTTGTCGAGCAGGCGCGTATCAATATCTTCGATCCAATCCCATTGATAATTGAGTGCGTTAAACACCTCTTCAGACCTGATCCAGTATTTTTCTCCGCCAAGGAGCAAATACACTTTTGGATCATTCACGATTTTCACCAGAGCGCCGTACTGCGGATCGTATAAGGGTCCATATGGCATAAAACCGAGCGGATCATTTGGAATGGATTGAAACAGTTGTACCGGCGCGCCCGCCACATAATCCCATTTTGGAAAATAAGTAAAAAATATTTTGGAGTTTGTAAACGCACGCTTGGTACAGGCATCGGTTATATAATACACTGACGATGCCCCCGGAGCTTTATACGCTTGTTGCGTCCCAAGCGGGCAGGTTTGAGCGGCGGCCGGGTGCGAGGCAAAAAACAATGCCATCGCGATAATAAAAAATACTAAGCTATACGCGCTTCCGCGCCTGTCGGTGTCTGTTGCCATAAAAAGTACTGCTTGCTGAATTTTGCTTGCAGAAAGTCAGATTTTGGTGCCCTCAGAGGGAATCGAACCCCCATATTCGGTTCCGAAGACCGATGTTCTATCCATTGAACTATGAGGGCACAGGCTTCGCTAAAACTAGGCCGGGCAAGCTTGGCGAAGACGAGTGGGTCGCCCGGGGCTCGAACCCGGGACCGTTTGCTTAAGAGGCAACTGCTCTACCAGCTGAGCTAGCGACCCATACCACGGACGCTTGTATTATATGTCACGACGCGCGTATTTTTTTGGCTTAGCCTATTGGGTCCTCCGGTTTTCTTTCCAGGATGTCTACTTTTGGCCCTTTCCATTTTTTAACTTTAAGAGCATGCTCGGCAGCGTCGATTTGAGCTTCCTGTTTGCTTCCTCCTTGGCCCTCTGCCACTTCTTCTTTGCCTAGGAAAACGCCCACAAGAAATTCTTTCGCATGGTCTGGCCCTTCTTCTTTTATAACTTTATAAGTCGGCGTGATGCCGATAATTTCCTGGGCCGCTTCTTGGAAGCGTGATTTTGGATCCATCCAAAGACCATGCTCCAAGACTTCCGGCAGTTTGCTGATAACCCAGCGAGTTACGAATTGTTTCGCGATGTCCCAGCCTTGATCTATATAAATAGATCCTATGACAGCCTCCAAAGCGTTCGCCAAAATATAGTCGCGGGCTTTGGTGTTTTCGTCTTTTGATTCTCCATGACTCAAGAAAAGATACGGTTCAAACCCTATTTCCCTCGCCACGCTCGCGCACATTTTGGAATTTACCAAAGCCGCCCTCCAGTTGGTGAGTTCTCCTTCAGGGTTGAGATAGTTTTCGAAGAGAAATTCTGTTACTACAAGTTCAAGCACCGCGTCTCCCAAAAATTCCAATCGTTCGTTATGCGCGAGGGGAAACTCTCTATTTTCATTGAGGAATGATCGGTGTACGAGAGCCTGGACGATATGGTCTGGATTTTTGAATGAAATTCCGATGGATTCTTCCAGAGCCTTGAAATTTTTTTCAGTATAGGACGGGACAGCCATAAGATATTATTATGTTAACACGCGATTTTCAGCCTATACTGTGAATTAGGAAATGTGAGCTTTTGCGTGGTGGATTTTGCCTTTTTTATTTTAGGCTTTGCCCCGCGTATATTCTCGTGCATGTCCGTTTCCTAATTCACAGCATCTAACATTCATTATTATGTTAGATGCTGGCAAATCGGATGCTTTATTTATGAATGAGTTTCTTTTTCTTTAAATACTTTATGGTAAAAAGCTCCCAAAACGCCATTTACGAATTTGCCTGAAGAAGGACCCCCATAAGCCTTTGCCAATTCTATGGATTCGTTTATGGCCACTTTTGGCGGTATATCATCATTATATTTCATTTCATATATGCCAAGTCTGAGTATGTTTCTGTCCACCAATGTCATTTGGTCAAGAGGCCAATTTGAAGCGTACTCGGCGATAATAAGATCTATTTCTTCTTGTTTGTCTGTGATGCCCTCTATTGTTTTTTGTATATAATCCAGGTTGTCTTCTATACCCATTCCAAATTCAGAAACATTTTGCTCTATGATTGCGGGCAGAGCGGCCGTGGGTCGGTCGCGGAAATCCCACTGATAGAGAGACTGTATTATAATTTCACGAGCAAGATGTCTTTTGGACATATTAGGATTCTTTCATTTTTTCTCGAGTTCGGGGTCTATTTCGTAAGGATCGCTCTGTTCTTTTTTTGACGTTGAGCACTGTCCTGCCTCGGTAATTCCCGCATTTTCCACAAGCCTGATGGGGGATAATGGGGGATTTACAGTTGTCGCAGCGTCTGAGATTTGATTCTTTTAAAGCAAAGTGAGATGCCCGCTGTCTTTTAGAGGTCCTGGTGCGTCGCTTTGACGGTAAGCCCATATCAATATGATTTATATAAATTACAAGACACACTATATACTGTTAGGATAGAAAAATCAAGCCCTGGCCAAAGCTCTATCTCCTCCATTGCCAAATAGGGCAATTTTGGCTATCATAGCAACATGAATCTCCGCGAAGTTTACGACAAAAATGAATGGAATACGGCCTTCGCGGATCTGAGCGTGAAGGAATTTTTGCAATCCTGGGAATGGGGAGAATTTCAAAAAAAGACCGGCAAGACAGTCTTGCGTCTCGTTGGAGAAGAGCGAGGGGAGGCAGTGGCTTTATTTCAGGGTTTTGAGCACCGGCTCGCTTTGGGTCTAAAGTACTTATATATACCCCGCGTCGTATGCTCTAAAATCTGGCTAAGGAATCTTCGGGATCGTTGCCTTTCTCGTTCTTATTCTTTTATGAGAATAGAGCCGGCCGAATGGCAGAGTCGCGATATTTCCCCTGACCCAGAAATCCGAAATATACATCCAAGACAGCCCGCCTCCACGCTTTTTTTGGATTTGGATAAATCGGAAAAGGAGCTTTTGGGAGAGATGCATCATAAGACACGGTATAATATAGGTTTGGCCCTTAAAAAAGGTTTGGAAATAGATGAAGAAAAAAACGCGGATTTGTTTTGGCTTTTACACAAAGAGACATCGCGAAGGGACGGTTTCGGTGGACATCCAAAGGAGTATTACAAGAAGATGCTGGAAACGGATTCCATTTTTCAACTGAACGCGCGTTGGAAAGGGGAGACAATCGCGAGCAATATATATATATGGTGCGCAGACCGTTTCACTTATCTGCATGGAGCTTCCTCGGACAAACACAGAAACGCCATGGCCCCTTATCTCTTGATGTGGACGGCTATAAAAAAGGCAGAAGTGTTGGGAGCGAAAACCTTCGATTTTTGGGGCATAGCTCCAACAAACCAGGAAGCAGACTCGTCGCCTTCAGGTTCAGACGTGAAAATCTGTTTTAATGGGCTATGTTGGTCTCAAGGGCATCCTTGGGGCGGTATTACCAGATTTAAAGCGGGGTTTGGCGGCAAACCTTTTCAGTATCCGGATGCCTTTGATGTGATTTTACGACCTGGCGTTTACAGATTATATGGAATAGCAAAGGGATTGCACTATGCGTCTAATAAAAAAAACGGAAACATCTATAGATGAATTGCTCGAGCTTCTGAGACAAGGCGCGTCTATGGTTTATCCCACTGAAACCTGTTACGGTTTGGGCTGTGACGCCGGAAACCAAGAAGCCGTGAACCGTATTTTTGAAATTAAGAATAGACAAAAGGACAAGCCTTTGCTTGTGGTGGCGAGCGACCCTGCCATGATGGCTGAATATGTGGATTGGAGTCCGGCGCTTGAAGAGATTTCGCGCAAATACTGGCCCGGCCCTCTCACGGTTGTGGTTCCGGCAAAACATTCTTCCTCTCTCGCGAATGGAGTCGTCGCTTCGGACGGAAGTTTGGCTTTTAGAATTACGAAGCACGAGTTCGCCGCCGAGATAAGCCGAAGATTGGGCAAGCCCCTCGTCTCCACCTCGGCGAATTTGGCTTCATTCGAGAACCCTTATCATATTGAGGATGTTATCGCCATGTTTCAGAATCAAAATCTCCAACCTGATATCATCATTGACGCGGGCGAGCTTCCATACAATAGTCCATCCACGGTTGTGCGGATCCGCAACGGGAAGGCTGAAATTATTCGACAAGGAGAAATTATTCTTGAGTTTGTTTAGAGAGCTATGAATACAAAACACCCAAGGCTCTACGCCATAGTGTTGCTGGCAGTCTCTCTGGGCTCTGCTTTGTTGATTGTCTGGCAATGGACTGAAGCCCTGCAGGCCGCCGAAGAAGTATCTCTCACCGCAGACATAACGCCTGTTGTCAAAAATCGGCCTGAACTTATTTTGCAGAAGAAAAAAATGAAGCCTGCCAAGCGAGAAGCTAAAGGCCTTTATCTTACCGCTTATTCAGCGGGAAATATTGGGACCGTCGATAAGATTATAGATCTCATGGATCGTACGGAACTCAACGCAGTGGTTATTGATATAAAAGATTACAGCGGGAAAGTGCTCTATGACAGCAATCTGCTTATGGTAAACACGCTCAAAACGGAAGAAAACAGAATAGGGGATTTGGGAGCTCTTATAAAAAAATTTCATGAACACGATATATATGTTATCGCGCGGCAGACCGTGTTTCAGGATCCGATTCTGGCGGAGCGCAAACCCGAATGGGCGATTAAAAGCAAAAAGGGGGGATTGTGGAGAGACAATTTGGGTCTTGCCTGGGTAGACCCTACTGAACAAGGAGTATGGCGTTATAATGTGGCGCTCACGAAGGAGGCCATTCGTTTGGGCTTTGACGAAATTAATTTTGACTATGTCCGCTTCCCTTCGGATGGGAACATAAGCCTTGTGGTTTATTCTAATGGAGCGCAAAAACGTCACGAAATAATGAAAGCATTTTTTAGCTATCTCGATGAACAACTTTCCGATCTACCGGCCTGGATTTCCATTGATATGTTCGGTTTTGTCATGGAGCGCTACGACGGCATGTCTATAGGCCAGCGTCTCGAAGACGCGGTGGATTATGTGGATTACATCTCGCCGATGATGTATCCCTCCCATTATCCTACCGGACATTTGGGGCTGGCAAATCCTGCTGAACACCCGGCCGCTGTTATAGATAATGGAATGAAAAAAGGTATTGGTTTTTTTCAAGATAAACGCGCGAAATTGAGACCGTGGATTCAAGCTTTTCATCTGGGAGCTTATTATGACGCGGACAAAATAAGAGCCGAAATTGACACGGTGGAACAATACACAAAGGGGGGCTGGCTTTTGTGGAACGCGGCCAATCGTTATACAGAAGCAGGATTAAAGATTGACTCCCCATAAAATTGGAGTTTAAAAATTGAAAATTTCAAATTAAAAATTAAGACAGCCTTTTGAGCTGGGGCTCTAGTTTAATCGGTATTCAGTATTAAAGTATGGACTTTGATTTTTTATATAAACCTTTTCATCTAAAAGAATTGTGCGCGCAATACGGGTTCAGTCCGAGCAAGCGTTATGGCCAGCATTTTTTGATTTCCCCCGCTCCTGTCGCAAAAATGATGAAGGCCGCCGACCTCAAAAACACTGACACAATTGTGGAAATAGGGCCGGGCTTTGGATCTTTGACTCTTCCGGTTTCAGAGAAAGTCGAGCGCGTGTATGCCTTTGAAATTGAGCAGAGACTCAAGCCGTATTGGGAGGGTCTAACGGAGAAACATAAAAATATACATATTATATGGGGCAATGCTCTCAATGCCCTGCCTGTTTTTCCGGATATTGAGACTCGGCCATACAAAGTTTTGGCCAATCTCCCGTACCAGATAACGTCTCAGACTTTTAGAACGCTTTTTGAACTCAAGAACCTGCCACGGCTTGTAGCCTGTATGGTTCAAAAGGAAGTGGCAGAACGGATCTGCGCCAAGGCGGGAGACATGAGTATTTTGTCTGTTTCAGTACAATATTTTGGCCATCCTCAGGTTATAGCCCAAGTACCGAGAGGCGCTTTTTGGCCTCAGCCAAAGGTGGACTCTTCTATTATTTTAATTACAGATATACATAGAAACCAAAACAACGAGGCTTTTTTCAATCTGATCCGTGCGGCTTTTTCCAATAAACGCAAACAAGCCTGGAGAAATATCTGCACGGTTTTGAATATACCTCAAGAACGAGTTAAGGGGGAGCTCTTTGAAGTAGCCGGAAACGAAAAAATACGAGCTCAAGAACTCAGTCTTGCGCAGTGGAAGGATTTATTTCAGCGATTGGATTGAGCCGGATCTGGACCATACATTTTGTCAGTCAAGATTTTTGTCTCGACTTGGGATTTTGATTTGGTCGGAATGAAATTCCGGGAAAACAATCATATATCTCAAGCGGTGAATCTCGGCAGCACTATTTCGCTTTATTATTTTTTTATTTTTTGTTATACTGTCTCATAGTCTCTTACACGGATATGGTTCAAAATCAAAATGATCCTCATCCGCTTACGCGTGAACGCAAGGTAGGTTTTGTCTTCCTACTTCTTTTTGCTATTCTCACGGTAAGTCTTGGAGCTCTTCAGCTTCGAAATACCATTTATGGCCCTTTCGCGAAAATGTCTTCCAAAGATGATCTGAACAAGAATGAACTCTTTCTGGATGAAACGCTCCGTCTTCAGAGAATTGACACAGACCAAGACGGCATCAATGATTATGAGGAATTAAATTTTTATGAAACAAGTCCCTACTTGCCGGATACGGATTCTGATGGCGTGGAAGACAAAAAGGAAATTGATAGCGGAACAGATCCTCTGTGTCCGGAGGGGTCTGTATGCGCTCTCACTGAGACCGCGAGCGGAGCCTCTCCCAAAGCTTCCATAGGTTCTCCTCTTTTGGAAAGCACTCCGAGCGTTGGCGAAGTTTTGTTCGGCAAAGAAGCTCCAGACGCGGGGAGTTCTGTTTCTCAAATTGATACCCTGCTCAAAGATCCGGCGCAACTTAGAAGTATTCTCATGAGCACCGGCAAAATCAAAAAAGAAGAATTGGAAAAATTTTCTGATCAAGAATTGCTCGGCATGGTTCAATCTTTGATAAAGGATCAAAAGGTGGAATCCTTATTTTTCGGATCAGAGGCTGAGGGGCAATAGGTTTTTAGTTTCATGAAGCTTAAGAAGACAGTAGCTATGAGTATGCATGGCACCACAAAAAGAAGAACCAGATTCGCGTTAATCGGCCTCATAGTTTTGTTTTTGTCTGTGCAGGTGATAGGGCTCGGCACCTTCGCGCGGCCTGCCTATGCCGGTCTGCCGGTAAGCGTTATTGAAAGCATCCCGGAAAAGACAACCAATATCATGGATACCATAGGCGATGCTTTGTTGGCTGTCGCTTTGGGTACTTTGGTGAATGCCACCTCATATTTTACACGCAAACTCGCGTACGATAGCGCCAAGTGGGTGGCTTCCGGAGGCAAAGGCCAGGGAGCTCTCGCTTTTGAACAAGGCGCTGGAGAATATTTCAAAAGTGTTGCTTTGGACACAGCGGCCGGAGCCATAGATCAGTTTGGAGAAGGTCTTTTTGGCGTTAGCTTGTGCCGCCCTCCCAATTTAGAAGCTCAAGTCTTTATACAGGTTGGTCTCCGCTCATTATACGACGACATAGATGGCAAAGGCGGACCGAGACCTCGTTGTCAGTGGAATGAATTTAGCGAAAGCTGGAAAGAATTTGGCAATCAATTGGGTGATACTCCATATGACACGATTTCAGGAGCCTTCGCGAACGCGGTAAAAGTCGACCAGTCTGATTTTGGCATAGCTCTCGGCCTCAGCGCTCAGGTGGGCAGAGTAGCCGTGGATGCCAAAAAGGGCGCAGATACCGATCGTCTTGAAGGGCAGGGTTTTAAGCCTCTTAGCAACTTGATTCAAGGAAAAGTAAAAACACCGGCTCAGATAATTCAAGAAGAAACCAAAGCCGTGACAGCCAAACATCAGGGTCAGTTGAGCGCCGGCCAAGTGGCGGGAATTTACGGTTCTGGGATGCTCCAGGTTATTCCATCCGCGCTCTCGGTATTTTTAAATACCCTTGTTTCCAGTTTGCTCGACCAGCTTCTGACAGAAGGACTTTTTCCGGATGCTACTGACGTGGGAGACAAGGGTACAGATACTTCTATAGCGGATTCGGTCGTTAGTGAATTCGCGTCTGTACTTAATGTGAATAGGAAGGCCGCTGAAAACAGCTTTAACTTTTTGTTTACTTCAGTGCCAATCAAAGAAATCAATATCTATCCTTTGCTTGACCAATATTCCAGTTGTCCGGAGAATCCGGGCTTAAATAATTGTGTAATAGACGCGGGGTTGAGGCAGGCTGTGGAGCGGGCAAATGTTGGAATTCCCCTCACTATAGAGCAGGCTTTGGCCCAGGGGCTTCTCCACGAAGATTGGCCTCTTATCTCGCCTCGTCGCACCATAGACCACGAGGGCATAAACGCGGTGCGCGCTTGTTCTTCCGGAAAATATTGTTATGCGAATATACAAAAACTCCGCAAAGCTCGCATCGTACCTCTTGGATTTGAGATCGCGGCTTTGAAGGCCGATCCGGATGCGCCACAAAAATGGACTTTGGGCGCGGTGGTAAAGGGGTTTTACGATTGTGCGCCGAATGGCGCTCCAAATTCCGAATTTCCGTTTTGTCATCTTATTGATCCCAAATGGATTATCCGTTTACCTGAACCTCGTTGCGAGGCAAAGGTTTTTGGGCCCAATTTGGTCACCCCTGAAGCTCCACAAAGACAGCAGGAATGCGTGGACATTTCCACTTGCTTGCAGCAGGACGAAAATGGAGCTTGTCTCAGTAATTATGGATATTGCTTGCGTGAGCAAAATGTGTGGCGCGTGGGCGGGAATAGCTGTCCTGCGCAGTTTAGCACCTGTCGTACCTTTATAAATACCAAATCAAACACGGTTTCATCTTATTTAACGAGAACTCTTGACGCCGGTGAATGTAGCCAAGAAGCCGTGGGGTGCAGAGCATACAGTATGTATCAGGAAGGGGACGCATGGACGAATAGCGGCGCCATAGATCTTGCTCTCAAAAAACAGGGGATTAACCAGACTATTTTCTTCAACCGTGCCGTTGAGCAGTTTAATAATTGTCCGCCGGATTCCATTGGTTGCAGTACTTTTTATATCGCCGGATTTGACTTGAACACAGACAGCTACAAAAAGACCACAGACCAGGTTCATCTCAAAAAGGCTCCTGAGTATCTGGGTTGTTATGATATCAATCTTCTGAGCAAAGGCGTGGTAAATTGGCCGGTCAACGAATTGGACTTGGAAAAACTAAGCGAGCGTCCCGAGGCCTGCAATCAATACGCCCAAGTATGTCTGCCCGAAGAAGAAGGCTGTATTGAATATCAGCCAAAAACCGAAGGCTCGAATTTTGTGGCGGTGGTGGGTGGCAACAGTTGCAAAGAAGAATGTCTGGGGTATGACACCTTTAGACAAGAAGAAGCTCCTTTTGAGGCTTCTGTGTTCCCCTTGTATTTTATTCCTTCTCAGGCCACCGCTTGCTCTGCCACTTACAACGGCTGCAGTGAATTTACCAATATAGACACCGCCCTGTCCGGGGGAGAAGGTTTGGAGTATTACAAAGACATCAAGTATTGTCAGAAACCGAGTGGAGCCAATGAACGCACCTATTACTCATGGGAAGGTTCGGCCAGCGAAGGTTTTGTGCTTCGTGTCCATCGGATGCTCCAGATTGATCAAAAAGAATCTCAATATATCTCTGCTTTGAATCTTGCCCTTAATGTGGGCGACAGTTCGGCTTCAGTGTTTGGCCCGGGTGCTCCGGCTTTCGCGAATGATAGTGAAGCTTCACTGCAAAATGCTTATGATTTTTGTAATGAGATAAATTATACGGTTTTGATAAATAATCCTTATGATTTAGAAGCGGCCAATTCGAATTGCAGAGCCTTGTATGATGAAGAAGGTCATATTTATTACCGTATGCTTAATGATACGGTGAGCGTGTCAGAAGATTGTCATCCTTTGCGCATTACTGAAGCTTCTCTTGAAGAAGATGATAATTTGAAAGGGAATGAAGCTCTGTGCTTGGACAAAAAGGGAATGTGGACCGGAAGCGGAGCCACCGGAATCTGCAAGAGATGTTTCAATGGCGGAGAGTACAAAGATGGCTCTTGCGTATATTGGAGTATAACCAGTGAAGCGGAATCTTGTCCTGCCGAGTTTAACGGCTGTCGCGCTTTTAATGGCAATTTCGGCAACAACATAAGGACAGTCGAATATTTCAGCTTTGAGCCGGAGGCTGATTCTGAAGATGCTTTGAATCAAGCGGCCGCTGGCTGGTTCGGCGCTCAAGAAGACGGACCCATCGCCGTAAAGCCGGATGCCACGCAAGTGGGATTGTATTCTTTGCAAGTTAATGACAGCATGCTTGCTTATGCCTTTGAGCCTGACGTGATACAAAGCGAAAAGTGGTATGAGCTTGAATTTTGGGCTCATGGCACGCCGCAAAATCTTTCCATACAGATAACGCAACTTCTCGGAGGAGACACAGAGGCAGGAGATATTATAAAAGCCGATTTCACCGCAGATCCGAGTGTGCCGGGCAAACAAATTAAAGTTCCTGTTGGCGAGGCCTGGCAGAGTTATAGGCTTGGGCCGGTGCGTTTTTCTGGCGATGGATCCAAAAAAAGCCATCTTATTTTCGAACGCTCGTTCGTGGGCGCTTCGGGCCCGTATTTTATAGATTCGCTGCGTATTATAGAAGTGGAAAGTCAAGATCATTATGTCAAAAATTCCTGGAAACAACGGATTGATCTCAACGGCGAGACTGTTACAGCAGACGTGCCTTTAAGTTGCGATGACAAACCGGATGATGGATTACCCGGCTCCGCCCTTGGTTGCAGAGAATATACGGATGTGGAATTCAGCGAGCCTGTGTACGCCACCGGTTTCGACAAACTCTGCAGACCCCAGGCCGCCGGTTGCATGGCTTTGTACGATACTTACAATACCGTGGATATGGAAGACGAAGAGCAAGCTCGCGTGCACAATGCATGGTGCGCTTCGGACGCGGAAGGAACTTGTACGCTATCAAAGAACGGACAAGACTTGGGCTCCTGTGAAATCTTAAAAGGACAAAAAGGCTGTTATATAAGTTCTCCGGTTATCGTGCCGACGCTTGCGGATTTGGAAAGTTCCTGGATAAAAGAATCAAGCGTGGTAGTGCCTCAAGACACGCCCGAAGAAAGTCCGATATTTTTGACGTATCGTAATGAATTTGTCTGTCAGTCTCAGTTTAGAGGCTGTCAGGCCACCGGTCTCGAAGACCATTTGGTGCCCGATGAAAAGAGCGGTTCTTACGCCTTCAATGCCACTTTGGTAAAAAACGATCCGGCTCACTATGAACAAACTCTCTGTAGATCCGATCTTCTCGGTTGTTCAGAATACAAGTCCGGCAATGATTTGCTGTATTTCAAAGATCCCGCTTTGACCGCGCACAAAATATGTTCATACAAAGAGCAACAAGATATAAACGGCCAAGTTAAATTTGGTTGGTTCAAAGATGGAGTAGGACGTTGCTCCAATAATCTCGAACAGCTCTGCTCTGAAAATGTTCAATGCGGCGAAGAAGAGAATGCTGAATGCGTGGATAAAGGGAAAATCGAATGTTATGGCAATTTTGTGAAAGCCGGAGGGGAATATGGCATTTGGTCCAATGATTCGGAAAAGTATGACGGATTTGTCGGCCTTTGCTCGGAGAATCATCATCTGTGTACCGAACTTATTGATCCGGCAGATTCTTCTGAGCTTAAGCCCGAAGGGTCTTCTTATTATGTTATTGTAGACCAGCAGCTGCTTTCCAAAGCCGGTGATTGCGAAGGAAAAGTGAGTCTCAAAGAAGGTTGCGTTTTGTTCAACAGAACCGACCAGCCCAACAAACTCTATGACAGCGCGAAGACCTATGAACTCAGTGAAAAAGCAAAACCGCAATACGCGCTCGTGGCTCCGGTATCTGAAGGCCAGGATAAAGACGCAAATCTGATCTTAAAAGTGGATAGGGACAGAATCTGTAGTGAATGGCTGGCTTGCAAGAATAAATCTGTCATTTCCAATTCTGATGGGACCCAAAAATCCGTTTGTTATAATTTTGACGCTTGCAGGAGTACGGTAAAAGGCGTGGAATGCGTAGATTGGGTAGGAACCGGAGATTTTGATCTTACGCCTCTCGGCGAAAGCGTGTACGTAAAGCGCGACACATCTTGGTTTGGTGAAGACTATTCAGGTTATTCCCTGTTTAACAAGCACCAAATATACGATCTCAAACAGTTGGTGGTAGAAGATGAACCGGTGAGCTACCTTGTCTACGAATTGCCTTCCTTGATCACCGATAACATTGATCCCGCTCTTGGTTGCGGCCCTCTTTCGGGCAAAGAAGATTGGGACAGCTGCGGTTTTGGGAGCACTAAAGGCGGGCGTTGTTACAATAACACCTGCATTTTCCCGGTTGAGGGTGCTTGGCCCGCTGATTTGGATCTGAACGCAGTGGAGGCGAATGGCGGCACAAGTTTGATCACTAGATATCTTACCGGCGGTTCTTGCAAAGCTCCTCCGGAACAAAACAGCCCCTATTCGTTCAGTATCGCCACACAGGTGGAAGAGTTTAGCGTAGAAGGCCAGACAAGAAAAGAATTTACGACGAAAAGGGCTGGATTCGAAGGAGCCAATATTTGCCAGGATGGAGATTGTTCTTGCTCTTACAAAAAAACAGAATACAACGGTTTGCCTATCCCTGATTTTTGGCCGAGCAGCAAAGACAGCTATATCCAAGGGATCTGCGTTGGAGGAGACAAAGAAAAGAAACCCTGCGCCGTGGAGAAAGATTGCAATACCTATGATGTTGATGAGAATCTGGTTTCAGGAGGATCTTGCGCGCGCGTGGAGAATATTGAAACACATACCGGTTTATATGGTTTTTGTTTGGAGCGAGATCTAAGCAGGCCCATAGACAAAACAAAAGGCGAATTCGCCTGTCTTACTTGGTTGCCGGTGGATGTGTCTGCCACTCAAGTGGATCTATACAATAATGATCCGCTAGCCGGTTACTATCCGCTGGTTGACGCGGTGTCCAAGAGCAACAACGACAAGACTATTATCGGCGGACAAGTATATTGCACAGATTCAGACGCTCATGGTTTGGGACAGTATAAAAAGGATTTGTTTATAGCTTTGCCGGGCAATAACCAATCAAGCGAATACGAAAAGTATCGTTCTTGGGGTTATTCTTTTGAGCCAAATAGCAATGATGACCCCGACGTGCCGTCTGTATTTTCGGTAACGCCGAATCTGTCTTGGCTCCATCATTTTCCCGCCGCGTCTCAGCAAGGTAATTTTGGCGCAGTAACGTCTGCCGCAGAATACCAAAAGTATCTCTATACCTACATGTCCAGCCATAATTGGTTTTCTTTTAGAGAACCAAATTCACATGTGTGGTTTGTGAATAACCCGAAAGAGTGGATAACATACCACAATGAGCCTTCAGTATATGAGACCTACATAAATAATGCGTGGAATGATGCAGGGAGCGTAGGTCTGCCGAATTGGAAGCCTACACTTGGTTATGAAAAGCTTGTTGATTTGGGTGAAACATCTGTCATAGAGATGAATGAACTTCTTCCGAGGGAAGACATGATACGAAAGATTCGTTTTGGGCCTTTGGTGGTTCACGCGTTTAGGATTTGGGCAAATTCTGTAGGTGGAGGAAATGACTATGTACCAGATGACAGAAGACTGTACATAACAGATAGAGCGGAGCTTGATTTTGATGCTTTGAACAGAGGGAGTGCCCTTGAATTTGAGGGGCCGAATGGCGTTATACGTTATACAAAGAAAGTACTTGATTCCAGATGGGGCCAGGAATTCCAATTTGGATTCAAAAGTAAAATGCCTGATGGCGGCAATCTGTATGGTTTGTTTATTCCTTTGGAAGATTTGGAGGGTAAGAATGGTGATGTTCAAAATACTAAAACCTTCATTGAGTGGGTCAAAGGTTTTATCGCCAATGGCAAAGGATACAAACAGAATGACTTTGTTCCTATCCACGATGATGTGCCAGCGTATATGTTGTTTTATGTTCGTTTTACTTTGGAAGGAAACGTATACAATAAATACGATGTGGACCAAAATTTGAAATTAGAATTCCAAAATCCAAACAGCGTTATCCAAACCGACTTCAGATATTATAAAAGTAAAGAATTCATCAAATATTGGAGATTGTTGCAGGGAGGAGACCAACTGCTCGCCGCCTCAGTGGAGTACTATCCTCGCTGTACTGAATTCCAACAGGTCTACGACTCCGGAATCGCCGAGCAAGATCCTTCCGAATCCACCAGCAAGGCATGGACAAACAGGGTCTGGCAGGGCGCGGGTTATTATCTGGGCCCCATATTCAAAGATATTAATGCCTTTATTTCCAAGTTTTTTGGTAATATCACGCTAGACAGTTTTGTGAGGCCCTATGGTTCTACTTATGTGGATGAAAATCAATTCAAATTGCCGGACGAGCAGGTAGACAACTTGTTTGCTGTGTACAATTTTGATCGGATAGATTTATTCTCAGGCATTCCATACGCTTGCAAATCTCCGGTGTATAAGGAACCTTATTGGACTGCCGCGTCAGAGAATAAACCTGAATATGAATTTGGGACGATAGCCCCAAGCACAGCCAATTATCCCGGCGGCATAGGTTGCGGAGCTTTTAAGGGCACTTCTTATGAAATGTTTGCGGCTTCGGATCCAACCCAGAAGATATTAGTTACCCCTGCTGAAAATACACTTGCCGGTACGGATTTATTAAGACAACTTTTCGCTCGTACTTACAAAGTTCGCGATTCTTGGCTTCTTCATGAAATATCCCCGATGTTTGAGGGGCCTGACTACAGTTATGTCGTGGATAAAACAGGCCTGGCGCCAAAAGTGTATTCCCTGAATCCATTCCGTTGTTTCTTTAAAGGGAGTAACATCAAGACTCCGGACTGCGTGGCCGCCGGAGCAAACAACATTACCGTAAATGAGCAAAATGGTGTGGTTTCAGATTACGACGGAGACGGAAAACTCGAAGAATTGGTGCCAGGCACCAATGATCCTATGCCGGTAGTGGGCGTTTCCAGTCTTGAAGCAAAGTTGAGATTTTTTGCCTGGGCCGATGACAATCGCATGCCTATAAAACGAGTGATGATAGATTGGTCCGATTCCACGGGTATACTCAACGAGCACATGTATGGCAGATACAAAAATAGAAAACCTTTTTGCGCCGAAGCTGAAGCCGCTTCTGATCCTACCGTAGGGCTCTGTTTCGGAGCTCCATTAACAACAGGGGGCTACATTTTTTCTGGTCTTACCTGTCTTGCTGATAATGATTGCATGTTATTAGATGAATTTCAGTGTGCCACTCCCGAGGAACGAAAGAACATAGATTTTAAGACCCCGGACAATTTGGTCAATTATGAGCTTAAATCTCCTTTGTTTGGCAATCAGCCCAGGGCCTGCCAAGAAGGATACTTTGAATTTGTCCATGGCTATGGTTGCTCTGAGCTTGATGTTACACTCGCGGGTAAAGATGGTTTTGATTATGTGGTGTCTTATGGTTCTCTCACCGAGGGCGAGCAAGTTACTCTCAAGAGCATGGGTTATACGGCCGCGGACACTCCATACGTCTGCAAATTCAAACCCAAAGTTCAGGTCCTGGACAATTGGGGTTGGTGTAATGGCACCTGCCAAGTAATGCCGGGGGGTGTTCTGCCAAATTCGGAGATGGGGTGTTATACAAAATATAATGGACAAATTATTTCAGGCGCTAAGGTCTATGGTGTTTTGTATGATCAATGCAATGGCAAAGCCTTTGATGCTATTGAGCCGTCTGATGTGAAAAAGCAAAAACTGGAAAAAACCAAAGAAGATTATGATAAGGCTTGGACCCAATATAAAGGTAGTATTATTGTGGTGCCTTATAAGAAGTGATAATTGGGGATGGGACAATCCCAAAAAGACAAGCGTTTGGGGCTTGTCTTTTGTTTTGTAATTTTATTTTTTTTAAACAAAAAAATACACTTTGGTGTATTTATTTTTGACTATGTGAAGTGAGGGGCAAGGCGTAGTTCAGTCAGCAGCGGCTCTAGACCACCACCACTCGGAGTCCAAGTTGCCATTCAGATAGTCTCTTTGGACTACGCAGGTTTCCTCGTAGTCCGGGTGTCCGGGGACCACCCTGTTTGAGCAGGGCTCGAAGGTGGTCTCTTCCCACTGGTCGGTAACGGTGGTGGTGCCCCACACCGGGTCGTAGGTCTCCGTGTGGAAGACCCCGGACTTCACCGGCAAACCGGCATCAGCAGGTGCTTCGCCCAAGCAACTGATGTTGCAGGCCGTTTTTTCGGGGACAGGCGTGCAGGTGCACGCGAACCACCCCTTGTTCGCCGGGTACTTGAATCCGTACCCATTCTCGAACTCTACAGTCCACCACTTTCCCTCGAAGGCCTTGTACTTGACGCAGAGCTCCCAGTCATCGTTGGGGTCGTTGTCGAGCACAGGCTCGATCTCAGGAGGAACCTCGGCGGGCTCCGGCGAAGTGCTCGGCGTCTCAGACGCCTGAGCGGGAGCGGCCTCAAAGCCGTTGTTAAACGAGGGGTCTTCACCCCCCACGGTCTTGACCCCGGCTCGGGGATCAACAACGGCCGGAGAGCCGGCTTCACAGCCGGCGAGACAAACGGCCAAGGCCGCGAAGAAGACGACGAAGCGGTTCATGTTGCCCTCCTCCCTGAGTGGGAGAAAAAGAGAGAGATGTGATTTGGGTGTTGTGATGTATGTAAGGAGCAATTGCCTTTTTATTTGGCTTGTTCCCTACATACACCACAACACTGTATTTTCTACGCCTTGCTTGTAAAAGAGCGGAAGATACATACGAAAAGAATCATCCATAATAAGTAGAACATAAGGTGCCGTAGGCTGTCAAGCGAGTATTTATACATCTGTGTGTATGCGGTGGATAAATAGGAGGAGCCTATCCCTTCAAGTAAATAGATATCGATTGGGAAGCAAGGCGCGGCGGATCAGAGATGCCAAAACCAATCCACGCTGAACCACTTGGTGCTGTTGGTCAACCGAACGCGGTAGGCCATGCACTCGTTGTTGTCTGCTCCTTCTTTCTTGGAGGGGCAGAGCGTCAAGTCCAGCATTACCTGCATAGTGCCGAGGTCATTCTCGAGCGGCAGAGCGGTGCCAAAGAAGATATTGCCTCCGCTTAGCCAGTTCGCGCCCATGTGGATCCGGCAGGTCCCGAGCCCGAATTCGGTTCCCGGCACGGAAAGGCAGACCACTTCAGTGGGGCTCGTCAAGTCAAAGTCTTTGTACCAAGTCTGGCACAGTCCGTAGACCACGAACTTTTTGCAGTGGTCCGGCTCAACATCGGGCGTCTCAGGACCATGATCAGGCGCCTCTGTTTCGAGGCCTTTGGTGTCTTGAGCTCCACCCGAGTCGGCGACTTCGGCCGAATACCAGACTCCGGAGTCTGGTGAATATCCGGGTTTCTTTACGTCAAAGTCATTGGTAGGGGCGGGCGTGCCCGCGTCTCCTGCGCAAGAAGCGCAGACCAAAAACAGCGACGTCGCGATGAAACGAATCATGTTGCCCTCCCGCCGGTGGCTGAAAGTAGAACATTCCAAACAGTATAACGGTAACATTTTCAGCAGATATCTTTGCTGGAAACGCAACCGTTATACGTTGTGATTGTTCATCCGCGCCTTGCTCGTAAAAGAGCATTCATACATAGCATGAAATCAGAGTAAGTAGAGCATATTTTATGGGTTTTGTCAATTTTGGACGGTGCTTTTTGGGGAGAAAAAAGAGATTTTTTTACCCTATGTAAAGAGCAATTTCAGGCATTGCAAAAATGTCTCATTTTGTTACAATACCAGACGAATTTAACACCGGTCAGACAGATTGGAAAAATCCCATAGGTATTCTCCAATGATGCGGCTGATCTGGAAAACCTAAAGACGAGTGACAGAGCGAAGCGGTTTAACTTCGCAGGATTTCCAAATCAGTGATCTCATTGAGGAATATGTTGATAATCCCTCGTAGTTAATTCGGCTTAGCCGGGAATGGAGAACTTGATTAAAATATTCATACTCTCAATTATGTACAGAACCCATACCTGCGGAGAATTGAAAAAAGAACAAGTAGGGCAGAAGGTTACTTTGTCCGGCTGGGTGCACAAGAGAAGGGACCTGGGCGGGCTTATTTTTGTGGATTTGAGAGATCGCTATGGTATTACTCAAGTGGTGTTTCATCCGGAAGAAGTGGGTAATTTCCAACTGGTGGAGACTTTAAAATATGAATATATCATAAAAGTTTCCGGCGAAGTGCTTCTTCGTGAAGAAAAAACCATAAACAAAGAATTGCCAACCGGAGAGATAGAAATTTCCGCTAAAAATCTCGAAATACTGAGCGTGGCCAAGACCCTGCCTTTTGAAATTTTTGAAACAGGCAAAGGCGAAGAAGACGAAGATTTGCGTCTCAGATATCGTTTTCTCGAGCTCAGAAGAGAAAAGTTAAAAAATAATATTTTGTTCCGGGCCCGCATGGAGTCTTATATCAGGAATTTCATGGAATCCAGAAATTTCGTGAATGTGGCGACTCCCATACTTACGGTATCTTCTCCGGAAGGAGCCCGCGATTTTTTGGTGCCGAGCCGTCTGCATCCCGGGTCATTCTACGCTTTACCCCAAGCGCCTCAGCAATACAAACAGCTCCTTATGGTCGCGGGTTTTGATCGGTATTATCAGATCGCTCCTTGTATGCGAGATGAAGATCCGCGCGCGGACCGAAGCCCGGGTGAATTTTACCAGCTTGATGTTGAAACCAGTTTTTTGGAGCAGGACGAATTTTTTGATCTTATGGAGCCTTTATTTATAGGACTTACCGAAGAATTGACCGGGAAAAAGGTGAAGCAGAAGCCTTTCCCCAGATTGGCTTACAAAGAAATCATGGAAAGATATGGTGGAGACAGGCCTGATCTGCGCTATGATTTGGAATTAAAAGACATAAGCGACTGGGCTCATAAGACTGAATTCAATGTCTTTAAAAACGCGAAACATATCCGGGCGCTTGCAGTACCGGGCGGGGCTGAATTTACTCGCAAAGAAATAGATGAAGAATATACTGATGTCGCCATGAGAGCTCACGCGAAAGGTTTGGCCTGGATGAAATATACGAGCAAAGCATTCGAAGGCGGCATTGTTAAATTTTTTGATGAAGAACAATTAAGAAATTTGGAAGAACAATTAAAACCGGGCGAGGGAAGTATCATCTTTTTTTCCGCGGACCATTGGAAGACGAGTTGCGAGGCGCTTGGAGCGGTGCGCACTCTTGTTGCGGAAAAACAAAATCTCGCTGACCCCAATCTCATTGCCTGGGCTTGGATTGTGGATTTTCCCATGTTCGAATGGAATGAACAAGAACAGCGTATTGATTTTGGGCACAATCCTTTCTCAATGCCACAGGGTGGTTTGGAGGCTCTCCTGAATAAGAATCCTCTTGAGATATTGGCCCATCAGTATGATATTATCGCCAATGGTCTGGAGCTCTCTTCGGGAGCGGTCCGCAACAAAGATCCTGAGATCATGTACAAAGCATTTGAAATCGCGGGATACAAAAAAGAAGACGTGGATCGCAAATTTGGACACATGATAAAAGCTTTTGAATTTGGCGCGCCTCCTCACTGCGGTTTCGCTCCGGGGATCGAACGTTTGGTTATGGCGCTTCTCGGCGAAAAGAGCATCAGAACCGTGGTGCCTTTCCCGAAAAATCAAAAGGCCGAGGAGCCTATGATGGGCAGCCCTTCTCCGGTTGATGAAAAACAGCTGAAAGAGTTGGGAATTAAAATAATTTGAAAGCCGGCCGGCCGAGTCCGGTCGAAATTAGAAAGAGTTGTTTTTCATGCAAGAACTTTTTTATACGGACCTACAGCATTTTATACTTATCAAGCTTTGTCTTGTTTTTTTTGTTTTGCTCGGAATTGTCTGTGTGTATAAGCGTGCTAAACCAATTTGGTTTCTGGCTCTTTTTGGTTTTTGTTCCGCGGCCGCTTATTATATTTTAGTGGATGGTATGGATCTCATGTTTTGGGGAATGATCGGCGATGAAAATTTTATAGCCGCTTTATATGAAATGGCGGCTCATGGCAAGCCCTTTTTCGATTTTGTGTATCCGAGTTTGCCGGCCTATTATCCGCCCTTATTTTTTCTTTTGTTCAGATTGCCGGGCCAGTGGTTTGATTTAAACGGGATCCAGCTGGCAAAGCTCGCGACATTCTCCATTTTCCTTCTGTATCCCGCTTTTTTTTATGCCATTCAAAAATGGTATTGGCATAGGCAGATAGACAGAGAAGACAAAGGCCTGCCAAATGCGACTGCTTGGCTTGTCTCTGCCCTGCTTCTTTTTGCTTTGGTGGATCCGGACGCGGTGATTATAAAACAATATGAATTTGTCAGCGCTTCGCTCAGTGTCTTGTGGGCTGTCTGGTTTTTGGATTCCATGTATCGGAAAAGTTTCAATTATAAACATTTGCTTTTCTTTGGTGTAACAGGCGGTTTGCTCTTTATGACATTCTATTTTTGGATTTTCCTTGCGGTCATTGGCCTGGCCATCTACAATCTGTTTTCGGATGAAAAAGTCGGGCTGAAACGCTATGCCTGGTTCACGGCAGTAGGGCTATGTCTGGTCCTTGTGGCTTTGCCCTATTGGTTTCCTTTGGCGCAAGCTTACCTGAGTTTCGGGGCGGAAAATTGGCAACTGGGTTTTACTATTATTGATCGTTTAAAAACAGATCTGCCCACAGATGTTTTTAGCCCCAGGGGTTTGGCGGCTTTTTTGGGCTTGGCCTCTCTCCTTTGGTTTCGCAAAGAACGCTACGCGCGCTCTTTGCTTTGTCTGTTTGTTGTTCCTTATATTTGGCAATTAATGGGCTATGTTTCCATTCTTTTTTTCGCTTCACCGCTTCAAGAATCAAAGGGTTTTATGTATTTTAATGATGCGGTTTTGGCCTTGGCAGTCGGATATGGGATAGAGCGACTGCGCCGGCGTTTCAGAGAGCGGATTTTTTTTCGATATCATCAGCATTCAATCAGTATAATCCTTATTCTTCTTCTTGCTGTCCATGGTTCCATTTTTGGCGCTTTTTCGGATTATCCGGCCGTCCATGAAACTAGAGTCCAAGCAAAATCATTCACTCCGGGTATTCCGAGCTTGCGGGATTTTTTGTCCAAACAGGAGAAGCTTCCCGAAACCGTAACTCTGCATTCGGGCATATTGCAGTTGCAGGCTCTACTGCCCTTAAATTCATTTATATATTATAATATGCATGTTTCGCATCCGGCCGCGCGTTTCTCGGAACGCCTGGGTTTTATCGAGGACATGGCCAGGTCAAAATCGCCGGAAGAATTGCACAACCTCATAAAGGGGAGTTTTTTTGGGGCCATAGATCGTTTTATTTTTTTTAATGACAGAAAAATTTTTTATCCAATATATTTTAATCTTGATGATTTCCCCAATGGTATTAAAGCTTACCAGATCAACTTGCCCGCCTCATTATTTCAAGAACCCTATTTTAAGAACGTTTACGAATCGGACGCTTATGTGGTTTTTGACATGAATTCAATTTGATCTTGTTAGGTTCTGGTCGTCTGACTTTATTTATTCGGCTTTCATTGTGTGAAAACACTGGCAGTTTCGCACTGATGATTATTGTTTTAGAGGGCCGAGGACGCGCGCGAGAGCGAAGCGGGTTGACTCCGCGGGCCCTAAAATAATAATCGTCGGTGCTTTATCCGTCGGGTTTTCATATTCTCCCTGACGATAAACAGAACGTGGTCGTATATGAGCATAACCGTGACATTACAATCATTTTCAGGACCTTTGGAGCTTTTGTTGTCGCTTATACAAGAAAAAGAACTCAGTATCACAGAAGTTTCTTTGTCTTCGGTTACTGAACAATATCTCAGCCATTTGGAGACAGTCGAGGAAAGGCAACCGGAACAATTGGCGGATTTTTTGTTGATTGCCACCAAACTACTGCTTATCAAATCCAAGGCTCTTTTGCCTGAACTTCTTCCAGAAGAAGAATCAGAATCAGATCTTGCCGAACAATTGCGCGTGTATAAAATGTTTGTTGAGGCCGCGAAAAATGTCAACCGTTTATGGAACACGCAAGGCTTTTCCTATGAACGCATTGAAGCGCTCCAAAGACCGAAGACATACGAAGCCCCCAAGCATTTTGACATTGACGCGATAGCGCAGGCCATGAAGAGACTTATCACTCGTCTTGAAGCTCCCAAAGTTTTGCCGAAGTCCACTCTGTACAGCGTCGTTTCGGTAAAACAAAAAATGAAGGAGATCAGAAATCTCCTCCTTAAGAAGCGGAATTTTAATTTTTTTGCTATACTAAAAAATCCCTATAATCGGAGTGAGGCCATAGCCAGTTTTCTCGCCGTATTGGAACTTTTGAAGCAAAAAAAAGTCAGCGCCGCCCAGGAATCTTTATTTGGAGATATTATAGTGAGCAAAGTGAAACTTACATAAGATAATAGACACATCATATGGATGCCTTACAAACCAAAGTTGAATCCATTTTATTCGTCGCTTCTCAGGCATTGGATATAAAGAAGATAGCGCGTATTTTGGAAGTCCGGATCGAAGAAGTGCAAGAAGCTATACAAGAACTGAAGAAAAAGTACAATGTTCCCGAATCGGGTGTGCGCATAGCGGATAATGGAATTGATTTTCAAATGCTAAGCAATCCGGCTTGTTCAGAACAGGTTGAACGTTTCAAAAAACGAGAATGCTCCGGAGAATTGACCCCCGCGCAGCTGGAGACGGCAACGGTTATCGCATACCGAGAGCCTATTACGCGAGCTGGCATAGAACAGATCAGAGGCGTGAATTGCGCGGTGATTATTAGGAATTTGCTCCAGAGAGGTCTGATAGAGGAGAAAGAAGATCCGCGCGAGCTTTTTCCTCAGTATTATATTTCCATCGACGCGATGAGGGCTTTAGGCATATCGAGTCCCGCGGACTTGCCTGATTATGATTTTTTGAGCAAACATGAAAATATACGTCCTCTTGTTGAAACAGAAAAAGAGAACGAATGAATATGATCTCAGACCCTTTTTCCACGCCATCGTATTTTGAAAATATTTTTCGCAATGTTTTGTGTTTTTTTGCCTTGCTTGCTTTTTCGGTCTATATTTTTTCTCCGTATTTGTCTTTTCAAATTTTAGAGACGGCGCGAGCAGACACGTCAAATGATTCAGCGTCTTTGCCAGAACCAGAGAACACTATAACTCCTTCTTTGGAAGGCGGAGATCTTCAGATACATAAATCTTTTTTTGAAGAGAAAGGCCCGGTTAAAATAGAAGGGGGTGATTTGGATATGTCGGTTTTCAGCGCGGTTGGCCTTTTGGTAAAGGATATTGAGAGCGGGAAAGTTCTTCTTGGAAAAAACGAATATGAATCCCATTCAATGGCCAGCGTGAGCAAACTGATGAGCGCTTTGGTCATCCTCGAACACGGCCAGGAATGGAAGGCCACAAGCACTGCTGTTTCTGATCAGACTTTTGACAGCTTTTTGATGCCGGGGAGCGTTTACGCCTCAGAAGATTTATGGGAGGCTTCTTTGGTCGGATCTTCGAACAAAGCTGTTCTTTCTCTTATAGATGGCATGGGGTTATCCAGGGAAGTTTTTGTGGAACGAATGAATCATAAGGCTATGGAACTTGGTATGCTACAAACCGTGTTTAGAGATCCCACTGGTCTTGATGAGGAAAATGTATCGACTGCGTCAGATCTGGTCATACTTCTTGATGAAGCCATGAGGCAGGATAAAATACGGCTCTCGCTGGAAAAAGAGGAATTTACTATAAAAACTTTGGACGGAGACTATGAAAAGCACATGTGGAATACCGATTGGCTCCTGCTCGGCTGGATACCTCATTCTTTCGCAAAATTTTCCGGAGGGAAAACAGGATATATTCCGGCGGCCGGATACAATTTTGTGATGCGCGTGGGTTCTGAAGGGGGACAGGAGCTTGATGTCGTCGTGCTTGGAGCCGCGACTCATGAGAAACGTTTTACCGAGGCAAGGGACGCGGCGGAGTGGGTATTTAACAATTACGAGTGGAGAGTACCAACTGCTGGCTGAGTCATTTTATTTTATCGTCAGATACACGATTTCAGGAGGATTAAAAAGACGGGCTCTGGCGCCGCTTTCGCCAACTCCGCTTGTAACAAATACTTTTAGGCCTTCAAAGGTGTACCATCCCTTGTACCACTTTGATGGTATAACGTGGTCTGCTCGGCCGAGGGGACCTATGAAGGGGAGTCTTATTTGGCCTCCGTGCGTGTGCCCCATGAGAGCCAGGTCTATATCATGCCCGGCCAAGTCCCAAGTGGCCGCTGGATTGTGGAGGAGCGCTATGGTGGGTTTGGAAGAATCAAAACGTCGATCGAGTGGAGACAAATCCAATTTTCGAGTCCAGAATTCATCGCCTCCGAACAAATAAAACGATTCTGAATTCACGGTTATTGTTTCAAGTTCGTTCGCCAGATAGCGGACTCCAAGAGACTCCATTTTTGTTTCAGTTTTTTTGCTCAAGTCGAGGCTTGTTCGCGGTTTGTCTATGTCATTGGCGGTAAACAGCCCGTATTCATGGTTACCGTTTACCGCGTATACAGGGGTCCGACCAGAAAGTTTTTGTATGGGATTCAAAAATTCAAGCTCAGGCAGGCCGCCTCCTGTATTGTCTATCAAGTCCCCGGCAATAAAAACAAGATCAGGCTTTTCCGCGTCTATTTTTTCCACTATCCGATTCATGAATTTTTCTCGCTTGTAAGGGCCCAGTTGCATATCCGCTATAAGAGCTATTCGGATACTTTGTTCTATGCCCGGGAGATCTATTTCTTTTTGTTTTTTTATGATAATGCGCGGCTCTATGTAACTCCCGTAGAATATGATAATGCTTCCGGACAGCATCAGACAGGCAAGGATTGAATTTACAGTTTTATATTTGTAAAAAATTCCTTTTTTTAGCTTGATTTTCCAAAATAAAAAAGCCGCCGGCAAGGCGCTTGCGAGTATGAGTATGGTTATTATGATGTCAAATACAATATGTTGAAGTGCCATGTGCGCTGGGAATGCTGTGTTTATGTGACCGCATTCAAAAGTCAGATTTTGGTGCCCGAGGTGGGAATCGAACCCACATGAATTGCTTCACACGATTTTGAGTCGTGCGCGTCTGCCAATTCCGCCACTCGGGCTTGAGAGGCTTGGGATTACGTTGGGACAGTATATATTGTATTGTGGCTCATGTCAATTTGAGTTATACTATTAAACATATGTCACGCGTTATTTCGGTTGTAAATCAAAAAGGCGGGGTGGGGAAGACCACTTCAGCCGTAAATGTGGCCGCGGCCCTGTCGGAAGCAGGCAAATTTGTGCTATTGGTGGATATGGACCCCCAGGGCAACGCGACGAGCGGGCTTGGAGTCATTCGGGATAAAATCCCGGGGGGAATTTACCAGGCTCTCTCAGGAGAAAGGCGCATGCACGATACGGTCTATAATACCAAACACGAAGGATTGCGAATCAGTCCCGCCACTCAAGATTTGGCAGGCGCCAATGTGGAGCTGGTGGGCATGGAGAGACGGGAACACAAATTGTCAGACGTTTTATTGGAAGCTCGACACGCGTATGATTACATTATTATAGATTGCCCGCCTTCTCTGGGGCTTCTGACTATAAATGGTCTTGTCGCGGCGGATGAGCTTTTGATACCTGTCCAGGCTGAATATTACGCGCTCGAGGGTCTTGGCCAGCTTCTGCAAACTATTAGCTTGGTCCAGAATCACATAAAACCAGAATTGAATGTGCTCGGAGCTGTTATCACCATGTTCGACAAGAGGACGCGTTTGTCCGAAGAAGTGATGCACGAACTATACAAATATTTTCCCGACACGATTTTTCGTTCCGTGATCCCCAGAACCGTGCGTTTGGCCGAAGCTCCCAGTTTCGGACAATCCATTTTTCAGTATGATCCAAAAGGAAAAGGAGCTCGGGCTTATGAACGTTTGGCGAGAGAGATACTGGAAAAGCATGCGGCGGCTGAGGCGTAACATTTTTTTACCTTTATCCATACTCGGTCAGTTTATCGCGGTAGTTGACAGAAGAAGCTGTTTTGGAAAAAGACATTTCATAATTAAGTAATTATACGTTATATGGCTCTTGGCAAAGGTCTAAACTCTCTTATACCAAGCAGATCCGGCAAAGAACGCAAAGCGGCCGGTGAAGAAAAAATATCTCATTCCGAGCGTCTCTGGCATATTCCGTTATCGGAAATAACGCCTAATTCAGAGCAACCTCGGAAGCGTTTTTCCGAAGAAGAACTCCAAGATTTGGTTTCATCCATCAAACGCCACGGTATCCTTCAGCCGCTCAACGTGGCAGAGAAAGAAGACGGGGGCTATGAATTGATAGCCGGCGAACGCCGATTGCGAGCCGCTCAGCTTGCCGGCTTTGTAAGCGTGCCCGCGCTGGTCCGGAGCGCCACTCGTCAAGAGAAATTAGAGCTTGCTCTCATTGAAAATATACAACGTCAAGATTTGAGTCCTGTTGAAGAAGCTTTCGCTTTCAAACGTTTGATAGAAGAATTTAATCTCACTCAGCAAGAATTGGCGGAGCGTTTGGGCAAAAGCAGACCGGTGATAGCCAACACCATCCGTCTTTTGGATCTTCCGGAGGACATACAGAAAGCTCTCTCGGATGGAACGCTGAGCGCTGGCAAAGCGCGAGCGCTTTTGAGTCTAAAAGATCCTCAAGAGCAAATGGCTTTGTTCAAAAGCATGATAGGGCAGAGTCTGTCTGTGCGAGATGTTGAAGCCGCGGTGGCGCGCAAAGGAGAGAAATCCAGAAAAGGATCTGTGCGCAGGGATCCAAATATACTGGTTCAAGAAGAAATGCTTGAAAAACGTTTCGGTTCAAAAGCGCGCATCCACGTGAGAGGCGAACATGGAAGCATAGAGATCAGTTTTCATTCCAAAGAAGAGTTGAAAAGAATTTTGGAAGAACTGCTATGAAACATTTTGGTGCTGTTTGATATCGCAGAATATGTGAAGCCCGGGTCTGGCCCTTTTGTGTCAGCCCTTTTTTTTACCTGGTAATACTGATTTAAGCCATCTGGTAAGAGCTGTCCGTTCTTGTTGTTTGAGCTGTGTTTTAATATGGTAGCGGGCAGTATGGGTTTTTACAAAGTTAAGCCAATCTTGGCTTGGTCCTTTTCTGTTTTTGTCGGTTACAATATCCACCACGTCGCCATTTTTGAGAGGAGTGCTGAGCGGCAATAATTTGTCGTTTATCATAGAGCCTGTGCATTTATTGCCGATTTCAGTGTGTATGTGGTACGCAAAATCCACAGGACTCGCGCCTTCCGGCAGGTCTATCACGTCTCCTTTTGGCGTAAACACGAAAATGCGTGTCTGCAGAAAGTCCACTTTCATCTCCTCAAGATCGGATAGACGGTTGAGGATGTCTTTTTGAATGTCGGCCAATTCCTGCGCCCATTTTATTTCCTTTTTGGGCAGACGTTCTCCGTATTCATCGTAGTGCCAATGGGCCGATACTCCGTATTCGGCTTCTTCATGCATCTGCGGAGTGCGTATTTGAAATTCGATGACTTCGCCCCCATCTCCAAATACCGTGGTGTGCAAGGATTGATAGCCATTGGGTTTGGGCTGGGATATATAGTCTTTTATACGGCCTTTCACCGGTTTCCATAGATTGTGCAGAATGCCAAGCGTAGCGTAACAATCAGCCACGGTGGGCACGATAATTCGTATCGCCACCAGGTCGTAAATTTTGGCGATTTGGTTGTCTTTTCTTAATAGTTTTTGGTATAAACTGTAGAGACGTTTGTTTCTTCCGTAGATGGAAATGGGTTTTAATTTGGCTTTTTGCAGTTCTTGTTCGGCTTTTCCAATGATTTTTTTAAAGTACTGTTCTTTGCCTTTGAGTTTTTCTTCTCTGATTTTTTTTATCCTCTGGTATTCTTTTGGATATACGTATTGAAAAGACAAATCTTCCAACTCTCCTCTCATTTCGTCCATGCCAAGGCGATTGGCAATCGGGGCGTAAATTTCCAAGCTTTCGAGGGCTATCCTGTATCTTTTTTGAGGAGGAAGGGCGGCCAAAGTGCTGAGGTTGTGAATTCGATCCGCGAATTTTATGATCATGACCCGCACATCCTCAGCCATGGCTACAAACATTTTGCGCAGGTTTTCTATATAACGCTCCACGCCTCGATATTTGAGTTTGCCGAGTTTGGTGATTCCGCGGACTAATGAGGCTATTTCTTCTCCGAAGTTCTGTTTGATTTCGTCAAGAGTAACATGAGTATCTTCTGGCACGTCGTGCAGAAGGGTGGCAATGATGATGGTGGGGTCTATTTTTACGTCTGCCAAGTAATGGGCCGCGGACAGAGGATGTACTATGTATGGCTCTCCGGATTTTCGCATTTGTCCTTTGTGAGCTTCAAAGGCAAAATCATAAGCAAGGCGAACCATGTCCAGATCTGCTTCCGGATGGTATGCTTTGATTTTTTTTAAGAGACCCTCTATATTTTTTTTATTTCCTTTTGTCATAAAAAGACCTCGCTACGGCTCTATTTTAGACCTAATTTAGGCATCTTATCTTTGGTAAAGTATCATGTTTTAGCCACCTTGACAAATATGATAAACTATGCTATAGTGGGCCACAGTGATGTTAAGGTAACAGCCTAAACGCTTAGAGGAAACCCCAGTCCGTTTCGGACCGGGGTTTTCTTATATTTTAGGTAAAAAATAGAGTTTCCCCTGTATTGCATTTTCGAAAACATTTGTTATACTGCTCCTCGTGGCGAGTGGAGGACCTTAACATCACCATAGGCATTGAGGTTATCTCCCTTGCCACATATAAAAATCCGTCCGCTGTTTAAGGCGCACGGGTTTTTATATTGGCAGAAATTCAGGAGTATTATGTTTTTTTACAGGGTCATTACTCGCCCGACTTTGGCCGGGCTCAGACAGATAACCCTATAAAAAAACATAATACTCCTGAATTTTGCCGTTGGGTTTCACTTTAGGAAGTTTTGATTTTTTTCCTTCTGCCTCTTTTCTCTTTGGCAGTGCTGAGCATTTTTTTGCAGTCATCTAGCCCGAGTGAGAGAGGGTCTGTATCTTTTGGGATTCTGGCGTTTTTTAAGCCATCGGTCACATAGGGGCCATATCTGCCGTTTAGAATTTGTATATTTTCTTCTTTAAACACTGCTATGATTTTTTTTGTTTCTTCTTCTCGTTTTTCTCGGATAAGTTCCAGAGCATTTTCCAGATTGATATGATAAGGATCCGCATTTTTTATTGAGTAAAAAGAAGATTGGCATTTTATATAGGGCCCGAAGCGCCCGATACCTACCGTAAGATCGTTTCCTTCAGAATCCTGCCCTAGTATTTTTGGCAGGCTTAGAAATTTAAGAGCTTCTTCCAAAGTAACGGTCTGCAGTGATACTCCCTTTGGCAAGGAAGCGAAAGTGGGTTTCTCTTCGTCTTCTTTCGAGCCTTTTTGGACAAAAGGACCGAAGCGTCCAATGCGGGCGTAAATCGGTTTTCCTGTCACAGGATCTTGACCCAATTCTCTTGCTTGTAGCATGTCTTCTTTGGAGAGTGATTTGGTTTTTTCTACGATATGCTCATGGAAGGGCTTATAAAAGTCCGACAATACGGGGCGCCATTGTTTTGTGCCTTCCGCTATGGCGTCCAGATTTTCCTCCATTTGGGCCGTAAAATGGTAATCCACTATGTTTGGGAAATGTTCTACCAACATGTCGTTTACCACTTCCGCTATATCGAGGGGTTTGAGACGTTTATTTTCGTCTCGTTCCACATAATTGCGGGCTTCTATGGTGGATATGGTGGGCGCGTAGGTGGAAGGTCTGCCTATGCCGTACTCTTCGAGTATTTTTACCAAGGTGGCGTCTGAATAGCGAGCAGGCGGCTGAGTAAAATGCTGTTCTTTTTTTAAGTCAAGACAGCGTAGCTCTTCTCCCTGAGTCAATTCTGGCAGTAATTCTTCTTTTATCGCTTCTGGATACAGAGCGAGCCAGCCGTCGAATATCATAGTCTGCCCATGTGCTTTGAACAGGTACTGTTTTGCCTTTACATCCACACTTGTTTTATTGAGCCGCGCTTCAGACATTTGAGTGGCCAAGGCCCTTTTCCAGATAAGGGAATATAATTTGAATTGGTTTGGTTCAAGATGCGCGCGGATTGATTCCGGACTTCTCTCGGGTTCGCTTGGACGTATGGCTTCGTGAGCCTCTTGTGCCCCTTTGGCAGTGGACTTGTAGAATCGCGGACTCTCGAGGCTGTATGAAGCCCCGTATGTTTTTTGGATATATTGAGAGGCTTCATTCAAAAATTTTGAAGACAAATTGGTGGAATCGGTTCTCATGTAGGTGATAAGTCCGACATGGCCTTCGGATCCGAGTTCTATTCCTTCGTACAATTGTTGAGCCAGACGCATGGTCTGTTTTGAGGAAAAGCCGAATTTTTGGTTTGCCTGTTGTTGCAGGGTAGAAGTCCGGAAGGGGGGAGGGGGGTTTCGTTTTGTTTCCTTTTTTTCTATTTCCCCGACATGATACGCGCAATTTTCAAGATCTGAAATAATGTTTTGTACTTCTTCCTCACGGCGAAGGCCCAATTTATCAAGTTTTTTTTCTTTCACGCTGTATAGAGCCGCTGTGAATTTTTCCTCTTCCTTTGCGGAAGTTCCAGACAGAGACAGGGGAGCAAAAATTCCCTCAAGACTCCAAAATTCTTCACTCTTAAAGGCGCGGATTTCTCGCTCTCTCTCTACGATAAGGCGCAGGGCCACCGATTGGACTCTACCCGCAGACAAGCCTCGGGCGATTTTTTTCCATAACAAAGGAGAAAGTTCATATCCCACCAAGCGGTCCAGAACGCGGCGGGCCTGCTGAGCATCCACGAGAGGCTGGTTTATGGATCTCGGCTCTTTGAGGGCTTCTTGTATAGCGTGTTTAGTGATTTCGTGAAATACGATTCTTTTGGCTTCCTTGAGGGGGATGTCCAAGACTTCGGCCAGGTGCCAGCTGATGGCTTCCCCTTCTCGGTCCTCATCAGTCGCGAATATCACGCCCTTGCTTTTGATGGCCAGTTCTTTTAATTTTTTGACATGCTTTGATTTGTCGCGCGGTATCACATATTGAGGCTCGAAACTGCCGTCTTCGGTGTTGACTCCCATTTTACTTTTTGGCAGATCCCTAATATGTCCCAAAGAAGATTCGACCAAGAATTCTGAGCCGAGGAATTTTGAAATTGTTTTCGCTTTTGTGGGTGATTCCACGATCACCAAGGTTTTGGGCATATGGCCAACAGCATAAATAAGATTGAGCCTGATGTCAAGTTTCAGTCAAAATCGCGGACGCAGTTGACCGCTTAGAAATACTGAGCCGGTGATGAGCAAGATATCAGACTTTTTGAGCTTTGACTTCGCGTGTTCAAGCGCTTTGAAAGGCTCGAGAAAGATGTCTATTTTAATTTTAGGTGCGTAAAATTTCAATAGTTTCGCTACAGAGCGCGGGTCTGCCACTTTTCGAAAAGCATGGCAAGAATTACGGGTGGCTGTTATTTGTTTGGGTTTTAAAAGGGCAAGTTCACCGAGCATTTGGTTTACTGGTTTATTCTCAGAAAAACCCAACAAGAGATGTATATTATTTCGTTTTGGATCAAAGAGAGAAAGCATGGTCTCTACGGTAGTCTTCATCTTGTCGGGATTATGAGCGGAATCCAGTATGATGAGGGGATTTTTTGATATCGGCTCCATGCGTATGGGAAATCGCGTCTGGCCAAGACCGCGTTTGATATCTTGATTTTTTATCCCGAGGGCTTCTGCCGTTTCTATCGCGAGAATGGCGTTTTTTATCTGGTGTCCACCGGCTGCCTTTATACGATAATGCGTTCCTCTGTATGCGAATTCGCTGCCGTATATACTATGCTCGTATAGTTCATATTGAGGTTTTGAATGGATGAATTTATTTTTTCCTGATGCTTCTTGGATGATTTTTAGGAGTCGCGGATTTTGCTCTTGGGTTATGACAAGCTTGGTTTTGCGGATGATGCCGGCTTTTTCTTTGGCGATTTCAGTTAAATTAGTTCCCAATATGTCGGTGTGATCCAGGCCAATATTGGTGATGACTGCCGCGTCTTTGTAGGGTATCACATTGGTGGAATCATAGCGTCCGCCACAACCTGTTTCGAAAATGACCCATTCCACCTTTTCACGAGCGAACCAGTACAAGCCCATGGTTGTGGTGACTTCAAAAAATGAGGGCAGGTCTTCTGATATTGTTTGGACGTAGATATCGAGCGCGGCTTCCATGATTTTGCTGAGATCTGCAAAAGTCTGTTTTGACATGTGCCGGCCTCCGATCTGCCAACGTTCGTTGAGCTCTGTCGGATGCGGTGTGACATAGAGACCGCTTTTGCGGCCGTTCGCGCGCATTATATTGTGAAGAAAATGACACAGAGATCCTTTGCCGCTCGTCCCGGCCACATGGACGTAATGGGGGGTGGATAATTCCGGATTGCCTAATATGTTAAGGAGCGATTGCGTGCGTTTGAGATAATTTTTGCAGGCTTTCGGATCATTCATGTATTCCGCGCGTGGAAGATTGGAAAGCGAATATAGGTATTGTTCGGCCTGGACGTATGTCATAATGTTTGAAGCCCAGCTTATGCCGGGCTTTATGGCTGGAATAGATTCGGATTCACTCCGGTCTCCATCCGGCGCTGACTTCGATATGGGCTCCGCTGAGGTGAGCATTTTTTTCATCAAGTAAGAATAACACAGTTCTCCCGACTGATTCAAACGGTATGGTGGGTACATCTTTTGTATTGTTCAAAACACCATGCGCCAAGACCCCGGGGGAAATCATATTTATGCTTATGCCATTTTTGGTTTCTTCTCTGGCTAGGGATTTGCTAAGCATAAGTAGCGAGCTTTTGGCCATATAATAAGGAGTGGTGAGAGGTCGTACGGTGATTTGATCGCATCCTACTGAGCCGAAGTTGATAATGCGTCCGAATCTACGCTTGCGCATCCCGGGTAGCGCTTCTTTTATGCAATACCATGCCGAGAGAAGATTGTTTTCCATGATTGCTTTCAATTCTTCCGCGCCTGTTTCTTTGAGCGGTTTGTATATGAAGTTGCCGACCGTGTTGATCAAAATATCCACCCGGCCTATTTTCGAGAACATTGTTTTTACTTGATCCAATTGAGTGAGATCGGCTTGATAATATCCTACTGCATTGCTTTGCTTGGCCACTTTTTTGATCGCGTCCGCGCTTTTGTGATAGTGGAGCACGAGACGATAGGCGCTTTGTTTTCCTAGAGTTTTTGCCAGGTGAGCGCCCAAATGTTTTGCCGCCCCGGTGATAAGAATTGTTTTTTGTTTCATATTATTTTTAGGCCTAAGAGGCGAGTTCATACATCATAGAACCGACGTTGCGGATGAGGCCATTGATTTCGAGGATGCTAAGAGCGGCGTTTATGTTTCCTCTCGTTTCGTCTGATTGGCGTATAATTTGGTCTATATGCGTTGGTTCATGGGAGATAAGCTCCAGCACTTGTTTTTCCATGAGAGAACAACCGGTATCCTTATGATTGTTATCATATTGAGTGGATTTGCGCAAATTCAGCGCCTCAGCCAGATCTTCGGCAGAAAGTATGGGAACGGCGCCTTTTTTTATCAATCCATTTACCCCGCAGGCAGAGGGCGAATCTATGTTTTGCGGTACAGCAAAGACTTCTCTGTTGTATTCCAAAGCGCAGTCTGCGGTAATGAGCGCGCCTGATTTTTTCCCTGCCTCTATTACCAGCGTTCCCAAACTCATCCCTGCTATGATACGATTTCTTTTTGGAAAAGAAAACAAACTTGCTTCTGTGCCGGGAGGACATTCAGAGATTACCGCGCCTTCGTTTCGCAAGATATTTTCGGCAAGGCCTGCTTGGGCTTTTGGGTATAAACTCTTGGGGTCTATTCCGGAACCTAATACGGCAATGGTTTTCTGCTTTGTGTCGAGTGCTACCTGGTGGGCTATGCTGTCTATGCCAAAAGCCAAGCCGCTTATGAGCGTTATACGATATTCCTTGAAAAGTTCTCCAAGCAAGGTCTTGGTGATCCTGGCGCCGTAGTTGCTGTTTTTTCGTGTTCCAACCACAGCCAAAGGCGGAGCCTGGATATGAAGATCCCCTTTGGAAAACAAGCAGACCGGCGGATCCGGTATGTGTTTTAAAAGTGTGGGATAAAGAGGATCAGCTATGCTTACGCAGTAAATGTTTTCTTTCTTGAGTGTTGCTTCTATTTTGGCTGGTTCCAATTTTTGTTTCCAGTAATAAAATTCCAAAACAGTTTCTGTCGGCCATATTAAACGTTTCAGATGTTCCTCGAGAGGCGCTCCCCAGCTTTGTTCCAGATTGGGGAAAGAATGGAGAATATCTTGGTAGCGCTTGTAGGATATTTTGGGGAAGTAAGACAAGAGAATTTCTTTTTTCATGTGTGTTTGAATCAAAATAAAATCCCTGTCAGGAAGATAATTGGTCTCATGTGTCCTTTCTCCTTAATAAGAGAGACCGAGAGCGAATTTTGGTCGGGATTAAAAAACCCTGATACCAAGGTACAGGGTTTTGATTAATTTTTTTTAAAATATGTCTTTCCTAAAAGACGATTCATTTATGAGCCTGGTCTTGGAGCAAACCGAAGCTGAGCTCTACAGCTTTTTTGATCATACTCTGGAATGGTTTTTTTTCCAATAGAGCGAACTTTGACAAAACGAAAACAGAGCTGTCTCTAATTTTTTTGGGATTCTCCGGAGCTATGCCCAAGCGAATTCTGGTGATCGACTTGGTCCCGAGATGTTCTATAATCGAACGCACGCCATTATGGCCGGCGTGCCCTTTATCGGTTTGTATTTTGCAGTCTCCAAGCTTAAGGTCTTTGTCGTCATGCGCCACTATGGTATCTGCCGGTTTCAGTTTGTAGTAGTGACTTATTAATTGGGCTGTTTGTCCTGATAAATTCATGAAGGTCATTGGTTTGGCGAGTATTATTTTTTGTCCCTTAAAAGTGCCTTCGGCGATTTCGGCGTTGAATTTTTTGCTTAATTCCCATCGGGAGACGCTCTGTGTTTTGAGCAGGCTGTCATGAAGCGCATCAAGGAATATAAAACCGGCGTTGTGTCGCGTTTTGATGTATTGTTTGCCCGGATTTCCGAGACCGATGACTAGTTTCATAGGTCGTTTGGGATGATGTTACAACGGTTTTATTTTTTGATCTTTGTCATTTTTATCACGATAGGAGCTCCGATAAAGTTATGTTCTTCCCTCAATTTCCTTTCAATGAAATTGAGGTATGATCGATGCAAAGAAGTCCCATGTTTTATAAACAATTCGAATATGGGGGGATTGGCGTGTACTTGTTTAAAGCCGAGCAATTTTGGCTGTCTCGTGCCTTTGCCTCGGGACGGTTTGTGGGCATGCGTGATGCGCTCCATGAAGGCCTCCACGGCGTGATTGCTGATAACCGTTTTGCGGGCCTGCGCCACTTCTATGAGAAGGGGAAACAGTTTGTGAATTCGATAGCCGGTTTTTCCGCTGCTAAACATGATAGGGGCAAAATCGAGATGAGGGAAATAAGACCTCACCATGTTCGTTACTTTTTTGCGCTCCGCGTCGTTTGTCTCGGCCGCCAGGTCCCATTTATTTACCACGATAATAACGCTTTTGTTTCTCCGTATCACAAGACCCCCAAGCTGTAGATCTTGGGACGATATGGGTTCACTTCCGTCGAGAACAAGAAGAATGATATCTGATTTCTCTACGGTCTCGATACTTTTTTGTATGCCTTCTCTCTCAAGCAAACCTGAAACTTTGGCTTTTCTGCGTATGCCGGCCGTGTCTACAAACTTGATGAACCATGTACGAGGGGTAGCTTGTTCGTCCTCTTCTGTATATTCCACCAAAGTATCGTGCGGTTCTCTGGTGGTATGCGCCAGATCGCTTACCAGAACTTTGTCTTGGCCTATAAGTTTGTTGAATAATGAAGATTTGCCCACGTTCGGTTTGCCGATTAAACTCACTGAAATGGTGTCGTCTCTTGGCAGTTCTATTTTATTTTTTGGCTGTGTTTCCCGATTCTTCATGAGCTTGTACGCATGATCAAGAAAATCACCGACGCCTCTGCCGCTCACCGCGGAAACCATCAGGGGGTCTCCAATGCCCAAGTTCTGCCAATTTTCCTCCTCTACCTTTTTTTCAACACGGTGGTTGTCAACTTTGTTGGCGACCAGAAACAATTCGGCGCCTTGTTTTTTTGATAGTTTTTGCATGGACCTGGCGAGCTCTCTCTCTTGGGGCAGTAATCCATCTTGGGCGTCTACCACAAGTACCATAATGTCTGCGCGTTTGATGGCCTGCTCAGCTTGCTCTATGATGCCTTTGGCAAAAGGTTCATTTTCAAGAGCGTCTTGACCGCCGGTGTCTATAAGATGCACATACATACCCCGCCATAGCAGATCGGCTTCATTGTTTGTTCTGGTGGTCCCTGCCACGCTTGAAACGAGAGCCTTGTGCTCTTCCGCGAGTGTATTAAACAAGGTCGATTTACCGACATTGGCGCGTCCCAGAAGTACGATAACAGGCAGATTGTCTGTATGCAATTTTGACGGACTTGGCATAGGATGGGATTATACTCCTTGTTTATTCTTCAGGGAAGTCATCACCCAAAAGCACCAAAATGTCGGTACTGGAAGTAGGGGCGATAATGGCTGGCAAACGTTCGATGATGGGTATGTTCAATTCTTGTTGGAGTGCAAGAACCGTGTCCTGCACTTCTTTTTTAGTAACACGGTATATGCCACTTTTCGTGACCGGTTTTTCCTGCGCATTGCCAATGCTTGAAATGATGAAGTTTTTGTCGCTTAAACGTTTTCTGACTCGAGCGGCCAAGCCGGCTCTCCACGTGGCGTTTATTATCTCCACGTTTGCGTCACCTTGTTTGGGCTCTTTTTGCGCGGGGCTTGTGTCAGTCGCTACATATTCTTTATCAAAAATATGCGTTATGGCCTCGTGTATCTGTTCGAAAGAGCCGGTTTTAGGCTCTAGAAGATAGACGCCTTCCAAGGAAATTGATTCACGCAGGAAGCCATTTTCTGAATTATCAAGAACAAGACTGGTAATATTTTTTGTGTTAAATTCTCGGGCCAACTTTATGAAAGAAAGTATTTCCGGGAATTCCATGTTTGTCGTTACATGTCGTTCGAGAGAATCCATAACTCTTTTGATTCTTACCGGATTCGCGAGAGTTCCAAAAGACAAGAGTTTTTCTTTGAGGGCGAGGAGGATTTTTTGTTGTCTTTTAGCTCGGGCGAAATCGGATCCCTCGCCGTTGTTTCCGTGTCTTGAACGGGCGAATTTGAGAGCAGTGGAGCCATTCATGGTTTGCACGCCGGATTTGAAATACAGCGTTTGGTATTCATCATCAGGGGCAGGATAGAGAGCATCGGTAAATGAGCGTTCTACCTCTACCGTGACGCCGTCTATCTCGTCTATAATTTCCTCAAAGGCTTTGAAGTCTATCCTCACATAATAGGGGATCTCGATGTCAAGCGTGTCTGCTATGATCTCGGCCGCGTAGGCTCCGCCCCAATCTTTTTTTTGATTTTCACCATACGCGTTGGCATGGTTTATTTTTGTGAATCCATAACCAGGGATATTGACGCCGAGATCCCGAGGGACTGAGACGAGGGCAATTTGTTTGCTGCTCGGTTTAAGACTGGCGATAATGATGGTGTCGCTCAAAAAAGGTCCATCATGGCCAGGCCCCCCCATGCCGAGGAGCAAAATATTGATTTGGTCGTCTTTTTGTCCTTCCAGTGTTTCATTCCCTTTTTTGAACACGAAATAGGATATTTTTTTAAGAAATCCTTCTGGTTTTTTGGGCTCAAGAGTCACGGGATCGTAGGCTCCCGGGTCAGCGGGGAGTTCGGTTTTTGTTCGTGAATACAATATGAAGCCCGAGATGAGCAGTACCGTTATAAACAAAAAAATACCCAGGCGCCATTTGGTATTTTTGTCCCGCGGTTCCTCGGTGTTTTGCTCCACAAAATTTATGTGCTGTTCTTCCATAATAATCCGCTGCCAGTATATAGGAAAAAATGAAATTGTACAATTCGGCCGGCTTGAGCGCCCTTGGCGTCTTTTGTAGATTGTACCCGGGAACAATCCTGTGCTATAATTGTCCTATATGCCAAAATCAGTGCACCATAGCAATACGCTAACCGGAGAAGTCCTGCATGAATGGACGATTTTGGAATACGAACAACATAAGCGCAACGTTTTGTGGTACACCTGCATGCTTGTCATTGGTTTGGCTCTCGTGGCTTATGCTTTATTCACCGGCAATTTTTTGTTCGCTCTCATTATAGTTCTTTTTTCCATTATTTTATTTTTGCAGTCTCAACAAGATCCCCCGCGTTTGCCTTTCCGGATCACTGAGTTGGGGATTGTTATTAATAGCAGGTTTTATTCATATTCTGAGCTTGAAAATTTTTACATTATATATAATCCTCCCGAGATAAAGACCTTATTTTTTGAACCGCGTTCAAGCGCTCGCCCGAGGATACGTGTGCCTCTTGGAGATCAAGACCCGAGTGAAATTCGTTTTACCTTGCGGGAATTTTTGCCCGAAGACACGGAACGGGAAGAAGAACCCTTTAGCGATATGTTTGCGCGCAGATGGTTGATGCATTAGAACGCTAAGTTTTGTCGGTAACTCCAAAAATTTTGGTCTGTAAAGCGTCAGCCGAATGGTTGACTTTTTGTTTGTCATTTATTATACTGGCCAAACTTTACGCTGAGAGAACGCGATTCAAAAAAATTATTTAGCTCTTGTCGTTCAATGGATAGGACACCAGATTGCGGATCTGGCAATGCAGGTTCGATTCCTGCCGAGAGCACACGATATACCTTTACAAAAACACCTCAATACAGTAGAGTCAGCGGGCACATTTGTGCAAGCAACAACCTACAGGCGAGGTGTTTTTTGGATACTCAGACTGGTACTGGTTTTGTTGAAAGGGCAAGGCACCCTGTGCTTGCGCCCATGGTTTGGGATCCTGGGATTCTGTCTCACGTTCATGCGAGCAGGCCCCAGGTGGACATAGACGCCGCAGACCTGGTTTCCAGGCGGAGCATCAAGGGAGATTCTCAGGTGGAGGCGGATCTCCGTTTGGTGGGTCTCATTGATGACACCACCTTGAAGGGTGGAGACACCCCCGGCAACGTGCGGCGTCTCTGCCGCAAGGCTTTGGCTCCGGTTCCGTCCGGGGTTTTGGCCAAGCTGGGCTATAACGAGCCACTGACGGTTGGCGGAGTCTGCGTGTACAGACAGCAGGTTCCCGTTGCCGTTGCAGCCCTCTACGGGCGAGTGCCTGTGGCGGCTGTGTCCACAGACTTTCCGCACGGGCAGAACTCTTCGCTCGAAGAGCGCTGTGCTCAGATTCGCGGAGCGGTGGAGGCAGGAGCCGCTGAGATCGACGTGGTGATTCGCCGCGGGCTGGCACTCTGCGAGCGCTGGCGGGAACTCTACGACGAGCTTGTGGCTTTCCGCGAGGTCTGTGGCCAGGCTCATCTGAAGGTGATCCTCGGGGTCGGTGACTTGGCAGACTACCAGATCATTGCCAAGGCGGCCTGCGTGGCCATGATGGCAGGGGCTGACTTCATCAAGACTTCAACCGGCATGGAGAAGGTCAACGCGACCTTGCCGGTGGGCTTGGTCATGCTCCGCATGATTCGCTGGTTCTACACCGAGGTGGACCCTGGCCGTATGGTGGGTTTCAAACCTGCCGGCGGCATTGGCAAGGCGGCCCAGGCTCGTGCCTGGTTTGTCCTCATGAACGAAGAGCTGGGTACTCTCGACCCGAGCTGGCTCGAGCCGCGCCTCTTCAGGATCGGCGCGAGTACGCTTCTGGACGACTTGATCGCCCAGCTTACCACGAACGCGGACGGTGGCGGCGACAAGTACGCCGACTACACCGAGATCCCGATCGGCTGATAGGAGAGAGGAAAATGGAAGCAAGAACTTTTAGCTTGACCGGACCTTTCAAGTACAGTCCGGCGCCGGAGAGTCCTAAAGAGGCTCTCGCCTGGCTGAGCCGTGAGGGTGGTTTCGGCCACTTCATCGGCGGTGAGTTCACTAACCCCGGCGTCGACATGTTGGATGCCATTAACCCTGCCACAGGCAAGGTTCTGGCTCGCTTTACCCAGGGCAACGCGGCAGACGTGGACGCGGCTTACGCTGCAGCCGCCGCCGCATTCCCTGCGTGGAGCGCTCTCTCGGGTGCCGCGCGGGCCGAGTACCTGTATGCTTTCGAGCGGCAGATTCTCAAGTTCCGTCGGGATTTCGAGGTTCTCGAGGCTTTGGACACAGGCAAGCCTTTCCGCGAGACCAGGCTGGCGGACATTCCAGTCACTGCCAGGCATTTCGGACAGCAGGCGACATACGCCCGTCTCTTCGAGAGGCTGTTCCCGGGCCGCAAGCCCGGAGGCGTGGTCGGAGCCGTGTATGCATGGAACTTCCCCCTCATGCTTTTGGCATGGAAAGTGGGGGCCGCTCTCGCGGCCGGCAATACCATGGTCATCAAACCGGGCGATACCACGCCGGTTACCGCCATGTATTTTGCCGGGATCTGCCGGCGCGTCGGCTTGCCGCCCGGTGTGCTGAACATTGTTACCGGCAACCGGGAAACCGGCAAGCTGGTGGTAGCTCACCGGACTCCTTGGAAGATCAGCTTCACCGGCTCTACGGCCGCCGGCGCTTCGATTCGCGAAGCCACGGCCGGAAGCGGCAAGCGATTGACTTTGGAGTTGGGCGGCAAGTCGCCCATGGTGGTCTGTGAAGACGCTGACCTTGATGCCGTGGTCGAGGCTGTGGTGCGCAGCATTCTCTTCAACAAGGGAGAAGTCTGCTGTGCCTGCTCTCGACTGATCGTACATGAGGCAGTGATGCCGTCTCTCGTGGAGCGGCTCAAGAGGCGCTTCGCGCGCATTCGCGTGGGAGATCCTCTCGATAAGAGCACGGACATGGGCCCGCTCAACTCGAAGGCTCAGTTCGAAAAAGTTACCGGTATGATCCATCTCGCAAGGGAGGAAGGCGCCGAAGTTTGGCAGCCCGATTGCACCTTGCCCGAGGCCGGTTTCTTTGTGCGCCCCACACTCCTCATGGTTGACCCCAGTAACTCGGTGGCCAGGGACGAGGTCTTTGGACCGGTCCTCGCCGTGATGACGTTCACGACCACTGAGGATGCCATTCGCTTGGCCGGCAACACTGAGTACGGCCTGGCCTGCTCGGTGTGGTCGAACGACACGGACAAGGCTCACCATGTGGCAAGCCGGATCAAGGCCGGCACCCGCTGGGTGAACTGCGCCGAGGTCTTTGACGGCGATTTGCCTTTCAGCGGTGCTCGCAGAAGCGGCAAAGGAAGCGAAGGCGGTCCGGAGGGCATGCTCGATGTGACCTTGGAAGACTATCCGCCGGCCAAGGCTCGAGGCGCGCGGTCCGAAGAAGCCGGTGTTTCGTTGGCTGATGACTCTGGCCTTGGGGTCATTGACGTGACCCACCGCTTCCTGATTGGCGGTGCGCTGAAGCGGCCTGACGGAGGAAGGAGCTTTGAGGTGCTGTCGCCTTCGGGCGTTTATCTTGGCGATGTCGGCGAGGCATCCAGGAAGGATGTCCGAGACGCGGTCACTGCGGCCTCCGATGCCCAGGCTTCCTGGGCTCTCAAAGGACCGGATCTTCGTCGCAAGGTGCTCCTGTTCATGCGGGAGAAGATCTTCCTTGGCCGAGATCGTCTCATCCGCGAGCTGATTCAGCAGACCGGCTGTGGCATGGCAGAGGCGCGCGAGGAGCTCACGCTCACGCTCAGCCGGCTGAGCTACTGGGCCTCTCAGGCGGTGAACCACGCCGGCAGGGTGGGGAGTCTTGCTGATCCGAGTTTTGAAGCGACCAGCAGCTACGAGCCGGTCGGAGTGATCGGCATTCGCGCGCCGGATGCTTTCCCGCTTCTCGGTTTGATTGGTTCTTTGGCGCCTGCTCTCGCCAGGGGCAACACCGTGGTCTTGGTCTCTGGCAAGCACCCGCTCACGGCCATGACCCTTGTGGAGATCGCCCAGACTTCGGATCTTCCTCCCGGGGTCTTGAATATCCTCACCGCGTCTCAGCCGGACGCCATCGCCTTGAACCTGGCCAACCACGGGAACGTGGACTCGGTCTGGTGCTGGGGTGACGGGGCTTTGGCCACACGCGTGGAGAAAGCCTCGGCCAGAGACATGAAGCGGACCTGGACCGAGCTTGATGCGTCCTTTGACTGGGCCGGACCCCAGGGGGAGTCCCTGGAATTCCTGCGCCAGGCCACTCAGGTGACGAGCACCTTCATCTTGAAGGGCGCCTAGTTCTTTCGTCCGGTCATAGCCGGACTCTCGCCTCTCGCAGGGCTCATCGCATCCGCGAGCCCTGCTTCCAACTCTTTGTCTTTGCTGTAAAGGACCGAGTGAGGAAAGCAAAATGTCTACGTCTATAGACGCCTATACCTTCACAACATATTAGTTTGGGAGCTTGCGGAAGTCATCCCGCTTCGCTCTCGCACTCGTCCTCCAGCTCCCAAACTAATATGTTGTGAAGGTATAGGCTTGCGTTTATCCACTGACAACATATTTTATGAATCCTCAGAAGTCAGTCTGCTTCACTCTCCTTCTCTGATTTTTAAAGTATTTCGTGAAGTGATAGATCCAAAATATGCTACAATATGTCTACTATGGACCTCCAAACTCCGGTACGGCATCTGAGCCGCGTAGGCAAAACTCTGGAATCGCGTCTGAAGCGTTTGGGCATAGAGACTCTTAAAGATCTCTTGTTTTATTTTCCCTTTCGTTATGAAGATTATCGTCAGATTTTACCCATTTCTGAACTCAAAGACGGACAGCGAGTAACCATATCCGGAACCGTGGAACTGATTGCGAACAGACGGAGCCATCGAAAACGAACCATGCTTACCGAAGCTCTGGTGAGCGATGGAACAGAACAACTTAGAGTTTTATGGTTTGGTCAGCCCTTTATCATAAAAAATATCAAGACAGGAGATAGGGTTTATCTATCCGGAAAAATAAAAGAAGATATGCTTGGGGTTCAGATGGTAGGACCTGCGTATGAAAAAGTCAGACCTGATGTTTCTTCACATACGGCGAGAATTGTTCCTCTTTATCATCTCACTGACGGCATCACGCAAAAACAACTTCGTTCTTTCATTCATCAAATTTTAAAAGAAAAAATACATAAAAGCGTGGAAGATTGGCTTCCGAAAATGATAATGAACAAAACAGGCTTGATGCTTCTTCCCGTCGCTATTCAAGAGATACATTTTCCAAAAGATGAAGCATTTTTAAAAAAAGCTGAAACAAGGCTGAAATTTGATGAGTTATTTATTTTGCAATTGCGGGCCGAGATGATACGCCAGTCAATCAAAGAAGCTCGAGCCGAGTCTATTTTTTTTAAAGAAAGAGAAATAAAGGATTTTGTTTCAAGTCTTCCTTTCGGACTCACCCAGGATCAGAAAAAAGCGGCTTGGGAAATACTACGGGATTTGGGAAAAGAAACGCCGATGAATCGTTTGCTTGAAGGTGAAGTAGGCTCCGGGAAAACCGCGGTGGCGGCTTTGGTTTTGTACGCAGTGGCTTTGAATAAAAAGCAGGCCGCTTTTATGGCGCCAACTGAAATTTTGGCGCGCCAGCATTTTGAGTCATTGAGTAGATTGTATAAAGACAAAATCGTTCTCGGTTTGCTAAGCGCTTCTGAGTCTGAGCTTTTTAATGGCGCGTTTACCCAAAAAACAAAAAAAGGAAAACGGGAAGAGCTTCTCGGATTGCTCAAAGAGGGGGCTGTGGATATATTGGTGGGGACTCATGCCATACTTTCTGAGTCTCTGCGCTTCAATAATTTGGCTTTGGTGATTGTGGATGAACAGCAGCGCTTTGGCGTGGAACAGCGCAAAAAAATTCGCGAGCAATCCGGAGATCGAAACACAGAGCCCCATTTTTTGAGCATGACTGCCACGCCCATACCGCGTTCATTCGCCTTGACCTTGTATGGAGATCTGGATATTTCTGTGCTCAAGGAAATGCCGGCCGGAAGAAAAGAAATCAAAACCCGTTTCGTGGATCCGCATAATAGAGAAAAAGCTTATGATTTTATACGAGAACAAATTAAAAAGGGGAGACAAGTCTTTGTTGTTTGTCCTTTGATTGAGGAGGATTTGGAAAAGGGAAATGATCGTAAATCTGTGTTGGCCGAATATGAAATATTGTCAGAGACGATTTTTCCTGATTGTAATATAGCCCACCTTCACGGGAAGATGAAGAGCGCGGAAAAAGACAAGATAACAAAAAGTTTTGCCGCGGGAGAAACACAGATCTTGGTTTCAACTTCCATCATTGAAGTGGGAGTAAACATACCAAACGCGAGCGTAATGCTTGTAGAAGGCGCAGAGCATTTCGGTTTGGCGGAATTGCATCAATTTCGCGGGCGGGTGGGCAGAAGCGAGCATCAGTCTTATTGTTTTTTGTTTAGCGACAGTGGTTCTGATACAGTAAAAGAGCGGCTGTCTTTTTTTGAGAAATGCAGTGATGGGTTTAGATTGGCGGAATATGATTTGGAACGACGAGGTCCGGGCGATGTATACGGCACGGCACAGAGCGGAATGATGAATTTGAGATTGGCGACCATGCGGGACACTGAACTTATACGAAAGGCTAGAGAATTGGCGCGAGGAATAGATTTTGGTGAGTATCCATTATTGAAAGAGAAGGTGCAAGAATGGGACCATAGAGTGCATTTGGAATAGGAAAGAAGGGACGGACAGATTAGAGCCCATCTTAAAAATTATTTCTTATATTAACCTTTAAAAGGGGAGAAGCAAAATGCGCGAGTCTTTGGTACAAGGGATTTCGGCTGTTTTATTTGTTTGGTTTCATATTTTGAGACTTCGGCTGTCTTTGGTATACTCCTTTCCGACTTATAAAACCTATTGTTATGAACATCCCTTTGGCTTTGACTTATGACGATGTACTGATTGTGCCTCGGCGTTCTTCTTTGGATTCGAGACAGGAAGCAAACATTTCCACTAAATTGACCAAAAAGCTCAATCTCAAGATTCCCATCATCAGTTCGAATATGGACACGGTAACCGAGTCTGAGATGGCCATAGCTTTGGCCAGGCTTGGAGGTATAGGCATTATGCATCGTTTCATGAGTATTGAAGATAACGCGGAAGAAGTACGGCGCGTAAAGAGAGCTCAGAATTTCGTGATCAAGCACCCTTATACCATTGAGCCGGACAAAACGCTTCGTGAGGCGAAAGAATTTATAGCAAACTGCGGAGTGGGTGGTATTTTGGTGGCAAATGGTGATGGCCGACTTCGCGGCATCCTTTCGAGCAGGGATATTTTGTTTGCCGAAAGTGATGAACAAAGAGTACATGAAATAATGACACCGCGAGGAAGATTGTTTGTAGGTTCTCCGGACACGAGTTTTAGAGAAGCGAAAGAAATATTGGGCCAGCGCAAGGTTGAAAAATTGCCCTTAGTGGATCTCGACGACAAAATTTGCGGGCTCATCATAAGTGATGATATCAAAAATCAGATGGAATACCCTTTGGCAAATACTGATGAGGAGGGGAGGCTTATTGTAGGTGCGTCTGTAGGTGTAAAGGGAGATTATATTGAACGAGCTCAGGCTTTGCTCGAAGCCGGGGCGGATGTTCTTGTAATAGACATTGCTCATGGCCATTCGGAACTCATGTTTAAAGCAATCAAAAACATTCGAGAATCTTGTGGAGATATACAGCTTATTGCCGGAAACATTGCCACTGCTCAAGGAGCCAGAGATCTTTGCGAAGCAGGGGTGGATGCCATTAAGGTGGGCGTGGGCCCGGGGACCATTTGCGTTACTCGGATGGTAACCGGCTGTGGAGTTCCGCAACTATCGGCTGTAATGAACGCGGTCGCCGCGGCCAAGCCATACGGCGTGCCGGTGATAGCTGACGGTGGGATACAAAAATCAGGTGATATAGTAAAAGCTATCGGCGCGGGCGCGGATACGGTGATGATAGGCGGAATGTTTGCCGGCACTCACGAAAGTCCGGGAATTATTATGAACAGGAATGGGAAAAAATACAAAGTCTGCCGAGGAAGCGCGAGTTTTGGCACGGCCGAGAGGAGACGGAGCTTGGGTCAGGAGAAAAGAGACTTAAGTGAAGTGACACCCGAGGGCGTGGAAGCCATAGTGCCATATAAAGGATATCTTAAGGAAATAGTAGGACAACTCACTGGCGGTTTGCGCTCCGGAATGAGTTATACCAATTCAAGAAGTATCGCCGAGCTGCAAGAAAATTGTCAGTTTCTGCGCGTTACAAGTGCTGGGTTAAAAGAAAGCGGAGCGCATGATTTGGAAGAGGTGAGGTGAGCAAATCCATAAATATCACTTCTCTCCCCCTTTTAAAGGGGGAGATGCAAGGGGGGGTTATCGGAGAAATCCATAACCACCCCTTACATCCCCTCCTTGAAAAGGAGGGGATCGTGGATGCAATGTCCCTCTCCTTGGTAAAGGAGGGAGACTGGTTCCGGAGTTTACAGGTCAGGGCAAATAGCCTTGACTTTTCTATTTTTTCTGCTATTATTATTTCTAATTGTGCGCGTTTTTCATCGGATGGGCATCCGGTGCGAGGTGCGTACTTAGCAAGGTGAGGTAATTTTGAAGGATATCAAGAAGCGTCCTTTCCCGCCCCGTGGCGGGACTGGTACGGTGGCCGTCGCGATCAGCGAGGGAGTGGCCTTCATCGTTCAGTACCGGAACGGTAAGGTCACGGCCGAGTTCGAGCAGGGGATCGAGCAGGCCCTCGGGCTCGGGATCGAGGTGGAGGGCGTCTCCCATCGCCCCCACCAGAGCCGGGAGGGTCTGCTCGGCTCCGAGCGGCGACTGCCGACGGGCTGCCGCCAGGTCCGCGGAGACCCGACCCGGAAGAACATCGCCAACCTCTAGCCCGGCAGGCCGGGCTCCCACCTTTCTATAGCCTTGCGCGCCCGCGTTGAGCTTTGGGCAAGCTCCGCGTGTGTTTGTACATGCTTTTCATCGCAGTGGGGGTGATAGAGCTGTACGCGCGCAAGGCCACCCCAATCCTAATTATATTCCGATGAAGAGTCGGTTTTTTTGTTTGCGGACTAGGTCAGACCATTCAACCACCCCTTATATCCCCTCCTTAGTAAAGGAGAGGATCGTGGCTGCGCAGTCTCTCCCCCTTTACTAAGGGGGAGATGTAAGAGGGGGTTTAAATATAGAGAACACAGCGTGGAGGGGGGAAAAAAGGGGTGCTGCAGACGCTTTGAGGTACATACAACACAAATTATCTCACTCTTCTTGAAACTGAAAGTTTAGGCGTGCTGTATCAGCTCCTCAATATTCCCAACGCCGATAATATGAAGTTTGTTGGTATTTTTTTCTTTTATCTTTTTGTTGCGAGCCATTATGACCCGTTTCATGCCGAGCTGTTCGCATTCTTTTAGACGTTTTTCCGTGTGCCGAACCGCGCGTATTTCCCCGCCAAGTCCCACTTCGCCAAAGACCACCAAATCTAGCCCAAGAATTTTGTCTTTGAATGAGCTTGCTATGGCCAGACAAATTGAGAGATCAGCGGAAGGCTCTTCCGCCTTGAGTCCGCCCACCACATTGATGTGAATATCATATTGAGCCAGATTAAGCCCAGCACGTTTCTGCAAGACTGCCACCAAAACATGGAGACGGTTCAGATCAAAACCGCTGGCTTTGCGCACCGGGTATCCGAAACTTGTTTTTTGGACCAAAGCTTGAATTTCCACGAGCAAAGGTCTTGTACCTTCCATAAGACAGGTAATGACAGAGCCTGAAGTTTTTTCGGCACGTTCGGAGAGAAAATGTTCAGAAGGATTGGGAACTTCGCGGAGACCGGTTTCGTCCATTTCAAAAATACCCACTTCATCGGTGGAACCAAAACGATTTTTTACCGCGCGCAGGACCCGGTACGAATGATGAGGTTCTCCTTCGAGATACAAAACCGTGTCTACCAAATGCTCCAAGGTTTTTGGCCCGGCCACGGCTCCATCTTTGGTAACATGTCCAATGATACAAATGGCTATGGTATGTTGTTTCGCGCAGTCGAGCAGCTTTACCGTGCAGGCGCGGATTTGATTTGGAGATCCGGCGCCTCCGCTCACCTCTTCTGAATAGAGTGTTTGAATGGAATCAATGATCGCGAAGTTCGCGGATTCGACCTTGAGAGTGGACACAATAGTTTCCACGTTTGTTTCGTTGAGGACTTTGATATTTTTTGAAAATTTTTCACTTAAAATTCGGCGAGCCCGCATTGCGATTTGACCGGCCGATTCCTCGCCGGAAATGTACAGCGTTTTGTCCACAATGGCGGCCAATTGCAAAGCGAGCGTGGATTTGCCGATCCCCGGCTCTCCGCCAAGGAGTATCAGGCTTCCCGGCACTATGCCGTCTCCGAGCACTCGATCCAATTCTCTGATCTTGCTTGGGATTCGTTCGGTCTGAGTTGTTTTTAGTTCTGAAAGTTCTTGCGTTTTTGCGGGGATCGCCGCGTTTTCTTTTTCTTGTTTCATACGCGCGGCAGAAACTTCTTCTAAAGAACCCCAAGTTCCGCATTCCAAACAACGGCCTATCCATTTTTGGAATTGCGCGTCACAATGCGTGCAAACGTAGAGTGTTTTTGGTTCCGGCATAGCTTATAAAATATTTTTGCCAACGATCTTGTTTACTTCCGCTTTCATGCTGTCCGGAATGGGTTGATCATATGTTTCATTGCCTATCCAGCAACGTGATGTCTTGTCCCATCTACCGTAAGAAACAGTCACACCATATTCAAAATGCCAATGTTCGGAACAGAGCCGCAGCCATCCGGCTTGATTGAAAATATATTCCAGAATAATTTTATACGGATCCCCCAAAAATTTAGTCGCGTAATTGGATTTGGTTATTTTGAAGGGATCGCTGGCCGCGAGTTTTTTGCCGGAAGCGATATATTTCATGTTCACATCCACCGCTCCTCCGCTCAGATGAGGGGATTTGCAGCTGGGCCTCGCGATTTTGCCTTGATTATTTTCCCATCCGCTCAGGCCTCTTTGATAGCGGGCCGCGACACCCGTATTCCACAGCCTAAGTTGTGTGGCTGAGGGTCTGTACACTCCTCCGGGATACAATACAAAACCCAATTCAGAGGCCAGTTTATTGGCTTTTCTGAAAGGTTCCAAGGCCTGGGAATTGATTTTCATGCCGTTCCATCCCGGGATTCCGGTGATATTCGTAAGATTGCCTTCGCCAGGACATGCCGCTATAAGTTTGAACAGATGAGGCAGGACTTCTTTTTTTTGATTTTCCGAAAAGGACTGCCAGATTTGCCAACCGTTCGCTTTCGGACCGTTTATACCGGTTTCCATAAAGAGGTCTGAGGTCACCTCATCCTGGGCATTTGGTTTAGCGGCTATAGTGGTGTCGGCCGGAAGATTCGGATTATCTTCATCATTTTCAGGAGGAGTCGCGAAGAATTCGTTTGGTTGGGCGTATAAGACTTTTAGAGCTTTGAATTGCACCAGATCAGGGTTGATGGTATGCAATATTACATAAGAGCTGAGTGCTACAATAAGGCCTATGAGGCTGTTTATCATGCGTTGTTTTATTTCTTCTTTTCCTGATCCGCTACCGCCCAAAATCCACTGCATGCCGCCAATGATCAAGAATACCGTCGAAACAACGGTAATAAGAATAATGAGATATTTGTATAAGCTGGCGATGTATTGTCCGAGAAAGGGGATATTGAGATAAGTTTTTCCTCCCGCGTCCATTGAGCTTAATCCCTCCACGCTGATCTCACTAAACTCCAACCCCGGAATCCTGATCTTGGGCACCGGCTTCTTGAGGAGTTTTTGTATTTCACTCTCAGAGAGGGCCGCCCCATCAAAAGCTCGCCCTACGTCACTCGTTGCGTTCTTTGCCGCCGGATTTTCTCCGATCGGATAATAAGGCGTGCTTCCTTTTAAACAATAATTCAACTCATACGACGCATTGCTCCCATTGGAACAGGTCCATTCTTTTGGATCTCCGCCATATTCTTCCACACAATGAGCGTCTTCTTCACAAACACAGTATTCCTTGCCATTCGGATGTATGCTCTGTTCGCATTCATTCCCTACCGGACAATCCGCGTCGGTGTCGCATTCTTTGCCGAAGTTGCCTTTGCCGGCAGGGTTTTGGACTGGCTCGGCCGGAGTTTGCGGAAGATCGGAAGAAGATTTTAAGACTCCCTTTCCCTGGCAGAGATCACTGTTTATATGATCCCAAAAACATATGTTGGGTATGAGACCATGGTTGTTCACCGGCACATGCACATAACGCGTGGCATCGCTTGAGGCTTTGATGGCGGCAGCGGCGGCTTCTTGATTTTTTTTGCCGTTGTCATTGTCCGTGGCTGAAGAAGCGTACATATATTGTGACCCGCGGATTGAAGAAGATTTTTTTGCCACGTCAGAACACCAGCTTCCGAAACAGGCATCGAAAAAAAGCGTGCTTTTGACGTTTCCCTGCTGTTTCCCTTGATTGAATATATTTTGAAGGGCTCTGCCGCCATAGCTGAAAGCGGCCATGTTTACACTGCTCGGCATGGGAATGCCAAGTTCGTCAAGCTGTGTTTTCGCTTCATTGTAAAGGCAGGGAAAATCAACTTTGGAAACCCATTGGTTGCCGGATCCTTTCATGGAAACGCCCACAAAGAGAGAAGACGGCTGTTCTTTTGCCCGAGAGCAAAGTTGAAAAGCGCCTTCGCAGAATCCTTTTGGGCTGGGGGAGGTTTGACCGTGGAAGAAAAAGTAGATGTTGGAGTAAGAACTCTGCGTTGTATTGACGATGAGATTTTGTGTTCCTGTTCCCGAGCAAGAGGAACTGTATGTATAGTGTTCCACTGAACCGACCGTGTTGAGGAGTTTTGGGGCGGCTTGGCTTGCCTGGGGCAAGAAAAGAAATAGCAAAAAAGAGCCGGCCACTATTATGTCTGTAATGTTTTTTGTTATTTGTGTCATTTTTTTTCGCCTTTCCATATGTTATTGTGTATTTTTCAACTTTATAGAATATAGTCCTTGGTCAAAAGACGAAATATAAAAGAAATTGTTCCCCACTATATGCATGTATTCTGAATTTTGATTGATATCCATGTCCTCAGAACGGACTGCTCCATGCAGGGTGTATTCACCATCTTGAAGATTGACACTCCCGATATAGACGACGTCAGAACTTATTTTCGCGCTCACGCACAACAAAGCGGTGTTCGTTTTCCAAGCGCATAAGGATTCTTGCGGCGATATATCCGTGGGGGCCTCTTCGCCGGTTAACATATTTTGTACGGCATACACAGTATACTGTTGATTGCCCGGTTTTTCCACTTCAGTGAGCAAGTTTTTTTTGTCTGGCGACAATTCCAAAAAGCGTATTCCGCTTAATAATTCATTCTCAGGAGCTTCTTTATCCGTGTTCCACCAAGCCGGAAGACTTTGGTCTGTGCTTGCTTGAGCATAAAGTATTTTTTTTTCTTCTGGCCAAGAAAGTAAAACGATGCCCTCAGAAAAAGACGCCTCCGGCTCGCCCAGTTCCAGGTATAGGCTGCTTGAGCCTGTTTCTCTGTTGAAGATGTACAGGGAACTTTTCGTGGCGTTTCTATCCGAAAAGTTTTGGTATAGCAGTTTTTTGCTGTCCGGGGACCATGCAGCGCTTTCTATGTCTCCGTCAATATGGTACGCCGCTTCTTTATCGAGAGAGCGCACGCGTAAACCGCCGTTGTTTTTTTCCGCGAACGCGATCCCGTTCGGTGCCCACAGTATGTCTGTAGTGTCGCCCCCGATGCTTGTGTTTTGTTTTTTTAGTGTTTTCCCCGGATTTGATAAGGAGATCGTTTTTAACGCGTTTTCTTTTGACGCCCAATAGGTGACTGTGTTTTCTTTTTTGTCGAAAAAGGGAAAGTACACAGTGTCAGATCCTATCCTTCGCGGTTTTTCCAATAATACGGATTTTATGTCATTTTTTTTTGATAATAAAGTGTGGTTTACCGTCAAAAAAAGAAAAAAAGGCAGTAAAATACCGAAAATCAATAAAAGATGATTCAGTTTCATAAAAATTAAGCGCAGGGACAAAGACTGGCGCGTATTTTATTTACACAGATTTTTGTCGGTTATGGAAGAATCCCAAGTATACGGAAGATTGACGTAAGCCTTATTTTTCCATCTGATACTGAATTCTTTGCAAAAAAGTTCAGAAGAAAAGTAAGTATCTTTATTATTTATTTTGCAGCAACCGAGCGGCGGTTTGTTTGGGGCAGTATCAGCAGGGAAAACCACAAGTCTGAATGCTTTTACATGGGTTCCTTGAGACCAACCTTGGTTACTATGGCAGGCTCGTGGATCGCGCGGCCGAAAGTATAATTTGGACGCCGGACCGTGCCCTTGTAGTTTTGAACAGGCATCGCAGATGCCGGAACCGGCCGGGACATCGGTAATTTCGATGGGACAAGAGGTCCCCTCCGCCACTCGTTGGAAGGCTTTGCCCGGAGTTGATTCGAATAGTTTTCCGTCGCCTATGGAAACGCCATTGTGACCGGGAAACCATAAGAGCCCTACCGGGAGGGATTTGTAGTTTTCTTGGCTGATTTTTGCTGAAATCCATCCTTGCTGTTCCAGAGACGGAACGTTTATATTCGCGCCTCCGCTGAGCGTTTTGTTGCCGCATCCTATATAGGATAAGAATCTAGTTGCGGTATAGCCACAATGGCAGGGCCCTGTGCAAATTTTTAAGTCATGTAGTTTTTGGGAGGCGTTTTGAGCCGCTTCTTTGGAGCAAGCCGTAAGGGTATTCGGCCCGCCGATTAGGCCGCCTATGGTTTTTTGCGCTTCGGCGCTGACTGGCCCTGATCCTTGCGCATATCCGAAATCAGCGGTTTCCGGCAATTCCTCATAGTCGGCATAGGGTTCAGGAGCTATAAATTGAACCCTTAGAGCCTTAAATTCCAGTAAATTCGGATTAACGAGATAAAGGACTGTGTAAGAACCCAGAGAAAGAAGAAGACCTATGATACTGCCAGTAATGCGTTTTTTCACCTCTTCATTTCCTGTGCCTCCTCCTTTGAGAGTCCATTGCAGGCCTCCGAGAATGAGAAGCGCGGTAGATAATACGGTAATAAGGATAACGCTAAATTTGTACACAGCCGCGATATATTCTCCTAAAAAAGGAATATAGAGATACGAGGCGTCCACGCCATCTCCGCGCAGTCTTTCTATATCAATCTCACTAAACTCCAACCCCGGAATCCTGATCTTGGGCACCGGCTTCTTGAGGAGTTTTTGTATTTCACTCTCAGAGAGGGCCGCCCCATCAAAAGCTCGCCCCACATCACTCGTTACATTCTTTGCCGCCGGATTTTCTCCGATCGGATAATAGGGCGTGCTTCCTTTTAAACAATAATTCAACTCATACGACACATTACTCCCATTGGAACAGGTCCATTCTTTTACGTCTCCGCCATATTCTTCCACGCAATGCGCCGCCTCTTCACAAACACAGTATTCTTTTCCATTCGGATGTATGCTCTGTTCGCATTCATTCCCCACCGGACAATCCGCGTCGGTGTCGCATTCTTTGCCAAAGTTGCCTTTGCCGGGTTGGGGGGCGGGTGGCGAGGCGGGTGCCGCGGGAGGGGGAGTACCAAGTCCGGAGAGAGCAATGGCTCCTTCAGTGGCTTGGAAGGTGGTGGTAATGGGATAATGATCCGAAGTGGCGCCAGCACCAGTGACCACAGTCGCGTTTGTCAAAACCCAATGTGTCTTGCTGCCGAAGAGATAATCAAGCCGTTCATTGATATTTGAGACCGTCAATTTACAGCTTGAACTTTTTATGAGATCTTGCAAGGTTTTTGAGCTTTTGGGCTGAAGCGGGGTAAAGGTGGCCGTGGATCCGAGCGCGGCATTGAATGACAGGCCGAATATTTTGAATGGTTCGTCTGAACATTCATTGAAATCTCCCCCGACTATGACAGGGAATGTTTCTTGAGCAGCGTCCGCTGCCAACTGTTTTATTTGGGCTATGCGTTGGAGAGGATCGAAACGTTCCGCGTGGGTATTGTATACAATAAATTTGAAGCCATCGGAGGTCTCGACTTGCCCTCTTGCGTAATAACGTTTGGTTCCTGAAGATTTTTGGGCATTGTATTGAACTGATTTTGTATCTGTCAGCTTAAAATCACTGCGCGCTAAAATTTGAAGACGCTGGGAATAATAAGACTTCATCTTAAGCTCGGAAGCTATGGTGCTATATTGATTTTTGTTGAATGATTTTTTGCAGGTTCCTTTTGAAACAGACTGTCCTTGTACTTCTTGGAGAAAAATTATGTCGGCGTTTAGTGATTGCAGCTCTGCTATTGTTTTGTCCAAATTATAGCTGCCTTCATCCATGGGCGCCGAACAGCCACCCTGAATGTTGTAGCTTACTACGGTAATATTGGGCACTTCGGCGGCAGAAGTTTGAAAAGGACATAAAAAAAGAAGTCCGATCATGGGTATGATCGCGGATTTGAAGGAAAACGGCAAAAATTTCATAGATACTTATTGTGATAACCCCAAAAGCGTCTCCCAGCCTTCCAGACTCTTTGGCGGATCAATTTGCTTTCCATTCACAAATATGGCCGGTACTGCCTGAATATTGAGTATGCGGGCAATTTGTTTTGTCTGCGTTATGTGGTTTGCGGTAGCGGGAGATTCCAGACACTCGGTCAGTTTTTCTTTGTTCAGTTTTATTTCCTCTGAAATGATATCAAGACTTGTTTGTGAAAGATTGCCGCTGTTACTGAAAGCATAGGTTTTGAAAATATCGAACATTCCTTGTTTATTCGCGCAATATCCGTAGCTCTCGGCGAGCTCGGTGGGGTAGGGGAATTGTGTTACCGGCAAGCCTTTCCAGATAATTCTTATAGCGCCAGGATATTTGTTTACCAATTCTTCAAAAATAGCCGTTTGCTCTTTGCAAGCTTCACAGCCAAAATCTTCGAAAGCCACAATTCCTGTGCCGGCTTTTTTGTTTCCCAGAATTGGGTCATCGGGAAATATGGGCACTGAAAGCGTTTTGCTTTCCGGATTTTCGGTTTTGTCTTCTTTTGGAAAGAGCGGCTGATATTGCACCACGCGGACGAAAAGAAAAACGGCGGCCAAAAGCGTGGCAGGTATGAAAATAAACATGAGGTGACGAGTTTTTAACATATTGCTTTGTAACGCAGTGGCTTTGGGTTATGGGGTTTCACCGTTGGTTTATTGACATTCTTAAAATGGCGAACTGGAGCGAAGGCCGAACCGAGTATTAGACCTGCTCCTCAACATTTCTGTTTTATTAAAGAGAGATTTCACAGCTATAATTTTACCTGATTTAAGCCTGTTTCATTTTTACCCGTGAAATAAAGAGTCTTGGCGTCGGGGGATATGATGATTTTGTTTATAACGTGAAAACCTTCAAGAGGAATCTGCGTTTTTATGCCAGTTACGGTGTCTATTTTATAAAGCAAATCCGGCGTGTCGTTGGCAAGATCCGGCGCGAAGCCCGCTCCGGTTTGCAAAGTGGTCGGTACGCCGCAATAAGCAAAGCGTTCATCCGGCATGGCGCATTTATCTGCCCAAGTGCTTACGTTTAAAAGTTTTCGGTTTGACCCGATGTTGTCTCCTTCCGCATTCACGATCCAGAGCTCAGGTTTAAAATCGTTTCTCGCGTTGTACACGCTGTGGAGCAATTTGCCGCCGCTCGCGGACCAGGCGGTCTTTAGGCCTCTGCCTTCCACGACGATGGATTTGAAATTTTCTTTATTTTGGCCCACGAGGAGCACTTCTTGTCTATCTGATCCGAGAGAATCTCCTGTTCTGGACAGGGCTACGATTTGCTTGTTTGGAGACCAATCAACCGTAACTTTGTCCGCGTTTTTTCCCATAGGTTCCACCAGTTTGATTTCAGAACTGTCCGGGTTTGATGTGATGAGCCATCGGTTGTCCGGAGAAAGACCCATGCTTTTGGCAGCCACTTTTTCTCCTTGAGGGGAAAAACTGAATTCTTCCCAGTGTTTGGGGAGGCTCACTTGGCGTCCGGTGTCAAAATTGTAGTATATGTTCGCACCATCCGGATATTCGATGATACTTTCATTGTTGGACGGCGACCAGGTGGCTTTGGAAACATTAAAAAATACTTTATCGCTGAGAGGTGTCATGCTGCCATCGGGATTGAGGCGGTAGAATTTTCCATCTTCTTGGTTGTAAAATTTCGCTCCGCCATTTTTGGTGGGGGAGGGGCTCAAGACCTCGGCTTCCACTACTTTTTTAAGACGCGGTTCTTCTCCGCTCGCCGTGCGTGGCAGACGGAGCTGGCTTTCGCCGGTTTCCTGTCCGGTCGGAGTGATTTTTGTGTCACTTATGGGCAATCCTGTGGGACCGATGCTTCCTTCTTTTGGGCCGCCGCTTTCTATGGCAGGGAAAGTTCCGCTTGTGTCTGTTATGCCGGTCTGCAATGGTTTTTCTGCCGGAATTTTTTTAAAGAAAACCCTATAAATGGCATAACCGAGCAGTATGCTGATGACGGCGAATATGAGGGCAAAGACAAGGCGTTTTCTGTCCATAGGTGATGACTAAATCAAATTTATTCCATCAAACATATTGTTTTGGAAAATAGAGAACAAAGTGGGGTTTATAAAAACAATATGTCATGTTTTATCGCGTCAAAGGGTTTTGTAGGCCTTTCGTTTGGAGTTCTTGGATTTGTTGCAGGATCTGTTCACTGTATCCTCTGAGCTTGCTGTTCGCGGTTCCTTGGATAGCCATGATTTTTTTATTAAGGATTTTGATTTCATTGTTTATTGTTTTTATCCGCGCGTTGATTTTCTGTATTTGAATTTCGTAATCGGCCAGTCTTTTGAATAGGTTGATGGTGTCAGTTGCCAGCTGCCTGGCCGCGAATCCCATGATGGGGAATCCGATTACAAAAAATAAGAGAGGGATTGATATAATAATAACAAGAAGCCAAAGAATAGCCAAGAGAAGCCACCACAAAATGGCGATAAGCATCTTGACGTATATCATTAGTTTTTCTAATTGCAAAACCGCTTTTTGTTTTTTGAGCGCGCTGCGTTGTCTTTCAAAAGGTTTGCTTCTTTTTTTGGATATTTGTTCGGTTTTCTTTTGAGCTTTTGTCAATTTTTTTTGCAAGGCTTGTATTTTGGCTTCTGTGTTTTGTCCTCTTTTTTTCTGCTCTTGCATCATTTTCTTCTGAGTTTCCTGATTTTGGTCCTGAGCTCCCTCTTCATCCGCTTCTCTCTGTTCGGGCTCGCCTGGTCCGCCTTTTCCTCCCGGTCTTTCTTGCCCTTCTTGGTCTTGTTCCATTCCTTTGCCTTGCTGTTCTTTGTCTTCTCCATCGTCTTTATAGGCTTCCTCGAGCTCTTTTTCCAAGTCCTGGTCTTTATTCTCCTCATCCTCCGGTTTGGCATTTTTGTCCTCGGGTTTTTTTTCAGGTTCATTTGCTTTCGCGTCCGGCGAATTGGCGTCTTCCTCCGCGTCAGGTTTTTTTTGGTCTTGCCCTTTTTTTTCTGCTTCAGGCTCTTTTCCTCTGTTGTCTTTATTCTCTTGATCTCCTTCATCACCTTTTTCATTTTCAATTGCTTGATCTCCCGCGTTTTTGCCTTCTGTGGAAATCCCGGGAGATTTTTGCTCTTGTCCCGTTGTTTCTCTTTCAGGAATCTCTTCACCGGTTCCTTTGGGTTCTTGCCCAGCTTTTTCTTCTCCTTCTGATTTGATATCTCCTAGTTTTTTTAGTTGTTCAACCACGTCCGTGTCTTCGTGACTGCTTGTTTGGGCAGGATGGCGGGAGGATTCTTGTTCTGTTTCGCCTTGTTTCTTTGTAGGGCTGTCTTCTGTCGGTTTTTTTTCTGTTTCCGGTGTTTTTTCTTCAGGTTTGTTTTTTTCGTTGTCTGGTTCTTGTTCGTCATTTGGTTTTTGCTGTTCACGAACAGGCGGTTTTCTATCCGCTTCTCCCGGTTTTTGTTGCGCCGGTACGGTTTCAGGTGATTCCGCGGCCCTTTGTTCAGTGGCAGTGTCCGACTTTGGATTTTGAGGTTCTTGTTTTGGTTTCTGCGCTTCATCATCAGGGGGGAGACCATGCTCTGCTTGCTTTTGGTCTCCAGTTTTGTCTGGCTTCTCTGCGTTTGAAGCCGGCTTAGCTGTTTTTTTTCTGCCCGCGCTGTCTTCTGCCTCGGCCCGTGTTTTGTCTTCGGGTTCTTGAGCGGCTTTATCTCTCTGGTCGTTTTTTTGTTCGGTTTTTTCTTCTGTCTGTTTTCCGTCTTCTTCTTCCAAATCCGAATAAGCATCGTCCAGTTCATTTTCAAGGGAATCCGGATTTTGAGGCGGAGCACCAAAATTTTTGATGACATTCATCAATGACGCGGCTCTTTGTTCATCTTTGAGTCCTTTTCTCGAGAGAATTTTTGCTGTGTCAGTGAGGGACGAAGTTATTTGTTCTCTCAAGAGTTTGATATCCGGGCCGGGCAATACGCCGAGCAAGGTAGAGAGTATTTTATTTACATGAGGAAGAAAACGCACGGCAAATAAATTGTCCAGGTCTTGTTCTTGTTTGCTTTGCGCGACAGGCATAATCCTTTATTTATGACAGCAGCGTCTTTACACTATAAACCAGAGCGATGCAGTCTTCCTGATAGCCGAGCAGGAGTTTTTGTGAGGCCTTGCTGTCCAGACTTCTGCCTGTTTGTTTGAGTTTCGCGACAGAGAAGGCGAGTTGTTTTGTCCTCAATCCCATGAGTTTGTCCAGGCAAGATTCTGCTACGGCGATTTCTTTGTCTTTTATCGCTTTTGTCAATTTTTCTTTATAAAATGTCATCTCTTCCTGAATTCGAGAATCACGGACGATAAGATCTGTTGTCCCGTGTATCGTGGATTTTCGCTTGCTGGCGTGGAAAGACGCCGCTTGTTTTCGTTCTTCAGCGTTGGACATAGCTTTGGTGGGACGATTTTTTGATTATGTATATTGGTGTTTGTCTTTTTTGCTTTTTAGATCAATTTGAAATGTTGAGTTTCATGGGTTAAAACATAGCGTTTTTTCCTCGTTTCCGTTGAATCTTTGCCCAATATGTTGACTATGAGATCATTGAGTATGCTGTCCACATTTTGGTGGATGTTTCTGGCTCCGCTGTCTTGATCATAGCTTTCGGTGATGATTGAGCGCAAAGCTTTGGCGTCGGCGCTTATAGTCATGTTTCTTTTTTTCTTGAGTTTTTTATTGATGTCAGCGATATGTCGTTTTACAATAATTTTGAGTTCCGGTTGACCAAGCGGATAAAATAACAGCGTTTGCCCGATACGGCTGAGTATAGAGCTCCCTATTTCTTGTTTGAGCAGAGATTTCACTTTTGATTCAACGGCTTTGCGGTCGTGAGCGCCATTTTTTACCGTTTGTCCGAAACCTATCCCTGATGATTTAAAAATATCAGAACCCAGATTGCTCGTTAAAATAATGACCGCGTGTTTAAAAAATACTCGTTTTCCATTGCTGTCGGTGAGTGTGCCCTCGTCCAAAATTTGGAGCAAAAGTTTGGCTACATCAGGATGAGCTTTATCTATTTCGTCGAAGAGCACAATGGAATAAGGCCGTTTTTGTATTTCTTCAAAAAAACGATTGCGTTCTTTGAATCCCAAATATCCGGCCGGCGCTCCGAGGAGTTTGGAAACACTGTGCGCTTCCGCAAATTCACTCATATCGAGTCTGATCAGGGCTTTGGGGTCTTGGTAGAGTTCTCTCGCCAATGCTTTCGCAAGCTCGGTTTTGCCCACTCCGCTCGGCCCGACGAACAACAGGGAAGCGAAGGGTTTTTGATCGTCTTTGATGCCGATATAAGATTTTTTGAGTACATTTATTACTTGTCTGATAGCCTGGTCTTGGCCTACGATTGAGTTTTTTAGGCGTTTTTCCAGAGTTTGGATATTTTGCCAATCGTCTCGTTCAAGAATAGAAGCATCAATGTTTAATTTGAGACTGAGGGCCTTAATCACATCTTTTTCAGTGACTTGAGTCTTGGCAGAACCCTTTTTTTCTTCTAAGCCTTGTTTTTCCAGGCTCTGTATCTGTTTTTCCAAGCGTGTTATTTCTTTTTTATATTGGAGAGCGTCTTTGAGGCGTTCTTCTTGTATGGCTTTTTGTTTTTTTTCTTCGCCGATAATTTTGCGGTCGAGGAGAAGGTCTATTTTTTGTTTTGAAAGGCTGTCTTTTTGAGAGCTGCGAACCGCGGCCGCGGCTTCATCCATGAGGTCTATGCTCTTGTCGGGCTGGAATTTGTCATTGATGTATTTCGAACTCAGCTCAACGGCTCTCTTGAGCGCGCCTGTGTTTATGCGCAGATGATGGAATTGTTCATAATGAGGTTTCAAGCCTTCGAGTATCTGGTATGTTTGGGCTTCATCCGGTTCTTTGACGTGGATTGGTTCAAAACGACGTTCAAGAGCAGGATCAGAGGCTATGTATTTTTTGTATTCATCATACGTAGTCGCTCCTATACAACGCAACTGGCCTCTGGCCAAGGCGGGTTTGAGGATATTGGCCGCGTCAAGAGTTCCTTGGTTTGATCCGGCTCCTATGATGTTGTGCAGTTCGTCTATAAACAAAATGCAATCGTCGCGTTCGGATAGTTCGTCTATGACTTGTTTGAGACGGGATTCAAATTCGCCGCGGTAAATGGTACCGGCTATAAGCAAAGTAAGGTCAAGGGAGCGTATTTTTTTTCGTTTTAAGAGGTCAGGGACCTGACGGAGGTTAATTTTTTTTGCCAAACCTTCGGCTATGGCCGTCTTGCCCACTCCGGGTTCTCCTATGAGAATAGGATTATTTTTGGTTCTTCGAGAGAGAATATGAACGATGCGTTCAAGCTCCTTCTCCCGTCCTATCACAGGATCTATATTTTTTTGTAAGGAAGACCCGGTAAGATCCGCGGTAAATTGTTCCAGCGCCGAAGCTTGGTGTTTTTGTTTTTTTTGTGACAGGCCCATTATAGGCATGAGGCTTGGGAGCGGCATATGCGGCGTGTCTGTTTCAGGACTTTCGAGTTCTGTTGTCGTGTTTTCTCCTGATTCGGCATTCAAGCCGGAGAGTTTGCTGGTATTTTCGAGAATCGCCTCGAGCATGGCCTCTATATTTTGGAATTCAACGCGGTGAGCTATAAAAATGTTTTGGATTTTTTTGTCGTGCCCATGCACAAGGCCGTACAAAAGATGTTCTGTGCCTATATACGTATGATTTCTGTCATAAGCCAAAAGCAGGGCCTGTTCCAAAGCTTCTCTTGATCCTTCGCTGAGTTCAGGGAGACTGCGAGCAGTGTCCAGGGATTGGGTTTTGTGGATAGAGATATGATACGCAGTCGAGAGATATTCAGTGACACTTTTTTGTGTTAGACCGGTTTTTTTTAACATCTCCATTCCAACCGAACCATCTTCTTGTGTAAGGGCTATAAGGAGATGAACAGGCTCTACTTGGTCTTCTTGTATATATGAAGCCAAAGAAATGGCGCGGGCGATGGTGTTTTTTAAGTGAGTAGAGAAGTTATCCAGAAGTTTTTGAGGATTCATAGTAGTACGGATGACGTAGATCTGCAAAGCTGTACCATCCGTACTTAAGCTTTGCCTAAATCAACTTAATTTTATATACTCCATTCTATCTAATTTAAGATTAAAAATCAATAAATTATGGCTTTGGACACAATTCTAAAGAGTAGTCTGTTTAAAAATTACGATGTGAGGGGTGAATATGGCCTGGATCTTACTGAAGAGACTGTTTTTTTGATAGCCAGGGCTTTTGTGCGATTTTCCGGCGCGAAACGGGTAGTTATCGGGTCTGACGCCAGATTGTCTTCTCCCGTACTTTCAAAGGCTCTTATAGAAGGCCTTCGCAGTTTAGGGGTTGCGGTGGAAGATTTGGGTTTGGTTTCCACTGATGTTTTGTATTTCGCCGTTTGGCATGGCGGCTATGATGGAGGAATCATGGTAACCGCTTCTCATATGCCGGGCAAATACAATGGGATGAAGTTTTTGCGTTTGAACGATAAAGGCGTTTTGGACCCGATCGGCAGGGGGCTTGGCATGGAAGAGTTGGAAGCTATTGCGCGTTCAGACGACTTTGTTCTGTCTTCGCGAGAAAAAGGCGGAATGGCAGCCGCTAAAACAGCTTCTTACAAAAAGATTGATTTGTGGAAAGATTATGTGTCTTTTGTAAGAAATTTTGCAGACACGAAGCTTATACGAGGATTGACCGTAGTGATGGATGCCGGAAACGGGATGGGCGGCTTGGTGGCTGAGCGTGTTTTTGCGGGCTTTGATATTAAGATAATTAAACTTTTTTTTGAACCGGACGGAAATTTTCCCAACCATGATCCCAATCCTCTGGTGCCCAAAAATAGAGAAGCCATTATGGCGGCAGTGCGAGAACACAGGGCAGATCTGGGTATTGCCTGGGACGCTGATTGTGATCGTTGTTTTTTTATTGATGAAAAAGGGGATTTTATACATGGAGATTTTATTGCCGCTCTTTTGGCCATTCAGTTTCTTAAGAAGGAAAAAGGTGCTGGAATCGTGTATGATTTGAGGGCTTCCAAAGTGGTACAAAATTGGATTGACAAACTCGGGGGCAAGGGGTATATAGAACGGGTTGGACACACCTATATAAAGCCTAAGATGCGGGAGACCGTCTCGGTATTTGGCGGAGAGATGAGCGGACATTATTATTTTTCCGCCAATAAATACATGGACAATGGTTTTATACCTGCGCTTATCATGATGGAGATTCTCGCGAAGGAAAAACGTCCTTTGTCTGAAATTATTTCATCTCTTGGCGAGTACCATATATCCGGCGAAGTGAATTTTAGAGTGTCTGATATTTCATCTGTCTTTAAAAAAATGGAAGAGATGTATCCAGACGCTCGCCTTGAGAAGACCGACGGCTTGTCTGTGTCGTATCCAGACTGGCATTTTAATGTGCGGCCTTCGGCCAATGAACCTTTGCTCCGGTTGAATCTTGAAGCAGGGACCGCGGAATTATTTAAAGAAAAATTCAAAGAAGTTTCCGCCTTGATAGGTGGAGAGAGGTATGATGATTGAGAAGATGAGAATTTTTAATTTACAATTTATAATTTTTAAACAATTTTTATTCTCTTAATTTCTAATGAATGAGCCCACACGGTATCTTTCGGGCAAAGGTATTTTGTGTAGAGGATAAAAATTATATCATTGGAAATTGTTTAAAAATCATAAATTTAAAATTAGAAATTAGTGTTTTCTCATCCCCATAGAGTGGACTCATAGCTCAGTTGGTTAGAGCGCTACATTGACATTGTAGAGGTCAGAGGTTCGAATCCTCTTGGGTCCACTGTGTCGGGATTTTGTCCAAGATATATTAATTTGCCAATCGAAGCCGTTAGATTATGAATAATGAGCAAAAAGACAGCTATTTCGTGGCTGTAAAAGTATTTTTGGAAAAAGATGGCGCCTTGCTTATATTGAAAGATCGTTTTGGAGATTGGGATTTGCCGGGCGGCAGAATCCAAAAGGATGAATTTGGTGTTTCCTTGGATCAGATCATCAAACGAAAAATCTCCGAGGAATTGGGCGAGGATATTCAATATAGCATTGGCAGGCCGCTGCTTTTTATGAGGCATGAAAGAATTGAACGAATCCTCGGCAACCCTATGGTGAGGATATTTGCTATAGGCTATGAAGGCATTTTGCAAAGTGGAACTATACGACTTTCCGAAAGGCATACTGAAATGTTGTGGATTGACCCGCAAGTTTTCCAGCCCGAGAAGTATTTTGAGGGCGGTTGGCTAAAAGGAGTAGAGGAATATCTGAATATTCGGAATACAAGCTAACTTAGATTAAGTTGAATAATACATGAGCTTGACAAGAGCTCTTTTTTTGTGTATATAAGTCAGACAACAAGGGAGGTCATCATGTCCGTTTCGACTTCAAATGACCCACAAGCGCGGGTTTATGGCGGGCGTTTGGTCGGGGTGGCGAACAGCGCCCGGGATGCCCGTTTGGTCATTGGCACGTTGCTCGGTTTTTTTGATGTGGCCTTTGGATCTGTCCAAGGCTCAGGAAGGTACAAGCAGATAGCCTTGCCCAGGCATCTTTGCATGTATCTTCTCCGGATTTATACCCGGATGTCTTTCCCCCAGATCGGGAAGACTCTGGGGGGCCGTGACCATTCCACAGTCGTCTCCGCATGCTACAAAGCAATGGCTCTCCGGCACGACTCTGAGCAGGGCCGCACGCTTGCCTCGCTTCGCTCGCTCCTTGAAGGAGCCGGCTTGAGCCCTGATTTGGGCAGGCTTCCTTCCCCGAGGAAGAGGCCCGGCGCGCCTATCTACGAGTAGATAGATTTTGTTTCACACGACCCCACACTGTCTATGTTCACAAAAGATTGTGTTTATAGATGGAGGCGGGGTCGTTTTGTTTTATAAAGGTATCTGAGTTACAATATAGACAAGTCTTTTCGGTCCTAAGATTTTGTATGAAAAAAATACTCTGGTTTTTCGGTTTTTCTGCTTTGTTGGTTTTGGCTTTGGCCTATACGGCATTTTTTGATATATCTAAAAAGAATGAAACAATATCAGACGATAACGAATCGCTTACTGCGGAGCCTGTTGATAGAAAAACGAGCACGGCAGTTTCTAAGAATTTCCAAGATTTATATCAAAAACCTGCGGAGAAAGAAACAGCATTTCCTTCCAATAAAACGGAAGTAAAAGGAGTTCCGGCAAAAGAAGTTTTGCCTCAGAAAGACCGCGTCCCTTCTCAAGAACCAAGCGAGAAGTCGGAGATCATTCAAAATAATAAGACCGCGAAGGACTTAGAGCCAGTAAAGCAGGAAGACACAGCCCAGATTGAACCAAGTATAAAACAGGAGCCGGTGATTATCGCTCCCGCCCCTTTGAAAACAAACACCAGCGCGTCTCCCGGCAGCGCTTTAAGCGCGGATGGAGTTATCATTATCAGCAATCAGGAACGCGCTAAGGCTGGACTGGCGATTTTAAAATCGAATAAGCAGTTGGAGCAAGCCGCGCAATCAAAACTCAATGATATGTTTGCTTTGCAGTATTTTGCTCATGTGTCTCCTTCGGGTAAAGGACCGGGAGATCTTGCGCAGGCCTCGGGTTATACCTATATTTTGGTAGGTGAAAATTTGGCTCTTGGTGATTTTGCCAATGACGGTGATTTGGTGAACGCCTGGATGAACAGCCCGGGCCATAGGGCCAACATATTGAAAGCAGGTTTTACAGAGATCGGAGTAGCCGTGGGAAAGGGAATTTATGAGGGTAATGAAGTGTGGATGGCAGTGCAAGAATTTGGCGCTCCAAAAAGTCTTTGCGCCGAGCCTGATGCTGCGCTTGAAACAAACATACAAAGTAAAAACGCGCAAATAAACGCAGTGGATCAAAAATTATCAGAGACCAAACAATATCTGGACGCGCAGAGCTCAAATCCGGGGGAAAATTTTAACGCAAAAGTGGATGAATATAATGCTTTGGTTAATGAGTATAATGCTCTCGTTTTGGAAAGCAGGGAGATGGTACAGATACATAATACAGGAATCAAAAATTTTAATGTGTGCATGGGGTCTTATATGTAGTTAAAATTACAATTTATAATTTTTAAACAATTTTTAATGAGGGAATGTAATAATAATCAGGCAGAGAAGATTGAAACCTTTCAAGTATACTGGAGAATATTTTCAATCTGACAAAAATTAATTTCAAATTAAGCATTAAAATTGTTTAAAAATTTTAAAAATGTATGCCCGACAAATATACCGCCACCTGGGTTTCGCACAGCTCAATCAGCGATTTTTTGTCTTGCCCTCGGGCTTATTATCTCCGCAATGTGTATCGCGATCCCAAAACAAACCACAAGATAAAACGTATGTCTCCGGCCCTTGCTTTGGGCCAGGCTGTTCACGATACTTTGGAGTCTTTGTCTGTTTTGAAAAAAGAAGAACGCTTCGACAAACCGCTCATGGATCGTTTTAATGAAGTTTGGGAAGATATATCAGGAAAGAAAGGGGGCTTTACCGACGAGAACCAGGAATCCGCGTACAAAAAGCGCGGCCAGACCATGATGACGCGAGTCTACCATCATCCAGGGCCTCTGAAACGTTTGGCAGTAAAAATAAATAAAGAACTGCCGTATTTTTGGCTTTCAGAAGAAGAAAACATTATTTTATGCGGCCGTGTGGACTGGCTCGAGTATCTTCCCGATACCAAAGGCGTGCATATTATTGATTTTAAAACAGGAAAGTCCGAAGAATCAGAGTTTTCTTTACAATTGCCTATCTATTATTTGCTGGTTGATCGTTGTCAAAAACACAAGGTGGAAAAGGCCAGTTATTGGTATCTCGAATTCCAAGATGAATTGACTGAAAAAGAACTCCCCGATCTGAATCAGGCTTACGAGCGGGTGCTCAAAATAGCCAGAGACGTAAAATTGGCTCGTCAGTTGGAGCGTTTCAAATGCCCGAAAGCTGAGGATGGATGTTTCGCTTGCCTTCCCATGGAACGTATTTTAAGAGGAGAAGGCGAATATATAGGGATAGATGGCTTTGGATATGATACCTATATACTTCCTGAACTAATCGAATCTGAAGATGAAGACAGTGTGATTTTATAAGCCCCTCGTAGAAGAGCGCGGTTTAAGAAATAGGGTTGACGAATTACTTATATATAGGTATACTCTTTTAACGTTTAAACCTTGTGATTCGTTTTTTTAGAATAAATATCTTACGGTTGAGTCAGACATAAACCGGTTGATTTCTACGTATCAATTTCCAAGCGTTAAAACGGGCATGTAGCTCAGATGGTTAGAGCGCAACACTGATAATGTTGAGGTCCCTGGTTCGACTCCAGGCATGCCCACAACAGAGGATTTTACTAAAACAAACGGCGGGAGTATAGATTTACTGTTTCGACTTGGCCAGGATTGAAATAAGAAGTTTTTTTTTGTATACTGGATTAGGGTTAAACGATATAGTGTGAGGTCAGTGTTATACATTTTATTATGAAAAAAGAAGATGATCGCGAACAAGTGAATATTACGGAGCGCGGTTTTCTGAATAAATTGGGGCTCTTTTTTTTGGAGCTCATCAAAGTAACTTTGCTCGCCGGCGTTACCATCGTTCTTATACGCTACTTTTTGTTCAAGCCCTTTTATGTAAAAGGACAATCGATGGAACCCACTTTTTATGAACGTGATTATTTGATCATAGACGAAATCAGCTATCGTTTCCGCGCGCCGGAGCGGGGAGAAATCATTGTCTTCAGAGCGCCCGTGGCTTCGGACAATTATCTGAAGCGTATCATAGGTTTGCCCGGAGAACGGATAAAAGTGGAGGGGAACAAAGTTGTGGTTTATAACAATGAATACCCGCAGGGTGTTATTATCCAAGAATCGTATCTCGAAGAACAAACCCCCGGTTCAGTTTCGATTACCTTGGGTCCGGATCAGTACTTTGTACTTGGCGACAACAGAGACGCGAGCTATGATTCTCGTCGTTTCGGCCCTATTTCTGTGAATGATATCGTTGGGAGAGTCGTGTTCAGAGGCTGGCCATTCAGTCGTCTCACTTCATTCGGCAATCTTCCGGAATACAATTTGTAATTTTTAATTTTTAAACAATTTCCAATGATGTAATTTTTATCCTCTACACAAAATATCCTTGTCCGAAAGGTACCGTGTGGGCTCACTCATTAGAAATTAAGAGAATAAAAATTGTTTAAAAATTATAAATTATAAATTAAAAATTTTCATTATGTCTCCCCAAAAGAAACAATCTTCAAAAATGAAAGCTTCTGCGCCAAGAAAGGCAAAGGATTCAGGCAAAGCGGAGAGAAAAAAGAAAGGAGCTCTTAGAGCTCCAAAGGCCAAAACCACCATACAGGGTCCGGGTAAGTCTTCTTCAGATGATAAAAAAGAAAAAAAGGCCGCGACGAAATCATCTTCTCTCGCCTTGATTCGCGGCATGAAAGATCTCTTGCCCCAACAGAGTGAGCTCTGGACACGCATATATCATACGGCCGAGGCTGTGGCCAAAGCTTATGAATACACATATATAGAAACTCCCATAGTGGAGCAGGCTTCACTATTTGTGCGTTCTTTGGGGAAAGGAACGGACGTGGTGGAAAAAGAAATGTACATTTTTGAAGATGCTGACGGCACTAAAGTATGTTTGCGTCCCGAGCTTACAGCCGCCGTTGCCCGCGCCTACATCATGCATGGCATGCAAACGCTGCCGCAACCGGTAAAGATCTGGAATTGGGGTCCCATGTTTCGCCACAACCGTCCCCAGGCCGGACGTTATCGCGAATTTCATCAGTTTGATTGTGAACACATAGGAGAACACAGCCCTGTAGTAGACGCCGAACTTATTAGCGTGGCCTACAATACTCTCAGAGATCTGGGTATTGAAAGCACGGTTAGAGTCAACAGTATCGGCACTCTCGCGGATAGAGAACAGTATGTGGTGGAATTGTTGGGGTATCTCAAGAGCAAGCGGAGTTATCTGTCAGAACAATCCAAAAAGAGGATGCACAAAAATCCTTTGCGCGTTCTTGATTCAAATGAGGAAGAAGATCTGCCCATCATTGAAGAAGCTCCCGAAATCCTGGATTGGCTTTCTGAAGAATCAAAAAGTTATTTCACGTCTGTTTTGGAATATCTCGACGCCGCGGAAATACCCTATGTTCTGACACCAAGCTTGGTGCGAGGTTTGGATTATTATACAGATACCGTGTTCGAGATCGTGGAAGACAATGTAGAAAAGAGCGCGCAGAGCAGTTTGGCCGGAGGTGGAAGATACAACGGCCTCATTGAATTGCTGGGAGGCGCTCCCACGCCTGCCGCCGGTTTCGCGATGGGAATTGAACGGGTATACGCGGCTCTGCAAAAAAAGTCAAAACAAGAAGAACCGCAACCCGGGGTTCCCAAAAAATCTTCCACACCCGTTGTTTTCTTTGCCCAATTGGGCGAGCAGGGGAGAAAACGAGCTTTGTATTTGCTCGAACAGCTTAGAAGAGATGGCATCTTGGTATATCACAATTTGGCGAAATCATCTCTCAAAGCTCAGCTCGAGAGTGCCAATAAACGCGGGGTTACTCACGCTTTGATTTTGGGCCAGAAAGAAGTTCAAGACAGTACCATTCTTATTCGTGATATGGAGTCAGGGATCCAAGAAGTGGTCGACCAAGGAAAACTGAAAAACAGTTTGCGAAAGTTATTACAGCTTTGATTTGACTTTTTGCGTTGTTTCAGTTACATTATACATGATAATTATTCATTAATTTCACCGGGAGGTGAGTATTGTGTCAGAAATCAAAAGAAAAAAAGGTGAGTCTTTTGAGGGCTTCATGCGCAGAGTTAAAGACCAGTGGAAACGTTCTGGAAAATTACTGCAGGCCAGGAAAATACAATTTTTTCAGAGTCAGCCAAGCAGAAATATGCGTCGCGGCCAAGCCGTGGCAAAATCCAAGAAGGTTTCGAAGATAAATTACTTGAAGAAAATAGGGAAATTGCCTCAGAAAGAGGAGCCTTACGGAAGAAAGTAAGAATATGTTTTTATACGATCGGCTTTCTCAGGATCAAATGGCGGCGAGAAAATCGCAAGACGCGGATACTTTGTCCATTTTGCAAGTGGCTTTGGCCGCTCTTAAGAACGAAAAAATAAGAAAAGGCGGAGCTTTGGAAGACTCGGAAACCGAGGCGGTGCTCGCTCGTCTCGTTAAACAGTTGCAAGACGCCTTGCAAGATTTTGAGAAAGCGGGACGCGCGGATCTCAGTGGAAAGGCAGAAAAAGAAATTTCGATTTTGAAAGCTTATCTGCCTGAACAACTTTCAGATGAGGCTTTGAGAGAGATTGCTTGTTCGGTCCTTGATAGAGGATCTTTCAAAGGCTCTGGAGATCTGGGAAAGGCGATGGGGGCTGTGATGTTAGAAGTAAAGGGGCGTTCTGACGGAGTTCGCGTAAAAAAAATGCTGTCCGAATTATTGGCCCAAACATAGATTGGTAAAAACAAGAGAATCAGATAATCATTACCATTATCCCTGGTTTCCATGCTGCCAAGGATATTCACATTCAGAAAGTACAGTAACAAAACTGCGCTCCATGCCGTTATAGTTGGAGTCGCGGTTTTTCTTTTTTTGGGCCTGAGTTTGGCGTATGGAGGAGGCACTGTGTCCGCCCAATCAGACACCTTTGGTCTTGGCCAATTTGGCCAAGAAGTGCAATTGGCGAATGCTGACATACGAGTGATAGCCGCGCGCATTATACGGGCGGTTCTCGGTTTACTTGGCCTTATTGCCGTGATTCTTATCATCTACGCCGGTTATACTATTATGACCGCGGCGGGAAATGAAGAAAAAGTCACGGCCGGCAAAACCATTTTAAGGAACGCGGTTATCGGGCTTGCCATTATTTTGTCTTCTCTTGCTATAGCGCAATGGGTCATCAACGCGCTTACCGAAGCCATAAATCCTTCCGCGAAACAGAGCGAAGGAGCTCCGGTATTTGATACTTTCACCGGAAGCGGGGCTTTGGGCAAGGTGGTGAAAGATCATTATCCGTTTAGGGACCAAACAGGAGTAAAGCGGAATACAAAGATAGCGATTACTTTTTTTGAACCCATTGACCCTGCGTCAGTGATGGACAATTTTAATAAAACCTGCTGGGGATCTGAAGCTGTTCCGGTTCTTTGTGATGACGTTTTTTCTGAGCCGTATTATGGAGATTGCCTTACAGAAAGTCCCAATTTCAGTTATGAGAAAGATTGTGATCATCTCAAAACAGAAGCCGTGGGAATTTTCGATACCCAGGCCGAAATCAAACAGCTCAAAAACGCCTCAGCCCAAGCTTTGTACGAGGACGCTGACGCTCGAAATGTATATACTTTAGTTATAAAGCCCTTTGATCATCTGGGCAAAGAAGCCGAAGAAGTATGGCATACGGTGAAATTGAACAACAGTATTCTCAAAAAAACACCGGTTAACGGCAAACAAATTGGGGTATTCGGCGACCTTCTTGGCGCCGAATACTATACGTGGGATTTTCAAACTGACGGCACTTTGGACCAATCTCCTCCTTTTGTGGTATCCGTGAATCCAGATCCCAATACTGAAACGGCTCGAAATGAGTATGTCCAAATTCATTTCAATGAAGCCGTGGATCCCACTATGGTACAGGGTTTGACAACAGCCGCGGTCCCACACAACAATTTGGTTTTCAATACATTGGATGGAGCGGGCGAGGCTGTACCAACCGGTGAATGGAAGATAAGCAATGGATACAAAACAGTGGAATTTTATTCTGACGAAGTCTGCGGACAAAACAGTTGCGGCAATCCGCTGTATTGTTTGCCCCTTGATTGCGGAGAAACTGCTTGTACTGATACCTCGAAAAATCAATATAGCATTGTGGTTCATTCGGCTGAATTAATTAATCCGACAAACAACAAATCATTTGAAAGCAAACCATTCAGCGGCGTCATGGATATGTCTGGCAATGCTTTGGACGGGCCAACCCCAAACGCAGTGGCAAAAGGACGGGCTGAAGGAGCTCAAGAAGACAACTATTGGTGGTCTTTTGTCGTCCTCAATAAAATAGACCGGAGTTCGCCCTACCTCCAACGTGTTTTTCCCGGGGTTGACAAAGAAAACGTGGTCAAAGACGAACCGGTTACTTTGTATTTCAATAGAAGAATGCTTTTCGGAACTCTTTACAATATTAGAATGCGCGAGTTTCCTGATAATGTAACCCCTATTCCGGGAACAGTTCTCGAATTTTGGTCAAAACCTGAATCTGAAGATCTGGATAATCCTTTGAAACTTGCGGTGCCTGATTATCCGAACTCTACCGTAGCCAGTCTTTTGCACAGGGTTTTTGGTCCCAATGATCAGGATTTTTATTATTTTCCTTATGCGGATTCAAACGTGCTTTCTTCAAATGGAAATTGTTTGTATCCGGGCAGGGGGCCCAAGTCTGGCGCCAAAGGAGAATCCATAGTATGCGCATATAAAGAAGACACGGAAGGGAACCCGATCACTGGAACCGGGGCCGATTGTTTTGATGTAAAGCTTCAACAATTAAATGAAGACGAAGTGCTTGAGACCGGAACGGTTGACACTGCTTGCGTTACCACGGATGATTCGGTTACGGCTCAGCCGAGTACCCCTGTTTGTCTGGACCTTTTGTCTTCAGAAGAAGTAAGCCCTGTTTCAGGTGAATAAACTTTCCGTTTTACCTATGAACAAAGCTCTTCGCACAATATTGTACAAAATAGGCCTACCATGTTTTTTCGTGTTTCTATTTTATGGTCTATTTTCTTTTGCGTGGAGCGATTTTGCCATGGCGCAAGGCGATACCTTTGGCGTGGCCAAGATAAACGAAACCGTGAATTTGGAAGTCCAGGATATTCGCGTTACCGTGGCAAAAATAATCCGAATTTTTCTTGGGCTTTTGGGGGTCATAGCCCTTGGTATTATATTGTACGGCGGATATGTGTACATGACCGCCGGAGGCAGTGAAGACAAGATTTTGCAAGCGCGGAAAATTTTGATAAATGGCACTATAGGCCTTGCTATTATTTTGTCTTCTCTCGCCATCACCCAATTTGTCTTGGACAAGCTCGCGGAGGCCACTGGCGCAGGTGGAGGAGGCGGGGGCGGGGGCTGCCAAACGGTTGCCGAGTGTAATGGCGGCGGGGGTGGCTATGGTTCTTGTTTTGAACAGCACTTTGTGGTGAAAAGCATTACGCCGAGCCAAGATGTCACAGACATGAATAATATCGTGATCCGCGCGGTCTTTAGTAAGGCCTTGGGCACTGCTCCGGGAGACGCTCTGAAAATATACAGAGGGAACAATGAATTAACCAAAGAAGACATAACAACTTTATTTGATATCAGCTTTGTTGATGACAGTAAAAAAGTAATTCAGGCTCGATATAAGTACGCCGGAGAAGAGCAGAACTGCGCGGATGAAAACAAAACAGAAGGACAAACTTGCCTGCCGCTTTCAGATAGCAAATATCTTGTTGAAGTTCCCAAAGAAATAGAATCGACTAATGGCGAGAAATTGGAAGAGGGTACTGTCTGCGGCGTGGAGACATTCAAAGAAGTCGATTTCGGGGTTAACCAGAAGATTAATGATAAAACCGCGCCTGTTTATAAAACGGGCATACAGTTTGTATTGCCAGACGGGAACCCGAGCGTTGAGCCTGGCATCAAGCTCTATAGCAACAATACATATCCGATAGAATTTACCGTTGAAGATGATTCTGGTCTTGGATACGTCCATCTGTATATTGCTTCGGAGAATGGGGCAGATGTGTTCGACATTTACGACGGTCCTTACAAAAATGAATCGGCAAACCCTTTTACCTTCAGCTATCCTTTATTTTTGGGCTCAGGCATTCCGGCGAAAACAAAGTATATTGTTACAGCCGCGGTGTTTGATATAGACCACAACAGTTCAGAAAAACAGACCTATTTTTTCGTGTATCCCGGATATTGCGCCAACGGAGAATTTGACAAAGATAAAGGGGAGACTGACGTTGACGCCGGCGGACCTTGTGGGGCGGAAGAAGGAGCCTACTGTGATGAATCAACTCCTTGCTCTGCCGGACTAAAGTGTGTGAACAACACCTGCGTGCAATATCCTCAAATCACGGATATTGTTCCGCAGGACGGGGCTTCCGGGAATTGGATAAGTATATTGGGTAATTATTTCGGTTCCAAAATCGGGAAAGTTGAATTTGCCACCGATTTAAATGACAGCGGAGAATATGAAGATAGCGAATGGATTGAAGCAAAATTGGCGGAGTGCAGTGAAGTGATCAAGAGCACCTGGCAGGATAGTTTTGTAGTGGTGGAAGTTCCCAACCCCGCCCCAAAAGGTAACGCCATTGCTTTTGATGGCGTGGATGATTCTTTGAGTATAAACCCGAGTCCTATATATAAGCAGGCGCCCGCTTCTTTTTCAGTAAGCGCTTGGATAAGAGGAGAGGGGAGCAAGACTGGTCTTGAAGTCGTAGCCGGAGGCGGGCTCAGCCAAGCGGGAGGAGGCTGGAGTTTGTATCTCAATACGCTCCCTGATTTGTCGAAGCATATAAATTTCGAAATGTTCGATCCGACCGTGTCAAAATACAGACGTATCTCATCTCCCTTTGCTACTCCCAGTGTTTTTCACCATGTAGTGGCAAGTTTTGACAGTGTTCTCGGACAAATAGCTTTGTATCTTGATGGGAAAGTCCTCAAGACCACAGCTCTCAGCGCCGGCTCTCTGACCCAATCAAATGTAAATGGGATTAACTTGGGCAAACGTTCTATATTCACCCCTCTGTATTTTAAGGGCAGTATAGATGAATTTTTGATGTACGAATCCCCATTGTCAGATAGCCAGGTAGCGGCTTTGTACGATCCTCTGGCAGGTTTGGATCATTACAAAGACGCGGCCCTTTCTCTTGAGCCTAGCTTGTATCTGCGTTTTTTCGATCAAAATCCGGTAAATATTGTCAACGGCAAAGCGCCGATTCAAATAAGCAAGGAAAGCAATCCTTTATTCAATCAGACCGGAGTTTTTGGATCCTATGGAGCCCTGGGCCAGATAAGCGCCATACGCGTGAGCAGGGGAGACGACCCGAGTTTGTTTGATTTAAGCGACGATGCATTTGGGCCTAACCCTGTCCCAGACCCGGACGCGGCCGCGAAAGGCTACTTGACAAAACAAGAATATGACCAGATTACAGGCGGCAAGCCGGGGTATTTCATAAAAAATGAAACCGTTCGGCCCGGTCTCTGCGCCGTAGTTACGGCAGATTCATACAAATTTTCTTCCGCTTTGCCGAATACCGACATTCAGGCCTATGGCAAATCCTTTGGCAATATAAAGGGTGCGACGAGTAACCTGGATTTTGGCGGCGTCATAGCCCAAGTAGACCAAGATAAATGGACTGATAATTTCTTACAGTCCCTCGTTCCTTTTAATACTGCCGTGGGCAAGGTCCCGGTTACCGTGCAAGTGGGAGGGAAAACAAGCAACGCGGTTCCTTTTCAAGTTTTGGCCGGAGATTTGAAAGATCTTGCTCCAATCATTGAAAGCATAGATCCGGTGTCAAGCACTCCGGGGAGCTACATAACGATTTTTGGAAAGAATTTTGGAGAAAGTACGGGCATCGTATATCTTACAAGCGAAGAGGGTCATGAATGCAGTCCGGATGACGGAACCTGTGCACAAGCCAACGCCACTCTTCCTGCGTATTGCAAAGACACCTGGTCTGACACACAGGTTATAGTGCAGGTTCCGGATTCTATGATCGCGGGGAATTATTATCTTATTGTTCAAAGAGGCGACGGGCCTTTGCATTCAAATGGCCTGGATACTTTTGGAGTATATGAAGGTCTGCCTTTACCCAGCATCTGTTTGCTCGACCCGAATAAAGGCCCGGCTCCTTTGCCCAAAGAGAGCGAGGGTTTGTATATCAGAGGTTATGGTTTTTCCACCGATCCAACGGTGTATTATTGGCAGAACGGGGCTCAAGCCGATACGCTCAACACCTGGCTGAATTCTGAGCAAGACAAATTCGGCGGCGAAAATGTCATTTTGCAGTCTGTTGATACCTTGGTTAGGACATTGCTTCCTGTAGATGTGGGTACCGGTCTTTCCATGCAGAGCGGACTTATAAAAGTAAAATCAGATTCAGAGCAAGTAAGCAACGGAGTGCTCTACACTGTTTCAGATTGCAGAGAAACGGGAGCCACAGCTCCGGGTACCGGATATACCTGCTGTACCGAAGGACCGGGGGCTGGTCAATGGATAGGTAATGGTTATGTGTGCCCCGGAGAAACCCGTGACGCGGGATATGTATGGCGTTTTACCACGGGCCTCATACCCAACCGTCCTTATGTGATTGAGGATTGTAATGTGGCGAATTGGAATAAACTTGACATTCAGCAGGAATTTCCATCTCCAACTCCTTGGGAACAGAATCTGAAATTGGGAGAAGCTTCCTGCAAAAACGCGAGTATCGCGGTTCGTTTCAGTATGTCCATGGATACGGGCACCCTCACTTCCAATAATGTGAAGGTCTATGTCTGCGATACTGCTGAAGACGGAGCCATGGATTGCGCCGCAAAAAAAGAACAGCTAACAAACCTTGATTTGAAATTGGAGAATGAGATCTTGATTATAAAAGAAAATGACAGCCCTGAGACGTATTTATCGCCCAATACTTGGTACAATGTTGAACTTTCCAAAGATATCAAATCACAGGAAACCGTTCAGCTTCTCGGCGAATCGGTGATCCAGAGCGGTTCACTCAAGGAAACCAGACCCTGCGGCGAAGGCACTGCCTATTGTTTCGCTTTCAAAACCAATGATAAATTATGCGTATTGAGCAATGCCGGTGTTAATCCCATTCAATACAGCACCGACAAACTGGGTACTGTTCAGGACCCCAAGTATCCGGTTCAAGATATGGAAGATATATTCGCGGTTCCGACTAATCCTTTGCATTATTTCATCAACGGGTATGGAGATCAGGAATGTTCGGTCCTTCCGGTGGACGGCAAAGGTTGGGTGTGGGACAGTTCTGATCTTGTCAAAGCTACGGCTCATAATTGGCCAAATCCGCCTCAATACACAGATACGAGAGGGATCGCCAGAGCAAAAGAAGATACAGCCATTACCCCTGTTCATATCGAAGCAGAGGCTGAAATTGTTATCAAAGAAGCCACAGAAGGGGCCGGAGCTCTTACTACGCTTTTGTCGCCTTACAGTCTGCTTAATATCCAACTTGGGGATCCGAAAGTTATCTATTGGGAACCAAATTGTTCAGAATCTTGCATCAACGCGAGTATTGCCGCGCATTTCAACAGACACATGGATCCGTCCACCTATGAGGCGGGTTTCGTTTTGTTCAAATGTGACAACGCGAATTGCGTCAATCCCACGCAGATATCAAACACTGCTTATGATATTGATAGCAGTAACAAATTAAAATTGGTGGTGGATCCGGATTCTCTGGACAAAAATACCTATTACAAGGTGAGTCTCAGTTCTGCCATTCGTTCCATTGATTTCATCAATGGGGATGGAAGTTTTAAACAAGGGAAAGCTCTCCAGCCTTTTGAATGGATATTTAAGACAAAAAATGATGCCACGCCTTGCGCGGCCAATGATCTCAAAGTAGAACCGGATCCATTTACTGCCTATAACATAGGAGAGAAGACAAAATACGGCGTTGTTCCTTACAGTTCTCCAAACGAATGTAGCAAATACGGACAAAAATTGAATAAATGGGACTATGGGTATGATTGGTATACCCCGGAAGACAAAGATGAACTGGATGGGAATAGTGTCGCTTCAGTGAGCAATTTTCATACCGGTTTCGGATGGTCTGATTTTTGTTCTCCTTTATGTTTGCCGAAAGGCAGTGATTTATCGAACGCGGTCTTATTAACATTTCCTCTCTGCGGGAATGGCGTAAAAGATCCGGGTGAAGATTGTGATTTGAATGAAAAGAACGCTGACGGAACCTTGAAATGGGCTGAGGGTGTCTGCGATACGCACTGTCTATTCAGTTCCAGCACGCCAGAAGGCGCTGCGCTGACAGGTTCTCTGCCTTACAGCCAGTTCAATTCAGAGTTGGTGGGGCAATCGTGGTGCGGGGACGGAGAGGTGGGTCTTGGCGAGGCCTGTGACATGGCCTTGAGTTACGAAGACGCTACGGATAAATCTCAGTCAAATATATTTTGTACTGATACCTGCTTACACATAGGCACCCAGCTGGCTACTTACTGGTGCGAACAAAAAACAAACAAAAGCAAAGAAGAAGCAGAAGCCTGTCAAGAATCCCTCAGTATCTGTGGCAATGCGGTTATAGAGGATGGAGAAGAATGCGAAGTCATTAATAACAAAGTGTACGTGGCCGGTAACTACGCTGAAAATGTTATGATAGAGACAAACGCGGCGAAAGCGGCCTGTGGATCCCGTTGTCTTCTCCAAGGAAACATTTGTTCCACCAATATACCCGAATATTCAAGCGCGCAACAAAATGGTTTCCGTTGTCAAAAAGGTTTAGAAGGCTGCTCTGATGAATGTCAGCTCCTTGGTTCTTCACCCAAATATTTTTCTTCATCAATTTGCGGCGACGGACTTGCAACAGGAGGAAAAGTTGGTCTTGGAGAGTATGGTCAATGCGAGAAAGCGGCGGAAACTTTGAATTTCAACTTTACGAGCAGTAGCCCGGTGCAGGTAGTGACCGCCATAGGGAAAGGCACAGTCACGGATGGAAAGCAAAACACGGACATCACTGTGAAGTTAGATGGCAATCCTGGCATCCCCAATGATGCTTCCGGTTCAGGAGATTATACGCTTCAATGCGGGTACACCGAATTTAAAGTTCAGGATGTCAGTGAACAATATAATGATTGCGTAGTGAACGGGGGGAATGGGGGCAATCTCTATGGTGTGGCTTATAATTCTTGCTGTGCTCTTCGGCCTTTGAGATATGAAGAGTACCCTCCCGGTCAAGCAGGGATCGGAGATCCTGACAATGCCGTATGCAGAAACACATATATAGAAGCGCGTTTTAACAAAGAAATTGAAGTTGACTCGCTCAATAATAATATAGTCATAGTAAAAGCACATCCCGAGGCCGGCTATGACTGTGCAAGTTCGGGCGGATACGACATTACTGAAAAAGTTCAGGATGCCATGGGTATAAATACTTTGGTTCTCAAGAGCGACGGCGGATTTTTTTATCAAATGTGGAAACAAATAAAAGACTTTTTCGTGATGCTGTTCAATAAGATAGCTTTCGCGCTTTCTTATTTTGAAATCAAAGATTTAACCGATATACAAACCTGGTGCGCGGGTGAAATCCCGGTTTCTTTTGAAGCCAAAACAATAACAGTAGCCGGTGAGACGCCGCTTAAAGCTTCTCTTGTTTCCATATATATAGGAAAGCTTTTGGATGAAAACAGTATTTATGGCGTCCTCTTGAATGGTGGCTTAACCGGCATACGAGATATTGACGGGGTGGGCATTAAAAGTGCGGATTCTTTCTTGCTGGTTCGAGATGATATTTGGGTTTTCAAAACAGGAAATGAAATTTGCAAGATAAAAGATATTCAAGTGGATCCGGATTCCTATTTGTTCAATAAACCCGGCCAAGGAAAGGATTTCAATGTAAAAGCGGAGAGCGCGAACGGACAGTTTATCGTGCCCATTAAAGATGTCTATGATTGGGTTTGGAAATGGGATCCGGTGAACAATATCATTTTTGATATTCCGGATATCAACAAACCCGACAATACGATTAGCTCCAAAGACGTGGAGGGCCATATCAATGGTATTGTCGCGGCTGAAATCATAACCGACAAGGGCGAAGACAGCCAAGAGGGCTTTAAATTTACCGAAATCATGGATTTGACCGCGAATTTTTGTGAAAACCCTTGGCCGGCTTTTGAAGCCGATGGTTCATGGTCGCCGTGGAAAGACGAGAAGTACAATTTTAGCATGAGTTATTGCGCGGACGCCGGTAACGCCGGTGACACCTCGGACGACTTGCCGTTTTTGAACAATATATTTGAGATCCAAAATGAACAAGACGTCCAAATTAAAGTTCCGGGGAATTGTTTGCTGGCACCCGGAACTTCTTGCTTGGAAGACAGCCAATGCGTTCCTTTGTATAATCTTCCCGCTGTCAACACGAGTCCGGGCTATCCTATGTATACTCCTGAGTGCAAGCTGGAATTGAGCGCCGTCGAGTTAAAAACAAATGGTTGCAAGTTGACGTCATTGCCCACGGAAAAATTTTGCAGAAAAACGGACGCGAACGGGAATATACAATATCCGCCGCTTTATGGTTCAACATATATATCTTGCTCCGCAAGCGCGGATTGTGACCAGGCTCAGAATGAAAGTTGCGTTAACGCTTCTGTCGCTTGGAAAGTGACGGATTCTTGCGTTGATATTTCTTTTGAAGTGGATGAAGGCAAAAAATTGTTGGCTCAAGATGTTTTGCGCAAAATTCTCTTTTTCAATGATAAACCGGAAAATAAAGATGTGGTCGGACTGCAAATTTTTAAAAACATGGATGAAGAAGGGAAAGCGAAATCCTTGGGCGCCTGGTACGCTGAAAAATTTGAAGATTTGGGGACTATGCAAGAGAAAAACGTCGCGAATTATGAAGCTCTCAGCGACAATACCAATTATTATGTCAACGCCTTGAATTTCGTGGAGGACGGAGCGGGAAGCGACATATTTAATAACATATATTTATTGAGTATCAATCCGGACGCTGATTCTTCTACAAAAGACGTATTGGAACAGCTCGTATCTTCACTTGAGTTCAATACAAATTTGAGCGATCACAAATATTGCATGGCAGACGGATCTTTTGATATTCGTTTTGGCGAAGACGCCAATGATATAACCGATAAAACCTGTGAAACGGATTTTGACTGCAGAGATGCCGGCGGTTCGCCTCTGGTTGATGCCCAAGGTCTCCCGACGACGAGCGGTGTTTGTTCCAACGCAAAAACAAAGTTTTTCAGAGATTGGGCGCGTTTGCCCGGCATTCAGCAAGCTCTCAAAAACATAAATACCCATTTCAGCACCAATGAAGGTCTGCCGACTTTTAAAGGAGATCTTAAGTCCGGCACTTTCGTCCCGGGTTACACGGTCTCAAAATGGCCTTCCTGGAGTGCTACTTTGGCCGCCTCGGTGGGTGGTTTGCCGGTGGATCCTATCAACCGTTGGTCTTCTTGCGGATTGTGTTTGGGCGGCAGTTCCGAAGAGCAAGGCGTTTTTCTGGGTTGCGCTTCAGATCAAGATTGCCCCGGTGAAAATGATTCTTGCGTCTTGCAGGACCCCAATACTTGTTGGAATGAAAGCAAGTCACTGTACATGTGTCCGGCTTTTTCGAGCGTGTATGAGTATGAATATCAAAAGGACACTCAAGGCTATGTGTTGCATGGAAATCTGGAATTTTTCAATCTTGACGATGAAATCGTAAGCGGCCTCATAGATACTCAGTCTTTTACTGATGAACAATGGTGTCAGTCCGCCTTACCTCTGCCCGTGAATCCTTTTGACGAAACTTGCGGGAATGGAATCGTGGGTCCTGCGGAAGAATGCGATCCGCCGGGGCAGCTTTTGTATTCAAAGATAGGGAATATCGCTCAAAAAGAAGGGTCTTGCGTCCTCAGCCCGGGCATAGCCTGCTTAAATGCATCAGTAGACTGTCCAAAATATGTAGACTTGGATGGAGCCGGAATTTTGCTTACAAATAAAGAGGGAGTCTGTATCAATTCGAAGTCCTCTAATGCTCAAGAGATAATTTATGATCAGCTTGTCTCCACTTGGGAGCCTGGCGGTTTGAAACTTGTTGCCTTTGGTTGTTCCTCTGACAGTGAATGCAGAACAGCCTCGTATTACGATGCCACTTCATTCGGTATTGTCGATTTAGACAATGCGAATCCGAATATTTTAAACCAAGATGGCTTCAATCAATATGTTGCAATAAATCAGCAGACGCTTACTTGCGCCAAGAGTGTTACTTGGGAGTTTGATCAATGTGTGGGCGCGATTCAGGGCGGCTTGGGTCAATGCCCCACGGGTAATTTCGCTAAAAGTATATGTAGCCAAGATTGCAAAACATGGGAGTATGGCCTTTGCACGGCTTCATATACCTGCGGCAATGGCGTGGTAGAATCAGGAGAAAAATGCGATGACGGAGCTTTGAATGGAACCTATGGACATTGCGCGGACAGCAAGAGCGCTCTATCGGACGGAAGCAAAGTCGGGGCCTGCCAGGGTCTGCATCCCGCTTATTGCGGAGATGGTTTGGTGCAAGCGGGCAAAGAAGTCTGTGATATAGCTGAAGCAAAATACGCGCAGAAACCGGGATATTGCAAATACGCGAATACGCTTTGTGGCGCGGTGAATGAATGTAATTTCAATTTGGTTTGCACGAACGGCGCCTGCTACAATTCAAACGGCAAGGCGCTGGGGCTTTCTTGTTCCCAGAATTCAGACTGCGTTGATACTTGCTTAAAAGATCCAAGCTATCATTTTTCTTCTGAATTCAGCTGCGCCGCGAATTGCAAGGCCGTGGGCAATTATTGCGGAGACGGATCAATCCAACATGAATACGAGGCTTGCGACGATGGCAACAAAACAAACGGCGATGGCTGTAATACTTATTGTGAAGTTGAAGAGGTAACGCTTCTCTGCGGGAATGGAAAAAAAGAAGGGACAGAGGCTTGCGACGATGGCAACAAAAAAGACGGTGACGGTTGTTCCTCGTCTTGCACCGTGGAAATCGCCAAAGCAGAGTGCGGCAATGGGAAAATTGAACAAGACATTGGAGAAGCCTGTGATCTTGGAAAAGACAAAAACGGCGTAAAATGCAGTCCGGTCTATGGCAAGTCCTGCAATTACTGTTCATTGGATTGTAAAAATATCTTGACGATTGATTCGGGAGAATTTTGCGGAGACGGGCTCATTAGCGGTCCGGAGCAATGCGAGCCCTTTAGTAGTACTGCTATTTTGATTCCCCAAACCTTGGCCGAGGTCCAGGATATTTGTCTTGCCGAAACTCAGGTGCAGACTTGCGAGAACGATTGCGAGGATCATTTTCAAAGCCCTTGGAAATACGGCAAAGAAACCCTGGATGGCTACATTTGCAAAAACACGGCCAATCCACAAAATCGGATACGCGTGGCCTATGGCCATGCGCCAGAGGGTGTGCCTGATACTTATTATGGTTTTCCCATCGGAGGGATCAACAGTGGGGTAAATGTTTCCTTTTCTTCTTATACAAAATGGGATCAATACACTGATCCGGCAAAAGAACTCTGCAATAAGCTATATGGGACCTCGGCCCAGCCCTTGCCTTTTGAATTAATACCGTGGGAAGACAACCCGGACGCGGACGCCTTTATGGAAAAAGTTTTGGTTTCCGATGTTCAATGCAAACAAGATTGCGTGGCGGCTTATGACTCTTGTGTCGCGGAGAAATCACAAGCCAACTCAAAACAGCTGGTCTGCGACGCGGGGCCGGACTATACAAACAAAGGGTCTTGGGTTTGTTCCTCCGATTGTCTGGGAGAGCCGGAGAACAAATGCGTGGCCTGCGGCGTAAAGACCTTTGGCCCGGAGCCTCTTTTAGCTCTGCTCAACCCAATGGTGGATCCTTTGACAGGGGGAGACACACAGAGTCTGGGTTCCGGTTTGAATTGGGCGAAACTGGCGGATTATGATTTGTCTCTTGGCAGGAAACAGCTTAAGACAGAGGGTGGTTTGGGTGCTTTCTTCAGTCTGGAACCCGATGATGTTTCATTAATTACTGTTAAAACTCCTTCAAATCCTTTCTTCATAACCTCTGAAAGTAATATAGAAGCAAACCTTTTATGCAAAGAAGAATATGCTTTATCGTTTAACAGGCTTGGAATACAGACCGCCACCGGCATAAGCGGTTCAATGCTTCAATACAAAGCCAAAAAGAAACATTTCTTCGATTATCCGGTGAATGGAGAAAAAGAAAAAATAGTCAATGAATTGGTTGTTTCGCCGGCAGTGCCTGAGGGTGTCGTTCGCGTAGTGCTTCGCTGGACTGACGAAGAAAACAAGAAAGGCGGCATATTTTCCGGCGGCTTGTACAGTTCTCGTTTGGCGAAATTTTCCGGCGGAGATCCCACGAAAGCGCTCATTCGTTATGCTGACGCGAAATCTGCTGTTAACCCCTTGCAAAAATTATGCAAATTTATGGTAAAAACCGATAAGACCGTGCAAACAGATGAGGGGTCGGTTAGCGAGGAGTATTGGATGCCGGCTCCATTGAATGGAAGTGGCTGCACAGGAACAAACGGCGTGTTTGTTCATGAAATCGCGGGAGCCGCTAAGACTTTTATCCAATCCTTTACCATAGACCCGTCAATAATCGTTACTGCTCAGCCGCATTCTTATGGGTTTTTCGTGGAAGCGGTGGATGATGTTCTCGGCTCATACACAAATAGCAATCTTCAAGTTGATGTGTATTCTTACCACGAAGGACAAGTGCCGCTCTATTCTTTGTATCAGCCTGATTATTCTTTTAATATAAAAGACGCGGCCGATTCCAGCAGTAATTCTTTGGCTCCGTACTGGCATGTCTTTAATTTTTTGGTAAGTCCCTCGGCTGATGGCACGTACAGTTATGGTATAGAGCCTGTTGAGACTATAGAAACAGATATCTGTCAGATAAAAGAAAATATGCCTCTGCCACCCGAAGAAAAATGTTCGCTTTAAAATGTGCTATACTGTGTCTATGATTCAGAGATCTGATATTTTTTCGTTAAATGTAGAGCAAACCCTTAATTCACATTCTGGGGCCGTTTTTTCGTCCCATCCCTCTTTCTTTTTTTTCTGTTCCGGCAAAATTGCGAACGGAGACCCGCGGGGAAACATTAAGAATACTTTCAGATTCTGTATGGCTGTACTTGTTTTTGTCGGGCTTCTTCTCTCAGGCAATGCACAGGCAGAAGACAGCGTGGGAGGTGGTAGCTTGGTTCTGGTGACGACTGGCGGTGACGCTTCTCGGACTTTTCAGATTATAGAGGTTGAATCTCCACAAAACGTACCCTCACGGGCAGGCCAATATCTGGGGGATGTGGTAAAAAAAGCCAACTTATTTTTTACCTTCAATCCGGTTGACAAGGCTCAGAAGGCCTTGAAATATGCTCAAGAGAGCATGGAACTTGCCTCTCTCATGGTAAGGCAAAATAAAGATTATGAAGGGGCCGCGAAAGCCATGGCATCCGCGAACGCCTTTATCCGCAAAGTCCAAAGCACGAGCAATAGATGGACAGGAGCTTTTCAGGATGAAACGCTTTTTAAAAGATTTTTGTCAGACATAGATTTGCATATTCAGAAAAGAAACGAATTTCTTGCTTCTGCGCTGAGAATGGATGCGGAAAAGGGAGCCGCCTTGCAAGCTTCGGCAAACACGGCGAATGAGACATTGCAGAGTCTTGGCGGTATGGTAAGCGCGGGTTTGCTTGGTGGGCTTGTGCAAATCCCTCCGGCTGAATTGGACATTTCAAACGATCAAGACGGAGACGGTCTGGAAGACAGCGAAGAACCGAATTATGGAACCAGCATTCGGAGTTTTGATACAGACAATGACGCGTTAAGTGATTCCGCTGAAGTGGAAATTTGGGGTACAGATCCGCTCAACGCGGACACGGACGGAGACGGTTTTAGAGACGGACTCGAAGTAATAAAAGGGTATAACCCCAAAGGCGCGGGTCTTTTGCAAACGGGCAATTAGCATCTATAATTATCTTATACTATGTTTGATGACCAACAAGCACTGAATCCAGGGACTACGCCTTCAAATCTTCCGATAGGAGAACCGGAAGATATTTTTGCTTCAACCGATGAATCTGCCCTCTCTCAGCCCGAGTCGGGTCCGGGAATTTCTGCGACCGAAAATGCTGATTTTGCTTCGCAGAATTCTCCGGCCCCGGAGACGCCAAGCCCGACTACGGCCTTGGGCGCCGGTATACTCCGCCCCAAGGTCCAGCCTCAGCCGGCGGATCCTTATAATATCCAAAATCGTCGGCAGAAAGATTCTCAAGCTCAAGAGCCAGAATTTCGGCAAGAAAGGTACAAAACAGCGCCAAATATGGCTCCACCGAGTATGTCTCAAAGCACTTCCATGATGTCCGAAAGAATGCAAGAAGCTGCGCCTGGCATCGATATGATGAGAGAGCCTATTGGCAAGAGAAAAACGATAGCAATTATTATTATTGTAATTTTTTTGCTGGTGATTGGGGTGGGCGGGACTTGGATTTATCTTTCAGTCATTCGCACGGCGGACAATAACCGCCTTATCGAAAGTTCCAATTCACAGTTTCCGGCTTCTTCTGTCGAAGGTAAAGATTCTGAGGACCCCTTTCTAGATAATGTTGAGCAAGCTCCGGTAAACAAAACTCCGACCGTCGGTGCTGGAACAAAGGACAAGGGCAAAGATACCGCAGGGACCGTGGATGAGAGTGTGTTATTCGGGGATTCGGTTTTAGATACTGACGCGGACGGCCTTGATGATATCAGGGAGACCGAAACAAACACAGATCCGCTGAACTGGGATAGCGACGGAGATGAGCTCAGCGACGGAGACGAACTCATTATCTGGAAGACCAATCCGCTTGATCCTGACACTGATGGAGACACGTATGAGGATGGTACAGAAGTAAAGAACGGTTATAACCCGGCCGGGCCGGGCAAAATTTTTGAGCCCCCAACCACTACTAGCGCTCAATAAATCAAGTCTGCCGTTAAGAATCGATTTTTTCTGATTTCTCTCAGCTATATTTTATGTTTGGAAGGAAAAAAGAACAAACAGAAGAGGATTCTCAACGTTTGCAAGTGCACACCATTCCGGATCTCTTTTATGGCGGCAAAGATCCGATTTTGTATCATCAAAAAACGGTACAGGATTCAACTCAAAATACACAGAATCCGAATAAAAATTTTTTGGGAAAGCAAGCCGTGGGTTCAGGGGAGAAACATAAGCTCCTGTTTTTATCGAATAAAAAACCTGTGTGGTTTATTTCTGCCGCCTTGTTTGGTGTGGTTTCGCTTATAGGCGTTTATTACCTTCGGGGTTATTTTCAAGCTCGTTCCATTCTCCGGCTTGAGACAGAGGCAGCCAAACAAAGTAACGCGCCTCAAGCCGCCACGCAGAGCGGAACCAGCACCCGGGCTATTGAACCACAGAAGAGTTCTGTTGTATCTTCCACGAGCTCTGAAAAATTTGTCTCTAGCTCCACGGATCTTATCCCAGAAGATGCGTCTCTTTCCGAATCAGACGCCGAAAAATTGAATATAAAATTTCCGCCGTTCAGTTCATCCGAAGCTACGGACATAGACAAAGACCAGCTCAGTGATAAAGAAGAAGAGATTTTTGACACTGATTCGGGCTCTTGGGACTCTGATGCCGATGGCTATTACGATGGGCAAGAAGTCTTTAATCTTTATAATCCAAAAGGTTTCGCTCCGGTCCGCCTTATTGATTCAGGGCTTATAAAACAATATATCAATTTAATTTTTGACTACAGACTGTATTACCCCAAAGATTGGCAAGTGGGTGAAGTCGACAAATCGGGGAAACAAGTATTATTGAGCGCGGTGAGCGGCGATTATATCGAAGTGCGCGCGGCCAAGGATGACAAGCGTGATTTTACGGCATGGTTTGAGCAACACGCCGCCAATCAAAATATTACGGATCTTCTTCAATTTACCAACCGTTTTGAAGTGGAAGGATGGAAGCGCCGAGACAGCATGGTGGCTTACTTTCCAAGCAAGGGGATGGTATATATCATGGTGTATCGTCCGGGGAATGTCGGTCCGGCGGTTTTTAAGAATGTTATGAACATGATGATCCAAAGTTTTAGGCCGGCTTCAGCCGGCAAGGAACTGCCGGAACAAGTTTCTCCCGCGTCTGTCCCCGGAGTTGAATCTTCTGATTTGGATATAACAAATACCTCTACTCCGGGCATTTCAGAAGACGGGATCACGTCAGACTTTACGGACAGTTCCGCTTCCACATCCCCGTCCGGAGTTTTGGGGCCGCAATAGCACTCTATGGAATGCAATATATATCAGAGTGTCAAAGAGATAGGAGTTTCAAAAATCTTTGTCAAAAAAACCATAGCATATCTGCTCAAGGGTTTGCGGAAAGACGGAGAGCTCAGTGTACACTTTATCGGGGATCGCAAGATGCGCAATCTTAACGCCGAGCACCGTGGTATCCATAGGTCCACTGACGTGCTTTCATTTTCCGCTCAAGAAGGAAGCGCCGTCCCTTTGAAACATTCAGACCTGGGAGATATTTTTATTTCAGTTCCTTATATTCGCAGGCAGGCGGCCTGTTGGTCTGTGCCCTACAAAGAAGAATTGACGCGAATGCTTATACATGGTGTACTGCACAATATGGGCTATGATCACAAAGAAGAGTGGCAAGCCAAAAAAATGTTTGAGCTACAAGAACGATTTTTGAGGAAGGCTGTTGAACATTTTTGATACGGCTTGGCGAGTGGAGCTAGAAGAGATTTTGAGCATGTATGAATAAAAATACATTTTTGCATAGTGTGCGCAGAGCTTTGGGGGGTATTGTGCTTACGTTCAGACGTGAACGTAATTTTAAAATTCACGCCCTTTTCGCTCTCATCGCCCTGTGTTTTGCCTTTGTCTTTAAGATATCCCCAATCGAATGGATCATCATCATAATACTCATAGCTTTTGTGTGGGCTTTGGAATTAATTAATACAGCGGTGGAAATTTTGTTGGATGTGGCGAAACCTCGGCTCAGCGAGCATGTAAAACGGATAAAAGATTGCATGGCGGCCGCGGTGCTCTGCGCTTCATTGGGGTCTGCCTTGGCAGGGATAATACTTTTTTCCCCTTACCTTATTGAGTGGCTCGATAAATAGTGTTACAATAGTACCGTCATCAAAAAATGAATCAAACTATGGGCATGGCGCGCGGAAAAGACAAAGTGGAATTGATTACAGGTCTTGATATAGGATCTACTTCTGTTCGTTTGGCTGTGGGCCAATATGTCTACCATACAGACCAGCCAGGCTCTCTCCAGATCATCGCGGCTATAGAAGTCCCCTCAGAAGGCTTACAAAAAGGTCTTATCACGAGTATCGAAGACACCGTTTCAGTAATCTCAAACGCGCTCGAGCAGGCTGAAAGGGTAGTCGGCATGCCTCTTGAACATGTATGGGTAGGGGTAAGCGGCGCAAAAATTATCGTTCAAGAAAGCAGAGGCGTGGTGGCCGTGGGCCGTTCTGACGGCGAAATATCAGACGATGATGTGGAACGAGTGGTGGAAGCCGCGCGCACTATAGCCAGTCCTTTGAATTATGAAGTGCTTCATGTGTTGCCGAGGGGTTATAGTGTTGATGGCCAAACTCATATCAAAGATCCGGTCGGCATGACCGGCATAAGGCTGGAGGTTGATACAAAAATCATTTATGGGCTGAGCTCACACATGAAAAATATCACAAAAGCGGTGTATCGCGCCGGCGTGGATATCGACGATTTTGTACTTTCAATTCTTGCCGCCGGAGAAGTGGTTGCCGATTCAAAGCAAAAGGAACTTGGAGTTTTGATAGTGAATATCGGAGGGCCAAGCACTACTTTGGTAGTTTACGAAGAAGGCGATATCATGCATACTGCCGCTATACCAATAGGTTCTTCTCACATTACCAATGATTTGGCCTTGGGGCTCAAAACTTCTATCGATATAGCGGAAAAAGTTAAAATACGCTATGGCCATTGTCTCAGCAAGTCTGTGGGCAAGAAAGAAACCATAGATCTGGCTGATCTTGGCGCTGAACATAGCGAGCTTGTTCACTTTCATTATATTTCGGAAATCGTAGAAGCCCGTGCCGCAGAAATTTTGGAAAAAATAGACCAAGAACTTATCGCCATAGACAGGGCGGGTCTTTTGCCCGCCGGTGTTTCTTTTGTCGGTGGAGGTTCTAAAATCGGCGGTTTGGTAGATCTGTCCAAAGAACAACTTTCCCTGCCCGCTCGCCAAGGACAATTATTTGGTATTCAGGGCATTACCAGCAAAATAAATGATGCCGCCTTTGCGCCTGTCATCGGTCTCGTTAAATGGGGGAGTTCGGTTCATCGGGCCGGTAATAAAAAGCGTTTTTCATTAAAACTAACCCACGGGGTCAGAGATCGTTTTCATAAAATATTTAAATCTTTAATACCGTAGGATCCAATTTTTTTAACCAGAGCCCATCTCAAATTATTTTCGAGATGGGCTCTGCGAAATATCAAAATCAGGACTCTGCCAGCTTTCTGGCAGAGTCCTGATTTTTTACGTATTCAAGCCTGTCCATTCATAATATATTTTAGCAAGTCTGCGGAGTCAGCCGGCTTCGTTCTCGCGCTCGTCCTCGGGATTTTTAAATTGTGTTATGAAGGGATAGGCCTATTACTTATTCACACTCACGTCTTGCATTCTTGACACTATAGGGTGAAAGCTCTAAACTGTATATAGATTTTATACAAAGAGTAAATTCCGATCTTTTATTGAATACCTTTTTTACTCGGAGTAATATTTGAGCCAATGTTTATGCCACAAGTGAAACCAGAAATCGAAACCTTCGCAAAAATAAAAGTGATTGGAGTAGGCGGTTCCGGCGGTTCTGCCGTTGACCGCATGGTAAAGAGCGGCATACGCGGAGTTGATTTTATTGCCATGAATACAGACGTGCAGGCTTTGCATCACAACAGCGCGCCTCACAAATTGCACATAGGCAAAACCGTTACCAGGGGTCTTGGGGCTGGCATGAATCCCGAAGTGGGCAAGCGAAGCGCCGAGGAAACTCAAAACGAAGTTCGTGAAATGCTCAAAGACACTGACATGGTTTTTATCACCTGCGGTCTTGGCGGAGGCACGGGTTCTGGCGCCAGTCCTGTCATCGCTGAAATAGCGAGGGACATGGGGATACTTACCGTTGCCGTGGTTACGAAGCCGTTTTCTTTTGAAGGACCTCAAAGAAAAGACATCGCCGAACGGGCTTATGAAGAATTGTCAGGACAGGTAGACACAATCATAACCATACATAATGATCGGATTTTACAAATCATAGACAAGAAAACATCTTTACTCGAAGCTTTCAAAATCGTGGATGACGTTCTGCGTCAAGGCGTGCAGGGTATTTCGGAATTGATTACCGTACCGGGTCTTATAAATGTGGATTTCGCCGACGTAAAAACGATAATGAGCGATACCGGTTCAGCGCTTATGGGCATCGGCACAGGGAGTGGCGAAAACCGTGCGGTGGAAGCGGCCAAATCCGCCATCTCTAGTCCTCTCTTGGAAATTTCCATAGACGGGGCGCGGGGCATATTGTTTACCATAACCGGTGGCAGTGGCCTTGGGATGCAAGAGGTGGCGGAAGCCGCAAAAATTATTACAAGTTCAGCCGATGACAATGCCAAAGTTATTTTTGGAGCGGTTATTGACGAACAGATGGGAGAAGATATCAGAATCACGGTTATCGCCACTGGCTTCGACAAGCGGGAACCTGAACGGGCTTTTTCATCATCTTCTGAACAAGGCTCTTACAATACGGGCGGAGAATTTGAATCTTCTTACCCGGCCAGACGCAACAGTTTCAGATCGGCAATTTTTACAAAAAAGAAACAAGACTCGGCTCAACAACTCCAAGAAGAAGAGATCGCGGCCAAGCCAAAACCTCAATTTACCAAAAAGATCATGGACATGGAAGACATCTTGCCTTCCAAAAGTGCCTCTTCTCATGAAGACTCCAAAAGTTCGGTAGACCCTGAGGAAGACTTGGAGATTCCCGCTTTTTTGCGAAAGAAGATGGGGATGTAGATTTTGTTGTTTATCTGGAGTCTATCTCGAAAATAATTTTGAGCCAGTTTCGGATCAGTTAAATTTGAAACAATGTCCTGCTTTGCAGGGCATTTTTAATGTGATATATTTATAATGTTTTTTGAGCCTTTACAGAGAGGCATTTTATTGAATACTATTTGCAAGCTATATGAACTGTCCGGTCTGTAGATCCCGAGAAACCAAGGTTATAGATTCTCGCATAACCCAGGACGGAATGTCGGTGAGGAGGCGTCGGGAATGCGTAAAGTGTTCGTATCGTTTTTCAACGGTGGAGCAAATGGAGGTTCTCGATATCACGGTCGTAAAAAACGACGGACGTCGGGAAGCCTATAGCAGGGGGAAATTGCAAAACGGTATTTTGCAATCCCTCACCAAACGTCCCTATACAGGGGAGAAGTTCGATCGGCTCATGTATGCCATAGAGCGCGATCTCCAAAAAAAGAAGCGTCGCGAAATCACCAGTTCTGAGATCGGTGAATCAGTGATGAAACACTTGAAGCATTTTGATAAAGTGGCTTATATACGTTTTGCTTCCATTTATCGGGCTTTTGAAGATGTGCATACTTTTGAAAATGAAATTAAATCTTTGAAACGCGGGAAGAAAAATCATATAGAAAAAAATTTCTGAGTTGAGATTATTCGCAAAAATTTTTATACTTCACATACCTAATATGACCACCCTTCATGAAGATAGGGCTAAAGTGGAAAAGCCTATCCAAGATACGCCGGATATTGACGGGTCGCTTCGGGAATTAGTGGAAAAAAATATCAAATGGTCTGAGCTTATCTATCAGCAAAATAAAAAAATAAAACGGCGGCTCACGGTCATAGCGGTGGGAGATTATATCAAGTTATGTTTGTTCCTGGCCCCCTTTATTCTCGGCGCCATTTATTTGCCGCCTCTCATACGCGAATTCACAAAGACTTACAGTCAGTTTGTCGGATCTTCTTCAGCGGGCCTTCCCTTGGGTGATATCGGCTCTATCATAGAACAGTTTTTGCCTCCCGGAGTTTCTGTGGATCGTTTTTTGGAATCCAAACAAATGAACGTGGGAAGACCCGACCAATACTCGGGAAAATCTCCAAACCCTCAATAAAATTAATATCCCTACGCGGGGTCGGCTCCTCTTGAATTTTTTATTTAGTCTTGTCCGGTTATTAATCATACGAAACGCTGTTTATGAAAAAAAGAACGAAAATAGTGTGTACCATCGGTCCTGCTTGCGAAAATATAGAGAAAATAACCGCCATGGTTAAAGCCGGCATGAATATCGCTCGCTTGAATTTTTCACATGGAACCTATGAAAATCATCAGATGCTCATAGAACATATTCGCTCGGTTGGAAAAAAGACCGGAGAACCCATAGCCGTGCTTCAAGATCTTCAAGGGCCTAAAATCAGAGTTGGAGTCTTGCCTGGTGAGGGGATAGAATTAAAAGAAGGAGACACGGTGATTTTTGACACCAGCATAGACAGCTATAAAGGCGCCGCGATTCCGGTTGATTACAAAGAATTGCATACCCATGTACAGAGCGGAGAACGGCTTCTGCTCAATGATGGACGTACGGGCACAAAAATTGAAAGCGTCGAAGGAACTCGGATCAGCGCAAAGGTTTTGAATTCCGGTTCCATCACCTCGCACAAAGGTATCAATATACCGGATTCGCATCTGAGTGTAAGCTCGCTTACGGAAAAAGACAAAAAGGACGCGCGTTTTGGAGTCGAACAGAAGGTAGACCTGATGGCGCTCTCCTTCGTTACCAGCGCCAAAGATATATTGGATTTACGTTATCTTATAAAAGAATATGAGAAAGAATGCGGTATCGTGTCCGATCAGCCGATTAGAATAATCGCAAAAATAGAACGAGGCAAAGCTGTTCAGAACATACTCGAAATTCTCGAAGTAGTGGATGGCATCATGGTGGCTCGCGGAGACTTGGGCATAGAAATTCCGGCCGCCGAAGTCCCACTCACGCAAAAAAAATTGATAGATTTGGCTCTTGATCACGCAAAGCCGGTTATCGTGGCGACACAGATGCTCGATTCCATGCAAAATAATCCTCGTCCTACCAGAGCCGAAGTCTCGGACGTGGCAAACGCGGTGATAGACCACGCGGACGCGGTAATGCTTTCCAACGAAACCGCCACGGGAAAATACCCGGTGGAGACTGTCCAGACCATGTCGGAAATCATAGAGAAAACCGAAGAATCCGCTTATGATGACTTGCACCCGCGGGAGAACCCGCATAAAAAACATTCTGTGGATGAAGTGATCAGTCGTATGTCGCGGATGGCGGCCGAAGATCTTGGGGCAAAACTTATTTTGGCCGCTTCCATCAGCGGAGAAACAGGCCGGCTCATCAGCCGCAACAGGCCTGAGTTTCCGGTCGTGGTGGCTACCAATTCAGAGCGGACAGAACGTCAGCTAAATTTGTCTTGGGGTCTGGCGCCTTTTGTCCTCCCGCCTTGCAGAACCATAGAAGAGTTGGTGGAGCGTTCAATGGTTTATCTAAAAAAACATAAACAAGTAAAAAAGGGCGACAAGATCATTGTGGTCGCCGGAGAGCCGGTGGGGGAATCCGGGCATGTGAATGTCCTCGAAGTGAGAGAGGTTTGATTTTTGTTTTTTAACTGCTTTTTGTGTTATACTGATTTTTGTCTCATTCAGACCTTATTTTTGCCATGAAATCAGATTCAAGAGAACTTCAGCGTATTCTCTGGTTCAAAGACATCTCCATACAAGATGTTCCTTTGGTTGGCGGCAAAACCGCGTCTCTGGGAGAAATGTATGGCAAACTCGGCAGAAAAGGTATCCGCGTGCCAGACGGTTTTGCGGTCACGGCAAGGGCATACCGCGATTTTTTGGAATCCACCGGGCTTAAAAAGAAGCTGAAAATTTTGCTCAAAAATGTGGATGTTCGCGATATTGGCCAATTGAAACGCGTGGCTTCATCCGCGCGCAAACTCATCATGAGCACTTCTTTGCCTCTTACTCTGCAAAAAGAAATAGTTCTTGCTTACAAAACGCTCGCCAAGTCCGGAGATCCCGGTCTGGTGGCGGTCCGTTCCAGCGCCACGGCAGAAGATCTGCCAGCCGCCAGTTTCGCGGGTCAGCAAGAATCTTTTTTAAACATACGAGGAGAAAAAGCCGTTCTATCAGCGGTGCACAAATGCATGGCATCACTTTTTACCGATCGAGCGCTCTCGTATAGGGAAACAAAAGGCTATGATCATTTGGAAGTCGCTCTTTCTGTGGCAGTACAACGCATGGTCCGAGCGGAAAATGGAGTCAGCGGCGTTATGTTTACTTTGGATACTGAATCCGGATTTCAGGGTGTGGTGCTTATAGACGCTTCCTATGGTCTTGGAGAATACGTGGTAAAAGGAAAAGTAAATCCGGACCAATATTATATTTTCAAAGAAGGACTCAGAAAAGGTAAAAAAGCTCTCATCAGTAAGATTTTGGGCAAAAAAGACATCAAACTCGTATCGGGGAAAAGCGCGGGGACAAAACAGCAGGTGGTGTCTGCCAAAGACCAACATCGTTTTTGTCTGAACGAAGCTGAAGCATTACAGCTCGCGCAGTGGGCTCTTCTTATAGAAGAGCACTATGGGAAGCCGCAAGACATAGAATGGGCCAAAGATGGAGAAACGGGTGAATTTTTTATTGTGCAGGCAAGACCGGAAACCGTAAAAAGCCTTTCAGATCATGCTTTTCTTGAGGTCTATCGTTTAAAACATAAGGGCGAATTGCTTTTGTCCGGAGTGGCCGTGGGGCAAAAAATCGGAGCGGGCAAAGTGCGTGTCATACAAAAACCTTCAGAAATGAAGTCTCTTAAAAAAGGCGAAGTTTTGGTAACTCATGTTACAGATCCTGATTGGGAACCCATCATGCGAATCGCCGGCGCGATTGTAACGGAAAAAGGCGGAAAGACCAGCCATGCCGCGATTGTTTCGAGAGAATTGGGAGTACCTTGCGTGGTGGGAGTAGAGAACGCCACAAAAGTGCTTAAAGATGGAACAAATATAACCGTGAGCTGCGCTGAAGGGGAAGAAGGCAGAATTTATAAAGGGATCCTGCCTTACGAACTCAAGCGTTCTACCATCCAAAATATTCCGTCTACCAAGACAAAGATAATGATGAATATGGGAGATCCCCATAACGCTTTTTCTCTGTCTTTTTTGCCCAATGATGGAATCGGATTGGCGCGTCTTGAATTTATTTTCAGCAATTTTATAAGAATTCATCCTTTGGCTTTGGTTCATTACGCAAAACTAAAAGACAAAAAAGCAAAGAAAAAAATAGCCGAACTCACCTTGGGATATTCCAAGAAAACGGATTATTGCGTGGATAAATTGGCGGAAGGTATAGCGCGGATTGCCGTTTCGTCTTATCCCAAAGAAGTGGTGGTGCGCCTGAGCGATTTCAAAACCAATGAATACGCCACGCTGGTGGGAGGAGCTGAGTTTGAACCAAAAGAAGAAAATCCAATGCTCGGCTGGAGAGGAGCAAGCAGATATTATTCCAAGGCTTACAAGCCTGCTTTCAAATTGGAATGCCAGGCCATACAAAAAGCGCGCGAAGAATGGGGTCTCGACAATATTGTTGTGATGGTTCCTTTTTGCCGCACGCCGGAAGAAGGTCAAAAAGTCCTCAAGACCATGGAAGAGTATGGACTTAAACAAGGACAGAAGGGGCTCAAAGTATTTGTGATGTGTGAAATTCCTTCGAATGTCATTTTGGCCGAAGAATACGCGAAACTTTTTGATGGATTCAGCATAGGTTCCAATGACCTCACCCAATTGGTTTTGGGCGTTGATCGTGATTCGGATCGTTTAAGTTCTCTCTACAGCGAAGATGACGAATCGGTCAAGACACTCATTAAACAGGTAATAAAAAGTGCTCACAAATACAAAAAAACCGTGGGGATTTGCGGCCAAGCGCCAAGCGATAATCCTGAATTCGCTGAATTTTTGGTTCAGCAGGGGATAGACAGCATTTCTCTTAATCCGGATACGGTGCTCGGTGTGAGAGAGCGCGTAGCGTACGCGGAAAAAACCTTGGGAAAGACAGGAAGAAGAACCAATAAGGCTTTTGTGAGTTTGGTGCTTGCTCTTGGCGTCCTTAGTGCCGGTTTCATGAGCTTGGGTGCCGGCTGCGCCGATGTCTTGAATCCCGCAGGTTCTTTTCCTCGCGGTTCGGAATTGAACATTACACCGGCGAGCATTCGAGAGCGGGCGGTTGAAAAAGTTTTGCAACAGAAAGACCAAGAGCTCAAAGCCCAGCGTTCATTGATAAAAAATAATACCTTCGCGAATTTCGAAATGGAGTATCCCAGTTCCTGGACTTTGGAGCAATGGAACGGAGGACTGACAATCAATAGCGAAGATGGGAGCGGATACTTGAGTATATTCAAGCAATTGCTCGTTCACCCTATTCCCGATTCTCAAAAAGAGGATTTTCTCTATCAAAATATAGCTTCAAAATTGTATCGGATTCCTGGCGATGAGCCTCGCTTAATAATTTTGGAAGTTCCTTTGGACGAAGAAGGCGGCATTTTGGAAATAAACGTAAAGAGCGAGGATTGGGGTTCGCTTCTCTCCGGTATAAAATTACAGAATCCTGAAACTGATACTAAGCCGGTTTATAATCATTGGGATGTTCGAGAAAAAAGACTCTGCGCTCAGATGATAACCTATGCCAAGGAAAGCGGCGCGGGCGTGCAGTGCCAAATTTTTTCCACGCCTTGCGCCGTGCCTGAAGGATGGAAAGTTTGTGACGCGGAGGATATCGGAGAATAAGACACTTTGGATAATTTTTCATAAACGAAAAAACTGGCCTCATTCGCCAGTTTTTTTGAATATGCTTTGATTTTTTCCTTGGATTCTAGCGTGCCAAATCCAGTTCCTGCGTAATCTTAATTTGCTCCATAAATTCGGGCATGTGAGACACCAAAATAACCGCGCCGCCGAATTCATCAATTGCTTTGGCGATAATGGGCAAATGACGGAAATTAATGTGATTGGTAGGTTCATCCAAAATTAGGAGACCGGGTTTTTGCAACACAAAACGCGCGTAGCAGAGCAATCCTTTTTGGCCTTCAGAAAGCGAGCCAACGGAATTTTTTATGAGTTCGGCCGTAAGCAAAAACGAGGCTCCGGTGGCGTAGATGCTTTGATTGTCAGGCGTGTCCATCATTTCCGCGAGTGATTCGTACACGGTTTTAGAGAAATCGAGCCCGGAAAAGTCTTGGCGATAATAGCCGACTTTTATTCCGCTCTCAATTTTTGCGCCGTTTGATTCTCCAAGCGCCAAGGTCCTAAGGAGCGTGCTTTTGCCAATGCCGTTCGGCCCTACAATTTGCAAGCGATCCTTTTTCCACAAGCTAACGGAAACGGGTTTTTCCGTCACTTCATGATTTTTGATAATTCCGACCGAGGAAATTTTCACCACCACGTCAGAGCAGGCTTGGGCCGGAATGCTGAATTCGCGGATTGTTTTGTCATCGCGTTTCACCTCTACCATGTTTTCTTCGTCCTCAGCCACTTCTTCTCTGAGTTTGCTCGCAAGTTTGCGCATCTTGCCGCCTTTGTGCGCGAAAAAATTCACTTTATCTTTGCGGTCTTGGATATTTCGTCTAAGCTGTGCGTTCTTTTTTTCTTCACGTTCGATTTGCGCCGTGATTTGTTCTACGACGTTAAAATAATTGCCCAGGTATTGTTCCACTTTTTTGGTATGAAGATCCACGTTCAAAACACCGTCTGTGAACGCGTTCAGAAAATTCGCGTCATGGGAAATGACGATCACGGTTTTTTCGTATATCATAAGGAATCCGGTCAGATGCGCGATTCCGTCCGCGTCCAGATTATTGGTTGGTTCGTCGAGGAGCAAAATGTCCGGCTTCTGTATAAGGGCGTAGGCCAAAAGTAAGCGGGCTTGCTGGCCTCCGGACAATTCTTTTACTTTTTTAGTAAGCGGAATGGAGAGATCAACGACTTTCAAGACATCGGTGATCAATTTTTCCAAATTATATTTTTGTTCGCTAAAGGCAGTGGCAAAATAGTCTGTAATGTTATGATCAAAAAAATGTTTTGGCATGACCTGGAGCGCGATGCCAATAGAAGCCTGGTCGCGAATGTGCACTGAGCCTTCTCGCGGCTTGAGCGTTTCAACCATGTTCACATGCGCGGCTCCGCAGATCAGTTTCAGAATCGTGCTCTTGCCCGCTCCGTTTTGGCCCATAATGGTGATTTTGGCGTCTTCGCGTATCGAAAAATTTACTTCTTCCAAAATCGGTTTGTCTTCGGTGTACTGAAACGAAACATTGTCGAAACGGATAATGACATTCCCTGTGGACATAGATAATCAGTAAAGTGGCCGCTATTATAGCGGTTTGGAGAGCTCTTGTCAATCTGATGCCGCTCGTCAAAGATGTTTATTCGACATCATTTTCGTTTATGTCACTAGAACCCGGCTCAAAATTATTAGTGACTCATGAATGGGTTGCTTTTTTTTCTACTACAATCCCATCCGTTGTCAATAAAAAACTCTGCTGTATTCAGCAGAGTTTTTTATGCGGGACCGACGAGACGGGATTAGAACTTTTTTCATGAAATCCGATTATAAATGCGGTTGCCGAATGCTCTATTTTTTGATATAATTAGGGTATGAAATTCAGACAAGCATTATTTTGGGATACCAATCCAAAGAACATAGATCCGCGTAAAAACGCTCAATATGTTATCGAGCGAATTTTGGATTTTGGCAATGACAAGGAAGTAAGGTGGATGTGGAATTTTTACGATAAAAAACACTTAAAAAAAGTAGTTGGTAAATCTCGCTGTTTGCGACCCAAAACTAAACAATTATGGCAGTTACTAACACACAGCTAGCAGCATTTCATTTTGAAACATTACCAAAAGAAACCAAAAAAGCTTTTGATTTTTTGTCAAAGCAAGATTGGCTTAAAAAGTCTAAATGGTACTTGGCCGGAGGCACTGCTCTTGCGCTCCATTCGGGGAATAGAAGATCTGTTGATTTGGATTTTTTTACTGAAAAAAAGAGTTTTGACATGAAGAGATTATTATCAAAATTTTTGGATAACCCTGATTGGACAATACAAGTCGAGGATGAAAATACCATCTACGGTGAGCTGTTCAAAGCCAAGGTTAGCTTTATCGCTTATCCCTTTTTTGTTCCCAAACAAAAACCACACTGGCATGGTACAGTAAGGATTTTGGATCCGCTGGACATAGCGGTCATGAAAATTGTCGCTATCTCGCAGCGTGGCAGGAAAAGAGATTTTTTTGATTTGTACTGGTGCGCCAATCATCTTGAGTCATTGGAAAATACCGTTAAGAGATTAAAAATTCAGTATCCGTCTGTTGCTCACGATTTTCATCATATTCTGAAAAGTTTGGTGTATTTTGTGGACGCGGAAAGTGACCCGGAACCGGAGATTTATTTCAAAGCTACATGGCCCCAAGTGAAGTCTTTTTTCAAAAAAGAAGTTCCGGCGCTTTTGCGGAAGATCCTACATCTCAACTAGGTAATTACAAACTCATTTTTTCCAACAAAAAAACTCCGCTAAAACAAGCGGAGTTAATTTTGCGGACCGGACGGGATTCGCCTTCACCTCTCATTCGTTTCCACTCGTTCGGATTCAGGCTGGCCTCGCGGTTTTGCTCGCCGGCAAGCTCACAAAACATCGCTCCGGCCTTCTCGTCCCGACGCGACACAAACTATTGTGTCGCTTCCGTTCTCGCAAAATTAAAACTCCCTTCGGGGGAGTTTTAATTTATGCGGACCGGACGGGACTCGAACCCGCAACTTCCGCCGTGACAGGGCGGTGCTCTAACCAGTTGAACTACCGGTCCAAAGAATAGTGTAAACGCGAATCCGCGACTTTCCCGACTGAGTCGTGATGCTCTAATCCCGATTTTGTCGTGAAATTGCAGGTCCCCGCGATAGATTGACAAGAACCTGCGATGAAAGCAGTCTTTTAGACTGTTTGTTTTTCAGCCTGCTTCCGCGCTTTTTTAAGACGCTCCGCGCTTATCTTTTTGATCTGTACTTTTCGATCGGCCTTCCATTTGTTGCGACTTTTTTTTCTCATTCCCATAGTGATATTTAAACGGAAATTATTCATTGTTTTTAGCCTGTAAGGAGCTAAATACAGTGAGATCATAATATATCAAGAAAGTGTACAAGTCAAGTATATTTGCCTTGACCTGTGTACGCTGCTCTCTTGCCACAACACCCCTTCTTGCCCTCCTCCGCAAGGAAGGTAGACCGCTTGCATTGTATTCTCTATATTCAAACCCCCTCTTACATCTCCCCCTTAGTAAAGGGGGAGAGACCAGTACTGAAAGTTCTCCCTTAGTATTAGTAAAAGGGGGAGAGACTGCATAGCCATGATCCCCTCCTTTACTAAGGAGGGGATGTAAGGGGTGGTTGTATGAGTGGACAGAACTTGCTTGAGGGCATTTTTTTCGTATCAAGAAATTCTGTTGTCTGTATATTTCCAATCAAAAATTCCCATAAAAACAAAAAAACAGCCTTCTCGCTGCATTATATTATAAATTTCAAATTGTAATTACAAATTTTTAAGTAGAGGTGTTGTGATCGGGGACCGTGGTCGTAGAAGATCTACGTCTCACGGTCCCTCGATAGGTCCCTCCCTTAGACCCATCTACCTTGGGCCTAGCTGGCCCGCGGGTCCGGCTCCATGTCGGACCCTCCTCAATCTACTTACCGCGCACCACCTCTTCGGGCGCGCGTATGTCGTCATCGTCCCCGCGGAGTTCCGCGGCAGAAGCGTTGATGCTGTAGAAGGGGTAACCCTTCCAGTCCCGGCGTTCGCCGCAGCTCCGGGTCGGGGTGACCTTGCACTCCCATAGCTGGCTGATGTCCGGGTGGTTCAAGGCGTAGTACACCCCACCCGTGATCTTGCCGGTCTCCACATCGCAGTAGTATGTGATGTCCACTACTGCGTGCATCGTGACACTGTGGGCGATGTGCCCGCCCGGCGCGCCGACTGCGTTGTTGTCGACCTCGACGGCCGACTTCTCCCAGATTTCCTTGGCGCGGAGCGCACATAGACCGAGATTAAGCGCGCGGCGCTGGACCTTGGTCATCTTCGGCTCGGCGACGGGCCGGCTCGGCGACGGGCTGCCGACCAGGGTCCGCAGGGCGGACAGCTGGCGGTTGGCCTCGGCGGCCACGCCGGGCTCGGCCGCCGCGTCGTCGTGGATGTCCGCGAGGCGGAGCGTGAGCCGGCGGAGCTCGGGTCGGTGAGCCTTCGCCACCATCGTCGTCGGGCGCGCAGGGCGCAGCTGCCGCGTGAGGAGCCGAAGTTCCTTCTCGAGCCGCGTCACCTCGGCCTGGGCCGTCATGAACTTGGTCGTCGCGGCGCGGTATGCACGATAGCCATCACTGGTGCGGGAGAACACGTTGCGCTTCGCGCGGGCCGCCTTGTACAGCGGATCACGCTCGGCCTTGGCGATGGCAAGCCGCACGCGGAGGCGGCAGCCTGCGTCGCAGAACGACGCGATGTCGTCAGCCGACGGCGCGGCGTTGGCCAGCGTCTGGGCGGCGCCCAGGATGGCACCAATCCCACGGGCCGAGACGTCCACGAAGTCCTTCGCGGCCTTGTCCGTGTCCAGGTAGAACCCGGACGAGGTCTCGATGGCCAGGCGCTCGAAGCGGGGGTTGGACTCGGTCTCGGCGGTGCGGACCACGCGCTGGATCGTCTCGTTGCTCTCGATGTCGTTCGTCGTCTTGGCCACCGTGGTGACCGTGTTCATCTTGTTCTTGCTCAGGATCAAACCCCCGAAGAGGCCGATCATCAACATACCGAGCCCGATGGCGAAGGCGTCGCGCGTGCGGATCATCTTGGAATCTCCAATCTTTTCTTCTCTTCTAATTTTCTGTTCCCAGAGCCAATCCCGCGCGTTTCGCAGGGTGGATGGTATATCTTGGCTTATGTAAGTCCCTATATATCATCCATCCTGCGCGCTTTTGGTGTATGGTCCCTTGCCGTACACAGGCGTACTTGTTTGTAGATTGTTTTAAGGTAGATTTGTAAAGAACGAATGCTTCTCCTTTTTTTTAGAGAAACAGACCAGTATAGCACAAAAAAAGCCCTTTGTCAAGGGTTTTTTTCGCTAAAGTTAGCATTTTTGGCTAAAATATGGTCTTATTTATAACAAACAAAAACAGCCCGGCTTGGCCGGGCTGTTTTTGTATGCACCCGAGATCCAAACTCTGGCCTCGGGTCAATCTCACTCCTTGATCTCTCTCGGCGGAACCCGGTAGCCCTTGCGCCTTCCGCGCACCCGCTTGCCGCGTTTTCCGGCCTTGGAATCTGTAAAAGACTCAAGTCTTGAGGCGACAATGGCAAGGGACAAAACCTGGTCCACATATACAAAGGCTTCCTGGCTCGTCCCGCCTTTTACAATGGCTACCCTCAGGCAAGCCGTATGCGGAACAGGGACGCATTTAACCCGCAAAGGACTGCCGGCTCTTCGCCGGTCATTCCCGATTGCCTTCAGAACTATCTTAATTACCTCCGGCATATCTGCCGCGGCATCGAGGACTGCGCAAGCGTCCTCGGTTATGGTGGTGTGAGAACCACCATACTTTCCACCGTCTCGGTGTTTCATAATACGGTCCTCCTTTCGAACGGATAAATATACATCTCTGTAGAGGATATTGTCAAGGACTGTTTGAGTAATTTTTAGTTTTTAATTTATAATTAAAAAAGAGACTCCTGTAGCGTCCGGCAAGGCAAAGGGAGTGAAGGAGGGGGCACTCCCGCCATAGCCAGACACTACAGAAGTCTCTTTGTTCCAAACAAACTAGCAGATTTTTTGCATTTTGTCAAGCATTTGGGAAGGATTTATTTCGCGGCCTCAACGACTTTTTTGAATAGAGCCGGATGTTCTTGCCCGAGTTTTGACAATATTTTTCTGTCTATTCCGATTCCCGCTTTCTTGAGCGTACCCATGAGCGTGCTGTAGTTCATGCCGAGTTCTCTCACCGCGGCATTGATTTTTACCTGCCATAGTTTTCTATTTACGCGTTTTTTGACTTTTCTGTCTTTGTACGCGTAAGCGCCCGCCCGGGTGTCAGCGGTTTTGGCTCGTTTGATGAGATTTTTTCTTCCGTCGCCAAAACCCTTCACTCGTTTCATGAGGGCTTCCCGACGCTTAAGATGTCCTTTTCCTCTTTTTACTCTGGGCATAACCTGGATTAATTTTATTTATTAAAGGGTAAGGCGCGCAAAATGGTCTGGTTCATGACCTTTGAAATAGCTTTATCTGAGCGTTTGTTTCTTTTTGTTTTGCCGCTTTCTCGAGCATTAAAATGGTCTTGTCCGTCTGTGCGCTTTATCACTTGTACGCCTTTTTTGGATCTTTTGACCTTGAATCGTTTGGCTGTGGCTTTATGCGTTTTTAGCTTGGGCATAATGTCATTTTTTAAAGTGTCATGATTATAAAGGATTTTTTTGTACTCGTCAAGTTTAATACGTATACTGCGGATAACACAAATCTATAGATCAAATGAGGCATGGTTTGGGTCTCGTACCATGCCCCTAGGCCCGTGTTTATCCGTACTTACTTTTTCGCGATGATACTTGTTATCTTGTGTCCTTGTTTGGTTATTTCTTGCTCTATTCGTATGGGGAATTTTTGTTCTATTGCTTTCATAAATCGTTCCAGGATGTCTTGGCCTATGTCTTGTTTTGCATTTTCACGGCCTCTCATCATAAGTTCCAGTTTTACTTTGTCGCCTCGGTCGAGAAATTTTTCGGCTTGCGCTTCTTTTATTTCCAAGTCATGATCACTGATACGCATGGAAAGTCTGATGCCTTTCACTTCGCTGGCTCTGGAATGAGCTTTTTGTTTTCTCGCTTGTTTTTCTTTTTGATATTTGAATTCAGAAAAATCAACGATTTTGCAAACAGGAGGATCTACCTTTGGATTTATTTCCACCAAGTCGAGTTCTCTTTCTTGCGCCAACCGCACTGCTTCTTCGGCGTCCATGACGCCCAGATTTTCTCCGTTTTCATCCAATACCAAAACTTTGCCGGATCTTATGAATTGGTTTCGGTTGTACCGTGGCATGAGCGGCTTCTTTGGCCTTTTTTTGCGAGATATTCTCATAGTTTTACTTAGAGTCCCATCTCAAAAATAATTCATGGCTCTCTCTATAGTGGAGATGCCGGGAATTGAACCCGGGTCTAGACAGGCTACCAACATACTCTACATGCATAGCCATTTTGGTGTTTCACCGAGCGATAAAAAATAGCAAAATCACGCGCGGCTGATCCTGACAATGGTTCAGACAATGTCCTCAGGAGGGGACAAAGTCCTACGCTCGAAAAGTTTACACTGCCGATTCGCTATCGAGTATCACGGAGGCAATGGCCGTGGCAATTACGCTACAGCGGTAGCGAGTGTCGGAACACTGAAAGCGCGAGCTACAGCGTTCTTTACCCGATTGAAAACGTTTGCACGTATTCGTTTGCCCTTTTTTAACGAGGGAAAGGCGTCCTCGACACGCATATGTATGGCAACAAAATCCATCTATCGAATCCTGTCATCCCCAGATACGGATACTACGGATCTGCTGATCTACGGATGAGTACGGATAAAATGTTGATGTACAGATCTGCGGATAATACAAAGACCGTATTTTAACACAGTCCAGGGACAAAACCTTGTGTTCTGTTCCCCGGCATCCGTTGATCTGTAGATTTTGTACTATCCGTACTTAACGCTACGATGTATTTCTCTATTTTGCTCTCTTTTTTTGATGACCGCGCGCTTGTCGTAGAGTTTTTTCCCTCGCGCGACTCCTATTTCGAGTTTAATGTTCGGGCCTTTAGTATAAACTGAAATAGGTACAATTGTCAAGCCTTTTTCTTGGGTTTTTGACCGTAAATAAGCCATTTCTTTTTTATGGAGTAATATTTTTCTGTCTCGGTTTGCCGTGTACTGCTCTTTGTCTCCGGAAAAACGGTAAGGAGAAATGTGAGCTTGTTTGAGATAGGCTCCATCTTGCAAGAAGGAAATATACGCGCCTTTCAGGTTGATTTGTTTGAGACGGATTGACTTTACTTCCGGCCCGGATAATACCAAGCCAGCCTCGGCGGTTTCGAGGATATCGTAATCGTATTTCGCGTATTTGTTTATGGCATAGATAGGCATAAGCTTTCATCTTATGTTCGCTCAAGCTACATCATACAAGGGATTCCCTGTTTTGCCAATTATGGGAAAATAAGCTATACTTGGTGATATCTCTAAAATACACATTTTTATGTTCAGTAGGATGAAAAAAAGGATAGACCCTGTTTTTTTTGTGTTTTTATTTATTACTTTTGCGTTTATCAGTTCTTTGGCAGTGGCTGTTTTATACTTTTTTTCAGGGAATTCTTTGGCTTCAAAGGGGCAAATCGGAGAAGGGGAGGCGGTGGCTTTGTATGAAGCACTGGTCGAAGACAACGAAACTCCGTCTGGGCAGGCCTCTCGTATTGTTTCTTCGTATCGGGATTATATGGCCGAAGTTGGCCGGATGGTAGATTCTGATCAGGTTTCTTCCGCGGAATTGCTTGAAAAGACGGTTCAAAAATTACTCGGTGTTCGGGTGCCGGAACAATTTTTGGATCAACATTTGAAAGCCGTGCTTGATCTGCGCGGCCTCAGCCTTGGAAAAGAAGAAATGACAGAGGACTCTCTGCGTTCGGGCCTCAAACAAACGATGGATATTCTGCTCGAATATATCAAAAAGGAATGATGCTATGGATAGCAGATCTGCGGTAAATATGTTTATGGCGGCTGTGTCCGGTCTTATCGCCGGGCTGGCTCTTTTTATGATATACCTCGTCCAAACTCGTTTGAGTTTTACCTTGGTGCTTTTGCTTTGGTTTTTATTTTTGTTTTGGAGTGCTCGTTTTTTTTCATTTGAAAAAAAAAATATTGTTTTGCACTATAGCACCGCGGTTGCTTTTGTTTCTTTGCAAAGTTTGGTTGAATGGAAGTCTTTGCATATATTTTTGAGCGTTTTGAACGCGGCTGTCTTTGTATTTCTGTGGTATTGGTCTGCCAGAGCTCAAGAATCCGAAACAGGAGTACAGTTCAAAACCTGGCGTCGCGTGCTCATGATACTTTGGGTTTTTAATGTGTATTCTTGGTCAACGGCTCTCTTTGCCCTGCACATTTTTTTTGAGAATCTGCCCTTTGCCCTCTTGGCGGGCATTGGAGCTTGTTTTGGCACCTTGGGAGCGGGCATGATATGGAATTTGTATTTCAAAGGCCACATGCGAACATTTGGTCCTTGGTTTTTTGTCGTCGCTTTGATCGTGGCCGAGCTTATGTGGGTTATGCGTCAACTGCCCTTTGGATACCTCGCCATGGGCTTTTTGCTTTCATGGATTTGGTATCTGGTCCAGCTGTTTATACGTTTTCATTTGAGTGAACAAGGCATTCTCTGGAAGAAACAAAGATTATTTTTGGCCCTTAACACTGTTTTGTACGGTGTGGTCCTTTATGTGGCGCGTTGGATATGAAACATAATGCTCCTCATTTGCCGGAACGATCAGCACAAAATAAAACAGCTCTGCAGAATCTCAAGTGGCTGTTTACAAGTATTATTATTTCCGTTCTTACGGCTTTGGTCACTTCTGTGCTGATTTTCAATACTTTTTTCCCCTTTGCGAACGGAGAGAACAATTTGTCATTTGTCAGCAGAATCCGTAATCAGGCGATCGAATATCCAGAAGATCCCCAGCTCTTGCGTAATATGAGAGAGCGCGTGGTGCGTCTCTACAGCGTCGAGAAAGTACAAAAAGGATACATATATCCTCGCTCCGCCTATATCGGCCAAGGAATAATGTTGAGCTCTGATGGATGGGGAGTTTTGTACCCTGTTGATTCCGGCTTGTCCGAAGACACTGAACTCAAAGGTCTTGACTATCAGGGAATAGCGCACTCTGTGGAAAAGAAAATTGTTGAATCCAAGAGCGGGCTTGTATTTTTTAAACTGTCGGGTTTTGATTTTAGGGTTGTTCCTCTGACATCATGGCCCGATCCGCTAAAGAACCGCGAGGTTTTGTGGTCTTTTGACGGTGTGTGGAAAGCGGTCAAACTGGAAGAAACGGTTTCTTTCCCCAAAGACGCTTTTGTACTCTGGGATACTCCAAGTTTGTACCGTCTGGATACTGCCGCGAAATCCGGTGATCTGGTGATAACGCGTGATGCCAAACTGGTGGGTTTTGTAAACAAGGCCGGTTATCTGATTCCGAGCTGGCTGGTGGAGCACCATCTTGCCTCAGTGCTTCAAGAAGGGATTTTGAACAAAAACCACGTCTATTGGAAAGGTTATTTTGTGGAAGGCTGGATAGACGAAAACACCGGTCTTTGGTCCGGCAGAACCGGTTTTTATGTGAGTTCAAATCCAAAAGTGAGTTCGGAAATCAAGAGTGGAGATTTGATTATAGCCATAAATGGAAAAGAAGTGGCCGAGTCGAATTTTGTGCAGGATCTCTATCTTGCCGGTCCCACGGCTAGCTTACGAATTTTGAGAAATGGGAAGGAATATGATGTGGAACTGAGCTTTATCCCCAAATCTTGACCAGGAGCTTGGATTTTGCTATATTGTAGTGTTTGAAAATTGTCACCTTTATTCATATTCCTGCGGTCGGTCCTTTGCTGGCATGGAAAGACTGCGAGAAGTTGATTCCAGATACTATGAGCTATTATCTCCATTTGTCTAAAAAATATTGGAAGCCGGTGCTTGCTTTGTCTTTGCTTTGTTCTCTTATTTCAGTTTTTGTAAGTTTGCTTTTTCCTTTTAAATACCGTGCTGACACGCAGGTTCTCATCATTTCAAAATCGCGCTATGGTGTGGATCCTTACACCGTGGTGAAATCGGCCGAGCGAGTGGCGGAAAACATTATAGAAATAATGAAAAGCAGTGACTTTTACACCAAAGTCCGTTCCCAAGAGGGCTATGCTGTAGATTGGTCTTCTTTCGATCAATTGAATGAAAGAGAACGCAGAAAACTTTGGAACAAAACCGTCAAACCCTCTGTGGTGTATGGCACCGGTATCCTAAATATAAGCATAAGATACGAGAACAAGGACGCCGTCCTCCTCATGGCGAGCGCCGCCGCGCAAGCTCTCACCCAAAAGGGCTGGGAATATGTGGGCGGAGATGTTACAATAAAGATAATAAACGAAGCGATTGCAAGCAGATGGCCGGCGAGTCCCAATTTTTTTGTAAATGCCGTACTCGGGTTTGTCATAGGAGCTCTCATAATGATAGCGCTCTTGGCGGAACGCGAACAAAAGAAACATTCTTTTTGAGTCGATTCCCCGGCTTCATAGCCGACGCCATGCGATCTGAGTCGGAATTAAAAATTGAAAATTGTTTAAAAATTACAAATTATAAATTAAAAATTTAAATAGATAACTCATATGGAGGATACGGAAAATTTTTTAAGCGATTATGTGGACGCTCTTCTCAAAGATATTGGTTTGGAAGATCTTAGCGGAGAGCAAAGGGAACGTTATGTTCCTCAGCTCTTGCGTCAAGTGCAAGACAGAATCGGTATAGAGTTGATTCCCAAATTGTCGGATGAACAGCTTGACCGTTTTTCCGACCTTGCCAACGACAACGCGTCGAGCAATGAAGCCTGGAAAGATTTTTGGCTTTCTTCCATACCGGATTTTGATCAGGAACTTGAACGTATTTTGAGCGAATTCGCGAAAGAAGCTCGCGAGATTTTGTCTGTTTGATTTTTTCCGCACCACAATGAATGTTCCATCGCCAACACCATTCTTTGGATCTGACGAACCGCTTCATGAATATGAACAGATGAAGCACAAGCACGCTTTATTGGAGCAGCGATTTTTTAAATTAGAAAAAGAATATCTGTCTTTGAAGCTCCGTGTTGATGAATTTCATCGACAGATGGACATCAGAGACACGCTTAAAAAAATAATAGATTTATAAGATCTCTTTTTATACTATATGGCTGACAAAACAACCAGAGATGACCCCGCAGGATCCGAACATTCCGTTTCCAGGGAACTGCAAAAACTGGGCGGTACAGCACAAGAGAAACTCCGTTATATTGAGTTGTTGAGAGCGGCTAATACGGAATTGATTAAGAGAGAACAGGGTCTCGCGGATAGGGTTACAGATCTTCAAACCCAGCTAACAGAAATGCGTGGGCGTGCCGCCAAAGGTGGAGAAGGGGCAGATCAGACAGCCTTGGATGATATCCGAGACGAATTGGCTTTGTTGTTGGCCGGCATCACGGGTCTTGCGCGTGATATAGAAAACGCGGGCGGACGCATACACGATTTGGAAGAGACGGCTCAAGAGCCAGGGCCGGCGGACGCGGGAGCGGCGGAAGGAAGCTCGGCCGCGGAAGCTCCATCTACGGAAGAGCCCGGGCCGGATATTGAGACCGACAAGCTTGAATCATTAAAGGCGCAATTAAAAGCAGACAACGATGCCCAGGCCGATCGGCTTGACGCTCTTTTGAAAAAATATGAAAAGATATTGAGAATAAATCGCAATCTTGAAAATCGGCGCACTGATATTGCTTCCAAAGATTGGGTTTCTGTGGCCGACAGTGTCGAAAAAATGAAATCCGCCGGTGAAGCCGAGGCCTTGCGTGGGCGTATTCGAACGCTTAAAGAAAAAATTGACGCGCTGGAAAGGGATATCATAGCTCAAGCCGCGCATGACGCCAGCGCCGAGGAGCTGGGGAATCTTTTTATCGGAGCTATGTTTGGGTCTTCGGTGGAGGAGATGGCAGAAAGTTCTTCCGACGCCCATTTTGTGGAAACCAAAACAATAAAAGGTCAAAGCATAGATTACAATACAGAATCAGGGGTATTGAGTTCATCAAATGATCCTGAACTCCGGGTGAATCTGCGTGCCGGTAAATCGGTTCCAGAAGTTCTCACGGCCGAAGATAGTTCAAAAGGACCCGCGCGCATAAAAGGCTTTGCATACGGCCAGCTCAAAGGAGCTCCTCGCTTGGCTTATTTTGAAGATGGATCCGTAACCGTCTGGGCTTATGAAGGCGAATCCGGGACAGAAAAGACCAAGGTCTTCGCGAAAAGAGCGGGAGACAACACAGACATACAAAAGATATTTGATCTCATCCAAGAGGCCGTGGATTTTATAGCAGAACATTATGCGGCTGATCGTAGTAAAAAGAAAGCGGCTGAGGGAGAAGACGATGGGGGAGAAAAGACTGAATTAAAACGCAGTGGAGCTTTTGTTTTTGATGCTGAAAATGCTGTGGCAAAATTGCAGAGAGGCAAAGGAAAAGAAACAGACATTTCAGTGAAAGGGGAAAAACCTTTTGTGCATGTGGAAGATGATGGGAGCTTCAGTTTTTCTTATCCGCATCTCGCTGGTTCCCCGCGTCTCAGGCTCAGAGTTTTCACATCAAAGGGCGGGGAGCCTCGTAGACGTTTGGAATGTTATACCACCGAGGCTGGAGCAGATGAAGGAGAAGCATTCTTTTCAAAATCTCATCTGGATAAGGAACAAGATGTTTTTTCGGCCATTAAAGATGCCATCTCAGCAATCACCAGCAAAGTGGATGAAATCTCGGCAAGCGAAGGAGAAGCTCGGGCAGGAGGATCTGCGCCTGTCTTTGATGCCGGAGGATTTCAAAGAGACGATTTTGTTGTTTGGACCAGCCCCTCGGGCGAAACGGGACACTACCAGATTGTCTCTGGCATTGAATCAGGTTCTGCTGAAGTGACTTTGAGAAGTAAAAGTGATGACAGAGAGGTAGTGGTGAGTGGAAAAGAAATGAAAACCATGCGTCTGGCAGAAGCCGAAGAAGGAGAAAGCTCTCATAAAGAAAAGAAAAAAGAAGAAGCAGAAGTTGCTCGGCGTCCGCTTGATACTATTTGGGCAGGTCAAACATATCATCTCAAGACAAAAGAATTTCGTCGGGGGCGCCTTGAAGATGTTGAGTATGATGTAAAAGTTGAAAATGTTAACACATCATCGAGGACAGTGCGCGTGTCTTATATGGATGCCAAAGGGGAAACTGCTTCTTTGGTATTGAATGAAGAAAGATGGTCTTCTCCGGAATACCTTACAGGCCCCAAACCTGGCTCTCCGGATCGTCCTGCGGACGTCATTCATGTTGATTTTACGGCTCGAGGGAGGGCCGCAGGGCCTGCAGCTGATCCGACGACGAGCAGGGAGCGAATGCGCGAGTCAGAGCTGAAACGGGCTTGCAGTGATTTGAAAGTGATTATAGAGAGTAGCGCCGATCCTGAGCGTAGGCGCAAAGATTTATCCAAATTTCACGGAGAGCATAAAGAATTGATTGATGCTGATAGGACATTCAAGCAGACTTTTCAGTTTGCTTTTGATGTATCGGATCTTCTGACCAAAGAAACCGAAGAAGATGGAAGCGGTGTTTTGTGGGTAGACAAACAAGCCGAGGCAAAACGAATGCTTGCAGGCGATGAACGCGCGCGCATAGATAATGACGCCATTAAAGCTTCTCTCGAACGTCTGTGGTGGATTGTAAGAAATGAAGTTGACACGGAAAAAATACGCGCGGCGATACAACGTAACACGTTGTTGAGAGGACTGAAAGCAAGAGAAGATATTTTTGGGGATCTGCGGGGCGACTTGGCTTTGGAAGTAGAATCTAGCAAAGAATCCAAGATAGACAACTGGCTCAAGCTCGCTCATAGGAGAGAAGACATTGTTCGGACTACGGCCGGTTATTTGGCTCGTGAGACGGTTGCGCTCGAGTATGCGGAATGCGCGGATGCTCAAACTATTGTTTCCACTCTTACGGGGGGCGGCTTGCCACAACGTCTTGTTGACGCGAGCATTACGCAAGAAGAGATTGTTCCTCGACTCCACGCAATGATGGAAGGCAGTGCCTTCCCGATTGAGCGAGTGGCCGGTTTGGCGCAAGGCCAGGAATTCGCTTTGGCATATAAAAAGGGCAGAGGGGATCGGGAACATCTGGAGACTTCGGTGAGGGGAATCTTGGCGGATTTGGATTTTGGAGTCGGAACCAGGGCCTGCAAATTGACCGAAGAAATTCGTCTTCCGCCCAAAAAAGGTTCTGGAGATTCTACCGAAGAAGGAACAGTTTTACGAGACGGCTATTTGTATAAAATCGGCATTCGGAAAATAGAAGTTAATCCTGGCGGCGAGATTGTAGTAACCACTGATAAAATTAATAAAAAGACAGGAGAGTTCAGAACCTGTATGTTGCGTTTTGGCGACGGCCTCGCGGATTTGGCCGCCGGAGAAGATAGAGATTACCTCAGTCCGGCCGAAACAGCCGAAGCTCTGGCAGTGTTTCAGAGGGCCGCTGAAAACAATGTTTCTTACGAACGGAACGGGAAAACGGTAACGGTTTTGAACGTGGAAACTGGACCCGGTCTGATTGTTCTTGAGGTTTATGATGTCAATTCCGGAACCTTCATCACGCTTCGCATGAGCGACAAGAAAAAAATTCTTGAACGAAAAGCCGCCATAGAAGCCGCGGAAGCAGCGAGACAGCCGGAACTCAGCGCTGAACAGATAAGAGAAACTTATGATATTTTCAAAATTGAAAGTGACCTGGATATCATGGGCCCGGGCAGGCGAGTAAAAGGGAGCTTTAAAAAAGCGGGCACAGACGATTATCAAGATCCTGAATCGCATTTTGAAGAGGCGAAACTCCTGGCCTTTGGCGATATGCACGGTTCCGCGCTCAAGGTTTTGGAATCAGTGATTCTTTCCAAAGCCGCGTCCATGCCTCCGGAGGCGGCTCGCGAGTTTGGGGATCTTTATGCGGATATGGTAGAGGCCGCGAGGCCAGTAGTATTGGCTACCGCGGACGCTCCAAACGAACACAGTCCTTTTGAAACAGCCGAGAAAAAAGAAGAATTCAAAAAAAAGCAAGATCAAGCTCTGGTTCTTCTCGACACGCTTCAGTGGATCGCCGGAGAAGGAAAACAGCTTGTGTTTATTGGGGATATGGTGTCAGATCGGGGTCTTTCCGACGCGCTCACGTTCAAAATTCTCAGCAAACTGCGGGCGAATTTGGACAGTGATATACGGGTTCTGGCTTCCAACCATGATTTAAATGTTTTGTTCAACTGGTCCGGTTTAGGTGGAATAGATACATCCGGGGCTGAGGATGAGCAAATATCAATGTTTAGAGCCACGAGTTTGTTGGACGATAAAGCAGAATTCCAGCTCAGATACATGGATCATGTCCGTTCTTTAAGTCTTATTGAGTATGACCGAGCATCCGGTGTGTTTTTTGCTCACGGACCCATTGTTGAAACACAGGTACAAAAATTAAAGTCTGCTGTTGCTTTCACCGAAGATTTGAGCGCAGACAATATGCCTGATTTCGTGGCTGCAGTAAACGCGTGGTACAAAAAAGCGGTTGAAAGCGTTCTGCGTAAAGAGCCGGATGAGACAGCTATTAGACTCATCAATGAGATCGCATGGGAACGACATGAAACGACCAACTATACTTCCGGCGGAGTACCTTTGCCGGGCATAGCAAAGCATGTGGTGCATGGTCATACGGACGACAATTCTCAGAAAGAAGTCTCTGGCGTTACCATACACAATATAAATGCCGACCATAGAAAAGTGAGCGGTGATCCCATGCGGGAATTAAGCAGTGATGGCAGCACGTACTCGGAAGCCGCCTGCTTTATTCTCCGAGCCGATGAAACGGATTTAACGGAAGAATATATACCTGAAATGGAAATTTCCGATGCAGGGCTAGCCTTAGCGGGAGATAGAGCGGGAGAAGATGAAGAGGCGGACGAAGTCCCGGATCCCGAAGCATTGGCCGAAGAACAGCGTTCGGCATTGTTTGGCGCATTTTCCGAGATATGCGTGCCGGGAGGCGTCAAGAAACTGAGGAGAGGAAAGGACGGATATTTGGAATACAATTCCGGAACAGATACAGAAGAAAAATGGTCAGCCTTGAATGTGGATCTTGTCGTTTTTGAGAATAGTCGTTTGATAGAAGTCGCGGAACGTTTTAGCATTAATGAAAAAAGAAGAAGAGATTTTTTCTCAGCTCCGTGGGCTTTATGGCTGGCGGAAAATGGACTTGAATATAAGCCGGAAGCAAGGAAAAAGAAGAAGACTGATGATTCTACAAAATCTCCCGAAGAGCGAACCGAAGAGCAAAAAGCCGCTTTGTTCCTGGTTTTGTCCGAGAATTTTGCGCCCGGGGCTGTATTACGCAGAAATTATAGAGATAATTATTTGGACATCAATACTCCTGACGCGGAAGGCGAAGACTCCTGGAGCCAGTTAAACGCCCAGGTCCAGATTTTTGAGCATCCTAATGTGCGGCGCGTGATGAGCGAACAAGGCATTGATAAATTTCAATTTTGGTTTTTGTGGAAAGAATGGCTGGGGAGTGTTGGGTTGGAAGTCAAAGCAAGAGAACCCAAAGCAAAGGCAGAAGCCAAAAAAGAAATATCCGGTGAACTAAAAGCGCAATTATTTGATATATTCGCCCGCGTATTTCCGCCGGGAAAAAAGATAAAACGAGATGAAGAAAATGAATTGCGTATCAGACTACTAAGAGTGGCTGGAGGAAAGAGTGGATGGGTCCGTTTGCAGGCGAACGCGCATGTTATGGCGCAAAGAAATGTAAAAGATTTTATTGACGCGAACGGCATAACAGAAACGGATTTCTATACATTGTGGAGAGAGTGGTTGGATTCAGTCGGTTTATCCGTTGGGGCGAAGTCAAAGGATTCCGGAGCTGATGACGCCCGAGCCACTGCAGAGGACGCTGTCTCGCCCGAAGAGCGCAGAAGAGCCGCGGCTTTCGCGTGGTTTGAAGAAGAAATTTTAAGAAAGGCTGATTTATCTTTGGGGTCTGACGGTTCTACCTTAATGCGCAAGCGTGAAAAAGAAACAAAGTATTCTCCTTTTAATCCTGAAAAATTCAAGCATTGGTTTAAGGGCATGAAACGCAGACCGGCAGGCTTGAGAGCAGATATGTCTTCCGGCGAACTTGATACCCTTTTCGACGAGTGGTTTTCCGATTTGGATCGAAGCACATTAAAGAAATTAACAAAAGATCAAGAGGCGGAGATAGGCGCAGGCCCTGATCGTGTGTCTGATAAAGAGCGGGAAGCAAGGATACGAGCCGACGCTTTTTCCTGGTTTGAGAATGGTCTGCTCCCGGAACTTGCTCTTGGCCATGATGGAACATCAGTGGTGCGCAAAAGAGCGGATTGGGAAGATTATCGTAAATTTAATTCTGAAAAATACAAAGAAGGACTTTTGAGAATGGTTAAGAAGCCAAGTGGTTTGACGAGCGATATACATGCGACAGAACTATCCGGTTTTTTTGATGAATGGTACGCGGCTTTGGACAAAGACACTTTGCCAAAATTGGCAGATATAAAAGAACCATCAAATCTTACCGAAGAAATGCAGGCCGCTATTGTAGAATGGTTTTATAGTGACAATGGCATCATACATCAGTTATCCCGCAAAAAGGATGGCACTATAATGCGCAGGCGCATGGATAACACAGTGGAACCCTTTAAGCCCGAAGGATTTATAGGTTGGCTTCTCAGAGTAAAGAAGCCGATCATAGGTCTGGTGGGTACTCCGGGCGAAACAGCCAACGGCGCCGCTTGTGTAACAGTTTTTGACGCGTGGTGGAGCACGCTCGATCTTGCTGCTTTGCCGGATTATGAAGCAAAACCGGGAGATCATATTGCCGCGGACGAAGCCGACACAACAGCTACAGAAGAAGCGGGGGGCACTACTGTGGCGGCTGATGAAGAAGACACAGCGCCTGATACTGAAATCGAAGAAGGCGTTCGTATACTAAAAAGAATAGAGCGCGGCAGAGGACGTTTCCGTTTGGAATTTTCGAACGGAGATGTTTACGAAGGCGGGTTGGACGCTGAAAATCGCCCGCATGGCAAAGGAATCTATCTCAAACCGGATGGCATCATGCACCAAGGTACTTTTGTGCATGGTCTGAAACATGGAAAATTCGCATTGCGGCGTATGGAAGGCGATCTGGAAGTGCTTGGGTATGAAGATTGGGAAAACGGAGTTCCCAAGGAACTATTGGATATAAGCACCGTGGCTGAAGGAGAAGATACTGATCGAGGAGAAACGGCAGAGCCGGCGGGGGAAAGCAAAGAATACAAGGCTCATGGCAGAAAAGAAATTCTGCCCGGAGATCTGATAGAACTCATTGGACCGGACAAATTGAAACATCTTTTGGAATTATTTGTCTCCTCGGATGAACAAAGCGTACAGACCGCTTTTCATGTTGTGTTTGATGATGCCGGAGAGGAGGACAGCAGGTTTTTTGAAGCCCTGTGGAATAAGGGAGCTTTTAAAACTATCGCCGACTTCAGAGATTGGTGGAAAGGCGAGGCCCATGAAAAATTGTTCCGGGCTTTGCAGTTTGAATTGTATGCTCAGATAGAGCGCGAAGTGGCGGCAGATCCGGCGCTTAGACGAGTGGAAGAACACAAAAGCGGCTGGCGTTCATTTTTTGACGGAGTCAAAGATTTTGGAGCGCGAATCGTGGGCGGCGCGGCCGGAGGCGCCGGAGCCATGGCCGCGATTGGCGGTATCTCGGCCCTTAAGTCTGTGGCAGGCGCGGCCGCGCTTATGTCCGGGCCGGCCGGGCTCGCGGTTGCCGGAGTGGCCGCTCTCACCGGCATTGTGGCATCTCGCATAGTAAGGAGAAATGCTCTGCGCGGCCACGAAGAACGCAAGCTCAGCGGCAAACGGGGAAAAGAAGTGGAAGCCGCCCGTCTCAAAGCCATTGAAGGCGTGTTTGACAGACTCAAAAATCCAAAAAAACATAACAGAGCTGACGACAGAGATGAAATAGTTGCTAGCCATCTGAGCGCGACTCTTAATGAACTTATAGACGCTCAAATCGATGGCAGAGATAGTCTTGGCGCCGAGGCTCTGCATGTTCGCGCCGCATGCATTCTAGACAGACAGGCACAAGCGCGGGCAATGGGTAGAGACAGCACAGAACAAGAACAAATAGACGCCCGAGGCAAACGCGCCGAGCATCTTATCGCGGCTCTTGATTTTAGAAACAACAGACGCAGAGAAAACAGACTTTTGCAAACAAAATCAGCCCGCGTGGCCGGAAACCTCACGCTTATGCAAGAGCTCCGCCATGAGATCGGACGAGGGAATATCAGCAATTTGTGGATAGACGACCCGAGCCGCGCCAAGCGTTGGACAGGGACGGCAGTAGAGGGAGTGGTGGCCGCCAGCACGCTTATGGCCGTTACCGCGGGTGGAGCGGCAGGCGCGCTCACCGGATTCAAAAAATTGGGATTGGGCCTGTTCCGTTTTGGCTTTGGTTATGCCCGCGGACGCATGGAGAGAGGAGCTCAGCTCAAAGCCGAAGATATAGAAGTAAACAAAAAGCGAATGGTGCAAGAAGCGAGAAAGCTTTTGGTGAGCGCGAGAAAACGTTTGAGAGAGGCCCAGCAAGATCCTTCGAAAATTTCCGCAGTTTCCGGCGATATAAACAGGCTGATTGGTTTTTTTGTCTTTGATGAAGCCAATCCTTTGGACCGGATATTCGCGGGCAATGAACAACTCCGAGACGAAATCAGCCTGTTTCTCAAAGAAGCGAAAGCAGAACAAAAAATGCACATGCTCTCTGAAGATATACAGCGCGGTAATGAACTGAGAGTGCGGGAATGGGAAGACAGCAAACTCAAAGAAGTGCGTTCGGACAAACAGCGCGCCGCTATCGCGAATCGTGCCGCTTTGATGAGAGGCGCTATCACTGCCGGGCTTGGCGCGGCTTTTGATTGGGGCATGTCTTGGGTAAAGGGACGCTTCCTCGGCGGCGCGGAAACCGAGAAAACCGTTGAAGAAACTCCAAGGCCAAAGGCTGAGCGCCAAGTGGCAGAACAAGAGCCTGCGACTAGGCCCAGAGAAGCCATTGAAACTGAAATTCCCGGAGTGGATAAACCTCTCTTTGATTATAATCATCCCACAGACCCTGCCCTCGCGGCCAAACTCGAAGCGCTCAAAGCCGCGAATCCCGAGGCTTACCATCGTTTTGGAGAAATGGTGGGCGGCATGTGGACTTTGGATGAAAAAGAAGTGAGCCAATTATTGGATCTTGCGGATATACGAAAAGGCGAAGGAGTGGAGCATAGGCTCATAGCCCAACTCAAGTTTTTGGACAGAACCTTGGAAGGTGAAGACAGAGAAGTCTTCAATCAGCTCATCAGGTATAAGCCGGGGAGCAGAGTGAATATGGAAACGCTCATAGAAAGAGAAGCGCATCGCATAGCCCTCCGAGAAGGATATGCCGGAGCAAACAGAGTCGTTCGCTATCCTTTGTGGAGACATGACGTAAACCAACTCTATGTTCTCGGGGCTGACGGAGAAAAATTCAGCATGGAGTATGCCCAAGAAGGAGGCGACCATGTTTTGGAAGGCAGTCGTTTTAGACCTCTCCGAGAAGCGCCCGAGCCGGCGGGAGAGCCGCGTGCCGAAGCTCCGCCCGAACCTGCCGCTACGAAAGACGCGGTCCCTCAAGTGGATGGCCCGGAAGCTGTTTCCGAACAAGAACTGGTTTTTGCCAAAGAGTTTACAGACCAAATTAATGCTTCCGTAGGCCCTGAACATGAACTTAGACTGAATCCTGATCTTATCCAGTACGCCCGCCCAGGAGCTTTTTCCGGTTCACCTGTCGCAAGCGCCAGACTCGCGAGCGGAGGCGGAGGAGTGGAAATCAGATTTGAAGATGGAACCGCGCAAGTGTTTAAGCCGGTGCTTAACCATCCCACAGAAACTGTTGTATTGAGGCCTGTATCTCCTTCGCATGTCGAAGCGCCGGGCTCTTCCGGCGGCGGCGGACCTGCTCCTGCCGAACCTCGCGGAGCTCCCGCGAGACCGTCTACCGAGAAAGGAGAAGTAACTCGTTTTAGCGGCAAGGCCGTGGTAGAACCCGGCTCTGCGGCAACGCACGATATGTCTGACCAGGTCCCGCCCACGCGTCTCGAAAGCGTGGAACGGGCTATAGAAACTCTGCCTTTCAATCCCGAAGACAAAGCCACACTCCACAATTACGCCTTGCACATGGATTGGCAGGAGCGGATGTTTGCTGATGGTAGCAAGAGTTTGGCGACTATGGTGCATGACGCCGGTTTTGCCGATCCTGCCAACCAGCGGGTAAGCGGCTGGATTGGCAACACCTCAGTGGATATTCTTACTCGCCTCGCCAGCGCGCGCAAGGCTTTTGAAGATGCCATTGCCGCGGACCGGCCTTTCCATCAGGTAATGGCGGAAGTTCAGAAACATCATATGTTTACCGGTGATGACGTGGCCGCTTTGCCGGTGCAGGTGGATGATACCCCGGCTAATTTTGCCGCGTACAAGGGTCTGGTACTCGATAAACTCAAAGGCGATTACAGAAGCACGGTTGAGCCGCAAATAGATTTGGATGCTGTGTCCGATCCGCGATTGGGCAGCAAGTGAGGCGAAAATAAAAAAGTTTATTAAAAAAGTATAAAATACAAAAGCTTCCTTTCGAGGCCTCGGAGTTCTATTGATGTGGATATGAATTATTGACTTTTAGCCAAAAATAATATACAGTGTTTTTAGAAGTGAGTGGCCCGCTAACACGGGCACTTCACCTGTCAAAAAAAGACCCTCATTCAAGGGTTCTTTTTTGTTCTAAATTATGTAGGCGTGTAAGAGCAAAGGGCCCGTGTTGGTAATGGTAACCACTCACTCTTGACAGGTGAAATTGCCGGTTCGACCCCGGTCGGGTCCACACGCGGCCAAAGCCCCGTTTATCGGGGTTTTTGGTTTTTACCATGGCCCCCTTGCAATCCTTACCATATATAGGTAAGGTTTTTTGTGTTAAGACGTCTAATATAAGCATTCTTTGGCATCTTCTCTCAGTCTTCCAAAATATGGCTCAACAAAGCCAAAAGCAGATACTTGACAAAAACAGCGAACTATGCTATAGTATGCCGTTCATCATCAAAGTGGGTAAAGTGTCTTTGGATGATGCATAGAGCGGCACATATACACAGGCATGTGGGCTCGCCTTTTAGAGACAAGTACGGTGTTTGTTCCCATGTACATTCCAATCTAAGAATAAGGTGAGAGATATCTTTCTTTATTCTGAGAATGGAATATACCGATGTCCTCGTCCGCCTTTTGGCGGGTAGCTGGAAACGGTCCATTCTACTACTACGGTAATGGAATGAACGTTTGTTCATTACAAAATAATGGGAAAAGAACAATGGGAAATACATAGAGCCGTTGGGTTGTGGCTGTCCGCGTAAGCGGGCCGCGACAACCCAACGGCTCGGCTTGTACAGCGAGACGGTGGTTAGTGCTCCTCAAGGCAGGGGAGCGCGATGGCCGGCTTCGGCTGGCTGTGATAGGCAACAGGTGTTACAGGAGATCTAGCTAGAATGAAAGCGCCCGAAAGACGTCATCGTCCGGACCCCAAGGCCCCCGACGCGAAGGCCCCCGAGGTCAAGAAGCCGGAGACGCCCAAGGCCCCCGACGCGAAGGCCCCCGAGGTCAAGAAGCCGGAGACGCC
>JACPSK010000001.1:0-258744 GCA_016193335.1 Candidatus Magasanikiibacteriota bacterium | reverse complement strand
CCGACGCGAAGGCCCCCGAGGTCAAGAAGCCGGAGACGCCCAAGGCCCCCGACGCGAAGGCCCCCGAGCCCCCGAAGCCCGACGACCCCCTGGACGGCTGGGGGGGCGACCCGCCGCCCCTCGATGACGGCGACGGCACCGGGGGCTTCCGCGCCCCCCGTCGTTCTCGCTGGCCCTGGGCGGCCGCGCTCGCCGCGCTGGTGGCCATCGGCCTGGTCTGGGCCCTCTGGCCCGAGAGCAACAAGAAGACCCCGCCCGACACCGCGGCCGCCACGACGCCCAATCCCCCCGTCCCGACCCCCGACCCGGTCGTCGACCCGACCCCGTCCACCCCCACCGCCGTGGTGGATCAGGTGGCCCGTGACAAGGGCATCGACAACGCTGGGCGCATCGGCGCCCTCGAGCACAGCAGCGCGTCCCACGAGACGCGCATCGGCAAGCTCGAGACCAGCACGGGCACGGGTCCGGTGGTCATCGCGACCGACCCCAACTGCCCGTACCTGGGCGGAGTCGAGGAGTGCGTGGGCACCCTCGTGGGGCGTTACCGCAACCGCCCTTCGGGACAGCGGATGATCGCTTCGGGTTCGACGAGCGTCGAGAAGGTGACGGCCTCGTTCCGGGCCGAGTGCGAGCAGGTCTGCACGGCCACCCCGCGTCCCCCGATCGACTCGAGCCCCGTCCCCCCCGGCGGCCCCACCCACTGATTCCCCCCTGTTCCTTCCCACCGTAGACCTCACGCGACGCATGATGCATCGCGTGGGGGTCCATTCAGCGTAGGTTTTAAAAAACCTATGATGAGATGGAAAAAAGAAACACGAATTAAGCGAATAGAATCAAATTTCTGTTCGTCCCTTCCCCCTCCTTTAATAAGGAGGGGGAGAAGGCTGGTGGTTTTGGGACTCCTGCTCAACCCCCTCTTACATCTCCCCCTTAGTAAAGGGGGAGACACCTCGCAGCCATGATCCCTCTCCTTTACTAAGGAGATGCCACATCATCTTTTTCCCCTCCTTTACTAAGGAGGGGAACTAAGGGGTGGTTGAGGATTTCTCCGCTAACCCCCTCTTAAATTTCCCCCTTGAAAAGGGGGAGAGAAGTGGTGAGATATTCATTCGTTTCTATTCGTTTAATTCGTGTGAGCTAGTATCCGCTCTTTCCAATACAAAGCTAGAAAGCAAAAAAGGACCGCACGAAATTGAGGGGCGAGTGTATCGTCCCGCGTTTTCGTGCGGTCCAAAGGGAGGCAACCTGAGGATCCGCGATCCGGGTGGCACGGCCACCCACCACAGTGTGAAAGCCGTCCCAGATTGGGCGGTAAGGAGAGCAACGTGAAGGCGACCTTCTTCTGTCTCTTGTCCGTTTTCTTTCTCTGTGAGAGTGCTGCCCAGACCCCGCCCCCCCGCCCGCTCCAGCCCACCGCCCTCGAGGCGGCCGGCCGCCTCACCGTGGCCGAGGACGCGCTTGCGGGGCACGGTGCTTCGCTCGTCGAGATCCGCGCGGCCCTCGGCGGCCTGCGCAACGCCCGCGCGGCCCTCGGCGCTCGGACTGCGGCCAACGCCCGAGCCATCGACGCGCTCAGCGCCCGCATCGAGGCGCTCGAGGCGGCCGGCGCCGCCGGCTGCGCTGGCCTCCGGAACCCGGACGCCGGGCGCCTGCACGGCGTCCAGGTGGCCTGCATTCGTATGCTCGAGGCCGCCACCAGTGGAACCGACCAGTCCTTGATCGCAACGTTCGAGCGGATTATCCTCGGAACTCGCGTGCGCCTCCGGACCGTGGATGAGGCGGGCGACACTCGAACCGAGAAGACCGAGTACGTCGTCTCGGACTCTTCGGACTCCGGTGTCCCGTCGCTCTGCGACGGGGCGGAGGTGGAGATGGTCCGCCACGTCGGCAAGACGCCGCAGAGCCCGGGCTCGATCACCCGGCTGCGCTGCACGCCGAAGGTCGTCCCGTACGTCCCGACGGGCACCCTGATCCGCCGCCGCGGCGCCCCGCCCGTCCCCACGACCATCCTGGTCCGCCCCCCGAAGTCTACGGCAACCGAGTGGCTCACCGCCACGCTGACGGCCGGCGGCCTCGGCGCGGCCGCGGGTTGCGGAATCGGCGGGCTTGCCCAGCCCGAGCAGATCGAGGACGGATCGTTCAGCAAGTCGGGATGCGGATACGGCACGCTCATCGGTCTGGCCGGCGGCGCCGCCCTGGGCGCAACGGTGATGGCGATCATCCACGCATCACGGCCAGACCCCGGCGCCCCCCCGCTGACCCCGGTGAGCTTCGGCCTGACGCCGGTCCCGGGGGGTGGCTTCGCCACCCTCGGCGCCGGGTTCTAGCGGCTCGCCCCCCCCTCGCTCTTCGGAGCTGAGACAGAGGGCGGGCCCCAAGCGCCCTGCCAGTTCTCTCGCGCCGTTCGACGCGCGATCTGAGGGCTGGCAGGGCAAGCCTGACCAAGGGGACAGAAGAATGTCCCAAGGTTGGCTACAACAGGGTGGCGCATGTGCACGATGCACAAGCGCCGCCCGCAACACAGCCTTCATCAAGAGAATTTCTAATTGGTGGTGGGTGAGTTGGAGAAAATGGTGCATCTTTACAAATTAAAATTATAAAAGGCCCCTTATAGATAAACAGGGAAGTTGAAAGCTGACAGTCGAATTGTGCGCGTAAAGAACACAATTCCACTCTCGGCTTGCGACTTTCAGAAGTCGCCAGGCTGGTGGACAGAGGGGGAATCGAACCCCTAAGGCCAAGATGACGGTCCTGGCCGCGGGACCATCCGCTCTCCGCCCACATGCTTATAATAAAATACAGTTCATTAACAAAATATAAACACAAAGCTCCCCTGAGGGAGCCTTGAAGTTCGACGCGGATTGAAAGACCCGGGCCAAGACCGTCATCTTGGTTTGAGTATAGCGGAGTCTTCCTCCGCGTGTCAACGCGGACATTAAAATTTCATAAACAGAAAAAACTCCCTTGCGGGAGCTTCCGGAATTCTTGTGAGTGTTGCTCACAGATCGAATTGTCACTCTGAGATAATTATAGATGGGTGATCTGGAGAGGTCAATGACACAGATTAAAATAAAATAAACTTGGAATTTGTAAGTAGATGGTTGAAGGTTAGATCAGAAGACAGACAACCTTTCTACTCTCAACTTACAACTTTCAAAAGTTGTTTGATCCTGGACAGAGGGGGAATCGAACCCCTAAAGCCGGAGTGGTAATTCCGCTTGCAGACCTCCTGCTCTCTGCCCACCAGACTATAATAGTAAATAGCTCATTAACAAAATATAAAACAAAGAACCCCCGCTAGGGGGCTCCGGAGTTCGACGCAGAAATGATTCTGCAGTCGGAATTACCACTCTTGTAAAAGAGTATATCGTTCCCGGGTTTTCCGGTCAATTCCGAGATTAAAAATAAATAAACTCCACCATTAACAGCTCTTGCCTTACAAAGTTTTCGTAGAGATTTTGCCGGGCATGAGCTGCTCGTAGTGAGCTGAACAAGATAGTATAAAGAGAATTATCAAAGAGCAGAGCTCTTTACAAGGTTCAGGAATTTTGATCCCCACATGGTTGGGGATGCGTTTGTTTCCCCGCGCTTTGCCGTGATACCGGGATATCCATAGTCTAAGCCGGACAGGGGGAGAACACAGATAGTTTAGAAATTTTTAATTTTTAGACAATTAGAAATTATTTAAAAATTATAAATTAAAAATTTTAAATTAAAATTGTCTGTGTCCTCCCTCAGTCCATGGCACCCGCGTTCGCGGGGGCCGTTCAGGTGGACAGGGATTTCTTCGTGTGCGAGGACAGGCAACAAGGCAAAGGCAAACAGGAGATGACGATGAAGGCCAAGTTCGTTTTTTCGTTCGCGATGGTGTTGTTCACGGCGTGCGGAGGCCAGGAGACGGTGAAGTTCGGCACGTCCGAGGAGGCGGCCCGGCCGCCCGTGGCGGACGTGAGCCAGCCCCCGCCGGAGGAGCTCCAGTGCAAGGTCGCGACCGACTGCGACGACGGGCAGAAGAACACGATCGACTCGTGTGTGGACACCAAGTGCGTCCACAAGCCGGTCAACTGCGAGCCCGGCTTCGTGCTGGATGAGCTCGGGGTCTGCGTGAAGGTCGAACAGACCTGTGACAACCTCGACGACAGCAACCCCTGCACCGTGGATTCCTGCGACCCGCTGAGCGGGGAGGCGCTGCACGTCCCGAAGTCCTGCGACGACGGCAACGACAGCACGGAGGACGCCTGCGACGCGGAGAACGGCAACTGCCGTCACACCACCGCGTGTGGTAACTGCGCCGACGACGACCCCTGCACCGACGACGTCTGCGACGCAGGCCAGTGTGTGCACATCGCAGTGGTCTGCCCAGAGGCGCACGTTTGCGTGGCGGGCACCTGCGAGTTCCAGTGCACGAGCAACGCCCAGTGCGCCGACGACGACCCCTGCACGATCGACTCCTGCGACGCGGACGGTGGTGGTCAGTGCGTCAACGAGCTCCGCGACTGCGGAGATGCGGACAAGACGACCACCGATCTCTGCGTCCCGGAGGACGACGGTGCGGGCAAGCCCTACATCTGCCTGCACGCCCCCTCGGAGTGCACCGGCGGTTGCGACGACGGGAACGCCTGCACGGTGGACGCCTGCGTGGACAGCTCCTGTGCGCACTTCGCCGCGCCCTGCGGCGTCGGCACGGTCTGCGTGGACGCCAAGTGCGTCCCCGCGCCCTGCGGCGGCACGCCGGACTGCGACGACGGCAACCCGTGCACCGCGGAGAGCTGTGAGTTCGGGGTCTGCGAGTACGTCGCGAAGTCCTGCGCGGACGGCAACGCCTGCGACGCCGCGACCGGCGACTGCGTAGCCCTTGAGGGCCCGGACTGCCCGCTCGGCTGCGACGACGGCGACCCCGCCACGCTCGACCTCTGCGAGGCAGGCGTCTGCACGCACCACCAGCCCATCGCGTGCGGTGCCGGCACCGCGCTCAACCCGAAGAGCGGCGAGTGCGAGCCGGCCAAGGTGGACGTCGGCTGCACGGACGGGACCCTGTCCTGCCAGCAGTTCGAGTCCCTGAACCTGCTCGCCCACGCCTTCTGCGCGGGCGGCCACTGGTTCATTATCGAGGGCTGTGGCGCCATCAAGAGCGCCATCTGCCTGGCCGACTCCGGCTGCGGGGGGCAGCCGATCCAGTAGCGGCGAAACGCGCATGAAGCGCGATCGCCGCTCAACGACTCGTCCGGTCTGACAAGATGTCATGACCGGACGCGCATCACTGTGCTTATGAATCATCGTGGGCACAGACATTGCGACCTTTACAATATATTAGTGAATTTTATATAACCTCTTACATCTTCCCCTTAGTAAAGGGGGAGAGACACCGCATCTACGATCCCCTCCTTTACTAAGGAGGGGATGTAAGGGGTGGTTCTGAATCTCATCAATCATCTCTTGGTTGAAAAAGAGGAAAATGAGAGATTGGCCGGATAGAGCATCATACATATATATAGTATGTTGTTGCATCCGGCCAATTTCCCTACCGTCCCTGGCCGGGAGACAGACCCCGTTCGGGGGTACGACATGGGACGGAGTTCTGGTAACAAGGAAAGAAAGATGCATCGCATCGTTTCGACCTCTTCCCGATTGGTCATCGGGGGCCTCCTCGCGCTGGGCCTCATCAGCGCGTCCTGTTCGGATACCATGCCCACGGACGGGCAGACGCTCGACAAGGACCCGAGCGTGGTCATCGAGCAGCGCGCCGGACAGCTCTACCGGAACGGCCAGCACATCGGTGCAGCCGAGAGCTGGGCCTGCGCGCCCAGCGGCGACTGCATCCGCACCAGCAGCGGCCAGTACGGCACCGTCTCGGCTGCTCTGGAGCTGGACGGAAACGTCAACCTCAAGCAGGACTGCAGCGGCAACTGCGGCCCGGGCGGAGCGCACATCTGCAGCACCGAGAAGTGTGAGGTCACCCTCGGCGGCGAGTGTTACGTCAATCGTTGGCTCTGCAACCTCCGCGTGGACAGCGAGGGCTGCCATCTCGAGGCCATCCCGCTGTCCTGCGACGAGGGCGACCTCTGCGACATGTCCGGTGCGTATCCGCAGTGGGGTCTCTGCAAGACGCCGGCGGAGTGCGCGACGGCGGCGGACTGCAACGACGAGGACCAGTGCACGGTAGACGCGTGCGGCAACGGGCAGTGCTCCAACGTGTTCGCCGCGGGCCTGGCCTGCAACGACGGCCTCGCGTGCACCCTCAACGATGAGTCCTCAACGATGAGTGCACGGCCGGCACCTGCGCCGGCAGCCCGAAGGTCTGCGACGACAGCAAGCCCTGCACGACCGACAGCTGCGACGCGGCGACCGGGAACTGCACCAACGTCAACGTGCCCGACACGACCGCCTGCAACGACGGCCTCGCGTGCACCCTCAACGATGAGTGCACGGCCGGCACCTGCGCCGGCAGCCCGAAGGTCTGCGACGACAGCAAGCCCTGCACGACCGACAGCTGCGACGCGGCGACCGGCGCGTGCGTGTTCGCCGGCAAGCCCGACGGCACGGCCTGCGCACAGGGCTCCTCCGTCTGCGTGGCCACGACCTGCTACCCGCAGGACGAGACCTGCGCCACGGACGGCGAGAAGAAGTGCCGTCAGACCAGCGGTGTGCTCGGCCACTACGAGTGCATGGTCGCACAGGGCGGGACCCTCGGGGTGTGGACCTTGCAGGACTCCTGCGGTCCGGTGGAGTCGTCGCTGTGTGGCGATGACTTCGGGTGCATGGAGCCCGGCGGCGCCCCGTGCACGCCGAGCTGCACGGGGAAGTCATGCGGGGACAGCAACGGCTGCGGCGGGACCTGCGGCAGCACCTGCGGGGCCGGCAAGGTGTGTAAGGTGGCGGACTTCTCCTGCGTGGACTGCTTGACAGCCGCGCAGTGTGACGACGCCAATGCCAGCACCACTGACGCCTGCACGGCCGCGAACGTCTGCACCCACACCTGCGTCCCGCAGTGCACCGGCAAGCAGTGCGGCGCCGACGGCTGCGGCGGCACCTGCGGCACCTGCGCGGCGGGCAAGTCGTGCTCGGCCGAGCAGACCTGCGTGGACGCACCGCCCGCGCAATGCACCACCGACGCCAACTGCAAGCAGCTCGAGTTCTGCGGCGGGGGCCTCTGTTACCCCTTCCTCGACGAGGGCGGCGAGACCTTCAACGGCGAGAGCGGCCTCGGCGGGGGGCACCCCGACGGCAAGTCCGACAACTGGGACTGGGATTCGGACTGCAAGTGCGCCTCGAAGACCTCCTGTCTCGGGACGCAGGCGCCCACCGGTGTCTGCCCCAACCTCGGCCAGAAGCTCGACTGCGACGAGAAGTCAGCCGGCAACGGCCAGGGTGTCGGCGACTTCGCAGGCTGCAACCCCGGCGGGCAGTGCGACCAGTACGACAACGACTGCGACGGCTTCATCTCGTGCAGCTCGAACGCCAACTGCGTGTTCGGGACCTGCGTGAACGGCTTCTGCAGCAAGGTCGCCTGCCAGTCGTCGAAGCAGTGCGTCGGGGGCGGGAGCTGCGTGAGCGGCTTCTGCACCACCCCGGCGCCGTAGCGCAACCGCAACCTGAGGCCCTACCATGATCCGCCAGGATCCGACATGATGTCGGTCCGGCGGTCATGAGCCTCACGGCATCCCTCGTCACGTACGCATCGGCGACGCGACGAGGGAGCCCACACAATACTCATTTACGCGAGATAAACGCATTGTTTACCGGTAAGTGGAGATTGAATGGGATTTGATGAGAATGAAATTAATTAAAAAAACGCCTGAGAGAAGACGTTTTTTTAATTCCCAAACCCCCTCTTATATCTCCCCCTTAGTAAAGGGGGAGAGACGTAACAAGCTACAGCATAGCCACTGCTCGCTGATCTTCCATACGGATGATTTCAAACATTTCATGTTTGAATATTTCCAGCCGTTCTTCCAGATAATTTTTGCTAACCATGGTTCTTTTGATTTCTTTTATCTCTTCTTTCATGTCTTTTATTTCATTTTTTATTCCATTGATCTCAGCATAAAATTCTTCTTTGGTCACGGCATTATCTTTTATGAAGTTTATGGTCTCAAACATTGAGCCAATGGTGGCTTGAATATTTTGAAGCAAGGTCATCTCTTGTGTGGACATATGTTCTATATACATTTTATTAATTTTAAGTATATCGCATTATTATTTACTATCAAGAGTCTGCATTAAAAAAACATTAATCATTTTTCACTCCCAGCCTTGTACTACTGCATATAAAATTTGTTAAAATTTATATGGATTTTTCCCGACTGTAATTCCGTCTTGTATAAAAGTAAGCTTTAAATATGCGCCTGCATAAGACATGACCGTGGACAGAGGGAGAGTCGCCCGGCATTGCCGGGCTCTGCCCACAATGTATAGCTTATCCCTTAGCTTAGCTCATTAAAGAAAGATTACATGGATAGTAGTATCCGACTGTTTTGAAATAAAAAAGAACCACCCAAGGGTGGTTCTGGAGTCCGACGCAGGCATTACAAGTCTGCGCCACAATCGCCACTGCAGATGGAATGATAATGTACGTTAATTGAGCAGTCAAGTCTTAACATTAAAAAAATCTAAACAAAATTCGGCTCATCGTGCGATACCGGCCGAGCCAGACTTGCGCCCCACCAGGAGGCCGTGAGCCAAATGACAGGTGTGTGATGCAGCATATTGTCCGAGAAGCTGAGAACCGCAAAACTGATGAGCCAGGCCAAAAGACAGAGGTATTGGTATCTTTTCCCGCTCCGAGCTTCTCGGCGAAACAGACGAAAAACCAAAGCTATTAAAGAAATCAAAAGTAAAATATAGAGAGCCAATCCAATGAGGCCTATTTCAAGCGCCATTCTGAGATAATCATTATGCGCTTCGGCGCTATCATCCCAGAGATGGCCCAAGCTTCTGTTTTCTTCCCAAACCGTGGGGAAAGTTCCATATCCGAAACCAAAATAAGGTCTGGCGCGGATAATAGGCAGGGTTTCCCGAACAAGAGCCTGTCTCCAAGCAAGAGAATCCGCGTCTTCATTTCTGCCGGTTAGCCTCTCCACAAGCGGAATTTCTCTGAGACTGTAATCATAATAATGGATCAAGACACTGTTGATCGCGAAAAATAAAGCATAGGATAAGGCAATTCCCAGAATGAACCGGTGGAGCAATTTTGTATTGTATACGATACCCAGAACAAAAAGAAACACGGCAAGACCGATCCAAGCGGCTCTGGTATAGGTGAATAAGAGGAGAATAGCCAAAAGTGTGTATAAGATTTTATCCAAGTATTTATATTTCACAAAAAGAACGTGTTTTGCAAGAGCGCTGTATTGTATTTGAATAAACAAGAATGAGAGAGTAAAAAAGGCGAACACATTCGGGTGAGCGAAACTCCCGTGGATTCTGCCCCTTAAACCAAAAGTAGATATACCCGACCCGGTAAACAGCTGATAAAGAGCGAGCGAGAGAGGGATAAGCGCGGATACTATGAGCGTAATAAGCAGTGTTTGCTTTGAAAGTTTTTTTTCTTTTATTAAAAGATAAGAGACCGCGAATATGCAGACAATATTCAAAAATTTGGCGGCTTCTACGAGCGTGGTGATTTTTGAGACACTGTAAAAAGCGCTCGCGAACATGAGTCCGGACATTAGAGCGAACAGAGCCATGGGAGGGACGCTCCGCACAGAATGTCTGTATTTGTACAGCATGGAGAGCAGCCACAAGAGCATAACAAGAGCAAGCGCGGCGTTTAGATTTACGGCAAAGTCTTGGTATTCAAACAAGACGAGATCCCGCCACAGATCCAGTGCGGGACGCAGGAGCAAAAAAAGGAGTATAAGATTATCTTTTAGAATCGCCTGGCCGAGCATGAGTATGGCCAGGGCCGCGAGAAGAATATCAAAAGAAGGCCTTGGGTTTAGTATAATGCCAAGACCGGTAAGGAACAGGGCGGGTATGAGCCAAGCGTAAGTTTTTTCAGAGATTTTGAAGCGCATTGTTTTTTGCTATGGTTTTGCTAAAATAAGATATAATCCGTAGTCTCTTCTCGGGTTCTGCTTCGAAAGATGCTTTTATTGGCATTGAATACAGAACAAAGTATAACATATAAAAGAGCCATGAATATAGTGCAGGCTCACAAATATTATTGGCCGAGAGACGGCGCTTCGCAGTACGCGCTGTATTTGAGTTCTCTGCTTGAAAAACAAGGAAACACGATAATTCCTTTTGCCATGAAAGAGAAGCAGAGTCTGGGGAACCCTTACGCGCGTTTTTTTGTTTCTGAAATGAAGCTTGATAACTCCGCGTCTTTGGGTATTTTCAAAAAAATGAACTATGCCTCTAAAATTCTGTATTCAAGAGAAGCAAAGCATAATATGGAAGCTTTGCTTGAGTCTGAAAGCATCAATCTGGTGCATCTTCACAATATCTATCATCATATTTCTCCTTCCATTTTGAAAAGCATAAAGAAACGGGGCATCCCCATTGTCATGACTTTGCACGATTATCATCTGATCTCGCCGAATTATACTTTGTACCATCACGGAGAAGCGCATGAAGAAGACGCTCGAGGCTGGTATTTGAGCTGTATAAAAAATAAATGCGTAAAAGATTCCCGATCTCAGAGTCTTTTTGCTTCGCTTGAGATGATTTTTCATCACAAAATCATGAGATATTACGAACGATATGTCGATCGCTTTATAGCGCCAAGCCTTTTTATGCGTGATATCTGTTTGCGTTTCGGTTTTAAAAAAGATCGTCTGCTTCATATTCCGCATCCCATTGATCTGAACCGATATACTGTTCAGCCTGCGGATGAAGGCTATGTGCTCTATGCCGGACGTCTGTCCGAAGAAAAAGGACTTGAGGTTCTGCTCGAAGCGGCCAGGGAGACGCCAAACATAAACTACAAAATAGCCGGAAGCGGGCCCATGGAAGCGCGTCTTAAAGAAAAAGCCGCGTCAGAATCCATTGCAAATCTTATGTTTTTGGGATTTTTGAGCGGCAAAGCTCTGGAAGATGTTTTGGGGAAAGCCAGACTCATCGTTTTGCCTTCTCTCTGGTATGAAAATTATCCTATCAGTATTCTCGAGGCAAAGGCATTGGGTAAAATCGTCATTGGTTCAAAAATTGGCGGTATTCCGGAACTTTTGCCGAGAGAATTGTGCGCAAGCCCCGGTGACGCGAGGAGTCTTGCCCATTTGATACAAACCTGGCATGCCAAACCCTTGTCCGAAAGGGAAGCAATGGGAAAGAAACTAAGAGAAGAGGCGGAAACAATAAATAATCCCGCGGTTCATGCGCAAAAGATGCTTGAGCTGTATCATTCTCTTGCTGTATGAAGAAAAAAGAATTCAAGGACATTTTTGGTGAACAGGCTTATTCGTGTCAGGAGATCATACATGAAATTTTGGATTACGAAACGGCTTCGAGACAGAACCCGCGAGGCATTTGTTTTTTTTCTATCATGAAAGGCATGAGCAAGGCGTCCATGTTGGTTTTGTTGTTTTTTCTTTCGGCTTCTTTGGTTGAACCGGTATTTGCCAAACACACAGAACCCATATTCCCCAGAACCGCCAATTATTACCTTCATTGGTCTCTTACCGAATCTCAAGCCCGGAAACTTTCCGAATGGGATCTCGTGATACTTGATATTGAAAATCAATACAAGAATCCTTCACTCATCAAACAGATGAAGCGTTGGAATCCGCATATTATCATTTTGGGCTACATTACGCCTCAAGAAATAAAGCAGGACGCCGCGCTATCTTCGAGCCAATCGAGAAGAAGGCTCTCGGAGCGTCTCAGTGAACAATGGTATCTAAGCAATGAGCAGGGCGCGCGGCTGAGCTGGTGGCCCGGCACTTATTTATTGAATGTCACAGAGGACGCCCCTCTGGTAAAAGGAAAGCGCTTTAATGAGACTCTCGTGGATTTTGTGGTGGACGATGTTTTGTCGAGCGGACTCTGGGACGGGATATTTTTTGATAATGCCTGGGACAGCATTACATTTTTCGCGGGTTCTGATATAGATTTGAATAAAGATGGTAGAAAAGACATCGGATTGAATGAAAAATGGCAGGAGGGGATGAAATACATTTATAATGAAACACGAAGACGAGCGGGCAAAGATATTATTTTGGTGGGAAACGGGACTACTCAGATTTATGCCAAAGAACTTAATGGAAAGATGATTGAAAATTTTATCCTTCCGGCCTGGCCTTCGAGCATGGAAACTTATAAATTTAATAGTGGAAACGGGAATATAAATATCATAAACGCGAACACGGGCAACAAGGGCGGGAATACAGACTACAAAGCCATGCGTTTCGGTCTCGCGAGCAGTCTTTTGGAAGACGGGTATTATTCATATGATTATGGTGACAAAGATCACGGACAGCTGTGGCGCTATGATGAATACGCGGTTAATCTGGGCGCGCCCGCGGACAAAGCCGCGTCGCTCCAGGGGTTGAAAGAATACAAGCCGGATATATGGCGAAGGAATTTCGCAAACGGCATTTCCGTGGTGAACAGTTCCGAGAAAAAGGAAACCGTTGAATTGGATGGGGAATTTGAAAAAATACACGGAGTCCAAGACACAAAAGTAAATGATGGATCCATCGTGAGCGCGGTGGATCTGGAAGAGGCCGATGGAATTGTTCTTTTGAAGACTTATTCAAAACTCGACGACATATTATTTGAGAACGGAAGTTTCGCGCGTTTTTTTAGATTTGACGGGAGCAGAGTGCGAAACGGTTTTTTTGTCTTTGATGAAGCGTATAAAGGAGGCAATCAGATAGCGCGGATTGATCTCGACGGAAACGGAGCGCGGGATCTGGTCTTGGTAAAGGCAAATAAAATAAGCGTGTGGCGGGATGATGGACAGCTCTTCATGACTCGTTATCCGTATACTGCTTCTTATAAAGGAGAACTGAGAGTGGCCTTCGGAGACCTGGATAATGACGGATTTATGGAAATTTATACTGCCCCGGGACCGGGCTATCCTGCTCCGATAAAAGTATACACGCGGCATGGCAGACAGATGAAAAATGACTGGTATCCCTTTGGCTCTGCTTATAAGGGCGGCTATAGTTTGGCTCTTGGTGCTCTGGACAGCAGTGGTTTGACAAATTTTATCGTGGGCAAGGGCAAAGGCGAAGCACCGGAAGTGTATGTGTATGATCATTCATATAATCTCGAGACGTCTTGGCTGGCTTTTGAAAAGCAATTCAGGGGCGGAATATATGTGGCGACCGGAGATCTGGACGGAGATGGAGCAAATGATATTGTGGCAGGGCCTGGGCAGGGGAAGGAGCCTATAATCAAAATTTTTGACAAGGCGGGAACCTTGAAAAATAGTTTTACCGCCTATACTGCTTTGGACAGTCCGGGGATCAAAGTGGGAACTTTGGATGTTGATTTTGACGGGAAGGACGATATTGTGGGTTTTTCTTCCGGTATTGGGGGATTTTGATCGTTTTTCCACAAACGCCCAGCTAACCAGCTCCTTAGTAAAGGGGGAGAGACGTCGCATCCACGATCCCCTCCTTTTCAAGGAGGGGATGTAAGGGGTGGTTATAAGACTGTTCGGATACGCTCCAGAACCCCCTCTTACATCTCCCCCTTAGTAAAGGGGGAGATCAATAGTAGAGGTTAGCTCTCCTTTGGAAAGGGGAAGTTTAGGGAATTCAGTTTCACCTTGAAAAGTAAGTGAGACGTCGCATCCACGATCCCCTCCTTTTCAAGGAGGGGATCTAAGGGGTGGTTTAAATTTATTCAGATTCAGATTGGAGAGCTTGATGAATGTGACGGATGGTGTATGAAACAAAAACGTTGGCTTTATTGCCAACGTTTTTGTTTCATTTTAGACAGAAGCTTCAACAGGACGTGGCCTTTTGTGTTTTGATTTTTTTTGATTGTGGTATAGCGTTTCTATGTCCGCTAACACGGTTTCCCAGCTGTACGCGGTTTGAATCGTATGCAGGTTTTTTTCTACTGTTTTATGGAGTTCGCCCTCTGAAAGTGAAAAGAAGCGAGACAGAGATTCTTTTAAGGCATCCACGTCATTGCCCCTAAATACACAGTCAGAATCTTGTATCAATTCAATATGTTCGGGGATATTAGAAAGCAATACCGGAGTTTTGGAGGCCATTGACTGCATCACGGTTATGGGCAATCCTTCGTTAACCGAAGGATGAACCAAAACGCAGGCATGCTGGTACAGGGCTTGGAGCGTTTCACCGGATTGAAAATCCGTAAATACGATATCGTTGCGATCCGCGGCAAGACGGTGAAGAGAACGAATATAATCATCCGTATACACCGAACCGCCGACAATAGCCAACTTCAAATTTTTAATTTTTAATTTATAATTTACATTTTCAGAGTCGTCAATTTTTTCACGTTTGAGATCATTGAAGGCTTGGATGAGAAGATGAGCTCTTTTGTGAGGCACCAGTCTTGAAATCATCACAATATAATTTTTTGATTCCAAACCGAATGCGTTGACGAGAGAAGGATCTAATTTTTGAGTTTCTTCAGACACTGCGTTTGGGATATATGCGGTTTGTTTATTAAATTCATTTAAACAATATTGCTGGAGACTCCGGGAAACAGTGATTGTCTTGTGAGCGAAAAAACAGGCTGCCCGCTCCCCGAGTCTCAGCCAAAAACGAGCGAAGGCGCCCCATTTTTGGTGATAACGGTCTATGGAATGGAAGCTGGCTATGACTGTGCTCTTTGGAGAAAAGATACGAGGAATCCAAGACAGAAGAGCAGGACCCACGCCATGATAATGAATAATATCATATCGCTCTTTGAGCGCGTGAAGAGAAGAAAGGAGTACATGAGTTATGGTGTCCAAGTGTTTTGTGCGTATGCTTGGAAGGGCCTGTATGCGAACGCCTTCGATAAAGTTCTCATTATGCTTTGCATACCAAGGACGGGAGTACACGGTTACGTCATGCCCAACCTTAACAAGGCGCGTTGATAATTCGTGCACATGCTGTTCCACGCCTCCGTAGATGGCAGGCATTCCTTTTTGTCCTATCATGGCTATACGCATAGGTTGGAATCTATTGATTAAAAGCTCCTAACATTAGCATAATTTGTGGTTTATGTCAAGGATTTAACCCCCTCTAAGATCTCCCCCTTGGTAAAGGGGGAGAGACCTCGCGGCCGTCCCCCTCCTTTTTGAAGGAGGGGGTTTAGGGGGTGGTTGTATGGGGATTAGGGAATGGTTGTAGATAACAGATTGCAGTTCCATCTCCATCAGTCTGCCATGGATTGTTGTGAATAGTTTGATTGGATTCTACCATAGCGAACATATAATAATATGGAATGTTCAACATGGTGGAATGGGCGAGCGCGTACTGCTCTCGCCCGGGTGAGGTGAGTATATCCTAGCGCCTAGTCTTTGACGCCGTCGCCGTTGGCGTCCAAGTCGCAGACGTCTCCGATGCCGTCGCCGTCCGCGTCCTTCTGGTCCGGGTTCTTGTGCTTGGGGCAGTTGTCCTTCGTGCCCTTTGCACAGGTCTGGCCCGGGACGAAGGGATTCTCCCAGACCGCGGGGTCATTGCAGACCCCGTCGCCGTCATCGTCCACGTCGCCGCCATCAGGCGAATCCTGGGCATTGTCGCCGTCGATGTTGCAGGCGTCCCCGTTGCTTGCCGGCGGGGGAACGGACACATTCACGCAGCCGAGCAGCTTGTCACAGCTGTCCCAGGTCGTGCATTTGAGTCCGTCCTTGCAGTCCGTTGCGGGTTTGATGAGGTAGGATGGTTTGCAAGCCCCGTTTTGGCAGACATCGCCCGTACTGCAGGCGTTGTTGTCAGAACAGGGGATCGAGTTGAACCCGTACACACAGCCGGACTCAGGGTCACAGCTGTCGTCTGTGCAGGGATTCGCATCGTCGCAGTTGAGCTTCTCGCCGCTCTTGCAGACACCCCCCGCGCAGGTTTCGGGACCATTGCAGAGGTTCCCGTCCTCGCAGGGGATCGAGTTGAACCCGTACACACAGCCCGACTCCGAGTCGCAGCTGTCGTCGGTGCAGGGGTTCTGGTCGTCGCAGTTGAGCGGCGTAGGACCTAGGCAGGTTCCGCTCTGGCAGGCGTCTCCCGTGCTACACGCGTTGTTGTCCGTGCAGGCCGTGCCGTCCATGAGTTTCACCTCAAGACAGCCCGGACCTTCCACGCAGAGCGTGCTGGTGCAGGGGTTTCCGCTCGCTTCGCATACTACCGGCTTGTGAGAGCAGGCCCCGGTAGCGGGATCGCAGGAGTCGCTCGTGCAGACCTTGCCGTCGAAGCACTGGATCGGCTTGTGAGAGCATGCCCCGGTCTTCTCATCGCAGAGGTCTGTAGTGCACTTGTCTCCATCACTGCAGGGTTTGGGATTGCCGAGGCAGAGCCCATCCTCGCAGCTGTCGCCTGTAGTGCACTCGCTCCCATCCTCGCAGACCGCGCTCGTGGGGAAGTAGGAGCAGGACTGGGCCCCGTTTTTCCACACGCAGACTCCGTCGAAACAGGGCTCGCCGTCCGAGCAGGACTCGTTGTTCTGCTTGTAGGCACAACCCTTGATGTCGTCGCAGGAGTCGAGCGTGCAAGGATTCTGGTCGTCGCAGGCGGCGGCGAAGTACACACAGCCCAAGCCGGGCTCGCAGCTGTCGCTTGTGCACTCGTTGCCGTCATCGCAGACCAGGGGGCTCCCGTTCTGGCAGCCTTTCTCGCTGTCGCAGGTCTCGATGCCGTCGCAGAAGTTACCGTCGTCGCAGTTCACCTGCTCGTACTCACAACCCTTGCTGTTGTCGCAGGAGTCCTTCGTGCACAGGTTCGCGTCGTCGCAGTTCAGCGCCTTGCCGCTCGCGCAGACACCCCCCGCGCAGGCTTCGGGACCATTGCAGAGGTTCCCGTCCTCGCAGGGCTGGGTGTTGAACCCGTACACACAGCCCGACTCAGGGTCGCAGCTGTCGTCCGTGCAGGGGTTCTGGTCGTCGCAGGAGAGCGGCGTTCCGCTCTGGCAACCCTTCCCGCTGTCGCAGGTCTCGACCCCAGTGCACTCGTTGCCGTCGTCGCAGACCAAGGGGCTCCCGTTCTGGCAACCCTTCCCGCTGTCGCAGGTCTCGATGCCGTCGCAGAGGTCTGCGTTGTCACAGTTCACCTGCTCGTTGGTGCAGCCGGACTCCGGGTCGCAGCTGTCCTTGGAGCAGGCGTCGGCGTCATCGCAGTCCACGGACTGGATCTGGCAGCTTGAGCTTTCCAACTCACAGGAGTTGAGAGTGCACTCATTGCCGTCGTCGCAGTTCGTGTCCTCCACGCAGCAGTTCTCGAGCGGGACGCCGATGAGGCAGACACCCCCCGCGCAGGCTTCGGGACCGTTGCAGAGGTTCCCGTCCTCGCAGGGCTGGGTGTTGAACCCGTACACACAGCCCGACTCAGGGTCGCAGCTGTCGTCGGTGCAGGGGTTCGTGTCGTCGCAGGAGATGACCTTGTGCGCGCAGCCGAACGCGGGATCGCAGAAGTCCAGGGTGCACTCGTTGCCATCATCGCAGTTCACCTGCTTGTTCTCGCAAGTGCCGGTCTCCACTTCGCAGGAGTCTATGGTGCAGGCGTTCTTGTCCATGCAGTCCAGGTTCTCCGTGCAGCAGCTTGGAACCGGAAGGCCGGCTGCGCAGCCCTTCTCGGGCTCGCAGGTCTCGACCCCAGTGCACTCGTTGCCGTCGTCGCAGACCAAGGGGCTCCCGTTCTGGCAGCCTTTCCCGCTGTCGCAGGTCTCGATGCCGTCGCAGAGGTCTGCGTTGTCGCAGTTCACCTGCTCGTACTCACAACCCTTGACGTTGTCGCAGGAGTCCTTCGTGCACGCGTTCTGGTCATCGCAGTTCAGCGCCTTGCCGCTCGCGCAGGCACCCCCCGCGCAGGTTTCGGGACCGTTGCAGAGGTTCCCGTCCTCGCAGGGCTGGGTGTTGAACCCGTACACACAGCCCGACTCAGGGTCGCAGCTGTCGTCCGTGCAGGGGTTCTGGTCGTCGCAGTTCAGCTCCTCGCCGCTCTTGCAGACACCCCCCGCGCAGGTTTCAGGACCGTTGCAGAGGTTCCCGTCCTCGCAGCTCGTACCGTCCGAGAGACTCGTCCACTCGGTCTCGGACTTGTCCGGGTCGCAGATCCGGCAGGGGTTGGAGAGGCTTAGCTCTCCTTTTTTCCAGCCGTTCAGACCGATGAGACAGAAGTCTGGAGTTATCGAGTACACACATCCTTCAACAAGGTCGCAGTATTCGCTTGTGGCTGCGATGCCATCGCTGCAGTCGTAAGGTACCCAGGCATCGTCCGGCCCGCTGTAGGTGTCGCACCACTCGCAGGGGTTTTCCGGGTTGTGATCCCCATCATTCCAACAGACTTCGTTGATGACGCAGGACCAGCCAGACTGGGTCCACTCGGTCTCGGACTTGTCCGGGTCGCAAATCAGACAGCTCTCGTCCTCGGACTTCGTATCTTCGACCGCCTGGCAGACTCCTTCGATGAGGCAGTTGCCTTCATTGATCGAGTGCGAGCACTGGCCGTTCACCTGATCGCAGAGGTCACTCGTGCACTCGCGGCCATCGTCGCAGGCCGGCTTGTACACACAGTTCGACTCCGGGTCGCAGGTCTCGATCGTGCAGGGGTTGCCGTCGTCGCAGTCCTGGTCCAGGCACTCGGCCTGGTGGACATCAGCACCGCCATCGGTCTCGTTGCTGTCGGCCGCGGTCGTGGTCGTGTCAGCGGTGATCGTCGTCAGACTCGGGTACTCATGATCCCCCACGAGGAGGGAGCAGGAAGACGAAAGCACCAGCACCGTCGCCACAAAAAAATTCATGATCTTGCCGCTCATTATTAGGTTTCTCCCTTGCTCTTGCTATGCCAATTGGTTGAGTGCGCTTCGCCGGAACAGCGAGGCCTCCCTTCTTAGAAAATGTAGGCGTTTTTTCCGCCCTTCTTTTCATCTGGCAAAATAAGTTTTGTCAATAAAAAGAAGGGCGGATAGGATTATATTCACCGCTTGTAAAGAGCCTTTTGTACTATAGCAGAGATACGCTATAGAACAGAACACTCTAGCACAAAATTCTCCTTTTGTCAATAATAAAAAGTATAAAAAAATGCCTTATTTAAGCCATTTTTGTAAGAGAAAGCGTGTATAATTAAATTTTAATCTCGATAAAGAAGCGAGCTGTAAGAAATGAGAGCTTATTAAAATCCAGATACTCCCGCGAATTTTAGCGCACAGCGACTCCTTTTCCTTGAGCTTTTTTATCGTTCTTGAGTGAAGAATCCACAGAAGAAATAAAGTTTTGTAATGGTGAAGATATGTAGTTGTCTGTTCCGTTCAGTTCGATATCGCTGAGCAGAATAGGAAAGCTTCCTTTTTGGCTTGGGGTGGGCGTGAGACCAAGCTCTATGTAGAGTCCTACTGTCTCATACGGTTCAAGAGACGCGGCGGACCAAGACACCAGACGGTTTTGATCGTTGAATGTCAGATTGTTTCCTTTGCTCACACTGGATCTGCCGGTCCATTGTATGTATTCCGGAATCTTTGCTGAAAACGAAAGATCTCGCACCCGACTGCTTGTATTGGAAATGTTTATCAAGACCCAATATTTGGTTTGCTCTCCTACTCGAGGCGGCAAGGGGCCGCGCCCCAGCTGGTCTCCTTCATTGGTAAAATAACGTGATTCCGCGTCCAATGAAAGCAGGGTTCCAATATGCGCTGATGGGGTTTCGAATGAACGTTCAAAGCGATATGAAGATCCATTCGCGCTGATATCCGCGTTCAAAACAGGCTTAAGCCGCATGGTGAGGTCAGTCCCGCCTTTAGGGGTTTTGCGTATAGGAATATCCAGGTTTATTGCTATTTCTTCTTGAACTTCGAGAGAACTGAATCCCGCGTTGTATCCGGAATCTATGTTGAATGTAGATTTTTCCAAGAATCCATGATTAATTTTGGCAAGCATGCTTAAGTCAACAAGTTCAGGAGATAAAAGAACCGAGAAAGTGAGATTTTTGAGGGCCGTGTCGCCGCTGTTTTTTAATTTTATTTTTAATGAGTCTGTTTCTCCGGGCTTTAGGTTTGCCTTGCTCCAGATAGCGGATGTTTCAAGATTTGGATGAACCGTAGTATAAACATGTGAAATTTTTGTCTGTGGAAATATATGACTATCTATAATTATTTCCGGGGTGAATGAAAGCTCTTGTTCGTTTAGGTTCTGAGCTATGTTTGAAGAAATATCCAGGTCCAGATCGGCTTGCTGATTTGCATCCATATTTTTAACAGTCCAGATTGTATCTTCCACGTTCCCTATGGTGTTGGTCGTGTTTCGTATTTCAAGTCCACTTGGAAGTATAAGCGGTACCCGTGTGAGTTCAATGTTATGAGTTCCGCGGTTTTGCAGGCTCAAAGTGAGTTTATGCGAGCCTTGGGATACTATATAGTTTGGCGCGTTGATAGTTGCCTCCATGCTTGAACCTCTAAGAGTAGTGAGAATGTGGACTGCTTTTGTCTCCAGCTCTTCTTTGTCGGCTTGCGTGTAGGAAATGCGAGCGCTGAGCGTTGTTTCTTTGTCCACTGCGCCATAGAACCATCCACTGAAGAAGAGAATTCCTTCGGCTCCGGGCTTTAAGCTGGGCAAGTTAAACGTAAAGGTAGACGATGAAAAGTTTTCAGAAGGTTTGGCTGAATCCAGAATGAATCCTGCGGGTAATTGTAAGCTGACGGCGGGACTTCTCAGCTCTGTATCGCTTTTATTCGCGTATGAGACGATATATGTGGTGTATGAACCGCTCGAGATTCGTTCCGGATTTTTTTGCGCTTCCTCATTCAATTGTTGAGAAATATTGAGGTATACGAGGGCCGTTACACTTGGGTCATAGCTCAGCCAAAATAGAGTTGATGTTATAAGGACGATCACAGTACCGAGGAGCGCACTATCAAAGAAGAATAATTTTTTTGCGTGAGCGTATTTGAGGTGATAACGTTTTTGGTAATGTATTTCGGCAAAGTGAATGGGGGACAAAAGCAAACTAAAAAACCAGCGATGCGGCGCGCGGAAGAAGTGATGGCGCGTGAGGTGTTTTGTGACAAAATCCATAAGTACGGATATACGGTTTTGCAGATCTATGGATATTTTAGAAATACGTCTTTGGAAGATTTGAGTACAGAGTCCCGATTATTCTGGCACCCGAATTGGCTATCTCCAACCGTTGGGCTTTGGCAGTTGGCGTCGCGAGTATGAATGTATCTGTAAGACTTGATTACCGTTTATGGTGAGGATTTCAGACTGTGATTATTATATCCCTCTTAGGGGGTAAAAAACAAGAAAAAAAGAAGGCCCTTGGATTCGGGCCTTATCTTTTGCATTTTTTGTCTCTTTTAAAACAGACAGGAAGATCTAGTTATCTTCAGTGTTTTGTCTTGTTAATTAATGAGCGCTCATCCGGTCTCTAGAGTTTGTTGGCGCTTTGTTAAGAATTTGGATCCTGCTCTGTCGGAGATTGTCAGTGTTTGTTGTAGCGCGGAATTTGCTTAGGCTTTATTCTTCTGTCTTTTTCTGTTCCTCAGGGGTTTCTGTTTTTTTTATTCTTTTAGAGCTTGGTGAATAAAGAGTGTTTGATATTTTCCATTTGTCTACAAATTGGCCGATCCCATGAATATTTGTTTTTTTTCGTACGGTTGTTCTCTTTTGAGACCATTTTACCAAGCTTTCAAAATCTATTTTATAGCGATCGGCAACCACCACATAATTGATTTCCTGATTTTTGATCGCTCTTCGAATGGTCTGAGCATTTACGCCAAAAAGCCTTGCCGCTTCGGAAACCGATACTCGTATTACCTCTTTTTGCTGGGAAAAACTCTGTTCAGGCATAAATAAACAGTAATTTTGTATACAATAATATTAACAAAAAAAGGTATTTTTGTCAATATACAAGTTTTTTTATTTTATTTAGTAGCTAGCTTTGAAGAAAGAAAAAATATAATAATATTTGTATACAATAATCTATACAAAATTATATTTTATCTTAACTACAAAATATCTTAAATACAAGAATGACTGATGAATACTCTCGGAGTGGGGAGGTTTATTCGACATTTTTAATTTAGTACAATAATGTATACAAAAAGATCTATATTAATATAATTTTGTATACATTATTTTATACAAAAATATGTTTAGTATTCTTTAATTTTTTGAGATAATTTTGACTAAGAATGGTAGAATAAGCGGAATGCTTTATTATTGAGAATAGAGATACTGTACAGATACTTGCATTTTTTCATTTTATCGGCTAAGATATGAGGCCTCTTGTCGGTGAACCTGAATGGAGATAAATTTTCGCGTATTCGCGTTCAATATATGGAAAGCTTATAGATATGTTTCCACGGGCATAGGCCATGTCTTAGACAGCTGTTTTTCTAATCATATTTTCTTTAAAATCTGGAATCAAGCTATAAAATATGCTATACTTCTATTCAAGTGGGTTTGGCCTGTATTCTCTTAATTTCTTGAAACATCGTCCGGCAGATTCCGAAAAGGAATTTTGTTTTGTTCTTGATGTTTTTAGAGATTTAGGGCCCCTGCTTTCGGTGTTCTGATGTAACACTTTTTTAGTTCCAACGTCTTCATATATGAACGTAAAAGACAGCTTGAGAGAAAAAAAGCTTCTTTACAAAATAAAGAAAGACCGTGATCCTGAGGCTTACGGGGAGCTTTATAGTCTGTATATAGAGAGGATATATAGATTTATTTCTTTTAAGGTTTCAAGTCGTTCCGAGGCAGAGGACTTGACCAGTGACATTTTTTTGAAAGCTTGGAATTATCTTGCCGAAGGAAAGTACAGTGATGTAAGAAGTTTCAGCGGCTTTATATATAAAGTAGCCAAAACTACTTTGGTGGATTTTTATAGAAAAAAGGGAAGAGAACAACTTTGTTCTCTCGAAGATTTGAAAGAACAGGGAACAGACGCGAAAGAATACGAAATGATTCACGATCGTTATGAGGCTGAAAAAATACTGAAAGCCTTGAAAAAGATGAAGCGTGAATATCAGGAGATAATAATTCTCCGATATATGGACTCTTTGAGTGGTTCTGAAATAGCCGTCATACTTGGAAAAAGCAGGACAAATGTGAGGGTTACTCTGCATAGAGCTTTGCAAGTGCTCAAAAATATTCTTCAGAAAGAGCAATAACTTGGACAATGCGTGTATGAAGAATTTTCGAAGACAATTGAAGCATTTTGATACGATGAAAGATCTGCTTAACCCAGATCCTTCTTGGGTTTCAAAAAATAAAGAGATAATGATGGACCAGATACGTGCTCAGGCAGTGAAGCAATGGCCTGTCTCGTTTGGAGAAAAAAGTTGGTCTTTCGATATATTTATTCATACGTTTGTACCGCAGGGCTTGGTGTCGTTTGGTCGTCCGGTGCTCACTACTTTTCTTATCATGCTCATGGCCCTCGCCGGCTGGTCTGCCAGTGTAAGCGCCACTTTCAATTGTATACCCGGAGATATGTGCTGGAGTGTTAAAGTGGCTCATGAGAAAACTCAGATAGCTTTTGCAGCTGTTGGAGCGCCAAAAGAATCAAAACAAGAGATTAAAATTAAAAGAAATTTTGAATTTGCAGAGAGAAGGGTGGAAGAGATCAAACAATTGGTTGAAGAGGATCGTAAAGATACTTCGCGTCGGGTGGATGCCGCGAACAAGCATCTTCAGGAGTCTATATCAACCGCAGTGACCATAAGCAATGAAGAGGTTAAACAAAAAATAAATGAAGACCCTGGCAAAGCTCTGGCTCTTGCGAAAGACACTCAAAAAGAAACAGAAGTGATCACCAAAGAATTGAAAGACATTAGCGCCAACTCTCAGACGACCCAAAATACGGAAGTGGTAAGGCAAGTCTCTGAAGTGGCCCAAAGTGTGGATGGTAAGGCCTTGGATTCGATTGAAACAATCGTGAGAAGCGGGATCGCTGAAAATGGTGGTTTGAAAGACGAAGTAAAAAGTTTGGTGAACGGAGCATTAGACAATATTTTACAAGATAATGAAAAAGTAAAGAAAGGAGCCGACTCAAACGCTTCGAATCAAACGGTTTCCGGTTCAGCTATTTTGATGAATGGCGCAGTCAGCAGTACTCTGTCTTTGTCTTCTTCCACTGTTTCCGTACAGCTTAGCAGTTCCACAGCTTCTTGGAGCGCTGACACGCCGAGAATCGTTTCTTCCAGTGCCAATGTGATGGCCCAGGCTGCCCAGGTGCTAGAGACGCCTTCGGTTAGCCAGGCAAAAGAACAACTTAAAGAAAAAACAAAAGAAGTAGATAATTCAGCCCAAAAAGTAAGGATTTTGATAGAAGAAGGTAAATTGCAAGAGGCTTTTGACACCATAAAGGGTCTCGGTGAAATTACAAACGTAGCTGAACATATTTTGATTGAAGCTCAGGCTGTGGCAGTGTCCCCTCCTGCGGGAGGCTTGGGAGCAGGCACGCAAAAGACAGATCCGGCATTACAGGTAGCTCCAAAATCAGCCACGGGAACAAACTCGAATTAAAAATTAAGGATAGAAAACTAGAGAAGGGTTCTTTTACAAGTATTATAAAGTATGCAGTCGCGGTATACTACTGTGCGGCTTGGGCTCCTTCACCTTAATATTGAGGGATCTCTATGCCATACAGTATATTGCGGCCCTTCGGCCAAAGCCGAAGGACTTGCGTTCGCGCAAGGAAGTGTCATTCGACTGAAAGGTCGGGGTCTATGGACCGTTGGATGACTTTAAGTCAAGTACTTATCTTTTTGATCCCGGTGAAAAAATAAACATTGGGACGCTTGAAGATGAGTAGAGGATTACTAATTATGAGCGATTTGAAGAAATTCGGGAAAAAGCTCTTTACCAGCGTAGTTTCTGGTATGACCGTTTTCAGCATGTCGTTCGGTGCTTTTCTTCCAGCCGTGGTCAACGCGGCCGAAGCATGTCCTGAGCTAGAAGCCGGGGACTTGTTCAAAGTTCCGAACAACAGCGCGGTATACTATGTCAACGCTGACATGGAGCGCATGTATTTCCCGAACTCAGAAGTATACAAAACATGGTTTGAAGATTTCTCCGGTGTGGTAGAAATTCCAAACACATGCGTAAGCAATTATCCAAGTGGTGGTGGTGTAAACTTCCGCCCTGGTTCACGATTGTACAAGACCGTAGTTTCACCAGACGTATACGCCGTGGGTCCAAGCAACATGAAGCACAAATTGGCCAGCGAAGCTGTGGCCAAAGCGCTGTATGGCGACAAGTGGGCTTCTCTTGTGAGAGACCTTGCGGATGTATTTGACGCCAACTACAAAGACGGCCCTGCTGTAACCGAAGCAAAACCACATAATGGTATGTTGGTGAAGACTTCCGGAGATGACAGCGTTTTCTACGTATGGAATGGTGAACTGAAAGAAGTAAGCGGCACTCTTGGTATGACCTCAAAGGGTGACGTGCGCACTGTTTCCCAAGAAGTATTTGATTCTTTGGAAGTGGCAAGCGGCACGGCAACTCCAAGCAGTCTTAGTGCCGATCCTTCTCAGATGGGAACTGGTTCAAGCAGCACTGACACCACAACCACTGACACCACAACCACTGACACCACAACGACCAGCCAAGGGACTTTGAGTGTGGCTTTGGCTGCTGGCACGCCATCAGGCACCTATGCAGTGCAAAGCGCGGCTCGCGTTGAGTTTACCAAACTCAACCTTAGCGCGACTGGTGGTGATGTAACTATCAAGTCATTTGTGGTTAAGAGAACCGGTACACCGGCTCGAGACGCAGACTTGAGCAAAGTAAACGTGGTAGATCCGGATGGAAATCTGTTGAATTCACTTGGTAAAACATTGAATGCAGATAGCCTAGCCACCTTTACAGAAGACGTAATGGTAAAGAGCGGCGAAACCAAGACCTACACTTTGGTTGCTGACATGGCGAGTTCCGGCGTTATCGGCGGAGACTTACCACGCTTGGCTTTGTATTCTGTTGAGACAGATGCCAAAGTAGCCAGCACTCTTCCTGTGGAAGGAAATGCTGTGCAAACCAACACCGGTGTGACTCTTGGCACCGTAACCTTGGCAGAAGGCGCTGTGGTAGGCACCATCACCGAGCAAGTTGGTGACAAGGATATAAACCTTGCCAACGTAAAGATCACGGTTGCGACCAATGATTTCCAGGTTGAGAAAATCGTTCTCTACAACGATGGAAGCGCCGCGACCACTGATTTCGCGGATCTTGAACTCCGCTACAACGACAACAAAGTTGCTACCGGTGTAATGAGCGGCAAATATGTTACCTTCAAGCTTGATGCTTGTACCGAAGACTGTAAGATCGGTAAAGGCAAGAACAAGACCTATGAAGTATATGGTGACATTGTGAGCGGCTCAGCGAGAACCATGAACTTGGATGTAAAACAAGCCAGCGATGTATTGGCCAAGGATTTGAAGCATAGCTACTATGCCACTCCCACCAATAACGCGAGCGCGATGAGCAACACGGTAACTGTCGCTCAGGGCAACTTGACCGTTTCCAAGACCAATGATGTTATTGCCGGCAATATCCCGGAAGATTCAACCGGCGTAGCATTGGGTTCATGGAACTTCAAAGTTCAGGGAGAACCTATAACCGTAAAAACCGTAGTGTTCAGATTGACCACCACTGGCTCTGTACTTCCGACCGGATTTGATCAGCTCGTTTTGTACAGCGCAAAAGGTGATTCTCTTACCGGAGGACAAGACGGCGTAGGATCCACCAGCCCCGGTTATGCGACATCAACTGATTCATTTACTTTACCGGTCGGTGACAATATCCTTACTTTGAAGGCTACTCTTGACAGCACGCCGGCAGTAAATGACACAGTAACCGTAGCTATCGATATGGCCAATACGTCCAATTTCGAAGCTACCGGTGAAAACAGTTCTGAAACGATTACGCTTGGCACTTACGCAAACCCGCAAGCCGCAGTGAGCGCAAACGTTCAGACTATCAAAGCAGGCTCTTTGCGCGTGACCACCTTGTCCGTACCTTCGGCCAAGACACTCGCAGCCGGTACCAACAATGTTGAGTTCGCTCAACTTTTGTTTGACGGCAGCAATTCTTCTGAGGACATAAGAGTTACTCAGGTCAAGATGACGGATACTACCGATGCCGCTGCTAAAACCATTGATGTCCAGAACATCAGATTGATGGTGGATAAAGATGGCGACAGCTATGATGGCGCCGGTACTGAAGAAGCTTTGAACGAAACAAAGAGCGGTTCTGATTCCACGGCAGGCAACAACCAAACCTTTACCTTCAACTTGAGCGGCACTGACCAATTTGTTGTCAAGGCCGGCAAGAAGGTGGTAGTACGCGTTGTTGGAAACATTGCCGGTGGGGCAGTGACCGGATCCACCTCCTCTCATACATTTGCTGTAGACAATGACAACAGCAATGATGACGTGGTATCTGTGGGCGTGAAGACCGGTAACACAGTTACCGAGACTAAGGACACGGCAAATGGACAAGCCATTACCGTAGGCGCGGCAGGCGGAACCGTACAGGTTTCACTTGACCCATCCAACCCGACAGCGGCTCTTATGACCGCGGGAACGAGCGGTGTGACCTTGGGAACCTTCAACTTCTACGCAACCACCACAGAAAATGTAGAGCTCGACACTCTCATGTTCACCATGAACGTGACTGACACAAGCAGCTCTTCATTTAAGGATTATGCTCTTCTGTACGCTGAAGATGAAGACGGTGTGAAGGTAGGTTCTGTAGTACCGACCAGCACCACCCCTGTTATAGACTTTAATGATGGATCCTTTGTGGTAAAGACCGATGATTCTGATGGCAAGAAACTTTATCTCAAGGCAAACCTCGCCAGCATTGGTCCGCAAGAGTCCGTAACAGTAGGTGGCCATCGTCTTGGATTGAAGATCAACGCCGCGGGAGATGTGGTGGCAAAAGGCAACCTCACCGGAACTGGAAGTATTGAGTACCTCAGCACTTCCAATGTTCCGACAGGAAATACGCACTACATGTACAAGGCTGCTCCGACTGTAGAAGTTCTGTCGGTGGGCGGAACCTTGGCAAACGGCGCTAATGATCTGTTCAAGTTCAAGGTCACAGCCAACAAGGGAGATATCGGATTGTACAAATTCGTGTTCGATATGAGTACGACAACGGCTACAGTCACGAACGTTGAAGTGCTCGATGTTACCGAAAGCACGGAAGTACAACTGTACAATTCAGCTACTACTGCTTTTGTGAACGGCTACTTCCAGGCCTTGTTTGATACTGACAGTTCAGGCACAGGCGATGGAGGAGAAGAACGCACAGTTTCTGTTTCCAAGCCAAGACTCTACTTGGTCCGCGGCACAGTTACTGGCGTGGCTTCCGGAGCAAGCATTAGCACACGGCTCGGCGGTGACGCGGCCACATGGGTTGAGAACGCTAACCTCATGTCAGCAGCCAACACAGTCGACAGCGATGTCCATGATGACTTCATCTGGTCTGATCGCAGTGCTGGCGCTCACGCGACCACCACGAACGACTGGGTAAACGGTTTCTTGGTAAGCGGATTGAACTCCGTCTCTACCACGCCTACCGTTGTAGCGAAGTAAGATTTCTCTTACTGAACGCCTAGTCTAGAAAAACCCCCTTACGGGGGTTTTTCGTTAAGTCTACTTTCAAGCCTTGCCGGGCTTTTGTTATCTGTGTTATACTTTCTTAACAATCTCAACAATTTATAATTTTTAGTTCCCGCGTGATCGGGACGATGTGAAATGTTTGGCTGCCATTTAATCCGGAATGAGCCGAAATTTTCTCAGCCTGCGGCGGTTTTTTTGAAAGAAGGCCTCATGTCATAGAGATTTTGCGGAGATGCGGATGTAAATCAAAATATGAAAAAAAGAACATATGTATTGTTAGGAGCCGTTTTGATTGGGGTAATTCTCAGCTCTTGGTATTGGTTTGTGTACAGAACAGGGTCTGATGATAAAAAAGACGGACAGAATCAAGATACTCAGATTAGTTTTTCAGTGGAAGACCCATTTCGGCATGTTGTAATTCCAGAAAATTTGGATGAGGCGACGCGAGCGCGCATGGAAGAAACCCTAACTTTGACGAAAAAAGCTTTTGAAGAAGACGGCCCGGGCGATTGGCAGACCTGGATAGCAATTGGCAATATGTACTCTATGTTTGGTGATTATCATCGGGCTATTTTGAGCTTCAAGAAGTCGCATGAAGTGCATCCCAATATATTGGGACAAAGAAATATCGCCGAAACCTATAGAATCGAGCTCAATGATTATGAACAAGCGGCCCTCTTTTATCCGAGAGCTTTGGATGAATCGCCCGGGGACGTGGGCATCTATATAACATTTGCGCGGATGCTCCAGAAACAGCTCAATAATCCGAACGAAGCGGAGGAGGTTTTGTCGAATGGATTGAAGCGAATCCCAAAACATCCCGATCTTTTGATTGCTTTGATCAATTTCTACCAGGATACTAACAATGAAACATCATACAAAGAGGCAGTACGGATACTGCTTGAAGCTTATCCTGATGAGAAATTATATCAAGAGACCTGGGGTTCGGCTTTAAAATAAACACATACGCATTTTATGCAAAAGAGACTTGAACAAGTACTTTTTTCTCTTGTTGTCTTGACGTTTTTGGTTCCTTTTGTGGTGGTGCCCAGCGCTTTTATTTTTCCTTTTATCGTACCCAAAATTATTCTTTTCAGGACCATTGCGCTTTTGATGCTCGGCACTTTTATTTTGCTTTTTAAAATGGACAGGGAGGCGTATAAAGTACGAGCTACGCCGCTTACTCTCATGATTCTGCTTTATTTCTTGAGTTTCGCGGTGTCCACTTTTTTGGGCGTGGATTGGTACAAGAGTTTTTGGGACAACCATGAACGGATGCTTGGTTTTTTTACGCTTATCCATTATGGCATGTATTACGTGGTCTTGGCATCTTGCATCAAAACCCGGGAGCAATGGAGGCGTTTGCTGTTTATTCTTTTATCAACAGGGGCTTTAATCATGGTTTTGGGGATTATCCAAATTTTTAGTCCTGAATTTCTTTTGAATAGAGGCAGTGATCGTGTGTCTGCCACTTTGGGGAATGCCATCTATCTGGGAGCTTATGGGATGTTTTTGTCTTTTGTGGGTTTTTTTCTTGCTGTTGAAGAGAAAACATTTTTGTGGAAAGGCTATTTTGGAATAGTGAGCTTTCTTGGCTTGGTGGGTATATTTATTAGCGGTACCAGGGGCGTTTTTTTGGGTTTTTTGGCCGGGCTTGGGGTTTTGTTGCTTGGTTATTCGATTACTCTTTCGGGCCATAAGCGCGTTCGCCAGATTTTGAGAATAGTAATAGTGGGCGGTCTCTTGTGCCTTGTATTGGCTTTTACTTTTAGACAAAGTCCTTTTGTGATGAAAACACCCATTGTGGGCAAACTGGTTAATTCATCTTTTACCAGCGGTACGGGGGCCACGCGTTTGATGGCTTGGAATATAGCCGTGGAGGCTTGGCAAGAAAAGCCCATATTCGGTTGGGGACCCAACAATTATTATTACGCGTTTAATAAATATTACAGACCCGAGTTTTTGCGTTCCGGTTATGGAGAAACCTGGTTTGACAACGCGCACAACGCGGCTCTAAACACGCTTGCGGTTCAGGGTTTGTTTGGATTCTTGAGTTATCTCGGTCTTTTCGGGGTTCCCATATGGTATTTGTGGAAAGGATATCGTGAGAAGAAAGTTGGCGTGCATGTGAGTGTTCTCGGGTCGGCTTTTTTGGTGTCTCATTTTGTTCAACAGTTGTTTGTGTTTGAAAATCCCACTTCATATATTTATTTCTTTTTCTTTTTGGCTTTTGTAAATTGGCATATACGGCCTCAAGCTCTGGCGCGGATAGCGAATGTTAAGTCTGCCAAGCTGTCTCTCTCCATGGTGGCTCCTGTTTCCATTGTGCTGGCGCTTATCATCTATGCCACTAATATCAGCCCTGCCCGGGCAAATATGCATTCTCTTGACGCGATTCGCGGTATCTACGCAGGGAACGACCCGCTTGGAGCCATAGAACAGGCGTACCGGATTCCCACGCCTCATGTGGATGATATTCGTTTGGACTTGGCGCGAACCGTGGTGGACACCATGGGCCAGTATGCCAAGGGCGGCAATCCGGAACTCGCGGTTAAAATGGGAAAGCGAGCTTTCGACGATTTGATGAAAAACATGGACATCCATCCCTATGACATCAGGATACACCTTCAGCTGACCCATATAGCCCAGGTTCTCTCAGAAATCACGCATAACGCAGAATATGTGGTAAAAGCCGAAGTGATTATGGAGGATGCCTTGCGCAAGTCTCCCAAGCGTCAGCAAGTGTATTACAGTTTGGCCGGTGTTAAATTTCAGTTGGGAAAAGGGGAAGAAGTCGTAAAACTTTTGGAAGAGAGTATAAATCTTTTGCCTGATATAGGCGAGGGTTGGTGGAGGTTGGCTTTGGTCTATAAACATTTGGGACAGACTGAGAAGGCGATTGAGTTGGTAAACCGCGCCTACGCGGCCGGGATTTATTTTGATGAACAGAGTTTGGCGCTTCTCGGAGATGTCGTTTCTACGACGATAAATAAGTAGGTTTTTCGACACTGATTTTTGCGTCAAAATTCCTCCGGTCCAAGCCGGAGGAATTTTGAGAGAAGACTTTACACAGTGCCGTACACCTCAATGGTTTTTTTTAGCATTTCATCCACGCTCGGGATGTTTTTTTGGTTTGACGCGGAGAAAGAAGACAGTTGTTGTCTATTGTGGAGAGACCATACAATATGAGCGGCCCATTCATCCGTATTGCCGGGTTCTGCGAGGAGTCCGGTTTTTTTATGTATGATATATTCTTCTACGTCGCCGACTTTTGAGCTTAACACAGGGATGTTTTGGATTATGGCTTCCTTTAAGATATATGGTGAGCCTTCTTTTCTTGAAGGTATGATGCAGAGATCGAAGGCCGGTAGAAGACAGGAAGCTTTGTCAATGAATCCGAGGAAATGGACAAAGTCTTTGATATGCAAATCTTCGGAAAGCTTTAGAAGTCTTGCGCGCTCAGGCCCGTCTCCTATGATTATGGTTTTGGTATTTTGAATCTCTGTCTTGGACAAAAGGCCGAGGGCTCGCAGATGTATGTCGATACCTTTGTTGTGGTATAAATTGGCTATGATACCTATGGTGAATGTATCTTGGAGAATTTTTTTGTTTGAAGGTAGGTATGCGTTTATCTGTGTTTTTGCCTCTTGTTTAGTTAAAATATGATTTTGGACTGAGGCGCCAAGCGGTATAAGACGCAATTTATTTTTGGAGATACCAAGGAGATTGAGGACAATGGAAAAGTCTTTTTTTGTCAGTAGAATAATGTGAGTCTTGAAAGCCGCGCTTAGTTTTTCCAAGATTTTATATAGGTATTTTTTTGTTTTTCCAAGAGCTTCGTTGAATACCCAGCCGTGGACCGTGTATATCACGCGTTTTGAAGGATTACGGTAAAATAGGGCGGATATTGAACCAAGAACGCCGGCTTTTGAGCTGTTGAGATGTATTATATCCGGTTCGCAGGTTTTGATACATTTTGCCATTTCAAAAATGGCCAAGATATCCTGGGCAGGGGAGACGGGACGGACTAGATGTTTGAGGCTTATACAGGAGATTTGATTTTGTGCGGATTCTCCTTGGTTGAATGTTTGTATTTTTTTCTGTAAATCAGGAGTATCCAGAGATTCTCCCACTGCTATATGTATGTTGTACCTCCGGTTTAAGCCTGTCGCGAGCTCATAGAGATAGGTTTGAGCGCCTCCCCAATGCCCCTGAGTGATGATGTACAAAATAGTTTGTTTTTGGCGTAATTCCATAATGATTGTATGCATTGTAGTGTATCGTATTTATTTTTGAAAAACAATTGTATTTTGTTTTTTAGTACTTATCCACAGAAAACGTATCACCTGTATAAAAAAAAGAGTATACTTGCAGATATATATTTCTAAAGGGGTTATGAGTTTAGGAATGAAGAAACAAGGACTTCATCTTACGGGTGAAAAATCTTTTTCGTATGCCTCAATTTTGTTGTCTTTTTTAGCTTTATCGATTGTTTTGATACTTGCTTGGTATGTTTTTGACAAGGGAGACGTGAAACCGGATGGCGCAGGACCTGCAAAAAACGCAGAAGGTCTAAATATAGATAAGGCTTCAGCAAACAATCAACAATCCGAGGTAGTGGAAGTGGTTCAGAAGGTCTCTAAACATATTATGCTTCCTCAAAGCGATGTTACGGTCGTAACCGTTACGGACGCGGATTTGCTCCGTTCCAGGAATCCATTATATTTTCAGTTCGTTAAGAATGGGGATAAAATTATACGCTACGCTTTGGGTCTGATTGTGTACGATTTGGAGCAAGATATTATTGTGGATGTTATAAGGTTATTTCCTGAGCAAGTGGTTACTGGACCAGGATCCAAGAAGACTACCGAATAATGTGGTCGAAGAAATAAGGGTTCCTATTCTCTGAGAAATTTACATTTATTTATAAATTAAAACCTATGTTACTTTTAAATACATAGGTAAAATATAGTACATTATGTCTGAATCACTAAGTTGGAGAGAGGCACGAATGTTGCTTCTCTACGCAGGACTGGGTATAGCGGTTGCTCTGCTGTTCGCTCCAAGCAGTTCCAAAGCCGCGACTACAGTCGGTAATAATGTCTCTGTTGGAGGCACACTCGACGTAACCGGAGTTACAACCATCACTGGGGCTGCAACCTTTGGAGGTACGCTCGACGTTACCGGAGCCACAACCGTGACTGGGGCTACAACCCTGAACGGGAACTCGACCATCGGAGATTCTGCCAGCGACACGGTTACAATAACCGCTGACGTGGCAAGTAATGTTTTGCCGAGCACTCACAACACCTATGACCTCGGAGCTTATGGTTCAGGATGGAACGATCTCTTTGCTTCCAACACCATCGTTCTCGGCACCGTAGACGTAGCCACTCTTGGCACCAGTGCCGGTGATTTGAGCGTTGGCAACAACCTCGCGGTAGACGGCACCGGCTGGTTTGGCGGCAACACTACTCTTGGTAATGCCACTACTTCTGATACCATTTATCTCAACGCTCGTGTGGCCGGGTCAGTTCAGCCCACTGATAACAATGGAAATGATCTTGGCGCCTACTCAAATGCTTGGAAAGATCTGTATGTTTCCGGGACTTTGTATGTAGGCACTTTGGCAGTATGGAGTTCAAGCGTTACCATTTCAAACAACTTGACTGTTGGGGACGCCACTACCACAGATGTATTGTATCTCAACGCTCGTGTGGCCGGGTCAGTTCAGCCCACTGATAACAATGGAAATGATCTTGGCGCCTATTCAAACGCCTGGAATGACCTTTTCGCTTCGAATACTATCGTGCTTGGCACTGTTAACTTAGCTACTCTTGGCACCGCTGCCGGAGATTTGAGTGTGGGTAATAATTTCGCTGTTGATGGGACTTCACAGCTTTACGGAAATACCACCATCGGGAATAGCTCTGCAAGCGGTACTTTGACTTTGTTTGGAGCCGCTGACATTACGGGTACTGTGGTACCGGTGGGTAATAATTTGTATGACTCCGGAGAATACGGTGGAGCTTGGAGGGACATTTTCGCTTCCAACACCATCGTTCTCGGCACCGTAGACGTAGCCACTCTTGGCACCAGTGCCGGTGATTTGAGCGTTGGCAACAACCTCGCGGTAGACGGCACCGGCTGGTTTGGCGGCAATACAACTCTGGGCAATGCCACTACGTCTGATACCATTTATCTCAACTCTCGTTTTGCAAGCAGACTCGAACCGACTGCAAACAATGATCTTGATCTCGGCGCGTTCAGCAACGCTTGGAATGATGTTTTCTCTTCCGGTACTCTCTGGGCAGGTGTGCTGAGCGCAGACGGCAATGTGACTCTTGGAGATTCAGGCGCTGATACTATTACCTTTAACGGAGGAGTTGCTTCTTCAGTAGCTCCGGGGACACATAACACCTATGATGTCGGTGTCTTGGTTTCCGGCGCCGGCGCCGGAGCGGCGTTTAATGATCTCGTCGCTTCAGGAACAGTCTATATGACAACTTCCACTCTTGTTAATTCTGTGGCTGTTTCCAATTTGGTGATGGGTTCGGGCAAAGCTTCGCTCGGAGCGGCCATCATAATGGAAAAAAGCGATGGAAGCGGCTGTATAAATTTTTCTTTCGGTGTGAATGGAGAGTTTGTCACTTCGACGGTATCAAGCGGGACCTATCCATGTGATTTCTAGTCCGGTAGTTGAAGTATAACCCAAGCAAAACAAAAAGCATTATGCATAAAGTATTCACAATTATCGCGGTTTTTCTCCTCGTACCCGCCGCGGCGCTTGGAGCCTTTAACACGGTCACGCATGATGGGACTACAACCGTAAGTTTGAGCGCGGGCACAGGACACACCTATACGCTTACCAATGCCACCCGCGTGGAGTCTTACACGGTTAATACAGATAATGTAGTGTTTACCGTGGCTACCGGCTCTGTGGTGGAGATCACTTCAGCCAATGGAGACGGATTTGGCTTATCGAGCAATACCTGCGGTGAAAAAACGATAACCTGCGCCTCAACATCTAAGCTCACGATTCTTTGTACCAATGATATTGATTCTCAGACCATTACGGTAACTCCTCAGACCACCTGTACGGCGAGCTCAGGCGCGGGTAGTAGTGGGGGCGGCGGAGGTGGCGGAGGTGGATCAGGCCCGGGCGCTAGCCCGGCTCCGGCTCCGGCTCCTGAGGCTGAGGCTGAAGCTCCTGCCCCGGCCGCTGAAGCTCCAGCTCCCGTAGGAATTCCGGTTACTGTTTCAGTAAGTGTCAGCTCTCCCACATCAATAAGTGTAGGATCCAGCTCTCACACGGTTACTGTTTCAAGCGCCACGGAAAGCACTATCAGCATGGTGATAGAGTCAAAACCGGTGAGTGTTACCCTTGATAAAGGTGCTTCGAAAGATATAGACAGTGATGGCAATGGCAAAGCGGATTTGAGAGTAACCTATTACGGTTTGGATGAAAAAGGCAATCCAAAACTGCAATTCTCAGAATTGGCAGCTGGCGGCAAGAAAGAGTGTGCTTTGGCTCTGAAAAAAGCTTACAAACATTCCGCGTCACCCGCTGTTTACTATGTAACTGAAAACTGTACCAAAAGACCTTTCAGCAGTCCGGATAAATTTTTCAGCTATCTCACCGGATGGAGCAGTGTCATGACGACCACGAAAGCGAAATTGGACAGTATCACTAATGATTCGCTGGGTTTCATGCCATGGGGGCCTCTCTACGATCCAAAATACGGAGCCTTGGCAAAAATCGTCACAGATCCTAAAGTATACTTGCTTCTGGGTCCTGATAAATATTGGATAAATTCTGAAAAAGTATTTAATGATCTCAGTTATAAATGGGATTGGATTGAAGACATAGATGGCGCCTTGCTCGACAAATATAAAGTCGGGTCAGAGATAAGTTATACGGATCATCATCCGAATTATACTTTGGTTAAATATAAAGGTTCTTCCAAGGTTTATCGTCTTGAACCGGATCCGGCTGATTCCAGCAAACAGATAAAGCGTCATATAAAGGACGAACAAACATTCAAAAAATTGAAATATCGCTGGGACCGGATAGTTACTTTGAAAGACTCTGAAACATATAGCGAAGGAGCTGTTTTGAGCGGACTGTAAAAATCAAAAAGCTCTATCGGATATTACAGGCCTCTGGATTCAGGGGCTTGTTTTATTGACAATTTTTTCAGTCAGGACTCAAGTCGGCAAAGCAGCGAAGCGGGCTGACTTCGTAGGATTTTCAAAATATGTTGTGAAGAGGTAGACTTATATTTGTACACAAATAAGGATGTACTAGGCATAGAAAAAGATCTATAATATGCCTGTTCTTCTGAAAGTTTAAATTTTTAGGAAGCGAATGTATGAATCAGAATTTGAATCAGAAAAGGATTTTGTACGGCTCTGTTACAGTGTCTCTCATCAGTTTTTTGGTAGTCGTAATTTTGGCCTGGTATATGCTTGATCGCGGTGTTGAGGACAAAGCAAAGGTACCTTTTCAAGAAAACTCTCAAGATTTTTTGAAAAGCAGACAAACAGAGGCTACAGAGCCTGCAGAAGACACAACAGGATCAGGTTCTGAGGCGGATCTTGTGGTACAAGCTGTCTCACGTCATATGCTTTTCCCTGAGGGGAAAATTACGGTGGCTACGGTGCTTGACGCGTCCAGCTTGCATGAGCAAAATCCCATATATTTTCAATATGTGAAAAACGGAGATAAATTGCTTTATTATCCTCATGGAGTTATAATATACGATGCGGTGGCGGATAAAATTGTTGATATTGTAAGGTTATATTCGGAATCTGCGAATTAGGTGGGATAGAAAGTTTTATTTTTTTGTTCATCAATTAATTATATTTTTTATATTTAGAAAAAATATGGCAAGACCACTTTTTAGAATAGAATTCGCCTGTTTGGGATTTTTATTTATTGTGGTTTTGTCGTTCTTGATTTCTGAATCGTCCCTTGCTGTGACGACTGTGGGCAATGATGTATCTGTATAGGTGGCACGCTTGACGTAATAGGAAACACCACTTTAAGCTCGGCCTTGAGTATAGAAGGCAGTACTACCATTGGCAATGCCACGAGCGACAGCCTCACGGTTACCGCGCGTTTGGCAGGAGATTTGGATCCGAATGCCAACAACACGGTTGATTTGGGTTCATATTCTCTCTCGTATAACAACATCTACGCGTCCAGCACCGCCTTTCTGGATTATGTAAGTTCGACTGCACTAAGCATAAACGGTTCCGTGCTTTTGGGATCAAACAAAACAGTGGACATTGGCGCTTATAGCAATGCCCTCGACAACATCTACGCATCGAGTACGGCCTTTCTGGATTATGTAAGCAGTACGGCCTTGACCATAAATGGCACGGTGCTTCTCGGTTCGAACAATTCGGTTGGCATTGGCGCTTATGGCAACGCGCTTGGCAATATTTATGCATCGAGTACGGCCTTTTTGGATTATGTAACGAGCACCATGCATACTCCTTAGAGATGGTGTTTTGCTGACCGTAAATAATCGCGCCAGTTTCGGTAGTTTTGGCAAAGCGGCAAAAAATATCTACGCGTCCAGCACCGCGTTCTTGGATTATGTAAGTTCTACGATGACCTCTGTAGATTTTCTTATGCCATCCGGCAATGACGCCGGTGACTTTGGAGCCTATGGGTTTGCCTGGGGTGATATGTATTCCAGCGGCACCGTTTGGCTCGGGACTGTGAATAACACGGGAGCAAAAACTAACTCTGGGAACCTGAATGTAGGGAATAATTTATCTGTTGACGGTTTTGTGAATGTAAGTTCCACCTTGGGAGTTACCGGAGCGACCACTTTTTTTGGAAACGTTACATTCGGGCAAACCGGTGGAGGCTCGGTGGACATAGATATAAACTCCGCTTCTTTCAGCGGTTTTCTGAGACCTGCCCTTAACAATAGTTTTGATATCGGTGAATGGGGTTCTTTTACAGGTCCAACTTTTTCTTGGAATGACGTGCACGCGTCCGGCACTGTGCATTCTGCCACGAGTACCATAAAAAATACCACCGGTAGCACAACGCTCATGATTTATGATGGTGGCACCGGCGGACCTGAAATAATAATGCACGACTCTGATGACGCGACCGCTTGCACCTCTATAACGGTTCAAAACGGAGTTGTACTCGGTTCTGTGGTAACCTGCCCCGCCATCCTGTAAGGGAATATTATCGGACTTATTAAAACCCGCTTGTGACATAAAATCGGCGGGTTTTTGATTGACGGGACGGCTTATTTGGGGTATTATGAATATGTGTTTTTTTTATCATTTTTTCTCTAAACAGAGCGATAAATTTTCATATCTTTATGTCTCAGATAATGGTAACCGGCGGCGCGGGCTTTATAGGTTCTCATTTGTGTGAACGGCTTTTGGATAAAGAACATGAAGTATATTGTCTTGATAATTTGTTTACCGGCGGGAAAGAAAATATAACGCGGCTTCTTGATAATCCGCGATTTCATTTTTTGCCGAAAGACATTATTGAACCTTTTGAAATCCAAGAGCATATAGATCAGGTATATAATTTAGCCTGCCCCGCGAGCCCCATTCATTACCAGAAAAATCCGGTGCGTACCATCAAAGCCAACACTATAGGCATGATTAATGTTTTGGGTTTTTCGAGAAAACATAAAGCAAGGCTCTTGCAAGCGTCCACCTCCGAAGTATATGGAGACCCGGAAGTTCATCCGCAGACCGAAGCTTACAGAGGGAATGTAAGTATCATCGGGCCGAGAGCTTGCTATGACGAGGGCAAGCGTTGCGCTGAGACTCTGTGTTTTGATTATCATCGGATGCACGGCATGGAAATAAAAGTCGTACGTATATTCAATACCTATGGGCCCCGGATGACCTTTAATGACGGCCGCGTGGTGTCGAATTTTATCTTGCAAGCCCTCAAAGGGGAAGATATTACGATTTACGGCGATGGCTCTCAGACCAGAAGTTTTTGTTATGTGGACGATTTGGTGGGGGGACTTGTCAAAATGATGGAAACCGAGGCTTCTTTCCTCGGGCCGGTCAATCTTGGCAATCCTTCTGAATTTACGATTAAAGAACTAGCGGAAAAAATTATTCTTGCCATTGGCTCTTCGAGCAGGCTCGTGTATCGGGATCTTCCGGAGGATGACCCGAAACAAAGACAGCCGAACATAGATCTGGCAGGAGAACGTTTGGCCTGGAAGCCGACAATCTCTCTGGACCAGGGCTTGGAGAAAACCATAGCGGATTTTAAGAAGCGCTTGTTTGGATAAACCGGCTCGGATGTATCTTTTTCAGACGAGCTTCGTATTTTTGGCCATAGCCTGAATAAGAGGATTAAATCTGCTGTGAATTATGTTATGAAACAGAAGATACTTATTTTTTCCACGGCCTATCTTCCGATGCTGGGCGGGGCAGAAATCGCGGTAAAAGAGATAACAGATCGGATTTTTGATTTTGAGTTTGTGCTTATTACGGCTCGCTTGGATAAAACATTTCCCATCATTGAACAGAGAGGAAATGTGGAAATTCATAGAATGGGGAAGGGGAATTTTTTTGATAAGTTTCGTTTGGTTTTCGGAGGCGCAAAATACGTGAGAAGGCTTGGTCATTTTTCTGTAATATGGGCTATCATGGCAAGTTACGGAGGTTTTGCCGCTCTGAGATACAAAAAACAGAATCCCGAAATTCCTTTTTTGTTGACTTTGCAAGAAGGCGACAGCAGGGCGCATATATATTCCCGAGTTTGGTTTCTCTGGCCTTGGTTTAAGCAGATATTCAGACGAGCGAGCGCCCTCCAGGCCATAAGCGGTTATTTGCTTGAGTGGGGTAGAATTATGGGTTTTGGGGGAAAAATATCTGCGCTGATTCCCAATGGAGTTGACCTGGCGCAATCAAAGAGATTCCAGATACCCCGGGATCCCTCTGCCCGTGTGGCTGTTTTGAAGAATGAATTTGGCTGTGCCGTATCTCCGGATGATCGAACGATCCTCACGGTTTCACGTTTGGCTCGGAAGAATGGAGTGGATACTCTGATCAGGGCCCTGGCCTTTTTGCCGTTTCAATATAAGCTGATTGTGGCAGGATCGGGAAAAGAAAGAGCTGCCTTGGAGAGATTGAGCAAGGATCTTAAATGCAGTGAACGAGTTTTCTTTTTGGGCAATGTCGCCCATGAATCCTTGCCCCGTCTCTACGCCTCTTCGGATGTTTTTTGTCGCTTGTCGCGTTCAGAAGGACTTGGCAATGTATTTCTTGAAGCCATGGCCGCCGGCATCCCGGTAGTGGCCACTTCCGTGGGCGGAATCCCGGACATTGTGAGACATGAAGTAACCGGAATTTTGTGTAGTCCCGGGAAACCCAAAGAAGCGGCAGAGGCTATCGCGCGTATTATGGATAATGTCGATCTTCGTGAGAACTGCGTTAAAAACGCCCGAAATCACGTATCGGATTATGATTGGAATATTATCGCGTATAAAATGAAAGAATTGTTCAACAAAACGAGCAGAGACCTATGAAGATACTCATCGCCAGCGGAATTTTTGTGCCAGAACTCGGAGGTCCTGCCTGCTACGCCAAAAATATAGCCGAGGAATTCGCGGCCCTCGGTCATGTTGTCTGTATCCTCACATATTCTAATGTGGCAGCGCATGATGACGATGCGCGTTATCCCTTCCGTGTTTTGAGAATACAGAGGACGAGTACTCTCAGTAATTATTGGCGTTACGCAAAAACATTGTTACGAATCGGTAAACAGTATGACTATATATACGCTTTTGATCATTTTAGCGCCGGTATTCCGGCAAGTTTGGCAAATCTGTTTCTCAGGAAAAAAATGGCAATCCGCATAGGAGGAGATTTCATCTGGGAACGATTTTTGGGAAAGACTGGCGCGGCTTTGGCTCTGAGAGATTATTATGAACAAGGTTTATACCAAAAGGATTGGCTTCGTTTTGTTTTAATTAAATGGGTGTTTGGCCGAGCCGATATTTTGGTTTTTACCACTCGATTCCAGGCCGACATATTTGTGCGATATTATGGATGTGATAAGAGAAAATTGGCTTTTATAGAAAATCCTTTGCCAGAAACCGTTATAGAAGCGCAGACCGCGCAGAGATCCAAAGAAATTCTCTGCGCCGGGCGCATTATCAACAAGAATAATATAAAGCCTCTCTTGGATGCTTTCTCTTCCATTGACCAGACAGAAATCGGGTTAGTCATTATCGGCGAAGGAGAGCAAAAATCAGAGCTTGAAGCTTACGCGCGCAGTCAAAACTATAATCATACCAGATTTGAACCGGCTCTGTCTCGAGACGGATTGACCAAACGTATTGCCCGTTCTTATGCCATGGTTTTTCCCAGCCTTACGGATATCAGCCCGAATACGATGCTTGATTGCATAGCCGCAAAAACTCCGTTTATAACATCCGAAGAAATCGGTTATGACTGGGTTCTAAAATCGGCCATTCATTTCAATCCGCGCAAGACTGAAGATATTAAGCAATCTTTAAAAACAATTATGAGCCCTGAAGGTTATGAAAAAGCAAAACAGGCTTTGAACTCCTTGCGTTACACTTATAGTTTTAAAGAAGCGGCCAAGGATACGCTTCGTCTTTTTGGAAAAGGGCGGGATGAATAACACTATGTCTATTTTAATGATCAGTCTGGATAAAGAAATATTGGATCCGCAATCATCCGTGGCAAATAGGATGATGTCTTATGGAAATGCGGAGGAATTATTCATTCTCATTCCTGACAGAAAAAAAACAGCGTTTGATTTGAGTGGTAGGGTCCATGTTCAATCGACCGGCGGGGGAAAGGCCCTGCAATTTTTTAGCCTCCTTCGGATCGGCGCTGAACTTATGAGGAAAAATAAGATCAAAGAACTGAGCGCTCAGGATCCTTTTTTTACCGGGCTGGCGGGTTATCTGCTCAAAAAGAAATATGCTGTTCCACTTGAAGTACAACTTCACGGAGATTTTTTTGACTCTGATTATTATAAAAAAAATTATTTTTTGCGCTATATCCTGGCTCGCTTTATCGTGAAGAGAGCGGATAGGCTTAGAGTTGTGGGTGAACGAATAAAACAAAGCTTAAGCAAATTGGGTTTGGACGAGAACAAGGTGAAGATCAGGCCGATAGAGCAGACCGTAAATTTGGCAAAGATATACGGGAGGGCGGCGGAAGATTCTGATTTAAAGAAAACATTCGGAGATTATGAAAAAATTTTTGTGTGGGCCGGCAGAATGGAGCCAATCAAAAATTTGTTCTTTTTGCTTGATGTATTTTTTGAAATCGTAAAACATAACCCCAAGTATGGCCTGTTCCTCGTAGGGAAGGGGAGCCAAAAGCAGGCTTTGGAGAATCGCGTTGAGGCTCTTGATCTCAAGCGGCATGTAAGATTTTTGGGCTGGCAGTATTCACCGGCCGTGTATCTGCGTAATGCTGACGCGGTGCTTTTTCCCAGTCTCGCGGAAGGTTATGGACTGGTGCCCATGGAAGCTCACGCGCTCGGGACGCCGGTGATTATGAGCGATGTGGGTGTCGCTCATTATGAACTTAAACCAAGCGAAACAGTTCGCATTGTACCGGTGAACGATAAGAATGCCTTCATTAAAGCCATACTGTCTCTATGAAACTTTTATTAATTACTCAGACGGTTGACCGGGACGATACTGATCTTGGTTTTTTTCATACCTGGATAAAAAAGATTGCCGGCCAGGTGGATACACTGACCGTGATTTGTCTGAAAAAGGGGGACTACGATTTTCCTCTGAACGTGAATGTTTTGTCTTTGGGCAAAGAAGAGGGAACTTCGCGTTTTGTTTATCTGTTTCGTTTTTATCGTTATATTTTTTCTGAACGCAAACATTATGATCACGTATTCGTGCACATGAATCCTGAGTACTTGATTCTTGGTGGTTTTTTTTGGCGTTTGAGCCGGAAAAAAGTTTTGCTCTGGTACACGCACAAAGCCGTGAATTTCAAATTGCGTCTCGCGGAAAAAATTGCCACAAAGATTTTTACGGCTTCCAAAGAGAGTTTCCGCCTCCCGAGCAAAAAAGTGGAGGTTCTGGGACACGGTATTGATGTTGATCTCTTTTCAAATATCTCGGATACGCGAAAAAACAACAGTGTTCGTTTGATGTGCGTCGGACGAATCAGCCTGGTAAAAGATTTGGAAACGGTGATTTTAGGCTTTCATAAAGTAGTAGAAAAACATCCTGAACGAGCTCTCGTATTGGATATTATCGGCGAACCTATCACGGTGGCAGACCAAGAGTATAAAAAAGTTTTGGAAGAACTTATACAAAGACTCAATCTCTCCGACAAGCTGCGCTTTATCGGGGGGAAAAAATACCATGAGATGGCCAAGGAATACGCGGCAAGCGATATATTGGTTCATACGAGTAAAACCGGAAGCATGGACAAGGTGGTTCTCGAAGCTCTTGCCTCAGGCCTTCGAGTCATTAGCTCGAGCGAGGCGTATGAGGGCTTTGACGGTCTGTTGGAGAGATTTCCAGCCAATAATTCCGGCGCGCTCTTCATTACGCTTGAAAAAATGCTCTCAGCTGATATACTAACACGGAATCAAAAAGCCGTTGAATTCATAGAGAGTCATTTTTCTTTGGATCGGGTTCTTACCCGGATTGTTGCTTATTTTGACTCTTGATAAAATCAAGACAAGCAGGCCTGGGAATGTATTTTTCCCTGAGTCTGCCACGGAAATGTCGCGGAGATTTATTTTTTCCACGGTTTGTAATTAAGATCTTATATTCATATTCTCATGAATAAGCCCATAGATATTTGATGTATGAAGATATTGTCAGTAGTCATACCGGTATATAATGAAAAACATACAATACTCGGCCTCATTGACGCCGTGAAAAAGGTTGCTCTCGAAGGCATGGAGAAGGAAATTATTTTGGTTGATGATTTTTCCACTGACGGTACGAGGGAATTGTTGCAAGGTCTTGATAAAAATCAAGACTCTTTGCGCGTACTGTTTCATCCTGAAAACAAAGGTAAGGGAGCGGCCCTCCGGAGCGGTTTTGCCGCGGCCAAAGGGGACTTTGTTATTATCCAAGATGCTGATTTGGAATATAATCCAGAAGAATACCCGGTTCTCCTTGAGCCTTTACTTGATGGCCGCGCTGATGTAGTTTATGGTTCTCGTTTTTTGGGCAATAGGCCTCACCGGGTTCTTTTTTTCTGGCATTATGTGGGAAACCGGTTTTTGACCCTTCTTTCCAACATGTTTACCAATATCAATCTTACGGACATGGAGACCTGCTACAAGGCTTTTACCGGAGAAGCCTTGAAAAGAATTCTTCCTAAGCTGAGCTCAGATCGCTTTACCATTGAACCCGAGATAACAGCCAGAGTGGCGCGGGAGCGTTTGAGAATTTATGAAGTGGGGATTTCATACAGCGGCCGTACCTATGCCGAGGGCAAAAAAATAGGTTGGAAAGATGGTTTCAGCGCTTTGTGGGCCATAATTAAATTTAATCTATTTTCATGAAGAGGAAAATTTTGATCATAACTCCGAAATTTCCGTTTCCGGCTTACGGGGCTTGCGAACAAGATAGGGCGACCGGAATAGAGCAATTTATAAGCTGGGGTTATGAAGTATCTGTACTTACCAAGGTTTCTTCAGAGAAATACAGAAAAGAAGCGGAAACAATGAGCGAGGCTCTTGAGATTCCCATATCCGCGGTTCCATACAAAAATCTTCGAGCAAACATGTCCAAGATTCAGAAGATAAAAAATATCTGTGGACGTCTCGCGAGACCTTGGTACTTGGACGGAGCCGCCTACGAATACAGGGATCCAGAAATACAAAAGGAACTTTTGCGTATCTTGGACGAATTTCAGCCCGATCTGGTCTGGTTTGATTATACCTATCTATGGCCGCTTTTCCGTTTTGTGAAAAAAAGGAAAATACCCATTGTCAGCCGTTCTATCAATTTTGAGGCCTTGCATTTTTTGGAAGAGGACGGCCGCAGCGCTTGGAACTATCTAAAATTTTTGCCGAAATTTTTGAGTGAATACATTACGGGAAAATTAAGCGATGTCCTTTTCGCGATCACGCCGGACGAAGAGAAATGGTATAAAAAGATAGGATCTAAAAATGTGATAGTGCTTCCGCTTCGGGGGATTTCTTCTTATCTTTCTTATAAGGCGAATATAAAAGATTCCAGCCCTCTTCAAGTATTCTTTTTCGGATCCACATACAATGTGGCGCATAATCGGGCGGCCGCGGAAATGCTTCTTTCTCGGATTGTCCCTTTGGTTCAACATATGTTCCCCGGCGAATTTGAATTCCATATTTTCGGGGCAAAATTGCCCTCTCATTTGGAAACTCTCTGCGTGAATGGCGTGACGCAACATGGCTATGTACCACTTGGAGAATTGAATAAGGTATTCGAAGGAATGGATATAGCGCTTATTCCTTCTTTGTACGGAGCGGGAATGCAACAGAAAATATTCGAGCCGTTGGCCAGGGGATTCCCCGCTCTTGTTTCGTCTCGCGGTATAGCGGGCTATCCATTTTACAATGGAGAACATCTGCTTACTGCGGATTCTCCCCGGGAATTTGCAGAAGCTCTTGGCGTATTGAGAGACCTGGATTTGAGGCAGAGACTCTCAATTAAAGCCAAAGACCAGGCTTCGGCTTTGTTTTCTTCTGAGCGTTTGACGGGAATTATTAAAAATTCTCTTGAGAGTCTCTTCCCTAGCACTTGAAATATGGCGGACAAAATAGCTCTGATTAGCGGAATCGCAGGCCAAGATGGCGCTTATTTAGCGGACTTTTTGTTGCGAAAAAACTACCGGGTGATTGGTCTGTGCCGCCGTGCCACTCGGGAGGCTTTGTGGCGTTTGGATCATTTTGGTATCCAAAATCAGGTGGAAATTTTGGAATGCGATGTGAGGGATTATCCTCGCGTAGAAGATATACTCAAAAAAACGCAGCCCCATGAATACTACAATCTCGCCGCTTTAAGTAGCGTGACGGGAGTCTGGGAGCGGCCGCTCGAAGCTTTTCAGACAAACTGTGATGCAGTGGTGAATATGCTTGAATCAGCGCGGCGTTACAGCGGAGAGACACGGATATTTCAGGCTTCAAGCGGTAAAATCTATGAACAAGAAAAACTCGAAACTCTGAGAGTCACCGAAGACCAATCTGAGTTTAAACCTATCGATTTATACAGCGTCACAAAACTTGCCGCGCATTTTTCCGTAATCAATTTTCGTGAACAATATGGGCTATTCGCGGTAAACGGCATTTTGTTTCAACACGAATCTCCGCTTCGGCCGGATACCTTTGTGTTTAAAAAAATTATCAAAGGAGTGGCTGATCTTAAGAAAGGAAATAAAAAATATCTGGAGCTGGGGAACCTCAATGTGAGCAGAGACTGGGGATTCGCGGGTGATTACGTGCGGGCCATGTGGATGATGCTCCAAGCAAAGAAGCCTGAAGATTTTATTATTTCAAGCGGAGAACAGCATACTCTGAGAGAACTTCTTAAGGTGGCTTTTGAAGCACTGGGGATTAAGGATTGGGAGGCTTATGTTCGGGTCAATTCTGATTTTATACGCAAGCGAGACACGAGTGAACTCGGCGCGTCCAATGAGCGCATAGCTGTCTCTCTTGGCTGGAAACCTGAGTATTCGTTTTTGTCCTTGATAGAACGGATGATTGCTTATGAAATGGAACAAAGAGCGTAAATGGCTCGCCGCGTTTTTACTTGTCATTTTTTTGCTATCCGCAGGATACTCTTTTTATTATAAGATAAACCCCGTGGTCGACGCGAAAGCATACGATCGAATAGCTTTGAATATTCTTGATGGCCAGGGTTTCAGGGAAGATGCGGCGAAATCCTATGAATTTGATGGCGCCATACTTCGCGCAGGGCCTGCTTATGAATTTTTTCTCGCCGGGATATATTTTGTATTCGGCCATTATTACGAGGCCGTATGGCTTATTCAAGCTTTCCTGCACGCAGTTTCCGCGTACCTTATTTTTCTGATCGCGAGAATGGTGTTCGAGAAACAAACGAGCAAAAATGCCATCGCTTTTGTGGCCTTGGGTCTCTTTGGTTTGCATCCTGATTTGATAGAAATATCCGCGATGCTTATGACTGAGACCTTGTATCTTTTTTTTACGATAGCGACACTCTACGTCTTTGTGAAGATTTTTAGCCGACCTGAGAGAAAAATCGCCGCGGCCTTACTCGGATTCCTGACAGGCCTCGCGATACTCACACGGCCGCCCATATTGCTTTTTGTGCCTGTTTTTTTGTTTTTTTATGCAATACGTAAATATTATGCGCAGTTGTTTTTGTTTTTTTGTTTTTTTGTTATCGTTTTGATTCCCTGGGCTCTCCGAAATCATGCGATTTATGGGGATTTTATTCCCACCACTCTAATCGGAGAATATAATTTGTGGATCGGTAATATTGAAAGCGCCAATGGCGGGCAGATCGCGGGTGGGTACAATCCTTTGACAGAATATCTCAACGAGGAAGGTTCCTTTGATTTAAAAGAAAAAGCACGCCAGGAATTTTTGCGGGTTCTGAAAGAAGATCCCTCACATTTTATCAAGCTGTCTTTTCTCAGATTTCTCCGTTATTTCAGTTTAATACGCCCGATGGGTTTTTGGTTTTATCAAAACGGGATCGGGCAAATAGCCTTTGTTTTGAGCTCGCTTATCGGCATAGGAATTTTGTTTGTGAGCGGTTTTTCGGGAATGTTGCTTTCTAAAAAAGAGAAAAGCACCATACTGTATTATTGTATCGCGCTCGGTTTGAGCGCTCCGATCCTTCTTTTACCAAGCGTGGTAGAATCCAGGTATCGTCTTCAAATTTATCCTTTCTTGGCGCTTTTTGGATCCTATTTTCTGGTTCTGCTCTATGAAAGAAAGAAAGAGGCTTTAAAGGCTTTGTATAGAGTTTTTTCTTTGCTGCTTATTATAAGTGTGTTGGATTTTATTTTTTTCTGGCCCGCGGTACACGAACATCTGTATCGGTTATTCAGCTGAAAAGATAGATTCACTAATATGCAGACTCTGTTTCAAAAGGTTTTTTCTTATGTACCCAGGCATACGGTACTTCTGGGTTTACTTTTTGCTGTCTTGCTATTTTTTGGCTTCTGGCGAATCTCGTATTCGCCTGCCACCTGGTTTGACGAAGGGATAAACATGGGCATAGCCCAAAGTCTGGCCGAAGACTGGATATTTAGCTTAAAAATCGGCCCCGGACAATTTGTGGAAGAGCGGTCTTTTTTGATAACGAGCAATTACCCTTTGATAATTCCGGTGGCTCTGTCTTTGAAATTTTTCGGTTCGGGCATTGGGGCCGCTCGAATACCCATGATCCTGTATATGTTGCTATTCTCCGGAACCGCGTATTTTTTTGTTCGAATGGTTTACCATAACAAAGAAGCCGCCTTATGGACTCTTGTTTTGATTATAAGTTTTATTCCTTTTTATGGAAACGGCAAAGCAGCGCTTGGCGAGGTTCCGGGCTTAAGTTTTTTGCTTTTAGGCGTTTGTGCTTTTTATGGCGCTCAGGGTCTCCGAAGGTTTTTTGTTTCAGGCATACTGATAGGTTTGAGTGTGGCCACCAAGCCTTTTTTTGTATTGATTCTTCCCGCCGTATTCGTATATGAGGCATATCGTTTTTTGAAACATAAAAAAGGAGTTTTGGCGCAGTCCTTGGTTTTTGGCGCCGGATTGCTTCCCCCGCTTCTCATATATTTTTTCATTATCATGCCGGAATTCAGTATGGCGGGACTCAAGGAAACGCTTGATTTTTACGCCAATTCTTACGCGGAAGCGAATATAGGGGGGCTTGTCGCGGGGAATGCCCTTCGTTTTTTGCGGGAAAGCACGCCGCTTCATTTCCTGTTTTTGTTTTTAATAAGCGGCCTTTCATTTATAAAGCGTTTTCGGAAAGGTGATTTTCTCTCGGGATCAGAGCTGATTCTTTTTGTATTCATACTATTGAATGTTCTTTGGTATCTGAAGACGCCGGGATGGTACCGGTACTTTTTCCCTGCTCACCTGCTTTTATTTTTGTTTTTTCCTTTCGCGCTTTTTAAACTCATCGGCAGAACATACGCACTTGCTATCTTGGCTTGTCTCGTTTCGCTCCAAACTTTTTTGTTTATCAAAAAAGTGGATGAACCTTTATATTTTTCACAAGAAGTTCAAGATATGGAGATGACCGTAAAAGATCATGTGGATTTTGGTTCTGATATTTTGATGATAAATAGTCCCTCTCTTGCTTTTTTGTCGGATGAGTTCGAGATATATCAATATCTCCAAATCAATCCGGTTTTGCATTTCGGGGTTGACGGATTGGAAAATAAAAACGGGAATTTATTTTCTTATATCGTCTCCGGCGCTTCGCTTTCAGAACTTAGATTGGCTAACTTGGAAACAACTATTTTGGAATCCTATAGGCCCACGGCTCAGCGAGGGCATTATACTTTGTATGAAAGAACCCCAGATAATAAATAGGACTATTGATGTGTCGATTATTATTCCGGTCTTGAACGCGGAGGCCTTTTTGGAATCTTCTTTGCGCACGCTTCGGGATTATGCGGTCTCCTGCGGATATGGTGTGGAAATTATAGTGGTTGATGACGGAAGCTCAGACAGGACTCTCGAGATCGCCCGATCGTATGCCGGATCCATAAGAGATTATACGATTTTGCATCTCCCCGAAAACAAGGGGAAAGGCGGGGCGCTCAAAGAAGGATTCCGGAAGGCGCGCGGGGCTTTTCTTGTTTTTACTGACGCGGATCTGCCTTATGGCATAGCGATGTTTGGCCATATGCTTGGTCAGATGCGGGCGCAAACGGATTTGTCCTTGCTCTATGGGTCTCGGAGTCATCCGGCTTCGCAATCACGAAAAAAGTATGGATTTATCAGAAACGCGGGCAGAACATTTTTTAAATATGTCGTGCAATCCGTCCTGCTTTCAGGAATTCCGGATACTCAATGCGGCATAAAAATGATGAGGAAAGAATTTGCTGTTTTGCTTCTTGAATGTTCACGCGTGGACCGTTTTGCTTTTGATATAGAAATGTTTGTTATCGCTCGGAAAAACAGCCTTTTATTTTTAGATTTTCCGGTGGAATTGATTCATCATAAAGAAAGCAGTGTGCGCCTTGTCGCAGACACCTTGATGATGATCTGGGATATAATTCATATTCGGCTCAGACTCGGGAGGGGAGAATATGAAAGATGAAAGCCGCTGTTTTTTGATTCCGCAGCCATTGTCATAAAGATGGGTTTATGTTATTATGTTTGTAGTTTCAGGGTCTTTTTAGAGCTTGATTTTATGAGTTTAAAAGATTATATCTCTATTGCCAGACCCTCACATTGGTTTAAAAATATATTCATGTTGCCCGGTGTAGTCGTGGCTATGTGGCTGACCGATACGTTCTCTTACCGTCTGCTTGCGGTAGGTCTTTTGGCTTTGATAAGTGTATGTATCATTGCTTCCGCTAACTATGTCATAAATGAGTGGCTGGACGCTGAATTTGATAAATATCACCCCCTTAAAAAAAATCGTCCGTCGGTAACAGGTAGAATCAAGGCAAAGTTGGTTTTTGTTGAATATGCAGTATTGGCGGTAACAGGTTTAAGTATTGCCTATTTTATTTCTTATTATTTTTTGGCTGCTGCGTTGTTTCTTTTGGTCATGGGTTTTTTATATAATGTAAAACCGTTTCGAACCAAGGACAAAATGTACATGGATGTATTATCCGAATCAATTAATAATCCTATCCGTTTTGCCTTAGGATGGTTTGTTGTGACCAGCGCCTATTTACCACCTGTGAGTTTATTGGTTGCATATTGGATGGGCGGGGCATTCCTTATGGCCGTGAAGCGGTATGCCGAATTGCGGTTTATCGGCGATCGGAGTACGGCCGTACTCTATCGTCGGTCATTTCGTTTTTACACGGAAAATAATTTGCTTGTATCCATTCTTTTTTACGCCATGAGTTTTGCCTTTTTCTTTGGTGTATTTATAATTAAACACCGGATTGAACTTCTTTTGAGTTTGCCTTTATTTTCAATTTTATTCGGTTGGTATCTGTCTTTGGGGATGAATTCTGATTCACCAGCACAGCGGCCGGAAAAACTTTATCGAGAGAGGTGGTTTATGCTGTACATTTTATTATTAACCATGAGTGTCAGTTTATTGTTGTGGGTTGATTTTCCCAGATTGCATTTTTTTCTGGAAAATCATTTTATAGGATACTCTATCCGTCAATAAATTTTTTGTATGTCTACGGCAGTGGTTGATTTTGATAAAACTTTGCTTACGGTTGACTCCACCATGCGTATGCTTCGTGACGGCTATACCTATAGTTCCCCGATTATTTTATGGTGGGGAATCGTCCTGTTTGGCGTGCGATTCATTTTGCCGTATCAGCGTCAAGTTTTTTTTAGGAGAAAATTTCGTCATGCTTTATTTAAGGAAGTCTACCGCCGCGGCGCGGCGCGTGTTACCGATGAGTATGCGGAAAAATTATTTCCCTTTGTTAATGAAGATTTGGTTCGGTATATAAACGAACAATATAACCGTGTGTATGTGTCAACCGCGGCCTGGAAAGATTTGGTTGAAGCAATTTTAGCCCGCAAAAATATTAAAGGCTGGATTGTTCATGGTACGGAGTATGATCCTGATTTTAATAGATTTTCTACTTGTTGGCATATGGCGAAAGTTGATCGTTTAAAAACCGAGAATCTGGAACATTTTGATGTTTTTACCGATTCAGAAGAAGATCGTCCACTTATGGATGCAGCTGACCGTATTTTTTTAGTAAAGGGCAGTAATTTTTCTCTGCTTGTTCAATAATTTTTAGCGCTATGCCAAATAATCTGAGTATCAATTGCGAAATTTGCCAAGGTGACCTAACTCCTGTATCCTTTGCTAAGCGGTATGTTAGTTTATATGAGTGCGCCACTTTTAAAGTCACTGATAAAGATTATGGCGTTTGCTTGCCAATGGTAAAATGTATCCGTTGCGGACTTATTCAAACCAGGGAAACATTGACCCTTGATGAAGTGGTAAAATTATACAATACCGAGGACCGTGAATACTTGAAAACCGCTGAGGCTCGTGGGCGATCAAACTACCCACATTCAATTTACAAGTGCAACCTGTGGATAAAAAAATAAATTAATTTCATAGATTGCGGTTAGGCATAATTTTGTTCATTTCAATTGCATAGGCCTCGTTCGGAGTTTGATAGTTGAGACACTTCATTGGTCGGTTATTGATTTTGTCTTCAACGCGTCTGATCTGGGCGGCGGTGATCGTATCGAGATCAGTATCACGGTAGCTGAACATACCACACATATCAGCGACCGTCCGGGAGCGGACACGCGTTATGCCGTGAATGGCGATAAGCTCAGATCTCAGTTTACATGGGCGCCAGCTTTGCCAATAGACCAGAGTTTGGGGGATGTGGTGGAATGGTATCTTGAACATAAAGATTGGTGGCTTAAGATAAAGGGACGCAGAGAATTTCAGGACCATTATCAAAAACAATCTTCAGGCCAATGGTATTAGGACTATCCCCTAACATATATGCGCATACTGGAAAAACCACTTGAAGGTCTTTATGTCATCGAGCCGAATTGCTTCAGAGATACGCGGGGATATTTCATGGAATTGTTTCACAAAGATAAATTCAAAGAATGCGGTTTAGATTTGGATTTTGTCCAAGAAAATTGTTCATATTCTAAAAGGGGAGTTATACGCGGGCTGCATTTTCAGTGGAAAGAGCCGCTTGGCAAATTGATGAGGATCACCCGTGGAGCCGCTTTTGTGGTGGCTGTGGATATTAGAAAATCATCGCCCAGTTTTGGCGCATGGTTCGGCATCGAGATAAGTGAAGAAAACAAGAAACAGTTGTATGCCTCGCCGGGTTTTGCCTGCGGTTTCCAAGTGCTCGGTTCGGAGGCCTTCATGTCTTATCATTATACATCTTTGTATAATCCGGCGGCTGAAGCCAGTATCGTTTGGAATGATCCCTTGCTCAAAATAAACTGGCCTGGCGCGACAGATTATATCGTGTCTGAAAGGGACAGCGTTGCTTTGAGTTTTGAAGAATGGTTAAAACGGCCTGATGCTGACTTGCTATGACATCGTGTTTGGCCATTTGTGACTTTTGTTCGAATAGCTTAGGCATATTTCCATAGTGGATGCCTGCTCGGAGCGAGTGGTACCACAATACCGTGATTACGGAAAAGGTTTCATTAAATCAAAATGCATGAGAATACATATGAGAAGTATCTTAAACAAGTATCCCCAGGCGCTCATTGTGGCTATCCTCATTGTCGCCTTTATCATTCGACTCACGGGCATCGGTTTCGGCTTGCCACTCTGGCTCGTCGGAGATGAACCAACATTGATCTTTGGTGCTCTTAAAATGTTGGAACTCAAGACCATAATTCCAGCTGCGCATAGAGAAGTGTTCGCTTTAACATTTTATTACACTCCTTTTATCTCTTATTTGTACCTGTTTCCCTTTTTGGCATATATCGGCATCAGTTTTTTCATAAAAGGTGTGGATGTAAACACTCTAAGTCTTTTGATGCGCAGTGACCCTTCGGCATTTTTTTTGATGGCGCGTTTTTTGGCGGTTCTGGTCGGCACGGGAACCGTGTACCTCAGCTACGCGCTGGGCCTTCGTCTGTTCAAGAACAAGACCATGGCTCTCTACGCGGCCGGTTTTTTGGCCCTATCATTTTTGCACAGTAATTTTTCCCACTGGGCCCGGCATTGGATATATGCGGCTTTTTTGTTATCCGCGCTTATGCTCGTCTTGCTCCATGAAGAATGGCCTTCTGCCAAACGCTATTTCGTGTCGGCAATTCTGAGCGGCATGGGGGTGGGTATAGCTCCCCAAATGGGTCTGACAGCGCTTTTTATCGTGCTTTGGTATCTGATCTATGATCGGCGGTCTTTGTTCAAAGATGTCAAGACGTTATGGTTTTGGGGGTCGATAGCAGTCTTTGTTTGTTTGGTGTTACTGGTATATGTATTATGGCCCCAGCCTTTCTTTGTGGCGAGAAACGCGCCTGACTCTATTTTTTATCACAAAACATTGAGCGGTTTGTTCCACGATTATTGGATGTATATACGGAGTGTGATAAAGGGGGATCCTTTGCTTTCTGTTTTTGCATTTTTTGGAGCCTTGGCCGGTTTTCAAAAGTATAAACGTCTTTTTTTTGTCGGGATTATTTTTTTGGCTTCGTATGTCGCCATATTTTATTATTCGTTTCTCAACATGGATCGCTACATTCTTCCTTTTTATCCTCTATTTGCTTTATGTGCCGGATTTGGGTTATGGTGTATATCTCAGCGACTTAGAAGAAGATTTCAGTTTTTCCTTGTTTTCTCTCTCATAGCTTTGATGATTGCGCCGCTTCTCTATCTCGATCTGCTGTTTTTGCGAAATGACTCCAGAATTCAGGCCTTGGATTGGATATACAGAGAGGTTTCTGGCGGCAGTAAGATTGCTGTCCTTGCTCCGCTTACTCGCTTGCCCGGTCTCCCATCTGCGGTTATGGAGCTCGAATCCATCCAGCCCCAAGCCTTGCGGAACGCGGATAAGGCCGAAAAGCAATTGACAATGACTCAACAAAATAGAAAAGCATTTCATGCTTTGAATCTGGAAGCGGTTTCCGATTCTTCTTTTTTTGCTCATTTGTCCGACTATCTGGAAACCCAGGGATATGAATATATTGTTTTTAACCCTGAATTTTTATTGAGCAAAAAAGCTGATTCCTCCTTTCTCGCCTCAGGGGCCGAACTGGAATACATTCACGGAGATGAGACGCCGGAAGGCCTGCCTTTTACCGACGGGTTTAACGGCGGCTTGCCGAATCTGTTGAGAACTCGACAGCTTGGGCCTGAGATTATTATCCGTCGTTTAAATTGACAAGGCAGGTCATTATTCGTTTTGATGTCTTCAGAAACATATGTGTGGCATAAATGGTTTTAATTTTTACGGCCCGGAATTGATTCAGCGCATGAATCACATAACCAGGCATCGCGGCCCTGATCAAAATGATTTTTTCGCCGAGCAGGCTGTCTCTTTTGGGTTCAATCGTCTGGCTATCATAGATTTATCCGAACGGGCGAGCCAGCCTATGTGGGATGAAAAGAAGGAGATCGTCATTGTGTACAATGGAGAACTTTACAACTTCAAAGAAATTCGTGAAGAACTGAAAACACGGTATTCCTTTCGGTCAGAAAGCGATACTGAAGTGGTTTTATACGCGTATCGGGAGTGGGGGATTGATTGTTTAAAACGTTTCAACGGCATGTTCGCTTTCGCCATCTGGGACAAACGAACCGGAGATCTCTGGCTCGCGCGCGACCAGATGGGGATTAAACCTTTGTATTATTATTTTGATAATACGCGCTTCATTTTTTCTTCTGAAATTAAGGGAATATTGGAGCATGGAGTACCTCGTAGCGTGGACCCTGTGGCTTTCAATATGTATGCTCAGATTCTCTATATCCCCGAACCGCTCACCATGTTTGAGGGAATAAAAAAATTGCCGGCCGCGCATTATCTCAGATTGGACGCGAACAAGCGTTTATCTATTCTTAGGTATTGGCAAGTAGACGATTTTGTCGATACGTCATTAACGAGAAAAGAGGCTCGGGAACAGATTTTATTTTTGTTTAAGGAGAGCATAAGACGCCAGCTGGTTTCGGATCGGCCTCTTGGCATTTTTTTGAGCGGAGGCATTGATTCAACGGCAGTGCTCGGGGCAGTATCAGAATCGGCACGCGGCAAGATAAAGACATTTTCAGTGGGTTTTGAAATTGATCATCCAGAATCAAAAAAATTCAACGCGGATTTTTTGCTGGCGAAACTCAGCGCCGCGTACTATGGCACCGAACATTTTGAAACCAGAATTTCGGCCCGGGATGTGTTGGAACATAGCGCGCACGTGGTTTCTCACCTGGGGGAACCAAACGCCAACCCCACCGCTTTCGCCCAATTTTTGCTTTCCCGCGCGGCCAAGCAAGAAGTGGCGGTTGTTTTGGGCGGAGACGGGGGAGACGAATTGTTCGGAGGATACCCGAGATATTACTACAGTTTTCTTTTGAGCCATTATTATCGGCTCCCTCATTTTTTCAGGCGTTCATTCGAGAATTTTTTACGACTTACCGGAAAACAGCATGTGCTTAAAAAGCTAGGAGCTAGGACCGGAATGGAACGCTGGCTCGCTTTTTTTTGCCAAAAAACAAGCCTGGCGAAGGGTACTTTGGCTGCGAATGTTTTTCGGCCGAACGGGGTGGCCCGGCATCTTGCGGAACGTTTTGGAGAAGAATTGAAAGGAGAGGAAGACTTGGAAAAACATCTGATGAACGTGGACCGGCAGAGTTGGCTGGTGGATGAATCTTTGTTTCGCACAGACGCCATGACTATGGCCTGGGGTTTGGAAGAACGAGTCCCCATACTTGATAAACACTTGGTGGAATTTGCGGCAAAAATTCCGAGCGTTTGGAAAATGCATCTGTCTCCCTTGGCTCCGTCTATGTTTAAAGGAAAAGATATTTGGAGGGAGACCTTGAAATCTTATATTCCCGAGCGAGTTTTGAACCAGAAAAAAAGAGGCTGGTTTACTCCCATGGCAAAATGGATGCGGCATGAACTGCGGGATTTTGTGGGGGACATCATTTCTCCCGGTCATCTTAACACTGATTTTTTTGATCCCAAAGCCCTGAATATATTATTTGAGGAACATGTGCATTCAAAAGCCTATCATGTTAACATACTATACGCCGCCTTTATGTGGCAGCTCTGGTACGATACCTATATCAAAAAATAAGATGTATGACCAAAGTCGCTTATATAGCCAATATACGGCTCCCAACTGAAAAAGCTCATGGAGTCCAGATTATGAAGACCTGCGAAGGCCTTTCTGAGTGCGGGCTTGACGTGACGCTCATAGTACCGAAGCGTTTGAACAGCATAAAGTCGGATCCTTTTGAATTTTATGGCGTCAAAGATTCTTTTTCGATTCTGCGTTTGCCCTGTCTCGACTTCGTTAGTCTGTGCGCCTTGGGCCCTTTTGGTTTTTTTTTGGAGAGTCTCTCTTTTTTTTATTTTTTAAAACGATATTTAAAAAAGTCTGGTCTTGAATTATATTACACGAGAGATCAATTTCTCGCCGATTGGCTGAGTCGTTCCGGAGAGAAACCGGTAGTTTTTGAGATTCATTCTTTGCCCGAAAAAAAGACTCCGAAATTATATAACAGAATTTGGCGGAATCTTAGCTCATTCGTAGTCATAAGTCAGGGCCTTAAAAACGATTTGGTGGCACAAGGCGTTAATCCGAATTCTATTTTGATCGCCCGTGACGCGGTTGACATGACTATGTTTGACATACCAGAACCCAGAGATTCATGCAGAGAAAAATTAGGCATAGGTAAACAAGAAAGAATGTTGGTGTATACAGGTCATTTGTACGGCTGGAAAGGGGCGGATACTCTGGCAGAATCCGCGTCTTTGCTTCCTTCTGACATTCATATTTATTTTGTAGGCGGAACGCAAGAGGATATTGTACGTTTTAGGAAAGCTTACCAGTCTGATCGGCTGCATATTGTGGGTTGGAGGCCTCAAAGGGAGATGCCTTTTTGGCAGAAAGCGGCGGATATTTTGGTACTCCCAAACAGCGCCAAACAGCGCATTAGCACGCATTATACTTCTCCTCTCAAATTGTTCGAGTATATGGTTTCCGGAAGACCAATGATTTGTTCAGATATACCTTCGCTTCGAGAAGTGCTTAGCGACGAAGAAGCGGTTTTTTTTAAGCCGGATGACCCGGCCTCTTTGGCAGAAGCGATTGAGCAGGTCTTTAAGCATTTTGCTGAGCGCGAGAAGGCGGCGAACACATTACAATTGAAAGCCCGGAGCTTGTACGGATGGCCTGCGCGGGCGAGAAACATCGCAGATTTTATCAGACTCTAGCATTTTATGGCGGACTATTTTAAGAGTATATTTCTGAATCTCATTTCATCGCTGTTCGGGGAGGAGTACCGTCTGGCGCTCTATGAAAAGGCTGAGTCTGTGCTCTGGGCCGGCCTTATTTTGACATTGGCAACCATACTTTTTTGCCTTGTTTACCATCATTTTTTTTGGAAAGAAAAAGAAACGCGGCAAATATTTTATTACAGCATGTTTTTAATGTTCTTGGTTGTTTTGGGGAAATATGTTCTCAGCCTCTCATATAAAGGGTATATAGCAGACAGACTGATTATGTATGCCCTTCCTTCTCCGCAGATTTTGGCTCCCTGGTGGGTTTTGTACACGGTTTTTATCGTTTTTTTATTTTTTGCCTTCCGGAAATATTTCAAAAAATGGAAAATTTGGCCTTACTTGGCCGTTTTGGCCTTTGTATTTACACTGTTTAGCTTGGGGATAAACGGCATGCGTTCGGGTTGGGCGAGCGTCACGGATTCCTTATCGCGTAGTTATTGGGAGTACACTGGCTATCTTCCCCATATTGAAAATACAAAGAGTTTTCTCCATGATTATGTCGCGACCGTTTCAGATCCCGATCTTTCTTACGCGCGGCACAGCAGCACCCATCCGCCGGGTTATATTTTGTTTTTGTACGGGCTCCGGCAGTTCTTCAAATTTGAATATCCGGGCGTGGCCATTGTCTTGGCTTTGGTTTCAGGTCTTTCTGTCTTTCCGATCTATCTTTTTTGGAGGGAATTCATGGATGAAAATGACCTGAGATCTTCGCTTCAGTTGTTTATTTTTTTTCCGGGCCTGGTATTGATGAGCGTGAGTTCTCTTGAGGCTTTTTTTCTGTTCATTACATGGCTGAGTTTGGGGCTCTGCCTCAAAGGCTGGAAATCATCCCGGATTGGATCTGCCTTTGGCGGTTTGGCCGCGGCTTTTGCTTTATTTTCGAATTTCCTTTTTTTGCTTGTCGCTCCTGTTTTTTTGTATATGTTGTGGCACATATGGCAAAAGCATTACAAAAATAATCCGACACGATCGGCTTACGATTTTTCGCTGAATTTGAGTCTTGGTCTTGTTTTTTTTCTGAGTTTTTTTGCTTTTCTGTACGTTTCGACCGGTTATTCGATACTGGAAAATTTTCTCGCGGCGAGAGGCGCTAATTCCGAAACAGTGCAGAGTAATTTTTCTTCCTTGGGAATCTATGTGGTTTTTTTCCTCATGAATATACTTGCTTTTGCTATCGCCATGGGCATTGCGCATATTTCCGGTTTTTTTCAGCGTTTTCGTGATAAAAATAAGACGGCTCGACATTATCATTATATAGGGTATGTTTTTGTTCTTTTTCTTTTGGCCATAGGCATATTTCAGGGTGAGGTTGGGCGGCTCTGGCTTTTTGTGTTTCCATTGTTTTTGCCGGTACTGTCCTCTATGATCAAACAAGAGTCTGAAACGAAATCCGCCTCGCTTTTGTGCTTACTCATATTTCAAAGTTTTGCCTTTCAAATATTGTTTTATACTTATTGGTAAATACAACTATGAATCATTATAATGAATATCAATACCGGGATTTATTGATCAGAGAACAGGATCCTTATGCCGAAAAGAAATATCGCTTGATAGCTGATTGTCTGAAGGACAAAAGATCTTTGCATATTTTGAATGCCGGATGCGGTTCAGGAGAGCTGTCTTTTTTACTCTCAGACAAGGGACACCGTGTGTTCGGAATCGATCCGGCGGAAGAGTATATAGGGCTCGCGAGGACCGCTGCCGAGCGCAAGGGCTTAAAAGACTGCGTGTTTGAAGTCTCTTCTATCGAAAATTTCACTGATAAGGATCAATACGACTGTGTTATAGCCACCGATGTTCTGGAACATATTGAGGCCGATTATTCTGCCCTTGCGAAATTATCGAGACTAGTCAAGCCGGGGGGCATGCTTATTGTTACCGTTCCCGCCCTGGAGTTTCTTTTTGGGTATCATGACAGAGAATTGGGCCATTTCCGGCGTTATTCAAAATTGACACTCCGCCGTCTCATCAATTCACAATCTCTCCTAGAGATACGTATCTTGCGTTATTTCGGTTTTACCTTAATTCCTATTTGTTTGCTTTTTAGCAGGATATTAAAACGGTCTTATCCGATAGGCCCTCGTACCAAAGGTTTTGGTTCTGCAATGAAGAAATACGTGCTTAATTTTTTGTTGTTTTTGGATAGTTGTATCCCCATGCCGTTTGGGACCAGTCTTTTGTGTGTTGCCCGTAAAAAGCAAGATTGACATGGACTCTCAATTCATATATACTTGAGCTAACTTATTTTGGCTTTGTAGAGAGAAATTTTGGCTGTGTCTTTCTATAAAATAGTGATAATAGTGGAGCCTTTACACTATACTAAGCCGAGGCGCTATGGTGAGGACATAACACTTTGATTCAAAAGTCCATCTCTAGATTTTTATGATTTCAATCGTGATACCAGTATACAATGAACGTGATAATGTCAAGTTGCTGCACGAAAAAATTCTCGATTCCATGAAACGAGTGGCCGACATTTTTGAGATTATATTTATAGATGACGGTTCTACCGATGACACGGTTCAGCAACTAAAAATGCTCCCGGAGGTATGTATTCTCGCCTTGAGCATGGATTTTGGACAGACTTCGGCGTTAGACGCCGGAATTCACGAGGCCAAGGGCGATATTATCATAACCATGGACGGAGATTTGCAAAATGACCCTGCCGATATTCCGGTCTTAGTCGCGAAAATGAGAGAAGGCTATGACGTGGTTTCCGGTTGGCGTAAGGACAGACAAGATTCGATGAACAGAAAAATTTTGTCCAGGTTCGCTAATTGGCTTACGGCCAAAGTGAGCGGCTTGGCTTTGCATGATTCTGCCTGCGCCATGAAAGCATACCGAAAAGAAGTTATTCAAGGGGTGCGTCTTTATGGTGAGATGCATGTGTTTTTGCCCGCTTACCTTCATGGTCGCGGAGCCCGGGTTGCGGAAGTGCCCGTGCGTCATCACGAACGCAAGTTTGGTTTGTCCAAGCATTATTTCATGAAAGCGGTTAAAAATCTTTTTGATTTGGCCACGGTGAAGTTTTTGCTCGCGATGACCGGCAGACCTCTCGTGTTTTTCGGCAGTATCGGTTTTGTTTCATTCGTGATCGGATTTATAGTCGCCGTATTGGCTTTGTACTTAAAACTTGCGGACTTGCGTAATTTTGGTCAGACGCCTCTTCCCATTCTAAGCATTTTTTTTGTCTTGTCTGCCATTTTGTTTGTTATGCTCGGTCTGCTCGCCGAGATGATGTTGCGCATGTATTTTGAAACAAGCAAACAAACACCGTATGTGATCCGCGAAAAAATTATCACAAAAGGAATATGAAAGCCGTTATACTCGCGGCCGGAGAGGGAAAACGCATGAGGCCGCTTACGCTCAAGACGCCTAAACCTTTGCTGTCTGTGGCAGGCAAAACTTTTTTGGATCATATTTTTTTATCTTTTCCCGAAGAAATCACTGAAGCCGTCATAGTGGTGCATTATCTGGGTGAACAAATCCGTGAATATTGCGGTTCCGTGTTTCACGGCTGTTCCATTAGTTATGTCGAAGGATCGGCGCTCGGAACCGCTTATAGTTTTTTGGCCGCCAAACCCTTTATTGGAGATGATCGCTTTGTGTTGCTGTATGGAGATGAATTGCCAAGGCGGGCTGATTTTGATGCTTGTTTGAAATATCCTTTGAGCATTTTGTGTTGTGAAGTGAACGATCCTTGGAACCATGGAGTTGTTATTACCGGGGAGGACGGCACGATTCTGAGCGTGATCGAAAAACCGCAGCATCTTTTCCATGGTCTTATCGTGGGTGGCTTGATGGTTTTGGATAAAGACATTTTTGACTATGAACCGCAGTCTGGGGCGAACGATGAATATTATCTGAGCAGTATGGTTGATCAGCTCGCGAAAAAAAGGCGTATGGTGGCGGTTGTGGCCAAGGATGTGATAGGAGGGATTTCAAGCAAAGAAGATTTGATCAGAGCCGAGCACTTATTAAAAGAACGCTTTGGAAAAGATAACCATGTAATTCACTCGAGCGCTCTATGATATTGACCAGAACGCCTTTCCGATTATCCCTTGGCGGAGGTTCTACTGATCTTCCCGCTTATTATGAACAGCATGGCGGCTTTATTTTTGCGGTTACGCTTAACCTGTACATGTATATCGGTCTGAACCGTCCTCCTGTCGACCAGATGATTCGCTTGAAATATAGCGATAGCGAGGAGGTCGAGCGTCTGATGGATTTAAAGCATAACCTTGCCCGTGCCGCTCTTCAACGGACCGGAATTGTCAAACAGATTGAAATTTCTTCCATGGCTGATGTTACCGGTGGCACCGGTTTGGGCAGTTCCGCGAGTTATTTGGTGGGTCTTTTGAACGGCCTTCATGCTCTGAAAGGGGAAAATCTTTCCCGTTTGCAGCTTGCTGAAGAAGCTTTTGAAATTGCCACGGAAGATTTGGGTCTGCCGGACGGAAAACAAGATTTTTATCTTGCGTCTTTCGGAAATTTTTGCGTGCTGGACATAGCCGCAAATGGTACGGTAAGCCTGCTACCCGCTAAAATTTCCCGTTCGACTCAAGAGGCCTTTGAACGCCGGACTTTGCTCTTCAACACGGCAATGCGTCGCTCGAGCACCGCGGTCTTGGCAGAACAGCAAGATGATATACGGGCCGAGAAACCGGATAAGATTGCTCTCAAACACGAAACAAAGCGGATTGGAAAGGGAATTTTATCGGCTTTTGAACAGGGAGACCTGGATACCTTTGGACGTCTGATGGACGAACATTGGCAGACCAAGAGAAAAATGTCCGATCGGATGAGTAATGATGTCTTTGACGAAGTATATGAAAAAGGGAAACGCTGTGGAGCTCTTGGGGGGAAAATCATCGGTGCCGGCGGGGGCGGGTTTTTTCTTGTCTATTGTCAGGAAGGATCTCAAGATGCGGTTCGCCGATTATTTACAGAATACAAATTCCATGAGGTCCCCTATAGGGTTGAAGCGAGCGGCACGCAGGTAATGATTCATAGGCCGAGAGAAATGAACAGCATATGATTCAAACAGCGCTTATAACCGGAGGAAGCGGAGTGATAGGCTCCTCTGTCGCGAAACATTTTGTGGACGCGGGCTATCATGTTTTTATTCTGGGACGCGACGAAAAAAAGTTGCATGAGATAAAAGAAAGATTGGGAGAAGCCTGCCAGGTTTGTGTGGGAGACGTGTCGGATGCTAGCGGCATGCGCGCCCTTTTTACAGGTCTTGAATCACGGATCAAGTATCTGAACGTTCTCGTTACAACAGCCGGCATCTATGGCGAGATCAATGCTTTGACAAACGCGGATTCCGATCACTGGCAGGATGCTTTCAGAGTAAATGTATTTGGGACCATGCACGCAGTGAAATATGCTTTGCCTTTGCTCAGGCGTAGCGAGAACGGGAAAGTGATCGTATTCGCCGGTGGGGGCGAAGGCCCTTTGCCGCATTTAAGTTCCTATGCCGCTTCAAAAGCCGCGGTGATCCGCTTTGCCGAGTCTGTTGCCGTGGAACTTTCGGGTGAATGTATATCAGTTAATGCCATATATCCGGGACTTATCAATTCCGGTTTTGTGCATAGTATAATAGCCGCGGGTCCGGAACGCGCGGGGGAAACAGTGTACCAAGACGCCTGTGCTCAGGTTTCCGGTAAAATGGAAACCATAGGTCCGGAGCTGGCCGCTCAATTTTGTTTATTTTTAGCGTCAGAAGAAATGGCCGGAGTGACAGGTAAATTGTTTGCCGCCCGTTGGGACGATCCTGATACCATACTAAAACATCGTGAAGACATAATGACTTCTGATATATATACCGCTCGAAGAATTAAACCTAAAGACAGAGGATATGATTGGTAAATACGCAGTGGCGCTCGTTGGAGCCGGAGGCATAGGAAAACGCTGGGTAAAGGCCCTCTCCTCGATGGGAGAGGTGAATCTTTTGGCAGTTCTGGACACAGATGGCGATAAGGCGCGTGAACTCGCCGGAGTCTATGGTCCTGCTTGCCAAGCATATACGGATTATGAAGAGCTTTTGAAACGCACAGACATAGATATAGTCATAGCGGCTACGCCCCACAAGTATCTGGCCTCCATTTCCAGAGCCGCTCTATCGGCCGGGAAACACGTTATGTCAGAAAAGCCTTGCGCCGTTTCGAGTACGGAACTTTTTGATCTTTTGAATTTTGCTCAAGCACGGAATCTGCGCTATATGGCCGGCTTCAATCATCGTTTCCACGAAGGTTTTTTGCTCGCGCGAAAATTATTCACCGAAGGGAAAATCGGAGACATCCAATTTATTCGAGCAGTGTATGGTTTTGGAGCGCGCAAAGGTATGAACACTGAATGGCGCATGAACAAAGAATGGGCCGGAGGCGGAGAACTCATTGACCAGGGCGTGCATATGGTTGATATGGTTATCTCTTTTTTCGGAGAAATCGCCGAAGTAAAGGGTTTTGTGGAAAATTTGCATTGGACCGCGCAAGTGGAAGATAATGCCTTTCTGCTCCTCAAAAGCAAAAAAAAACAGCTCGCCTCCATTCATGTCAGCTGGTCGAATTGGAAACCTTTGCATCGTTTTGAAATTTATGGAAGTTTCGGGTATATTCATGTTGAAGGTCTGGGCAGAAAGTACGGCGGCACTGAAAAAGTAATCTTCGGAATTCGAGATGAAACATATAGCGCTCTGCCGCGAGAAGAAATATTTGAGTGTAACCCTGACGCGGAGCTTTCTTTTGTTCGGGAGATGAGAGAGTTGCTCTTGGCCATTGAAGAGGGAAGAGACCCGGTTCCAAGCGGCAAAGACGCGCTCAGTGTTCTTAAAATCGTAGAACAAATATATGAAGGATAAACATCATGTCCTTCTTACCGGTGGTGCGGGGTTCATAGGTTCCCATGTGGCCGATCTTTTGCTTGAGGCCGGGTATAGGGTTCGTATTTTTGATTCTCTTCTCCCCCCGACTCATAATGGGATTTTACCGGATTGGATACATAAAAAAGCTGAATTCATGCGGGGCGATGTGCGCGAAAAGGCAGACTGGCTCAAAGCTCTTGAAGGCATAGATTCGGTGATTCATTTGGCCGCGTACATGGATTATCATCTTGACTTCAGCACCTATATAGACGTGAATCTAAAAAGTCTTGCCTTGCTCTTTGAATGCATAGAAGATAAAAAATTGTCTATCACAAAAATTATCATGGCGTCTTCCCAGTCTGTTTACGGAGAAGGAAAATTTGAATGCGAGGAGCACGGTCTGCTGTATCTCCCGCCGCGCAGTGAAGCGCGCATGAAGAAGGGCGATTGGGAACAGCACTGTCCCGTTTGCGGACAGGAAGTAAAGCCTTTGCCAGAACGTGAAGACGACGAACTTCATCCGAACATCCCCTACGCCATATCGAAATGGGCAAGCGAAAAATTACTTATGACTTTGGGAAGACAGTACCGCATTCCCGGAGTGGCTTTGCGCTACAGTATTGTGCTTGGTCCCAGGCAATCATTTCGGCATTATTATTCAGGGGCTCTCAGAGCCTTCGCGGCCAATGTCTTGGATAAAGAAGCTATTCAAATGAATGAAGACGCCGGACAGATCCGAGATTTTGTGCATGTGCAGGATGTGGCCCGGGCGCATCTGTGTGTTCTCGAAGATGAAAAAGCGAATTTTGAAGTTTTTAATGTGGGAAGCGGTGAGAGAACTCGTGTCCTTGAGTTGGCCGAGCGCGTGGCCAAAGAGGCCGCTGTCCCTTTTGAACCCAAAATCAACAATAGATACCGCGTGGGAGGATCCCGCCACGCGCTCATGAATATCGATAAACTCCGGTCTTTGGGTTGGGAGCCTCGTTTTGGTTTGGAAGATATGGTGCATGATTATATGCAATGGATTACAGAGTTTGAAAATGTTTCTTCAATTCTTAGGGTAACGGAAAAGACTATGCGTGAGCAAGGCTTGCTAAAAGAAATACAATAATTCATATGGATTTGAGTTTCGAAGAACACATAAGAAAAATTAATGATTGGCCAAGAACGGGAATAATGACCTATGACATAGCTCCGATTTTGGCTGACCCGATTTTGTATAAAAAACTTATTGATGAGATCGCTTCTCCATATAGAGAAAAAGACATCTCTATGGTCCTTGGAATTGAGTCGAGAGGCTTTATAATAGCCGCGGCTTTGGCCGATCGGATCGGGTCTGGTCTTGGTCTTATTCGGAAAAAAGGCAAGATTGCTCCGCCTGTTTTATCCCAGGAATACAGCTATGAATACGCTTCACAAGTCATAGAGATTTCTGAAAGAGATGTGAAGTCCGGAGACAGGGTATTATTGGTAGACGATATTTTGGCCACGGGCGGAACCATGTCAGCGGCCATTAAATTGGTCAAAAAGACGGGCGCTGAAATTATTGGCGCGGTTTTTGTCATTGAAATGGATAACATGGCGGGGAGAACCCGCTTGCAAAATACGCCGGTTCATGCTATCGTTCACTGTGATTAGAGCTTGCATGATTTCGATTTTCTGTCCGTCTATAACGATGATTATGGCGGGAGATCAGACGCTTCAGATTATCACATGTCATTTATGATGGAAGAAAAAAATGCTTCTTTTGCCGCTACTTTTCTCGAAGATGCGGATCGGACCATAGAGAGGATAAAACAAGAGTATACGCGGCAACTCGATCAGGCCATCGAACTTTTGTTTGAGACCTGGAAAGCGGGCCGCTGGGTCTATATTATGGGCAATGGAGGCTCAGCTTCGAGTGCCACTCATTTGGCCGCGGATCTTACGAAGACTATCACCGAAAAACCCGGAGACCGCGGGATCAAGGCTATGGCTCTGGTGGACAATATCCCTCAATGTAGCGCTTTTATCAATGACTGGGGTTGGGACAACATTTATGTGAATCAATTAGCAACCTATTATGAGCCAGAAGGCGTGGGCATTGCCCTGAGCGTCCATGGCGGCAGTGGGACAGACCTGGCCGGCAAATGGTCTCAGAATGTCATGAAGGGTCTTCAATATATAAAAGAAAGGGGAGGCAAAACCATAGGATTTTCGGGCTTTGACGGCGGGCCCATGAAAGATTTGGTGGATGTTCCTATTGTGGTTCCGGCCGATTCCACGCCGCTGGTGGAAGGCTTCCATGTCGTGTTGGATCATCTGGTCGTGTTCGGCCTTAAAGAGCGCATCCATGAATACAAAAAGACGAGCAGTATTTCTTGATCGCGATGGAGTAATTAACGAGACCATAGATCGCGGCGAGCATTTTGAAGTGCTTGGAAAAAAAGTGCGTTTTAGCCCTCCTTTTTTTTATCATGAATTCCATCTTCGTGATGGCGTCAAAGAAGCACTTGAACGGATGGGTGAACTGGGTTATCTGCGTATTCTTGTCACCAATCAACCTGATCGGGCTTATGGCATGATCACTGAAGAAGAGTACCAGAAGATTATGGCCGTTGTGGCCGCTTTGCCGTTTGATGATATATTTGTTTGTCCGCATACACGGTATGATAATTGCGCCTGCAAAAAACCAAAGCCCGGCATGCTCCTTGAGGCCGGTAAAAAATGGGGAATAGATTTCAGCCGTTCCTATATTATTGGAGACACGAAAGCGGATACGGAGGCGGGCGAGGCTGTTGGATCTAAGACAGTTCTTATTGATTACTCATATAATAAAGACTTGGTGTCAGACATTCGGGTGAATGGGTTATTGGATGCTATTCCTTATTTATCTTTGTAGAACCACGGCTCAAAATTATTTTTGAGATGGGGTTCTGAATAAAAGAGACGCCAAAATCCAAAAGCGAGCTGCGCGGTGCCTCGCTTTTTTGTTTATTTTTTTTAAATCTATTTTTGGCCAAAATGGCGTACATGTCTAAAGTAAAAATTTGTCTTGATTCTTTGCGAGCAAAATCGGCTGTTTAATATTTTTTGAGCTTCCGGTAAAGGACTTATTGTTATCTATTGATCCTACATGGCATCTTTGATACACTAGAGCCAGATAATTTTCATTATATTTTATGAACATATTCGTTGATTCAGCGAATCTTCACGATATTGAAGAAGCGCTGAAACGTGGGTTTGCGACCGGAGTCACCACGAACCCTTCTCTTTTGTCCAAAGAACCCAAGTCTTCATTTGAAGGGCACATAGGAAAGATAGTTGAACTCATAAAAAGATACGCGCCCGGCATTCATCTGAGCGTGGAAGTTTTTTCCAAGGATCCTCAAGAGATTCTTCGTCAGGCCAAGCAGTTTGTGGAGCAATTTCAATACCCCGAGCTCAGTATAAAAGTTCAAGTTGGCTGGGATGAGCTTGCCACTATAAAAATTCTGTCTGAACAGGGGATATCAGTGAATTGCACTGCCTGTATGCACAGTAACCAAGCTATGATGGCGGCTCGGGCCGGCGCGCGTTATGTCAGCTTATTTTGGGGCAGGATTCGTGACGGCGGGCTTAACGATCAGTCAGCGGAGAAACGTGAGGATTTGAAAAAAAGATCAGTGCTTGATTCTCAGGATTTTGATCCGTCTTTCGTTACTCAATCGGTGCGAAAACTTCTTGACCAATCAGGATTGAACACAAAAATTATAGTCGGGAGTATCAGAGGAGTCCTGGACGTTCGCGACGCGGCTTTGGCAGGAGCTCATATCGTAACCGTGCCTCCCAAATTTTTTCCGGACATGATACGGCACTTCAAGACCGACGAGGTCGTGGAACAATTTTTATCCGACTTTAGCGCTTGGTTGGCTTAACATTTTATGAAACACGCAGATTATTGCGCCTCTTACTTGAATCCGGGCGCCGAGGTTTTGGATATAGGCGCCGGGAGAGGAACTTTTTTAAAGGAAATGGCAAAAAGAGGGTTTCGTGTTTCCGGCATTGAAGTCAACCCCGTCTATATCGAGGAAATCAAGAATCTGGCGGAACAAAACGGAATTTCTTTTGACTTAAGAGCGGCCAAAGCCGAAGAACTGCCCTATCCCGACGGGCAGTTTGATTTTGTAAATGCTTCAGAAGTTACTGAACACGTGGAAGATCCTCTTTTGATGTCCAAAGAATTATACAGAGTATTGAAGACAGGGGGTTCAGCCTACATAAGTTTTCACAATCGTTGGGGCGCTTATGATTATCATTATCACATGTATGGCATCAACTGGATGCCTCGCTCTTGGACAGAGCCAGTTCTGGATTTTTTGCATAGACAAAAAGAAGACGGAATCGCGGGCAGACAAAAGCTGATCACGATGCATTATGTGACATATTCAGAAGCAGAGCGGATCCTGCAGCAAGCGGGATTCTATGTTTTTCAAGATATCAGGGAAATGAAAATCAAAAAAAAGTTCGGCTTTTGGTTTTTCCCTTTTTTTCTTTTATATAGATGCTTTCGCCCCTGGTATTTTAATAGTTTTCATATTCTTTTGAAGAAATAGTTTTTTGATTTTTTGGGCCTAGATATATGCGAATGCATTTAAAGCTTCTGAATACTAAAATCAGACAGCACGCGGCTGGTATCGTAGTGTCTTTGTTTGTGGCCTTGCTTGCCGTCGCTCCCCATATTCTGTTTTCTTTTTCTCTTGGGCCTGAATATAGGGGCGTGCATATGTTTGCCACGCCAAATGAAGAAGCCTACATAGCAATCATGCAAGAAATTTTAGATGGCCATCCAAGCACAGCTTCTATGCCCTTTTTTGAATATAAAGATAAATTTCCTCTTTTGCCAGCCACGCTGGCCCATCTTTATACCTTCCCCGTGAAATGGTTTGGAATTTCTCTCATCTCTGTTTTGCTTTTCAGTAAATTTTTACTTCCCGGCCTCCTGTGTTTTGCCGTCTACCTATTGACTTTTCATATATTGGAAGCTGATGATTCTCAAAAAAGCAAAGCCGGTTTCTACGCTTCGGCGGCTGCTTTGATGGTGACTTTGGGCTTTGATCTCGTGGATTATCGCTCTGTGTGGGCTTACCTACTAGGGTCTGCTTCTCCGGAAGGTTTTTTTATCTGGACCAGGCCTGTCAATCCGGTGTTTGGAGGGATATTGTTGTTTTTCTTTCTCTTGTGTGTTTGGAACATATATAGAGGATTGAGGGAGAAACGGTGGATAATAGTAGGAGGCCTTTCTTTGTCGCTTATGATGGCGAGTTATGTTTTTAGTTGGACTTTGGCTCTCACGATTTTGGGTTTGTGTTTTATTGGTGCCTTTTTTAAGCATCAGTATAAAGAATGTCGTGCCTATATTTCTATTTTTGTTTTAGGTCTTTTATTTTCCCTGCCATACTGGCTGAGGGCCTTAGAAGCTGCCCAAGATCAATGGTATCCAGAAGCCGCCGCGCGCATCGGTCTTTATTTAACCCGTGAACCGCATCTCAACCTTTTTGTCTTGGCCGTCACCCTTCTTTTTGCAGGAATCAGTTTTATCTTATATTTCAAAAAAGGTATCTTAGGTTCTTGGACTAGGTGGTGGAGTTTTTCGTTTTTCCTAATATTAGCTTCCTGGATTGTCTATAATCAGCAGGTCATAACAGGGCGTGAGATTTGGTACTATCATTATGTATTTTATACTATTCCTCTCATGTACGTGGTAGTTATTGTCCTTTTTTGGCATGCAGTCAGACTGCGCTTCCCCCGCAGTGCTTTGGCCGCGGTCGGGTTTATGGCCATCGCTTCTCTGGCATTGGGTGTATTCCAACAGGTGAGCGCCTATCAAAAGAACGAGCCTATATTTCGAGAACGGCAATGGTACGCTGATGTATTTGCTTTTTTCAATACTCAAGCTCAAAAAGATTGCGTAGTTTTAATCAATGAAGAGGATATTTCGTGGTGGAGTAATCTCATTCCTGCGTTCACTCATTGCAATACGTATCATTCAGGAGAAAATCAATCTGTGCTCGCTGATCCCGAGGATTTTGTCTATCGTTACATGAGTGTGTTGCGTCTGCGAGGCATTACAAAAGATAGCATCCATGGATATCTGGCGACACACAAGCAAGAAGTGGAGCATGCTCTGCAGTTTCAATTGCAACATACGCTCGGCCTTCCGGACCCTAAACTCCAGACTCGTTTTGAACGTTTCGCTGATGATTATATCCGTTTTATGGATACGGATTTCTTGGAAGCGCTTTCGCGTTTTCGCATTGATTATATATTGTCAGAGGGGCCTTTGGACAAAACAGTTTTTGCATCTTTGTCTTCTTTGAATTTGGTTTTTGAGGAGCATGAAATGGCTGTTTTTCATTTGCAGAAAGAATAGCTCTCACGTTGACAGGAGAGCCGCCGCCCTATAGAATAAGACTACTTTACTGGCCTCCTATGAAAACAGTTATTCTTGCGGCAGGGGAAGGGCGCAGAATGTACCCGCTGACGCGCAGTATGCCCAAACCATTGTTGAGAGTAGGGAACAAAACCATTCTTGATTATATATTTGAGTCGCTTCCTCCCGAAGTGGATTCAGTAATTATGGTGGTTGGCTATCTTCAAAAAAAAATTCGGCAGCATCTAGGACACAAGTATCAAGGAAAAAACATTCGATACGTTGACCAAGCTGTCTTGGATGGAACGGCAACGGCTTTATTTCTCACGAAAGATTTTTTTTCTCCTCAAGAACGTTTTTTGCTTATTTACGGCGATGAACTGCCCACTCGGGAAGAAATCAAGGGCTGTATGTCATACCCCAGCAGTTGGCTCTGCGCGCCTTCGGCAAGCCCCAGACAGTCTGGAATCGCTTCCATTGGAGAAGACGACATAATTCTAGAAGTCATTGAAAAACCGGCGAATCCTTCATCCAATATGTCGGCTGCCGGCATCGTGGTTCTGAATGAGGATATTTTCCGTTATGATCTTGTGCGTCACGAAAACGGACAATACTATTTCACGGATCTCATGAATCAATTTATGAAAACACATATGGTACACGCTGTATACGGCAGAGAGCGTCCTAACTTTCTCTCTCCGGACGAACTCGATCGCATAGATCCGATTAGACTCGTACTTAATTGAAAATGATATGATTTCCGTACTCATTCCTGTGTACAATGAAAAAAATTCTTTAAAAGAATTACACGAGCGTTTAGTTAATACTTTGGAAAAAACAGGCGAAGCTTTTGAAATTGTCTTTGTGGATGATGGTTCTACAGACGGTTCTCGAGAGATTTTGTCCGTTTTGTCTCCAGCCACTTTGGTCCTTTTTTCAAAAAATTTCGGACAAAACGCGGCCGTGGACGCCGGATTTCAAGTGGCCATAGGAGACTATATCATAACCATGGACAGCGACTTACAGCAGGCGCCTGAGGATATTCTTTTGCTCTACGAGAAATTGCGTGAAGGCTATGGAGCCGTGGTGGGGAGGCGCCGTGATCGGAAAGATTCCTTTTCCCGAAGAGTTTTTTCGCGGCTCGCGAATTGGCTGGTGCGCAGGATGACGGATATTCCTCTTCATGATTTCAGCTGTTCATTGAAAGGTTATCGTCGTGAATTTGTGGATGGGGTGCAATTGCTTGGCGAGACTTTTATTTTTATGCCGATTTTCGCTCATCATAGAGGAGCAAACGTTGTTGAAGTGCCGGTTTCACACTTTCCTCGAAAAACCGGCGAATCCAAACATAAAATTTCTGAGATGATTTTTGTTTTTTTTGATCTTTTGAGCGTGAAATTTTTGCTGGGTTATTTTGCTAAACCACTTCGTTTTTTTGGTGTCTCTGCCTTAGGTTCTTTTGTTTTGGGATTGTTTTCTTTTGCCGCGGCTCTGGCTCTTAAGATAATGGGTATAAAAGATCTTACCGTAACGCCGCTCCCTCTTATAGGCACCATGTTTGTGATTTTGTCCGTGCTTCTTTTTATGCTCGGCCTGGTTACAGAAATTCTTCTCAGGATTTATTATGAGCAAAAAGATCACAGTCAGTACATGATTTATGAAGTTATCAAAAACAAATAAACCCAAAATTTTGCTTGCCGGCGTCGGGCATTTTGGCCGACATCATTTATCTGATTGGAAGATTTTGGCTAAAGAAGGTCTGATTGATCTCGTTGGAATTTTAGGAGTTTCTAAAAGAAGCAGGACCATGGCCCGTCGAGAAGGTTTAGACTATTTTTCTGAATGTTCCAAAGGACTTCTGTCTTCTCTTGACGCGGTGGACATCTCCACGCCGCCGAGTACTCATTTCCAGCTCGCAAAACGCTGTTTGCCTTATACCAATGTTTTTTTGGAAAAACCCATCGCTTTGTCGGTCAAAGAGGCTTTACAATTGGATCAGCTGGCAAAGCGTTATAAACGCGTCCTCTTCGCCGGGCATATTTATCGGTTCAACACTTGTCTGAAAACTTTGAAACAGTATCTCGATAAAAGCGCGACAAGGCCTTTTCTTGCGGTTTGCATCATGAGCGATAAGCCCGATGTATTGCCTGATGATTGCGGCATATTGTATTCTGACCTGCATGGTTTCGATATATTTGATTATCTCTTTGAACGTCAGCCTCGGAATCTGTACAGCATGGGTATGAAATTGAGGGAAGACAGCACATCTCATGACACGGTCAGCATCTTGATGAATTATGGGCCTGATTTAATGGGAGAGATACATTTGCAGTGGAATGCTCTGCCTAAAACAAGACGCCTCGAACTCTATTTTCCGGATAAAAAGCTGTCAATTGATTTGCTTGCTCAAAAGATCAGCATTTTTGAGCAAAAAAAGAAGAGAATAATAAAGATGACCAAGCCAAAGACGCCGCTCTTGAATGAATTGAACTTTTTTCTCTCAGCGCTCAAAGACCCGCATTCAGGCTACCCGGATGCCTTGCTTGGCGCCAGAATTGTGCATATCGCCGCGCAGGCTGAACGATCATTGTTGAGCGGCAAGCCTGTTCGGTATCAGGAGATATGAAACGGCCTTCAGTAGCGATTATCGGCGCAGGAATATTTGGAGTAAGTTGCGCTCTCGAGTTGGCTTCAAAAACCGACCTGCGCATTTTTTTGTTTGAACAACATGATGATATCATGCGGGAGGGCACTTTTTTGAATCAGTACAGGCATCATTTTGGGTATCATTATCCGAGAAGCGATGAGACCGTTCAACAATGTATCGCCGCTGATGCGGACTTTCGATCTTTGTGGGGAGACGCGATCATTGAGGGGTTCCCGGCTTACTACGCAATAGCGAAAGAAGGGTCAAAAGTGTCTCCTGAGGATTTTTTGAATTTTTGCGAACGGCATAGTCTTCCTTACAGAGAAGAATATCCGGATCTTTCTTTGTTAAATCCTGATGCTGTTTCGATATGTGTTCGGACACCTGAACCGATTTACGATTATGCCAGACTGAAGCGAATCGCGAAAGAAACTCTCAACGAGACTTCCGAGATACAGGTTAATCTTGGATCACGTGTCGTTGGCGGAAGAATTCCTGAACAGAGTCAGGCCAAGATATTGGATATCGAGCGCGGTTCTTCAATAGAAAGTTTGGAGTTTGATTATGTGGTGAACGCGATGTATGGAAACAATAACTTGTTTTACCGCTGGTTTGGTTTTGGGGAAAGGGAGATAGAATACAGGCTCAAAGAGTTTCTACTGGTGAAATTGCCAATTAAAGAGCGGACCGCCGTGACCGTAATGGACGGGCCTTTTGTCACTTTGGTGGCGACAGCTGAACCCGGAATATTTACCTGGGGCGATGTGCCTCGCTCTATTCATGAGACTAAAATTTCAAAAGAGGGAATACCGTGGACCTCGGAAGAAATACGAACTCCGAAATCTTGTTTTACAGAAATGAAAATTCATGATCCCTACTTTATTCCTATTACAGCCCGGGCCGAATTGATAAAATCCATGCGAGCTGTTCTCGCCATAGAGCCGCAAACTGAAAAAACAGATCAGCGTCTGACCGCCATAACAAACCACGGGCGTGGCTGCTGGTCTGTATTTGAAGGTAAAATCATTACTGCCGTAAGTACGGCTCGCGCGCTTGTTAAAGAGATCATTTCAGGTTAGCACGGTCCTTGTAATTTGTTTGCTTTGTGATAGACTTGCCGTATCTTATGATAATTAACATTATATGAATGTTTTGAATTCTAAGGATCAATCATCTAAGTATGATGTCTGTATTATAGGAGGCGGGGGACATATTGGTTTGCCTCTTGGCGTGGCTCTCGCGCGTTCGGGCCTGAAGACTGTTTTGTTGGATATTAATAAAAAAAATTTGGATACGATCATGTCCGGTGTTTTCCCGTTTAAGGAAGACAAGGGGACAGAAACATTGAAAGAAGCTCTTTCTCGCGGGACTTTGTTTGGGGCTAGTGATCCTTCGGTAATCAGCCAAAGCTCCATTATCATAACCGTGATCGGCACGCCGATAGACGAATATCTGAATCCCAATTTTCTCGGGATTATCCGCACGGTCAACGATTACCTGGAACATTTTCGGGATGGTCAGATATTTATTTTGAGAAGTACCGTGTATCCGGGGACCTCTGAGCGGGTTCAGCGTTTTTTTGAAAAAAATGGCAAGGACGTAAAAGTCGCCTTTTGTCCCGAGCGTATTGTGGAAGGCAAGGCTTTCGAAGAAATGAAGAGACTTCCGCAGATTATTTCAGCCTTTGATGAAAAAACCTTGGAAAGAGTCAAAGAACTTTTTCAGAAGCTCACCGAAAGAGCCATTGTGCCGGTGAAACCGATTGAGGCCGAGCTTTCCAAATTATTTTGCAATGCCTGGCGTTATATTTCATTCGCGGTTGCGAATCAATTCTTCATGATCGCGTCTGAATACAATCTGGATTACCATTCTATTTTCAAAGCCATGACTGAAGATTATTCACGCATGAAGGATTTGCCCAAGCCGGGCTTTGCCGCGGGCCCTTGTCTTCTAAAAGACACGATGCAACTCGCGGCTTTCAACAATAACCATTTTTTGCTCGGGCACGCGGCCATGCTGGTGAACGAAGGTCTGCCCGGTTTTGTCATGCAAAAAATAAAAGAGCAGTATCCTGATCTGAAGCATAAAACCATAGGCATTCTTGGAATGGCTTTCAAACCGGAAAGCGATGATCAGCGAGACAGCCTATCTTTTAAACTGAGAAAAGTGGCGAATACAGAGGCCCAAGAAGTCTTATGCCATGATCCTTATATAAAGAGTTCTGAATTTTTTGAACTTGAAGAAGTGTTATCCCGTTCTGACATTATCTTGTTGTCAACTCCTCACCGCATGTACATGGATATTTCTTTCGAGGCTTATCCGGGGAAAATATATGTTGACCTCTGGAATGCCTGGGGCAGAGGATTTTTGTTTCCATCAAACCTTGAATCCTAAATACCGTCGGTACGCGTCTATGCCTGCCTGTATTGAGCGTATAAAAAAACATGCGACACAAAGCGCGGCCCCGCTTTTTTTGGGAGCCGTACTCGGCTTTTTGATTATACTTCCACAACTCAGTTTCCCTTTTGTCGCTACTGAATCTTACCGTGGGGTGAATTTCGGCAATTATGGAGAAGACGACGTGGGCTATTATTCAAAAGGAAAAGAGATACTCGAGGGGCATCGAAACGGCAATTACGCTCTGGCTGTAGGCAAAGATAATCCCGATCCTCACGGTGTCTTTGTGGAGTATGTTCTTGTTCGGCCCCTGCGTTTTTTTGGTTTATCAGATCGTGTTGATATAAGCGTTTATTACACAGGGCTTAGTTTTATAGGCGTTATTGTTTTCTTTTGGATTCTGTCGAATCTGGTAAGCGCGATGACAGGACACCGAATATGGAGCTTGGCCGCGGCCTTTATGGCAATTGGGGGCTACAACATGCTTCTCCAAGCTCCCATACAGGCTTCCCCGTTCAGTTCATTATTTAATGTGTACGGACGTCCGATCATGCCTCTCGCAGGGTCAATCATGTTTTTTTGGTTTTTTCTGAGATTAAAAAAAGCCATCTGGGATAGGCGCTTAAAGGATTGGGTTCTCTTAGGACTTATTTTAGGGCTTTTATTTTATGTGTATTTTTACGCCTGGACCTATGCTTTCGCGATCGGCGCTTTGCTCGCTCTTTGGTATATCGCGTCGAAAGATTGGAATCGTTTGGCAGGTTTGTTTTTTTCCGGCTTATTGGCGCTTTTGCTTGCTCTGCCTCGAATCTGGCAGAGTTTTTATTTGCTTTCAAGCGTTATCGGTTCTCAGATAGCTTTTTTTATGGGGGTCCAAAAAGGAAGGTCTTTTTGGAATCTGAGTAAAATAACGCTGGGGAGTATCTTATTGCTTATCATAGTGGTTTTTTTACAAAAAAGAAAGAAACAGGTCATAAACCAAGATGCCATTTTGTTGTTGGCCGCTTCAGCGGCAGGTTGGGTAGCCATGAATCAACAGCTCTTCAGCGGTCGCTCTGTTCAGCCGTTGCATTATTTTTGGTATTTTATCGTGCCGCTTGGCATTATAACGGTTTTTTATTGTGTCTCGGAATTCCTCAATTTTTATTCTCGTAAATCCTGGCTAGGGATCGGGGCCTGCTTGGTTTTCGTTTTGGTTTTTTCTGTTTTGACAAGAGACCAAATAGCGGCGGCCAAAAGCACTCTGTCCATAAAATCCTACGCCCAACAGTACGGGCCGATTTTTGAAATATTGGATCAAGACCCCGAGCCCGGCGTGGTTTTGGTTTCAGACCAATTCTTGGGCCACGGTCTTAGCATATATACTAAACATGATTTATTCTGGGGTAATGCTTTGGTGTTCCACACGCCCATCACCTATATGCGTGATGCTTTGCATGTTTATATGTATCTGAATAAAAAAATCAGAGACAATCCTCTCGGATTTTTTGAGCAAGGCTTTTCGTCCAAAGATGAACGGATTTCCGAAGCCGGATTTTATCTCCCTCTCCAAGCTGATATCGCGTCAAGGCTTTTTTCCTCTATAGAGGCTTATTTTTCGGGTTATGAAGATTCGGGTACTTATATTCATCTCTTGGCTAAGAGAGATTCTGAAGCCTTGCTGAGGAGAAACAAAATCGTTCAGGAATTTGTAGAAGATTATAGTACTGTTTATGAGAATAAGGGCTTTAATGACCTTTTGAAAAAACACAAAGTTCGTTACATCTTGTGGGATAAGACCCAGAGTCCGGATTGGGATCTTTCATTCATTCCCGATTTGAAATTGATTGCTGAATCTGTTAACCTGTCTTTGTATCGCATTAACTAGAGTCCCATCTCACAAATAATTCATGGCCCATTTTCAACCAGTTTTGGCTCCAAAAAGTTCAGCTTTCATCTTCATACTACCAGTATGACTCTCTCAATCTTCACTTTTTTCGCTCAAAACTGCTTTGAAACTGGCTCAAAATTATTTTTGAGCTGGGGCTCTAATCAGAATAATATCTTATGGCGCGAAACATACTTATTACCGGAGGGGCGGGTTTTATAGGTTATCATTTAAGCAGATATTTGCTTGAGGCCGGTGGGCCGGATCTTCGTCTTACTTTAGTAGACAATCTCCAGCGCGGTCGTCTTGACGCGGACATGCACGAATTGCTCGCTGATCCAAGAATGCGATTTTTACAGCTGGATCTCACCGATCAAGCCGTTTATAAAGAGCTCGGAAACGGATATGACCACGTGTATCATCTGGCGGCCGTAAACGGCACCAATCTTTTTTATGAAATTCCTCACGAAGTATTGCGCATCAATACTTTATCATTGATTTACATGCTCGAATGGTTTCGCAGGGAAAACAAAGAAGGAAAATTTTTGTTTACCTCATCCAATGAAGCTTACGCAGGTGCTTTGGCGGCTTTTAATCAACTACCGATCCCGACTCCGGAAGCAGTTCCTCTTGTAATTGAGGACACCTATAATCCGCGCTGGACTTACGCGGGTACCAAGCTGATCGGGGAGCAATTTATGATTCACTATGCCGAACAATATAAACTGCGCGCTCTTATCGTTCGCCCGCATAATTTTTACGGACCTCGGGCGGGATATAGTCATGTGATTCCCCAATTTTCTCTTCGCATCGCAGAGCGCAGTGATCCTTTCGCCATTTTTGGGAGTACTGACACCAGGACCTTTTGTTTTATAGATGACGCGGTCCGAGCCATGGGTTTGCTTATGGATTCGGAGAAAACCGATACTCTGCCCATAGAGACGGTGCATATCGGAGATTTTCAAGAAATCTCTATGGGCGATCTTTTGGAAAAAATGTTTAATGTCACCGGCTGGCGGCCCAAGAGCGTGGAGGTAAAAAACTCGGTAGAAGGGAGTGTGGCTCGGCGTCTTGGCGATGTGAGCAAACTCCAGTTTTTGGTGGATTGGAAGCCAAAAGTTTCTTTGGAAGACGGATTGTTGAGAACCTATGAATGGTATAAGAAGAATCCCAAAAAATGAGAGAGATCGCTTACAAAATCCAGCTCAGATATACACAGAGTCTTTAGTCTTCATTTTTTAGATATTCCGTGATAGTGTCAGCTATCAATTTGTATCCTTCTGCCGTGTAATGGGATTCTATTTTTCTCCGATAAAAAGGAAAATAAAGGGAAAATGAATCTTTGTGTTTACTAAAAACCTGGTGGAAGTCAATGCTCGCTATACCCAATTTTTCTGCGGTTGAGAGTATGTCCGGACGATAGCCATCATTATCGTACTTGGTACTGTCTGTGTACCTTATAGTTGAAGGCAGATATATGAAATATAAGGTTCCACCCCAAGAACGTACTTCCGTATTGGCTCGCTCGAGTATTTGATTAAAGGTGTTGATCGTCTCTTGCAGTTCTTTCTTTTCTTCATCTTGTCGGCTGAGTTTTTTTATTTTTGCCAGATTTTGATAAACAAGCACCCGGATCCGCATTAAACTCAGAGTGTCTGGAAAGGAATTACCGGCATTCTTTTTCTCTCTCTCTTGTTCTGCCGTTTCTATTTTTTGAATTTTGGCTTTGATTTTTTCGTCTATCTCTTCTTGCCGTTTGTTTAGGTTTTGAGAATATTCTCTCGTATCAAAATAGTTTTTTATCATCGGGTATAACATTTCATTTTTGAGGTCAGAGAGGTCATTGCCTTCATAGAAAAACCACAGCACCCTTTTTGGTTTTAATGGTTTTGCATATTCTATAAGGCTGGCAAGTTCTAGAAGCGGACCATTACCTCCAAAACCAAGGTTAAGCGCGCTGTAGCCTTTTTCTCTCAGCAATGAAGTTACATCTTCTTTTTCTTGCACGCATTCTCCTTCCACGAATGAGTCGCCCAAAAGGACAAGTTGAAGATCAGGATTATGAGAACCGAGAGGATTATGATATCCATGTTCGTCTGTATGGTATACGGACCATTCTCCGGTTTCATTGCATGAGACCAGCAAAGCATCCGATATGTGTCCTAAGGTAAATGGTCCAGTGTTCGGATCTGGTTTTCCATTTAGGTCAGATGCAGAAGCCATGGGGAATGCGTCAACTCCTTTTGTTCGGTACTCTTCAACCACCGAGTATCTCATTTTTTTGATAATAGTGTTCTCGATTTTTTTATTTTCAGTGGAAAGGAATAAAAGTAAAAATTCCACTATGTAGAGAGACAAAGCTATGGCGATGAAGAAGAGGATCATATTCAGTTTTTTTTCTTTATTCATGCGTAAAGAAAAAAAATAGGCCAGAATTCCTATAAAGGGTAGCGCGTAATCCGCGCTTGTTTTCTCTATGTGAAAAACAAAGCTTGCGTATACGGTGTAAGCCGAAAGAGCTATAGACCCAAGTCCTATTGCGGTGTATATTGAATCCGAGAATTTTTCCGATTTTGATTTCATGTTTGGTTGGTACCCCTTCGTGTGACAGCGAGTATTCTACCTTAAGGGACGGGCGGAGTAAATGACATACTTTGACAAATGCTCGCTCGCGTTATAGCTTATCTGTATTTTATGTCGATTTCGAATAAATAGTTTTTAGGATTATGTATATTCTAGGCATATCCGCCTTTTATCACGACAGCGCGGCGGCTCTTATACAGGACGGGAAAATCATAGCCGCCGCTCAGGAAGAGAGATTTACGCGCAAAAAACATGACCCTGGTTTCCCAGCCAAGGCTCTTCGCTACTGCTTGAAAGAAGCGGGAATTGGAATTAAAGATTTGAACGGGATTGTTTTTTATGATAAACCTTTGTTGAAATTTGAACGCTTACTTGAAACATATTTGAGCTATGCGCCGCGCGGCTTAAAATCTTTTGTAGCATCAATGCCTGTCTGGCTCAAAGAAAAATTATTTTTGAAGAGCTTCTTAAAAAAAGAATTATCTAAGGTCGGCTCTATTAAAGAGAAACAGTTGCCGGAAATTTTTTTTTCGACACACCATGAATCCCACGCGGCCTCGGCATTTTATCCGAGTCCGTTTCAGAGCGCGGCTGTCTTGTGTTTGGACGGCGTTGGAGAATGGGCTTCAACCAGTGTTTGGTTTGGAGACGGCAAGAATCTTGAGTTGAAATGGGGAATAGATTTCCCTCATTCTTTGGGTCTTTTGTACTCAGCTTTTACGTATTATACGGGTTTCAAAGTTAATTCCGGAGAATATAAACTCATGGGTTTGGCGCCATACGGCGAACCGAGGTACCTTGAGCTTATATTGGATAAGCTCATTGATGTGAAGACAGACGGCACTTTTCGTTTGAACATGGATTATTTCAATTATCCCGTCGGATTAACCATGACAAATGATAAATTTCACGCATTATTTGGCGCTCTGCCACGGGTTCCTGAAGCGGCGTTGACACAGCGAGAAATGGATATTGCCGCTTCTATCCAGAAGTTAACCGAAATGATAATCTTGCGTCTTGCAAACACGCTTTATAAAGAGCTGGGCGCTGAATATTTGTGTCTGGCCGGAGGCGTGGCTCTCAATTGCGTGGCCAATGGCCGCGTGCTGCGCGAGTCGCCTTTCAAAGATATATGGATTCAGCCTGCGGCCGGAGATGCTGGTGGAGCTTTGGGCGCCGCTTTGGCTTTGTGGCACAAACATTTTTTGAATGATCGGACGCCAGAGGGCAGAGACATGATGCGGGGCGCATACCTGGGCCCTTCTTTTTCAGAGGATCAAATAAAAGATTATCTTGATTCTATCGGAGCGGCATACGAAGTAAAGACTGAAGATGAATTGCTGGACCAAACGGCTTATCTTCTTGAATCCGGAGCAGTTATCGGTTGGTTTCAAGATAGAATGGAATTTGGGCCTCGTGCTCTTGGCAATAGATCCATTATAGGGGACGCCCGCAATCAAAAGATGCAGAGCATTATGAATGTGAAGATAAAATATCGTGAATCGTTCCGGCCATTCGCCCCCATTGTCTTGGCCGAAGACGCACAAGAGTATTTCGAATTGAACGGGCCGAGTCCTTACATGCTTTTGGTGGCTGACGTGAAATCAAATCTAAGGATACCCATGACTGAGGAACAAGACCGGCTTTTTGGAATAGACAAATTGAATATACCTCGCTCCACTATTCCGGCTGTGACTCATGTGGATTATTCGGCACGGGTGCAAACGGTTCATAAAGAAACAAACTCGAAAATGCATCGTTTGATACAAAAATTTAAAGAGCGAACAGGCTGTCCTGTGCTTGTGAACACCTCATTTAATGTGCGAGGTGAGCCAATCGTATGCACGCCGGAAGATGCTTATCGGTGTTTTATGCGTACAGGGATGGATTATTTGGTCCTCGGCAATTTTATCCTTCGCAAAGCCGATCAAAAGAAAGAAGATTATAATGATTCGTGGAAAGAAGAATTTCATCTGGATTAACGAGAAAGGTATTTCACTATGAAAAAAGACTGGGAACAGTACACAAAAATAGAACTTGAACAGATTAAAAAAAGCTTTTTGGCCGTATCATTTGTGTTTCCGCTCTTATTTGGGTTCTTGTTTCCTTTTTTATTGAGTCGCGTTTATCCGCGTTGGCCTTGGTTTATATCTTGGATTTGCGCTTCTATCGTTTTGCTGAAACCTTCACTTCTGCGATTTCCATACGCGGTATGGATGCTGTTTGCGAGTATAGCGGGTAGACTGAGCACCATGGTTTTATTGTTTTTATTGTTTTATTTGATAATCACGCCGGTTGCCGTTATAATGAGGTTGGCGGGAAGAGATCCCATGCAACGAACATATGATAAAAAAGGGCTTAGCTATAGAGTGGCCAAACCTTTTAACTCTTCTATGGAGGATTTATTTTAAATACTATGATTGAGTTGTTAGAAAATTTGTGGCGTTTTTTGAAAATAAGGAAAAAATTTTGGCTCTTGCCCATCATCGTGGTGTTTGTATTGCTGGGGGCCTTGTTTGTTTTTGCGGGAACTTCTGCAATGGCTCCACTTATTTATACTCTTTTTTAATTCTGATTACAGGATTACAGGGGGATGAGCATGGTTTTAGTAAAATTTTCATTCCCGCTCAGAGCCTGGACTCTGGCAGTTTTCTATTAAGGAGTTTATTGAGTTTCGCAAATCAAATGCTAAGACTTAGGTATTCAGAAACATATTAATTCGCTCATAGACCGTCTCTATATCCGCTTGATTAAGCGTAAATGCTGAAGGCAGCCATAATGAGCTCTTTGACAATGCGATACTGTTTGAAAATTCATCATCGTTTTTTTTGTAGGGGGCCTGAGTGTGCAGAGGATGCCAGTATTTGCGTGAATCAATGTTGTATCCTCGAAGATAAGCTTCGAGCTCGTCTCGTTGCTCCAACTTTATGTCTGTCCATTGAGGAACCGCGCCTCCTTCGAGATCGCAAGGATAGAGTCTGGCGTTCTTCACCTTTCGCAATCCTTCGGCGTACCATGCATAAATTTCACGCATACGGGTGATTCGACGATCGAGGTAATGCAATTGGCCCAAACCCACCGCGGCCTGGAGATTGGTAAATTTAAAATTATAGCCGCGTGTATGATGAATGTCATCGCCCCCTGATCCTCGGACCGGACGGCCTTGATCTTTGAGCATACGCAGACGCTCAAAAATGGTTTTGTCTCGAGTCACGGCCATGCCGCCTTGCCCCGTAGTTATGGTTTTGTTTGGAGAAAAAGAATAAGAGCCGGCATGCCCCCAGGTTCCGAGGTATTTTCCTTTGTGTTTGGACATCAGAGCTTCTGCAGCGTCTTCGATGACAATGAGATTCCGTTCTGTGGCCAGTTTCATGATGGCTTCCATGTCGGCCGCTCGTCCGGTGACATGCACAGGTATGATTGCTTTAGTTGCCGGGCTTATAGCTTTTTTAACAGCCTCAATATCGATCGTCATGTCTTCACGGCGGACATCCACCAAGACAGGCATGGCTCCTGCCATGTCCACCGCGTTCGCGCTTGCGATAAAGGTCATGTCTGGCACAATAACTTCGTCTCCATGCCCGATATCAAAAGCCTTGAGGCACATAAACAAAGCGGCCGTACAGCTCGTGGCAGACACGGCGTAAGGAATTTCCACACGCTTGGCAATGGCGGATTCAAAAGCTTCGGTCAAAGCGCCTTCATTTATGTAATTGTCGTCGAGGGCCTGCGTGATGTATTTTCGCTCTTCCGGCGTGCCGGTTTGAGGCAGCCACCAGGGTATCTTTGTTTGTGTCATAGGCCATGAAGGACAATAAAGGTCTCAAAAGTATACTGCCTTGCTTTCTTTTCAGTCAAGCCAGGCCCGGCTTGGCATGATTGAAGGGCGGACGGATTGACCCTTACAGAGTGATAACGTATACTATAACATATTTTTTTCAATCCCCAATGCAATAGAAATAATTTCGTCTGATTTACCAGAGCCCCGGCTCAAAATTATTTTTGAGCCGGGGCTCTGGAGAGAACCTAGTGCATCATTTATATTCGATATTAATTTTATGTTCTTGACTCGAGCATTCAAGTGGAAACCGAATTCAGTTTTGTTTTTCGCGGTCGCTGTTTTGTATCTTTCTGTTTTATTATTTTTTTATGTCTCAGTTCAGCCCAAAGATATTGGTCCTTCTTTTCCTGTCTTACTTGGAGATTCTTCAGAATATGTCGGCTTGGCTCTGAACATCAAAGAGCATGGAGTTTTTTCCTTGGATTCTCAAGCGCCTTTCAACCCAGAATACTTTAGGACCCCCGGATATCCACTTTTGATCGCGATGATTTTGATTTTTTTTAATTCATATTACGCGGTGGTCTTTGTTCAGATCCTTGCAGTGGCTTGCACTTCAATTTTGTTGTACAAAATGGGTTCCAGTCTTATGCATCAGAGAGCGGGCTATGTCGCGGCTTTTTTGTATATATTCAACGCGTCTACCTTGTTTTATGCGCTTACGGTCATGTCTGATATTTTTTTCACTTTTTTTACGGTACTTTCGGTATATCTGTTTTTCTTTGCCAAAGGGAAAAAAGTCGTGCTCCGTGCTTTGCTAGCCGGATCCCTTATTGGCTATGTTGTTCTGATAAGGCCGATTGGCGTTTTTTTGCCTCTTCCCTTTTTATTTTTTTACTATCTTTTGACGAGAAAAGAAAGGTCGGCAAAAGCCTTGCTTCTCCATCTCACGGTGTTTGTGTTTGGATTTTTCGTAGTCTTGTTTCCCTGGATGCTCCGCAATAGAGCAGAGGCCGGAGTCTGGGGTATTTCATCACTTGGATCCTATAATATTTTTAGTTTTAATATTCCTCTTTTTTTAAGTCAAAAAAATGGTGACAGTGTGGAGACCAATCTCTTCAGGCTTTACAGTGAAACAGACAATTTAACCGAAAATCAAGCCAAAGAATTCAAACATGCCCGAGAGCTCAACATGATCATAAAAAAATATATTTTCGAAGATCCTTTAGGCTTTGCGCTTTTCCACGTGAGCCGCGTTCCGCAATTTCTTGCTGGGAACAGTTCAAAAAACATGTATGTAAATATTCTCGAGATTGTCTATGGGAGATATAATCCTTTTCCTGAAAAGACACTTCTCATAGATGATTTATTCCACGCGAAAGACCTGGGCAAAGTATGGGGACGCCTTTCTTCTCAGTCATTTTTTCCATTTGAGCATCTATTGTGGGCTTTGGTATTTTTTTTCAGCCTTGTTTCTCTTTGCCTGAAGCCCCGTTGGCGTCATGCGTATCTCTTTTTTTCTTTATGCGCCTACTTTGCGCTTTTAACCGGACCAACCGTGCACGTGCGTTATAGGATGCCTGCCGAACCTTTCTTGTTTCTTTCGGCCGTGCTTGGATATTATGGTTTTAGCAAATCATTAAGGGCAAAAAAAGTTCCTCGATCGATGGATTGAGTTTATCAAACGCCTGTGTTAGGATAATGCCACGATATACTATGAATATAGGCATACTTGGCGGAGGGATTAGCGGCGTGGCTCTTCTACATTATTTGAAGCATCCGGCCGAGATACTGGAAGCCGCGTCAAGCACCGGAGGACTGTGCAAAACGATTTGGAAAGATGGTTTTGGCTATGATATCGGCGGCCATATTTTGTTTTCAAAACATCAAGAAATCAATGAGATAGTGGATCATCTTCTTGAAGGCAATATAAATAGATGCAAGCGCGCCAATAAAATACTGTTACATGGCCGCTATGTGAAATATCCTTTTGAAAATGATTTGGGATCTTTGGAAAAGCAGGATACCTACGAATGTTTGATGGGCTATCTTTTGAAAGACTATCCCAAACCCAAAACCAATCTTAAAGAATGGGCCTATTACACCTTTGGAAAAGGGATTTCGGAAAAATATTTTATTCCTTATAATGAAAAAATTTGGAATATACCGGCAGAAGAAATGAGCCTTGAATGGGTGGATCGCATTCCTCGGCCCCCTATGGAAGACGTGGTAAAATCAGCTTTGGGTATTGAAACCGAAGGCTACCGGCACCAGTTGTATTTTCGTTACCCCACCCGGGGGGGTGTCGAAGCTCTTGTAAAGGCCTTGGAACCGAGAGGCCCGGACAAGACACTGACGCTGAATTACAAAATACGTAGCATAAGGAGAGCGGGAGCGCATTGGTTGCTGTCTGATGGAAAAACGGAAAAAAAATTCGATAAAATAGTCATTGCGTTTCCAATACATGAGGCAATATCCTGCTTTGAAGAAGTGCCGAAAGAAGTAAGAGACGCGGTGAATAATTTGCGTTTTAATTCCATTAACGTGGTTCTGCTGGCCGTTAATAACGAGAGTCTCCTTGATAAAAGCGCTGTGTATATACCGGATCAAAGCGTGTTGCCGCATCGGGTCTGTTTTATGGGCTATTTCAGCAGACATCTGGTACGGCCGGGCACTTCGTCTCTGATAGCAGAAATAACGACTAACCCGGGAGATGGGATCCATGAATTGACTGATAGCGATATTATTGAGCGAAGCTCCGCTGACCTCGATCGCATCGGCATTTTGAACAAGAAAGATATTATTGTTTCAGACATCACCAGATGCAGGTATGGTTATCCGGTTTACACCTTGGATTACTACAAAAATATACGAGTCATGAGAGAATATTTCAAAAGCATCGAAGTGGATCTTTGCGGACGGTTCGCGGAATTTGAATATATAAATTCTGATGAATGCTTGCGCCGAGCTATCGGGCTTTCTGAGCGCTTAAATCAAACGCCGATCTGATATATGGAACGTCTGCGTGAAAAACACTACCATTATCAAGAAGAGGTAAATGAAGGAATACTAAGACATATCCCATTTTTTTCGCAGGAGAAAAAACGTCTCCTCGATGTGGGTTGCGGCAGAGCTGCTTTGTCTGCCGCCATAAAAGAAAGAGGCTACGAGGTCTGGGGTATAGAGCAGGATCCCGGAGCGGCGGGAAGCGCGGGAAAGAGAATCGATAGGGTAATCCAAGCGGATTTAACGGACACCGAATCAGTGCGCGCGCAGCTTGGGGAGCTTCCATTTGACGCTTTGGTTTTTTCAGATGTTCTCGAACACGTGTATGATCCTTTTTCGATTTTGAAAGAGTACCTTGGCTTTTTGCGCCCAGGAGCTCTCATATATATATCAGTGCCGAACGCCCTCTCATGGTTCTACAGATTATCTTTTTTGTTTGGAAGATTCGCGTACGCAGACACCGGAGTCATGGACAGAACTCATATTCGTTTTTTTACCTTCAAAACGGCCAAGCGCTTGCTAGAGAACGCGGGATGCGAGGTTTTGATCGTGGACTACACGCCTTTTGTAACAAGGGCTTTTTTGCCTCTTATCAAGCGATTTTTTGCCGTGAAAGGCGTAAATAAAGACGGCTCGGAGCCACAGGAAATTATGCAATCCCCTTTATATAAATGGTATATGAAATACGGGTATCCTTTGGAGTATTGGATTTTTTCTTGGTGGAAATCAATGTTTGGGTTTCGTATTATTTTGGTAGCAAAAAAAGTATGATTTCAGTGGTGATGATAACCATGAATGAAGAGAAGGCTGTCAAAAAAGTAGTTGAGGATATCAGAACAGCTGTGCCCGGAGCTGAAATAATCATAGTGGATTCAAGTTCAGACCGGACGCCCGAGATCGCGCAATCACTCGGCGTAAAACTTATCAGGCAATTTCCGCCTCGCGGGTATGGCAACGCCATGATGACCGCCCTCAGATCCGCTACAGGCGACGCCGTTGTTACTCTTGATTGTGATGGCACCTACCCGGCCTGTATGATTCCGATTTTGGCTGGTAAAATACTGACTGAGGGGTATGATATCGTTGACGGTTCACGATTGCGGCATAAGCCCAAGGCCATGCCCTGGATCAATTTTATTGGCAACGCCCTATTCGCCCTTTTGGCCTCATTATTATTTTTTAGAAGGCTGAGAGATTTGCATAGTGGCATGAGAGCCTACAGGCGGGATCTCTTACACAAACTTGAAATTGATCCAAAAGGAGCGGCTTTGCCCGTGGAACTTCTTTTACATCCTTTGAAGATGGGGTATAAAATCGCGGTCACCTATATCGACTATTTTGAAAGGAAAGGAAAATCAACCATGCGTCCTTTTGAGAGCGCTTGGTGGACGCTTAAAAGAATTCTGCGTTCACGTTTTAAATGATGTTGTTTTATGACTCCCATGGCTGACAATCGAATCTTATGTGTCATACTGGCCGGAGGATTGGGCACCAGAATTTCTGATTTGGCCAAAGACATACCAAAGTCAATGATTGCCTTGAATGGCAGGCCTTTTGTAGATCACCAATTAAGGCTTTTGAAGCAGAGCGGTGTACAAGAGGTCATTTTGTCGGTTGGATACAGGGGGGAGATGATTCGGGATTATGTGGGAGATGGCGCATCCTGGGGCATCGGGGTGAGCTATGTTGATGAGGGGGCTGACCTTAGGGGAACGGGAGGAGCTATTCGTTTTATACAAGAGCATGGTAAACTCCCGGAGAAATTTTTTTTGTTGTATGGAGATTCTTATCTTCCGGTTGATTACAGAGCCATCTGGACTGCTTTTGACAGCCAGGGGTTGCCAGCTTTGCTCACGGTTCTTAGAAATGCGGGCAACTGGGACAAAAGCAATATCATTTATAAAGATAATAAGATCATGTTATATGATAAATTCGCTGAAGATACAGCCAACATGGATTATATTGACGCGGGTTTGGCCATTTTGACGAGAGACCTTGTCTCAACATATTTTTTTGACAAGGAGCGTTTTGATTTGGCGGAAATCTACACTATGTTAAGCAAGAAATCATTTTTGGGAAGCTATGAAGTGTTTAAACGTTTTTACGAAGTCGGGTCTGCAAAAGGATTGAAAGAACTTTCTGATAAATTTGCACATGGGGCTTTTTGATTCTTCAACATTTTGATGTATGAAAAAGCAATCTTATATTATTTTGGGAGGAGCGGGCTTTATCGGCAGTCATTTTGTGGATTATCTTCTTGATAGAGAAGAAGCCGCTAAACTGACGATTTACGACAATTTTTCTTCAGGAAGGGAATGGCATTATAAAAGGCATCTTGATAGTCCTATTTTTAAAGTGGTGAAGGGTGACATAAAAAATTTGGAAACACTTAAACAGACAATGGATACGCATGACGTGGTGATTCATTTGGCATCTAATCCGGATATCGCGCGCGCTGCCACTGAGCCTGACATAGATTTTTGGGAAGGAACCTATTTGACACAAAATGTACTCGAAGCCATGCGTGTGACTTCCGCTAAAATGATTCTATACGCCTCGGGGAGCGGAGTGTATGGTGATCTGGGAAACACTGAAGCTTGGGAAGATTACGGACCTCTCGTGCCTGTTTCCACCTACGGTGCTTCCAAACTTGCGGGTGAAGCCTTGATAGCGAGTTATTGCCATATGTTTGGGCTCCAAGGTCGAGCTTTTCGTTTTGGCAATGTGGTCGGCCCGCGGCAGACCCATGGCGTTGGTTTTGATTTCGCCAAGCGTTTGCTTAAAGATCCTTCTGTTTTGAATATTCTTGGTGACGGAACCCAGAGTAAATCATATATCCATGTGGACGATATTATCGCGGCGGTTTTGCTTGCCTTTCGAAAGGAACAAGATATTTTCATGGTCTATAATGTCGCTACCGGCGATTATATTACGGTTACTGAAATAGCCGAGCTGGTAATCGAGATTCTGGGTCTAAAGGGCAGGCCTCCTCAATTATTATATTCAGGCGGTTCAAGAGGATGGAAAGGAGATGTGCCGGTGGTTCGACTCAACACGGATCGCATACAAAGACTCGGCTGGATTTGTTCAAAAAAAACGAGAGAAGCCTTGTATTCTTCGATCAGCACGATGGCGGAAGAAATCAAAAGCGGACTTATTTAACGAGATGAGGCTCTGGCAAGGGAATGATGAAATGACCTCTATAGCCCAGCTCACGCATTTTATTGATGAGCTCTTCTCCTATATGCCAAGAGAGAACGAGGAGATATTCTGGTTGTTCTTCAAAAAGTTTTTTTTCATCCATGATCGGTATGTGGGTCCCCGGCGTGAAGAGGCCGATTTTTGGAGAGCCTGTCTTTTCACAGGCATAATCAACAAGCTCCGGTCCGATATGTACAGAACTCAAGAGAGAGTTTCCTCGAGCCGGCGCGCCGAGAGCCGCGATTCGAGCGCCTTTCATTTTTAATTCAGAGAGCAGGCGCATGAGAGAAAGTTTTGATTTCATCGCGCTGCTTGCGAAATGGTGCAAAGTGTCGGAGGATGTGGCCCTTATTGAGCATTCATGTTTCAGAATGGTTTTTGCGCGTGTGCTCATCTCGTGTTTTCCTTTTTTCGCCACGACCCGTATAGAGCCTCCGGCCGCCGGTATTCTTTCGGCGTCAATTATGGAAAAACCGCAACGTGAAAAAAGCGCTTCAAGCGAACTGAGCGAATAAAAACGTATATGTTCGTGATAAATCGTATCAAAAGCGGTTTTTTCGATTGCGTCTACCAAGTATTGAGATTCGCTCACGAATATGCCGTCATCTGCAAGCAGAATCTTGATGGAGTCCATGAGCTCAAAGAGATTGAAAATGTGCGCGAAAGCATTGGCAAGCGTTACGATAGAAGCTTTTCCATGATCTTCTACCGCTTGAGTCGCTACAGCAAGATTTATATATTCTTGTATGGTTCGTATGCCTTGTTTATTGGCAACACGGGCCACGTTTGTCGGTTCAATGCCAAGTACTCGCAGGCCTTGGTCTTTGAATGGCTTTAAGAGGGTTCCGTCATTGGAGCCAATATCTACGATTAAAGCCCCGGCAGGTATCTGATAAGACCTTAAGAGCGTTTCAGAGAGCTCCTGAAAATTTTTTACCAGCATGCGCGTCATGCCGGTCTGATATGGATATTCGGGAGGGAAGATTACAGAAGGATCCCCAATATAATCAAGCTGGACCAAACCGCAATTTTGGCAGAGAACGAGACGCAAAGGGAAGGTATTTTCAGGAAGCCGAAGTTGTTCTTTCGAAAGATGAGCATGAACAGGAGCCTGATGGCCCAGATCTAAAATAGAAGTGAGACGGGTATCTTCGCAGATTTGGCATTCGGTTAGAGGACCGATGGATTGCATAAAACAGTTTTTTGGTATTTTTGAATATATTTGTTAGTAGTTGAAATATGGCTTTTGCACAAAATTTGAAACTGCGGATATAACATACCATGCTTGCGTCATAGCTTTAAATTGGTATATACTATATATTCAAATTATCCCAGTGTCAATCATTATGAGCTTGCCTAAAATGCCTGAAATTACTCCTCGTTACGACAGTTCCCGGTTAAAGTCGGTGGGGATTGATGTTTTTATAAGTGAGCGGGTAGAGATACGTCGTCCTCATTTGGTCAGCATAGGAAATCATGTGGCGATTGATTCGGGTTTTTATATAAGCACGGCCGCTGATATTGGCAATTACATTCATATAGGGCCTTATGTCTGCGTTATCGGCGGTGCCGAAGCTTATTTCAAAATGGGTGACTTTACCACTATAGCTTTGGGGGCTAAACTCTTATGCGGATCAGACCGTTTTCTCGGAGACGGCCTCATCAGCGCGCCGGGCATTGATCCCGAGTACACACGCGTGAAACGCGAACCCATAGTATTGGAAGATTTTGCGAATGTAGGAGCAAATGCCGTCATCTTTCCTGGTCTAACGCTGGCTCAAGGTTCTGTGCTCGGCGCTTTGTCCGTATTAAAAGAAAATACCGAACCTTGGACCATTTATGCAGGATCTCCCGCGCGTCCTATCAAGAAACGCCCCAAAGACCAAATGTTGTCTTATGCGCGAAAGCTGGGTTATGGGAAGAATTCTGATCTATGAACATTTATATTGTCACTTCGAAGCTTAATTTTCGTTCGGCCGGGGGTTCGGTCGAGGAAATTGATCTTATTATCCGCACTTTACAAAAATTCGGTAACAAAGTAACGGTCATCACTGCGTTTTCTTCTGAGAATGACATTCCTTTTGAACTTCCATACAGAGTTATAGAAGAACGGCTTGACTCTCCAAGTATGTTTAGTTTGCAGAAAGCCATGTTTCTGCTTTTACGAAGATATGAGAACGACGCAGATATATTCCACGTTGAGGCCCATATGTTTATGTATAGCGCCGGTTTATACAGATTTTTGGGCGGAAAGAAACCAGTGGTGGCTTTTTTCAATCAATATTTGAGCTGTTGGGAACAATACGAATCAAGTTTATTTCCGCGGCTGAAGCTTTCATTTTTGAAAAAAATCAAAGCAAAAACGCGTTGGCTTACGGAACGTGTTTTCGGCGTTTTTTTGGCGAATCGTATAGACCTTTTTTCATTCGTAAGTCCTACCTTGAGAACCATGTATGAAGATTTTGGTTTGCGTCATGCTGAAACGGATGTAGTGGTTGGGGACCCTATAGATACCAAGAAGATAATGCGAGACGCTGGCATTGCCGAAGATTCATATTCCAAGCGCGCTGATCACAGCGGCCCTATTATTTTGTTTTATTCGAGCAGAATGTCCCCGGGCAAAGGTTTTGATATTTTGCTTTCAGCTTTTTCCCGTCTCAAAAATAAAGAAGCCTTTCATCTTGTGCTGGGCGGCAAAGGACCTGAAGAAACCCATGTACGGGCCATGATAAAAGATTTGAATTTGGAAAAATATGTTGAACTTCCGGGTTGGGTTTCAAAAGAACAGTTGTATCAAAATTATAAGAAGGCCGATATATTTATACAAGCAGATTGGTGGCCGGCCGGTACTTCGATTTCTCTTATTTACGCTCTCGCTTTTGGAGTTCCGTCCATTTTGCCGGGAGGCGGAGGCCTGGAGTGGAACGCCAAAGGCGGGGCTTTGTACTTTCCTTATCGAGATGTAGACGCTCTTGCCCGAATCATAGAAAGATTGGGCTCCAGCTCAGAACTTAGAAAAAATCTGTCTCGGAAATGTTACGAACGGCTGGGAGAGGACGAGATGAATCCTGAAAAACAAATTTATAAGCTTGATGGGGCCATAAGAACAGTATTAGCTCTTGAACATTAAAGAAGATGAATTTATTTCTATGATACCCTACGGACGCCAATCAATTAATGAAGAAGACATAGAGGCGCTAACTCGGGTCCTGCGTTCTGATTGGCTTACGCAGGGGCCTCATGTTATTGAGTTTGAGAAGGCGCTCGCATCCTATTGCGGGGCGTCTTACGCGGTTACGGTTTCAAACGGAACGGCAGCTTTGCATGCCGCGTTCATAGCCGGAGGCTTAGGTCCTGATGATGAGTTTATTACTTCGCCCATGACCTTCGTGGCCACGACAAACGCGGGTATTTTTGTTGGTGCCAAGCCGGTTTTTGTGGATATAGACGAAAATACAGGCAACATTGATGCCAGTCTTATAGAAGCCGCTCTAACTGAAAGAACCAAAGCGATTGTACCCATTGATTACACCGGAAGACCTGCCGATCTCGATGAGATAAAAACAATAGCAAAGAGACATGGATTGTTGGTAATCGAAGACGCTTGTCAAGCTCTGGGGGCTCGATACAAGGGAAAGCCGATAGGTGCTCTTAACGATTTGTCCACCTTCAGTTTTCATCCAGTAAAAAGTATCACTACCGGAGAAGGCGGAGCCATATTAACCGACAACGAAGATTATTATGCCGCGATGAAGCGTTTCATAACTCACGGAGTGACAAAACAGAATTTTAAGCATGCTTCGAGAGGGGATTGGTATTTCGAGATGCAGGACCTTGGCTATAATTATCGGCTTACCGATATCCAGAGCGCCCTTGGCCTGAGTCAGTTAAGACGTTTGGATTTGTTTATAGAAAAAAGAAGGCATATAGCTTCTTATTATCATGAAGCGCTCAAGGACTGCAATACTGTGATTCTTCCGTCGCGAGATGACGTGGATCACCAATCATCTTGGCATTTGTTTGTGATACGTCTTGCAAAAAACATGGCAGCCAATAGAGACGAAGTGGCAAAAAGATTGCGTGAAGCAGGGATCGGAGTTCAGATACATCATATTCCCGTGCATACGCATCCCTTTTATGAGGACCTCGGATTTTCGGTTGGCATGTTTCCCAAGGCAGAAGCTTTTTACGAATCCATCATGAGTTTGCCTATATATCCGGACTTGACGAAGAGGGAGCAGGATGAAGTGATTGAAACCTTAAGGAAAGTATTATATTCTTTCTAATATATCGGGCGAGATATGGAACATCAACCTCATTTCAGTATTCAGACCCCCAAGGGAGCGCGCGAGATAGGACCGGGCTATCCTTGTTTTGTTATAGCAGAACTTTCCGCGAATCATAATGGCAATTTTGATAAAGCAGTGGAAATTATACGGGCCGCTGCCGCAAGCGGGGCTGACGCGGTAAAAATACAAACCTATACGCCAGATACCATGACTATTGATTCGGATAAAAGATACTTCATGGTAGGCGACATGATCGGGGGGGAAGATAACCCTGACACATGGAAGGGGATGTCCTTGTATGCTTTGTACCAAAAGGCCCAGACGCCTTATGCCTGGCACGCGGATTTGAAAAAAATCACCGAAGAGCTTGGGATGGTCTTTTTTTCAACTCCTTATGAAGAGACTGCGGTTGATTTTCTCGAAGGGCTTGGAGTTCCCCTCTACAAAGTCGCTTCATACGAAACCACTCATATTCCCTTTTTGAAACGTGTGGCAAAAACAGGCAAGCCGGTTATTATGTCTGTTGGCTTTTCCACGCTCCAGGAAATAGAATTGGCCGTGGAAACGCTCCGTTCATATGGAACAAAAGATATTGTTCTTTTGCATTGCACCACCGCATATTCGAAAAGTCCAAAACCAGAAGACGCCAATCTGAAAACCATGCTCGATTTGCGGGAACGTTTTGGCACGGTTGTTGGTTTTTCCGATAATAATACAGGCACTGAAATTCCTCTCCAAGCCGTAATGATGGGCGCTTCAGTTTTGGAAAAACATATGGTCGCTTCAACGGACGACAAAGTGATAGACGGGGATTTTTCCTTGGGACCTGACCATTTCAAAGCTTTGGTGCATGCAATCCGTAAAGCCGAAAGCGCGCTCGGCGAAGTAAAATACGGCGTAAAATGTAAGGCAGAGCAAGATAACGCCAAGTACCAGAGATCTATTTTTGCGGTCCGAGAAATAAAAAAGGGAGACACATTTAATGAAGAAAACATGCGGGTGATACGCCCTCGTTTCGGGCTCGAACCGAAATATTATGAAGAAATTATTGGAAAAATGGCTACACAGGATATTGAACGCGGGACCCCGCTCATGTGGGATATGATTCAAAAATAATTTTTATGAATTATTTAGTGGTTACCGTCAAATCGTGGAATATAGAAAATTTTAAAAAGTTTTGTTCTTCTGATTCACAAAATCATTGGTTTCTTATTGATCATAAAGATGAATTGAGCGCGGAGCGCGTGCGAGAGATTAACCCGCGCTATATTTTTTTTCCACATTGGTCCTGGATTATTAGAAGAGAATTGCATGAATCCTACGAATGTGTGGTATTTCATATGACTGACTTGCCCTATGGGAGGGGAGGAAGTCCTTTGCAGAATTTAATTGTTCGCGGGTTAAAAGAGACCAAGGTTTCCGCTCTTAAAGTTGCCGAAGGCATGGACACGGGTGACATATATATGAAAAAATCTCTTTCGCTTGCCGGTTCTGCTGAAGATATTTTTCGCCGCGCTTCGGATCTCGTATTTCAAGACATGATTCCTGAGATTGTTTCTCAAGAGCCAGAACCCAAGCCTCAAAAAGGTGAAGTGGTCGAATTTTCGCGCAGAAAACCGGAGGAAGGGAATATGGAAAACCTGGAGGATCTTGAGAAGATATATGATTACATACGCATGCTTGACGCGGAAGGTTATCCATCGGCTTTTTTGGAAACCAAAGCGGCTCGGTTTGAATTTAAGGCTGCAAAGAATCAGGGAGATTCTGTCAGCGCCCAAGTAATTATTCGTAAAAAATAAGTATATGGCTAAAAATATTCTTGTAGTGGCCGCTCATCCGGATGATGAACTTCTTGGTCTTGCCGGGACGCTTATTAACCATGTGCGAGCAGGTGATAATGTTCGCGCGCTTATTTTGGGCCAGGGTGTTTTGTCCAGAGACGGAGCCGACACAAAAGAATTGGGAGCTTTGCAAGCTCAGGCGAAGCGAGCAGGGGAAATTGTCGGATTCACGGATATGCGTTTTCTTTCCTTCAGAGATAATGCTTTTGATTCAGTCCCGCTCCTTGAGATCGCCAAAGAAGTGGAGCGTTTCATTGCCGCAGAGAGACCTGATATCGTATACACACATCATGAATATGATCTGAATGTGGATCATCGTTTAACATTCCAGGCGGTTCTTACCGCTTCCAGACCTTGCAATAATAAGGCGCCGCGAGAAATTTTGACTTTTGAAACGCTCTCATCCACCGAGTGGCAGAGCAAAGACCATAAGACATTCATGCCCACGGTTTACCATGATATTGAAGCGACGATGGACCAGAAAATTCAAGCGTTAAGTATGTATGAGTCTGAAATGAGAGAATATCCTCATCCACGCTCAGCAGAAGGTCTTAGAATACTTGCGCAGTTTCGCGGACTGGAATCAGGTTTGAAATACGCGGAAGCTTTTCATCTGGTACGAAAAATCGCTTGATACGCTATGGATGCTCTTCTAGAGCTATTGCAAAAGAAAATAATGTCTCAGACAGCCGAGAAATCGGATGTTATTGTTTTGCTGCATGGGGATCGTTTTGATCGTTGTCCAAAAGTATTGGAGCTCTACAATGCTCATTACGCCCCTCTTATTTTGCTTTCAGGGAACAATATACTCGTTGGGAAAGGCCAGAGGCCTGGCCAGGAAGAAGTTCCACTTGATGAAATCAAGAGGTGGTTTACAGATCAAGGTGTGACGGAAGGGGCCATTATGGTGGATGATCATTCCATGAATACGCGCGATCAAGCTCTGCATGTGATTGATAGGGCACTGGCTCTTAACTGGAAGAAAATGTTACTTGTCGGTTCCACTGATCATCAGCTGAGAGCATTTCTTACTTTTCTTAAACGCGTTCAAGAAATTAACTGGCAGGGGAGAATAGTAAATCAAGGAGCTCATTTTGAAATGGATTATGTTCCGGGTGGGCGTTCTCAGACAGTTCGAGAAATTTTAGATGACGAGATAAAGAAGTCAAAATTATATAAAGAGCATCTTGCTTCACCTCAAAGCGGGATCAAATGTCTTGGGCATAAGCTCAGTTGTCGGCTGGCTAATGAAGCAGACGCTCAAATGCTCTTTCGGTGGAGAAACGATCCGAGCACTTATATGTATTTTTTTACGCCTGAACCGGTAACATGGGAAGATCATCTTGCGTGGTTGAACGGCGTGCTAAAAGATAAAGATCGGACTTTATATCTGTTTGAAGATGAAGGTATTCCCGTAGGCCAGATTCGTTTTGATCTCAGTGAAGAAAAAGACGGAAGCGCTGAATTGAGCATTAGCATTGCCAAAGATTTTAGGGCTTGCGGATATGGAATACGCGGATTAAGAATAGGTATCCAACAATACACGAATGATTACCCCGCGCTTCGTCATATTCGTGCGCAGGTAAAAAAAGAAAATATTGCTTCTCTGGGTTTATTTGCTCAGGCCGGTTTCAAAAAAGTTCGAGAAAAAGAGGGGGTATGTTTATTTAACTATGATGTTCTGTAAGCCGTGCTTATCCTCGCCATAGTCTATCCTGGTTTCATAACAGGCAGCTTGAGAGATAAACGAGTCTGGTTTCCTGAAGACCGTTTGCCAGAGAGAATTTGATTGTGTGTTCAAAGAACAAAACCGCCATTTAGGGCGGTTTTTTTTAAATACAGTGTGAGAGAATCTATAGATGTTTCTAGAGCCCCAGTTTTTTCGCGATCAGCGCGGCCAGAGCTGTCAAGCCTTCTTTTTTCTTTTCCATGTCTTGTTCCTCTTCCCAGATGTATTGAAGATTAACGGTAGCCGACTCTTCAAAGAGAGCGGATAGAAAATGTAAGAGTTCAGTCTCATCGAATGAAAAGGCTTCCAGTTGTTCTTTGACAAGTCTCGGCAACTCTTCGAGAGCTTTGCATTGCCGCACAAAAGAAAGTTGATTGTAGAATACGGTGCCAAAGCTAATGACCGGTTTCTTGAGTAAACTCGCTTCCCAGCCCGCGGTGCTGGTTATGGTGGTGATGAGTTTGGCTTTTCTGGTGAGGTCAAAACTCATGATATTGGGCTGGACCAATTTTACGTTTGGTATTTTTTTTAATTCTTCATAAAAGCGTCTCGGCCTATACACTACCATGGCCGGATGTTCTTTTATGTACAATTTGTAGCGCACGGGGATGGACTTCGCAATTTGTCGCGCCAGATTCAACTGATCCGCGAAATAAGGAGCATAGAGCATGGTGGTAATTTCAGGTTCATATTGCAAAGGAAAAAACACAAAGTCTTCGCTGAGATCAACGGTGTCGTACAAGCCGTTTATTCCGCGCAAATTGCGCAATTTTCTTTTTGCGCTGTCACGGAGATAATTCCAAGGGCTGATGTAGTCGTAATCCTTTCGGTCCGGCTTGCTGTAGTGGTTGTAAAAATAGCTCGCCAGCAGTTTGCTGTTCCTTAATATCCGACTCGGTTTCAAAAAACCCATTTGGTCTTTGCGGGATACGGGCTGAGTTTTTGGGCTGGCTGTGGTGTAATACGGTTCAGGTTTGTCTCTGAATTCTTGAAGAAACCTTTGCGCTCGTTCGGTATGTTTATCGTGTATTTCGTGTTTTTTCCGATGTTCAAAAACATCGGAAACCCCGGTAAATGAGTCATACTGATCACTGACGATGTAGGTATGCTTTATCGTGGTTGGATGGATAAGCAAAGTTCGTATTCCTTTTTTTTTCGCGATATGATACAGCAGTGAACTGCCAAGGTTAGAGACCAGAGAAAAACAAATCGCGTCCGGCTTTTCTTTTTCAAGGAACTCGATGATGGCCTTGGCATGGACTTGTATCATCCGCAACATTTCTTCATGAGAAAAACGCGGCGTATGGTGTGGGTATTCTCGAACCAGCTGATTGAACATAAGCACTCTGTCGAGGGCCAGAAAATGCCATAGAAATGGAATGCCATAGTCTTTTTCGAGTTTATCAAGATACGCGGGATCAAGATTTTCTGTCTTGTATCGTTCGTGGACATCTTCATCGAGGAGCAGTATACTGTAGTTTATCTCCTTTTGTGATTTAAGAAAATCGTAACTTCTTCTTTGGCTAACGTAAGCGGAGAATTTTTCAACACCGTAGGTATCTTTAAGCAGACGCACCAACTGGTGGCCTACATAGGCGAAATTTCGCTGAAGAAGAAAAGACACATGCATATCACACAATAGAAGCAAAATGAATAAGCAAAAGTATAGGCCAGACGCTTGAGTTTGTCAATTACTTGGAGAAAGCCATTTTTAGTATGGATGAAAGAAAACAAAAACCAGAACAAGGCGTTTATCACAAATCGGTTCAAGGCGGCAAGTGGTTTATTTTGGGAACCATTTTTCAAAAAGCAATCAACATAATTCCTTTCCTTATACTCGCCCGTATACTTCTGCCTGAGGATTATGGGGTGATAACCGTGGTTTTCACGGTCACCAGCTTTATGGATCGTTTCTCGCATCCGGGGTTTGGAACCGCTTTGCTTCAAAGACAAGGCTCTGTGGAGAAATATCTCGATGTCGTTTGGACCTATGATTTGTTGAAATCATTCGTGATAGCGATTATTATTTTTTTTGGCGGAGGTTTCATAAGTGATTTTTTTCATGTGAGTCAGAACCACGAACTCATCATCCGTTTGAGCGGTTTATTTGTGGTGATAGCGTCCTTATCGAACAACAAACAGATTTATTTTTTTAAAGATTTAGATTTCAAAAAAGTATTCTTGAGAGATTCAGTGGGCCAAATTGTATATGTCATAAGCGCGGTTGCCTGGGCGCTCTTGATAAGCACGAGTGCCTGGGCTTTATTTTTTGGGTATGTAGGGCGTTATATCACGGGCGGTATCATGAGTTATGTGCTGTATCCTAATATACCTCGTCTTGATTTTAGATTCAGGCTTTTAAAAGATCTTTTTGGATATGGAAAATGGATATACATTCATACCATTCTCGAATATCTCGTCAGCACGGTAGACACCATTCTCGTCGGTCGTTTGCTCAATACCAACAAGTTGGGGTTATATTCACGAGCCAGAGATTTGCCCACTACTATTTCTTGGCCGATTTTGTCTATCATGAACAAAGTCGCCTTTTCAGCTTACGCCAAAATACAAGACGAACTCGGAAAAGTTCAGGAAGGCTTTTTGAAAAGCTTGGATGTTTTTTTTATGGTGAGCATACCGTTCAGTTTACTTTTGGTGTTTGAAGGAGGATCTATCGTCTCTGTGCTTCTGGGCAGAGGCTGGCTTTCTATGGTTCTGCCTTTGAAAATACTTGCGGCTGGTAATGTGTTTTTAGGCTTGGTTACTATGGTCAAACCGCTTTTGAACGCCATAGGCCGTCCCGGCACCAATGTAAAAATCAGTTTTCTGCAGCTTTTTTTGTCTTCGATTTTTGTGTATTTCGGCATTTTGTGGCGAGATCTCATTGGCGCCGCTCTGGCAATGTCTTTGGCTTGGTTCGTCCTGTGTCTTTTTGTCATTTTTCAGGCTAAACCAATTCTGCGTATCGCAGTCTATAGATTCAAACCAATCATATTGAGCACAGGGGTTGCTTCTTTGAGCACCTTCATCCTGGCTCTGAGCGTTCACGGATATGCTCACGCGCATTTTAGCAATAGCATGATTTTTGTCTGGGCGATCTTTTTGGGGATTTGGTATGTTTTTGTCGCTTTGTTTGTCAGTAAAAAAATGGGATCTGGTCCTTGGTTTACTTTGCGTTCGATTTATGGCGAACTGAAAATAAAACAGGATGCTGTATGAATATCAAACCGGGATCGGCTGTTTTGCTTGTCTGTCATGATGCGGGAGGCGCGGAGATCCTTTCTGCTTATGTAAAAAAAAATAAGGATCATTATGTATTTTCCTGTTTTGTGTCCGGTCCTGCCGTGAACATTTTTCAAAAAAAAGGATTGAATTACCTCTGCCTGCCAACAGAAACCTCGCTCGAAGCTTGCTTTTCGGATTCGAAACTAACATATGATATGGTCCTCACCGGCACAAGCTGGACTACGGATCTCGAAAGACGGGCCATTATCATGGCGCGTAACAAAGGAATCCGGACCGCAAGTTATCTCGATCATTGGGTTAATTATAAAGAGCGGTTTGGATATCCTGCTCTCGAATGGAAGACCCGCATGCCAGATGAGATATGGGTAGGAGACAAGTACGCCTATGCACAAGCAAAAAAGGATAATTTTCCGTTGCTTCGTTTGGTTCCGAATCAATATTTTGAGGAAATGCGCGAGGAAATTAAACGCTACCGCCTGAACATGAGAGCTGAACATGGCCCAGGTAATAGAAGACAGACCATTTTGTTTATTTCAGAACCAGTATCCCTCGGAGCCGAGCGTATGTTTGGAGATCCCGGACATTGGGGTTACACAGAATCGGATGTATTCGACATACTCTGCAGAGCCGTATCTGCAAGCATACCAAAAAGGGAGCGGCGAATCGTGGTGAGACTTCATCCGGCCGACAATCCAGAGTCCTATCATTCGCTTATTTCTTTGTGGAAACCTTCGTTTTCCATTGAATATTCTGATGAACCGAATATTGTTGCCGAAGTTCTGTGTTCAGATATAATAGTGGGCATGGAAAGTATGGCCTTGGTGGTTGCGGTACTGGCTGATAAGCCGGTCCTCAGTTGTGTCCCTTCAGCCAAAAAATCTTGTTCTCTCCCCTTTGAAGAGATTATACATGTTTCGAATGAGAATGCCCTGCGGCTTGCTTTGGATACACCTGGATTTTGAGAGTCTACTCTAGAGATTTTTGTGGTTGACTGAGGAGAATTTTTTTGTTACACTGGCGTGGATTGACAAATTTGTAGAAAGGGAACGGTGTATATATTTTATTTTCCTTAGCTGTAGTTTATGAATCCAGTCTTTGATTTTTTGAACAATAAATCTATCCTTATCACCGGAGGCACCGGTTCTTTTGGACAGCGCTGTGTACGCAGGCTCTTGGAGCAGAGCCAAGCGAAGAGGATTATTGTTTTCAGCAGAGATGAACTCAAACAATCGGAAATGAAAGCGCAGATTTCTGATCCTGAAAAGCGTCTTCGTTTTTTTATCGGGGATGTGCGTGATTTTGAACGTCTTAAAACCGCTTTCAATGGCGTTGATTTCATTATCCACGCCGCCGCCTTAAAACAAGTACCTGCTTTGGAATACAATCCCTTCGAAGCTATAAAGACCAATATATTGGGCACGCAAAACGTAGTTTCGGCCTCAGTGGAAAATAAGGTTGAGAGGGTATTGCTTATTTCCACTGACAAGGCCGCGAATCCCGCAAATTTGTACGGGGCCACAAAATTGTGCGCGGAAAAATTGATGATAAGCGCGAATGCTTATGCCGTGGGCAGGCCTACCTTAAGCGTGGTTCGTTATGGCAATGTTTTTGGAAGCCGCGGCAGCTTGGTTTCTCTTATTAAACAGCAAAAAGGTAGCGGTGAAATTACCTTGACTCACGAGATGATGACAAGATTTTGGATGACGCTGGATCAAGGCGTGGCCTTTGTATTGGGTATGCTCGGGAAGATGCGCGGCGGAGAGATATTTGTGCCGAAAATTCCGAGCATGAAAGTTAAGGATATGATCACTCATCTCGCGCCCGAATGCTCTCTCAAAATTATCGGCATCCGCCCCGGAGAAAAATTGCATGAAGTATTGATAACTCCGGAAGAGGCCAGACACACGCAAGAATTTGATGATCATTTCGTGGTTTTACCTCTGCACGATTGGTGGGATGCTGAGGCTTACTCAGAAGGCAGGCCGCTTCCGGAACGCTTTTATTTTGGGAGTGAAACCAATACACAGTGGCTTGATCGAGAGACTTTGATGCGTTTTGTAGACGGATTTCACGAGACAGAATAATAATTTTTCATGTATGAAAAAAACTATTATCGCGATTATCCCGGCCCGTGCCGGCTCAAAGGGTATTCCTGGCAAGAATATCAAGGAACTCGCTGGCAAGCCCATGATTGGCTATATTATAGAGACTGTTCGTTCCTTATCTCTGCTTGACAGAGTTATGGTGTCCACTGAGGATGAGGGCATCGCGGCTGTTGCCAGGCAATATGGCGCTGAAGTGCCTTTTTTGCGTCCCAAAGAATTGGCCGAAGACCACGTGGCGACCCTTCCGGTTTTGCAACACGCGGTCGAATATCTCGAAAGAGAAGAACGTTATATTCCGGATTATGTATTGTTGGTGTATCCAACTTCTCCTTTGCTCTCGCCGCGGCGCATTGAGGAAGCCGTTAACATGGCTCTTTCAAGAGATTCTGATTCTGTGGTCAGTGGTTTTTTTGACTATGGACAGTATTGGACGAAAGTGGAAGGCGGTTATGAGCGTTTGTACCCAAAAGTTCTTACCAATAGGCAAGAGATGACGCCTTTGTTTAAACTTAATGGTGCCATATTTTTGACAAAGACTTCTATTTTGAAAAAACAGGTCGTCGCGGATAAGATCGATGTACTCCCAATGGAACAGGGAGAAAATGTAGATGTGGATGAACCGGCAGATTTTGAAGCGGTACGAAAAATACTCGAAGCACAAAAAAGTTCACTATGACCACGCCTCAGGAAGATTTTTGGACTTCCCAGTTCGGCAAAGATTATTCGGATCGAAACGCGTATAGCACTCCAAGCGAATTGGATGCTTTTTATGAAACAACATACGGAATAAGCCGCTCCAGTATGAACTCAGAGTGCCTGAACGGCTTATCGCTCGGCCCAGTGCTTGAAGTGGGATGCAACATAGGAAACCAGCTGAATCTTCTTCAGTCTCAAGGAAAAGGTCCTTTGTACGGTATCGAAATTCAAGAATACGCGGCGCAGAAAGCCCGGGAATTGAGCAAACATATAAATATAATACAGGGTTCGGGCTTTGATATTCCTTTTAAAGACGTTTTTTTTGACCTCGTCTTCACTTCAGGGGTCTTGATACACGTTTCGCCAGATGATATTCGGGCTTTTATGTCTGAAATATATCGCGTCAGCAAGAAATATATTTGGGGTTTTGAATATTTTAGTTCTCAACATACAGCCATCGAATACCGCGGCAACCAGGACCGTCTCTGGAAAGGGGATTTCAGCGCTTTGTACCGCGAGTTTTTTCCGAATCTTCGCTTAGTCAAAGAAAAAAGATACGGCTATTTGAATAGCGAAAATGTGGACTCCATGTTTTTGTTGGAAAAAACATAATTTTTTCTTTTTTTTGGAGCCTTTGTTTTATTTTTTTATGATTGGGATCATCCGCTATGACATGGGGAATATAACCTCAGTCAAAAATGCCTGTGATTTTATTGGAGTTCCCTCTGTCATAGTTCACCGACCCGAAGAACTGGACGGGGTGGACCGCATCATTCTCCCGGGGGTCGGAGCTTTTCGGATGGGCATGGAAAAACTCAGTAAACTCGGTTTTGAAGACGCCATAAAAGGTAAAGTAGCCGAAGGTTATCCGCTGCTTGGCATCTGTCTTGGCATGCAATTATTGGCTTCTGTCGGCGAGGAAGGGGGAGAAACTCCCGGACTTAATCTGGTCGGCGGCCGGGTGATGCGTCTTGACGTGCCAGGCTTTCGTGTGCCTCATGTCGGATGGAATAACATCAACATCTCTCGAGAAAATTCTCTTATCAAAGAAGAAAGCGGACTGGATTTTTATTTTGTGCACAGTTTTCATCTGCTTCTCGATAATAAAGACGACGAAATAGCCAGCTGTGAATACGGTATTCAATTTACCGCTGCCTTGGGTCGTGGCCGTATTTTCGGAACTCAATTTCATCCGGAGAAATCTTTTCGTTCTGGTCTTGATATTATCCGCCGTTTTTCGGCAGTCTAAATATGCTCAAAAAAAGACTTATACCTGTTTTATTTTTAAAAAATGGATTGATTGTAAGGAGCGAAGGTTTTGTTGATTTCAGGGAATTTGGCAATCCCATCAATCAATTGGAGCGGCTTACTGATTGGAATTCGGACGAACTTATTTATGTGGACATTACACGAGAAGGAAGCCATGATTTAAAACGTGATGACCATAAAATAAAACGTGAATCAGATGTCATAGCAATTCTCAGAACTATTGCGGAAAAAAGTTTTATGCCGCTTACCTTCGGGGGCAGAATAAATGGACTTGCACAAGTGGACGAGTACATTGCCAACGGGGCTGATAAAGTTATCATAAATAGCGGCGCGTACAAGGACCCCCGGCTTATCAGCGCGGTAGCAGATAAATACGGGAGCCAATGCATAGTGGTTGGCATTGATATTTTAGAAGAAGGCGGGCTGCACTCCATGTATATAGATAATGGGAGGACCTTGGTCCATGGAAATCCGATTGAATACGCAAAAAAAGTCGAATCTTTGGGAGCAGGAGAAATTTTCCTCAATTCAATAGATAGAGACGGCACGGCTCGAGGCTATGATATTCATTATATCAACGAAGTTTCCGCGGCCTTGTCAATTCCAGTTATCGCTTGCGGAGGGGCTGGGAGTTTTGATGATTTTGTGGAAGTCATGAGCAGGACTTCTGCTTCTGCCGTGGCCGCGGGGAATATATTCAATTTTACGGAAAACGCTTATATTCGGGCGAAAAAGAAACTCAAAGAACATGCTTTGCCCGTGCGTTGACTCCCTCGGAATACTTTTGGTTTTTGTTGACACTCATCATGTTTTTGGATTAAGATACTCATTGTTTTAGACACATTTTTTATTGATTTGATATCTATGATCAATCCTCCGAAAATGCAATACTGCGCCAGATGCGTCTATCCTGGTGTTGCCGCTACTCCACTTACTTTTGATACAAATGGCGTCTGTACTGGCTGCAGAACATACGACGAACAAGAATCTGTTGACTGGGATAAGAGAAAAAAATTGTTTGGGGACCTTGTACAAGAGCTGAGATCAAAAGACGGATCCCGTTATGATTGCGTTATACCGGTGAGCGGCGGGAAAGACAGTTTTTATCAAACCCATATTATAACCAAAGAATACGGACTGAAACCGCTTTTGGTTACGTATCGTGAGAATAATCATACCGCAGTCGGCATGCGCAATATCCAGCGCATGAAAGAAGTTTTTGATGTGGATTACATTGAATTTACTCCCAGCGTCAGTGTTTTGAAAAAACTCAATCTTGCCGGATTCATGAAAATGGGTGATCCCAATTGGCATTGCCATTGCGGCATGTTTACGACTCCCATTATCGTCGCGGTAAAGTACAATATTCCGCTTATCATCTGGGGAGAACACGGATTCATGAACATGGGAGGCATGCATTCATACAACGATTTGGTGGAGTTTACCGCCAAATACAGGAAAGAGCATAGCCTTAGAGGCTATGATTGGTACGATTTTGTGGGAGAAGATACTGGATTGAGCGAAAAAGATCTTTTGTGGGCCAAGTATCCGAGTGATGAAGAAATAGAACGGGTGGGGTTGCGCGGTCTTTTTATTTCAAACTATTTCGGGTGGAAACAGCATGAACATACCAAACTGATGGTTGATTTGTATGGATTTGAATTTTATGACAAGCCTTTTGACCGAACCTATCGAAATGATTCCAATCTCAATGATATTCACGATAACGGCGTTCACGATTATTTGAAGTATATAAAATTCGGTTATGGCAGAGCAACGGACCACGCGTGCCGCGATATACGAAATGGTATACTCACCCGAGACCAGGGCATTGAAATGGTTAGAAATTATGATCATGTCGTCCCGGGAGATATCGGAGCCTGGCTCGATATGGTGGATATGCCTCGCTCAGAATTCGAAAAAATTTGTGATCGTTTTAGAGATCCTCGCGTATGGGTGAAAAATGAATATGGTCAATGGGTAAAGGATAATATTTGGGACAAACGTCTATGATACAGCGTTTTGACGGCGGTGTTTTTTTTGGCAGGGAGCCGAAGTACGGTCTTGAGTTTAGTAATGAACGCGTACTTTCCATGATGGATAGGACAAACACGCGTATGGGTCTAAGCACAAATCTTGAGGCCATTTTTTTTGATATGTACGAGGGCAACCGCAAAACACTGGAACTTTCTCGTCTGTATCCAAACAGATGCCTGCCCATGGCAGTAATCAATCCTCAGCACTATGATATTGGATCGGACTATATCGAAACGTTGGCTGGGCAGGGTTTCCGCGGCGTAAGTTTTTTTCTTCATTATCAATTTTGGAAGAGCACGCATTACACATTCCGCGCATTGGTGAAACGAATTTCAAAAGCCGGACTTCCCATACAAATCGCTATTGCGAGCCTTGATGATTTGTCCGAGACGGCGGACGCGGTGGCTGAGCTTAAAACGCCGGTTCTCATCAGATGGGTGAGGGGAGGGGGATATCTCAACACGGCCGATGTTATTACCATAGCGAGTCTCATGCCGCATATTTATTTTGATGTCAGTAATCTGGTCCAACTCGGCGGAGTCGCTTATCTCGCAGAGAAAATCGGAACCGAGAGACTGTATCTCGCCAGCAATATGCCGGTGGTATACGAGTCCTGCGGCCATTTTCTGGTGGATACAGCCGAACTTTCTGTTAAAGACAAGGAACAGATATCTTATGGAACACTGGCCGGTATTTTTTCAGTGGCAGAGAATACTTCAACAGAGTCTGCCGAAGACAAAAATGTATATGGCTTCGATCATATTGAACGGCCGAAGATAGACACACATTGGCACGCTGAAGGCTGGGATATAATCGAACCAAAGACTGACGCGGCTTCGCTCAAGAAGGTATTGGACGATTTTCATTATGAAGCAGTCATATCTTCTTCCATATTGGCGCTTAATTATGATATGAGCCAGGGGAACGCGAACACCAATGAATTAACTCGACAAGATCCAAGGATTTTTGGCTATCTTGTTTATGACCCCACACGAGTTGAGGAATCTTTGGAGGAATTGGAAAAATACAAAAATAATCCTTCTTTCGTGGGAATTAAAACCATTCAAGACTATTATCCGGCCGGTCTTGATGATGAACGATATCTCCCCATGCTGCGCTGGGCCGAAGAACATGATTGGCCGATTTTGGCTCACAAAACGGGAGCGGCAGGAGCCGCTCGGGCTTTTCCAAAAGTTCAGTTTGTTATTGCGCATATAACGGCGGATCGTATGCCCGAGTTTAAAGGCATCGAAAATTTGGTTGTCGATATAAGCGCGAGCTATGCCCATCGCGGTGAAAGTGACGTGGCAAAGGTGATAAAAGAGCTTGGCGCTGATCGGGTTTTATATGCGGCCGATGGTCCGCTTATGACTCCGGCCTGGTCTATCGGCAAAATAGTGAGTTCAAACTTGGATGAAGATATTTTGGAGAAGATATACAAAACAAACGCCTTGCGCGTATACAAACGTTTACATAAAGCCTTAGAGGTATGAACACATTTCTTGATCAACAGAAAAAAGAAAAGCAAGCAGGGCGCTGCTCCTCACATCAAAGTTCTCGAAAATGTATTCGTGAGGGCAAAAGGCTTTGCCTTTTTAAACTTTCAAAAGATTTTTTCAGTCCCCAATATCTCTCATGGTTGAACGATAAAGAAGTACAACGATACACGCGGCGCAGAAATAAGACTTCATCAGAACAGGATCTTTTGGATTTTCTGAGATATGCGGAGGAAACCAAAGATCTTCATATGGCCATCATCCTGAAAGATAGCGAAAAACATATCGGCAATATTTCGCTCAATGCCATAGATGAAGAAAATAGAAGCGCTGAGTGTTCTATAATGATTGGAGATAAATCCGAGTGGGGCAAAGGATACGCGGGTGAAGCTATAGACTTGGCCACTGCCGTTTGTTTTGATGATTTGGGTCTGCACCGTATCTGGGCAGAATCTCCGAATCCCTCTTTCAACGCGATTATGCCAAAGCTTGGGTGGACCCAAGAGGGGGAAAAAAGAGAAGCAATACATATAGAAGAAGGTTTTTTTGACTTTGCATGCTGGTCGCTTTTAGAAACAGAATGGCGCGAGAAACAAGGAGCAGAATAATACTCTAAAAAGTTTTTTATTATGTCCGATACTCTCCGATTTTGTCTGCTCATGGTGGAAGGCTCGCCGATTGGCCTCACCTATCTTAAGGCCATGGTTGAGCATTCTTTCTATCCTTCTTTTGTCCTATTAAGCACTCAACCGGATATTTTAGAACTTTCTTTGAAGACCGTAGCCGAACGCACGGATAACACTTTCACCTGGACGAGCGCGGGAGAATCATTAAGAGACCTGTCTGTGCCGGTTTATTATACCAAAAATCACAATTCCGAATTCACTGTTGATTTGATTCATCGTTATGAAATCGACATAGCAATTTTGGGAGGAACCGGTATAATAAAAAACAAAACCATACAAGCTCCCAAGATAGGGGCTATTGGCGTACATCCGAGTATACTTCCGGATTACAAAGGCTGTTCAGCCGTAGAATGGAGTTTGTATCATAATGACAGAGTGGGATCCACCTGCCATTTCATCACTGAAGAAGTGGACGCCGGCGATATCATCTGTACCGGCGCTCTGCCCATAAAACGCGGTGATCTGTACAGGGATGTGCGCAGAAAAGCGTATCAATTTCAGTCCGAGATACTCATCAAGGGGCTGAAGCTTTTGAATGAACCTGATTATAAAAGACATATTATAAAAAATGTGGGAGGCGACTATTACAAAACCATGCCTGATGAATTGGTAAAAGAGGTAAAAGATATGTTGGAGAAACAGACATACAAGCATTACATTGATTGAAAACAGTATATTTATGTACAAAGGACTTATTATCGGGGCTGGTAATATAGGCTATGGCTTTCAGAACTATGGAGTTGGATTCCCGACAACCCATTTCGAAGCATACATGCAAAATTCAGAACTCGAACTTGTGGGAATTTCTGAGTCTGATCCGGAGCTTCTTCTCAAGCTCAAAAAAAACCATAATTTTTCCATTGCCGCTTCGTATATGGCCTTGTTGCGTAAAGAAAGTCCAGATATCGTCAGTATCTGCACACCTGATGAGACCCATTACGATATACTGTGCGAAGTACTTTCATGCGATTTTATAAAAGGCATCTGGTGCGAGAAACCCGTTACTCTGTCTCTTGCCCAGGCGCGGGATATAGAAAGACGTTCTGCCAAAAAGCATATTCCGGTGCTCGTTAATTTTATAAGAAGATATGATCCGTTTTATACATATCTGAAGGATCATATGAATGATCTGCTTGGTGAAATCCAAGCTGTTACGGTGTATTACAGCGGCGGTTTAGTTACTAATGGATCACATGTCTGCGACCTCTTGTCTTACTGGTTTGGTGATTGCAAGGCAGTATCTGCCCGGACTTTAAAAAATGAAATTTTTGGGCAAGCTGAGTATGAAAATGGCATGATAGCTCATCTGGTGCCCATGGATGGAAAGAAGTACCCGATGCTTGAGTTCAATATATTTGGAACAAAAGCCCGCCTTGACACTATCAACAAACCCTTTGGCGCGTATGATTATCGCTATTTCAAAGCCGAAGAGAGCCAATATCTCAACATTTCGTTTGTCTCAAGAAAAGAAGAACGCCCTATACCTGATGATTTTTCCCGCTCGTATATGAGTAATGCTCTTGACGATCTTTTGAAATGCGTAAAAACAGGAATAGAACCGAAATCTTCTGTTCGAAGCGCTTTGTCATCTTTGGAAATGATATCAGGCTTATGGAGTTCAGCCGGACAAGGCAATAGAGTAACTTTTCCTCTTGAAAATGAGAATATAATATTAAATTCCGGAATAGGAGACGCCAGTCTATGGAAGAAAAACTAGCTTTACTCGGAGGAAAACCAGTGTTTGAGGGGTCTTTGCCTCCTGCCAATACTTACGACCAGAATGAACGGGAGGCTGTGCTTCGCGTAATGGACTCTGGCGTACTTTCTGATTTCGTAGGGCGAGCGGGAGATTATTTTTTGGGCGGCAGAGAAGTAAAAGCTCTTGAAGAATCCTTTATACAAAAATTTGGCAGCGCCTACGCGGTTTCCTTTAATTCGGCCACCACCGCGCTCGAGGCTGCCGTGACCGCTCTTGAATTGGAACCTGGCTCAGAGGTTATCGTGCCTCCTTTTACCATGACTGCCACGGTCACTTCTATCATTCTGCACAATCTCGTGCCTGTATTTGTTGATATTGATGAACATAATTTTTGCATGGATCCAGATTTGCTCCGAGCAGCCATAAGCCCCAAAACAAAAGCAGTGATGGCGGTAAATCTTTTTGGGGGTCCGGCGGATTATCAAAAGATTTTATCTATTGCTCGAGAACATAATCTTAAAGTAATAGAAGACAACGCCCAAGCTCCGGGCGCTCTCTACCATGGCGCTTACACCGGCACTATGGGAGACATGGGAATTTTCAGTTTTAATGTTCACAAAACTGTTCAGTGCGGCGAGGGTGGAGTCTTGGTAACCAATAACGAGGACTATGCGTTTCGAGCTAGACTGAAAAGGAATCATGGAGAAAATGTTGTGGATGATCTCAATATGCACGATATCCCTGTTGTCGGCAGTAATTATCGGATGACAGAGCTTCATGCCGCCATAGCTCGGGAGCAATTAAAAAAAATGGATGCTTTGAACCAACATAGAATAGATTTGGTTCATTATCTTACTCAGGCTTTGCGGCAATTTCCGTTTATCAAAGCTTTCGAAGAAATGTCGGATTCGAAGCATGTATATTATGTATATCCTTTTTTATATGATGCTTCAATGATAGGTATTTCTCGGGATCTGTTTATACAGGCCATGAAAGCAGAAGGTTTTGCTTTGTCTGGAGGCTACACCAAGCCCGTATATTTGCTTAATTTTTTCCAGGATAACTCCACCTATCGGTATTGGTCTTATCTAAAAAAAGATTCTTATGTAAAAGGTCTTTGTCCGGTCGCTGAGCGTTGTTTTTATGAAACTTTGGTTTTTACCGCTATGTGCCGATACCCGGTCAAAAAAGAACATATAGACTTGTTCATAGAGGCTTTGAGAAAAGTTTTTTCGCAGAGGGAAACTTTGAAAGATTGGCATTTATGACCAGATTATCAGTCTAAACATTCATGTGATTGTAATACAGAAACCCAAAATACTAGACCTAAAATATTCGGCCCCCACCCACTATCATACCAAGGCTAGAGACCGCCGCCATGAAAGCAAATCCAAGAACCTGCTTGATCTTGTCCACCACAGCCTTCCTTTGTTAAAGAGCCTAACTGCCTCGCCGCTAGCCCGAATGTCTTCGAAGTAGCGGTGAAGCGACGGTCCTCGGCCGTCGTGCCGCAGGTCACTAAGACCTGGGTTTGTCCCGACCAAGTCGGGACAGGAATTTCTATGGTTCGCCGACCATGTTTGCCGGCACAAAGACCAGGGCGCCCGGGATTCCGCCAAGCGGATCTGGGTGCGATTCGCCGTAGCGGGCCAGGACCAAGGTTTTGTCGCTCAGGAATCCGATTCCAGTGCCCCAATAGCCGTCGGCCATGAGGCGCTCAGAACCCGGAACGCCGAGTTCCACTCGCCAGACGCCGTGGGTCCAGCCGCTGCAGCGGTAGTCGGTAATCAGCCAGAGACCGGTACTGTCGCCTGGCCTCATAGCCACGCCGTATACGAACTCCGGAATCCGGTGTTCTGCAACGCAGCGGAACCTCGAACCCTCGAGGTGCTCGTAGCATCGCAGCAGCCAGAACCGTTCGGTGAGAGCCCTGTTGGCTTCCACTGTATAGAAATAGCCGGGCGTTGCCAGGGCCGAGTAGACCGCGGTTCGTCTGTTTCCAGGCAGCCGGAAGGCCTTCTCCACAACAGTGTCTAGCGCCCAGCTTCCTTCAGCATTCTTGTGAAAGCGCCAAAAGAGCCGCTCGCCATTCCTGCTTGCGAGGAAGCCGCCCTCCACATGCACCGCGGTCTGGGCCCGGGGCATGTCTGAGAATGAGGGCTTGCCCGGAAAGACCCGAAGCCGCTTGCCACCAAAGTAGGCGCCGCGGATCCACTCGGGATCCAGGAGCAAATCGCCGTTCTCGCTTCGCGAGATCAGCAAACGCAAGATCGACGGGTGGAAGTAGGAAGCCATGAGGAGCACATCGGCCTCTCCGGCCAAAGTGCGACGGATCGTGATGCCATGCGGCTGCCAGCCTCTCTCCAAAATGACAGTGCTCTTCAATGCTCCGCGGCCGATGATGATCGGCCCTTCGGTTACAAGATAGCTCCGCGCCATGGCCGCGGCGTACTCAGCGCTTTGATTCATGATTCCTCATTCCTCGTTTTCTGGTCTGAGCCTTTCTTGGCTGTTAGAGCCATTTTTAGCAAAAAAATGTCATTTTGTCAATGTCATTTCTGTGTTTTTACCCTTTTCAAGCCTTGAATTGATTTTTTGTTTGTAGTACCCTACAGTAGGTAGATATGAATTAAAAAGGTATTTTATTATGAACATCCTCTATATAGGCGCCGGTTTTGTGGGCTCTTGCTCAGCCGCTGTGTCTGCCGATAGCGGCCACAATGTCCTTGTTTTTGACATAGACGAACAGAAGATTTCCAAGCTCGGCTCAGGGGACAGAGAACTCATAGAACAATGCCTTTTCGAAGAAGGACTGGCAGAACTGTTGATCCGTCATAAAGACCGAATACGTTTTACCTCAACATACGCCGAAGTGGGGTCTTTTCTCAATGATTGTGACGCAGTATTTATGTGTCTTCCAACTCCTGAAATAGATCAGACCGGAGAAAGCGATTTGGCCTATTACAACAAAGCCGCTCTTCAGTTGGCTGGAGCTTTGGCAAAACGAAACCGGGGAGCGCAAACTCACTATGTGGTATTGGTAAACAAAAGCACTGTGCCGGTAGAAATGGTTGATCACACAAAAAAAATAATGGACGAAGCCGGTGTCAAAAATTATGGGACTGTTTCAAACCCGGAATTTTTGGTGGAAGGCAAAGCCATAGCCGGCTCTCTAAAACCGGACCGCATCGTAGTTGGAGCCTGGGATGAAAAAGATTTCGCGGCGATGCGGATTTTGTATCAGCGTTTTTACGACGCGCCGGATGTGAGTTATATCGAAGTGAACCCAAAAGAAGCGGCCGCGGGCAAGCTCCTCGCCAATTTTTATTTGTTCAATAAGCTCAGCGTCTGTTTTGATGTAATAGGCAGAACCTGCGAAGCTTTTGACGGCGTCAAATTTGAACATATACGAAAAATTTTGATCTCTGACAAACGAATCAGCAGCTGGGGATTTTACGACAGTTTGTACGCGGGCGGGAGTTGTTTTATAAAAGATGCTCGATCCTTGGCGCATCAGCTGCAGACGGCCGGAGCGAACGCAGAGTTGGTCAATGAAACTTATCTTGCCAATAAGCGCCAACTTGAGCGTTTTATGGGAAGAGCCGAACGAGAGGCTCAGTTCAATTGGGCAGATAAGACTATTGCTTTGGTTGGCGCGGCTTTCAAAAGGGACACCAATGATATACGCAATTCTCCAAGCATAGAAATTATGAATTTTGTGCTGGAAAGAAATATCAAAACCGTTCAAGTATATGATCCGGCCGCTTTGCCTATGTTTAGTGTAGAGTTTCCGGCTTCAGAGCAGGTGGTTTATGTACAGCATGAGTATGAAGCTATAAAAGACGCGGACCTCATTATTATTGCCACAGACTGGCCTCAATTCAGGGGCTTGGCAGACGTGGTTTCTGGTCTTGAGAAAAGACCTCTTATCATGGATGGCCGCAGGATGCTCCAGCATCGCTATAAAGAATTGCAAGAGGCGGGCTTTGATATCGTAGCTGTGGGGTCTCCATTTATCAAGGCAAAACATTGATACAAAATTTTTAGTTTTTAATTTATAAACAATTTGAAATTATTAATTTCCAATTTGCCAAGCGTCCCACACACATTTCAGAGATCAGCACCATCTAAGGTCATGATTATATTGTATCATTAAAAATTGTTTAAAAATTAAAATCATAAATTAAAAATTTGCAAAGTATGTCATTTTATCTGGTAAGCGGCGGGGCCGGATTCATAGGCTCAAATCTTGTAAAGCGTCTCTTGAACGATGGCCACTATGTTCGGGTTATAGACAATTACAGCGGAGGCAAAAAACAAGAACGTTTTTATGACAAAGCAGAATATCGAGAGGCGGATATTCGCAATTTGGAAGATGTAAAAAAAGCGGTTTCAGGAACTGATGGTGTTTTTCATCTTGCGGCGGTTCCCCGAGTTCCTTATTCTGTAGAGCATCCTTTGGAAACGAATGACAGCAATATAAATGGCACTTTGAATGTGTTGACCGCGGCTCGTGAGGCCGGATCGCTTCGCGTGGTCTTTAGCACCTCTTCTTCCATATACGGAGGCAATAAGGGCGAGATCGCCTTAACTGAAGACATGCCAAAAGATCCGCAGAGTCCTTATGCCTTGCAAAAACTTACGGGCACTGAATACTGCCGCTTATTTTCCAGTCTGTACGGATTGGAAACAGTCTCCCTGTGTTATTTTAATGTTTACGGACCGCATATGGACCCTGAGGGCGCTTACGCTTTGGTGGTAGGTAAATTTTTGTTGCAGAGATCAAGAGGCGAGGCCTTGAGCATTTGCGGAGACGGTGAGTACTATCGTGATTATACTCAGGTCAAAGATGTGGTGGAAGCGAACATCAAAGCCATGCTGAGCGATAAAGTAGGGAAAGGGGAACTTATTAATATCGGCAATGGCCAGCCATACTCGGTAAATCAGGTTGCCGAGATGATTGGAGGAGAAACCGTGCAAATTCCCGAACGGCTCGGGGATGTGCGTTATTCAAGAGCTGACCATACAAAAGCCAAGCGATTGCTTGGCTGGGAGCCTACCATATCACTTGCAGAGGGGATTGCCCAATTAAAGAAAGAATGGGGTTTAAGTGATCTTTGATGATCCGAACAAAAAATCCCTGTACAAAAAAATTGAACCTCAGCCAATTATAAATTATAAATTTTTATTGTCCCATCATTCGTATCACCACGTTAACGGTTCTGAGCAGTATGATCAGGTCCAAAAGGAAGGACCTGTTTTTTATGTAAAATAAATCGTATTGAAGTTTTTGGAGCGAGGTCTCCATGGTGTCGGTGTAATGCTGGTGTATGGCGGCCCAGCCGGTGATTCCCGGTTTTACAATATGTCGGAGCGGGTAATAGGGCATTTTTGCTTCCAGTTTTTCCACGATTTCAGGCCGTTCGGGCCTGGGGCCGATGAGGCTAAGATCGCCTCGGAATAAATTGATGCATTGCGGTAATTCGTCAATCCTCATCTTTCTGAGTATTTTTCCTATGGCAGTAATTCTTTTATCGCCTTTTTTGGCAAATTGAGCTCCGGATTCCTCGGCACTGCCGTCAGGAGCAAGAGCGTACATGGTCCTAAATTTATACATGGTAAAAATCCGGCCGAATTGCCCCACTCTTTTTTGTTTAAAGAACACAGGACCCTTTGAATTCAGTTTAATAAGCATCGCAATGAGAGGAAACAGAACAATCATCAAAAGTCCAATGATGAAAGAAACGAGGTAATCGGCCACCCGCCTGCTTTTGTTGTATATATGATTTTCATGGTTGGTTAGATTCGCCAAAAACCAATTTTCAGAAAAGATGACCGGGGATATGCGTCCGGTTACATTTTCATAGAGTTTTGAATAGTCTATGATACTCACCGGCCAAAACAAAAGTTCATAGAGTTCTCTCAGAGTTTCTTCTGTGTCGCGAAGATTGGGCGCGGCCACGATCAACTGTATTTTGTGGGTAGATATGGCAGGCCTCAAGGCTTTTAGACTCCGGTATACGGCTGCTCTTGTTTTGAGTTTATGCGCCTGAGTTCCATTTTCAGGATCACAGATCGCCACCACTTCATATCCTTTCTCAGGATGTCTTTCTATAATATCCATGAGCTCTTGAGTATCCTCGCTGTAACCTACAAATAAAATGCGGGTGGAAAGTTTTTTATTCCCAATAAGCCTGTTGAAGCCCAAACGCCAACAGGTGCTGATAAGATAGCCAAAACTGATACCCAAAACCAAAATCGTTTTCGGAGTGAGCCGAGTTTGGGGCAAGAGGTAGAGGAGCACCACGCTTACTATCAAGGCGCTCAGCCCCGCCTCACTTATGCGTTTGTATCCTTTCCCCTCGTATGTCGAGGCCAGGTCGTAGAGCCCGTTTATGTAATTTATGAGGATCCATAGAACAAAAAGACCCAGTGCCAGATTCACATGAGCCTCGAGCGTCACGGCGCTTGGGATGGAGAAATTTCTTATTGCCAGACCGAGCCAGAATCCAAAAGAATAACTGAACAAGTCTCCGAGGAGCAGTATCAGCTGTTTCAGTCGGTAAGGAAATTTCATAGTTGTATCTTTGTAAAATGCTATGATATACTGGTAAAGATTTTATCTTAATGTATATCATATTTTTGGCGGGAAAACAAGTATCTGGCTTTATCAAAGTCTTATGAGAAAACAGGGTTTCGTTTTATTTTTTTGTTTACTCGCGGCTCGCTTTTTTGGATACGCGGAATCGGCTCAAGCGAAAATGAGCGATGACCCTTATGTTTATCAGTGGGCTTATGAAGATGCTGGTGTTTATTCTGCCTGGGACATTTCCACAGGATCCAAAGACGTGGTTGTGGCTGTGATAGACAATGGTTTTGATACTTTTCATCCGGATCTGCGGGATAATGTATGGAAAAATGATGATGAAATTCCGGACAATGGAGTGGACGACGATGCAAACGGCTATATAGACGATGTCTGGGGTTGGAATTTTGTTCAGGAAGATTTTAATGGAGATGGCCTGGTAGATGCTGGTGAAATTAAAGGGAATAAGGAACCAAGGCCCACGGTATCCATGTTGTCTTCAGAAGAAAAAAAAGAAGGCATATTCAATCATGGGACCATAGTCGCCGGCATTATAGGCGCGCGAGGAGATAATGGCAAAGACGGCGCTGGTTTAAACTGGAATGTTCGTTTGATGAATATCAAAGTGATAGACAATACCGGCGTGGGAAGCTTGCTCAGTCTGCCAGAGGCCATTTATTACGCGGTGGACAATGGAGCAAATATTATAAATGTCAGCATGGTTGGCACGTATGAAGAACCGGATTTGAGAAAGGCTGTTCTCTATGCTCACGCAAAGGGAGTGCTCATGATTGCGGCCGCGGGCAATGATTCTCGTGATTTGAATACGCTGCCTTATTATCCGATTTGTTCAGACAGTACAGAAAGCGAGGAGCTGGTGCTCGGTGTGAGTGCTATAGATAAAGAGCGGCGCATCGCCCAGTTTTCTAATTATGGGTCGCAGTGCATAGATATCACAGCTCCGGGAGTCTCTCTCGGTTCCACTATACGTTATTCTCCTAAAAATGGCCTGAATCAGCGATATTCTACAGATTGGCAGGGTACTTCATTCGCGGCTCCTTTCATTTCCGGGACAGCCGCTCTTATCAAAAGTGTTCAGCCTTCTTGGACGCCTGATCAAATTTATGATGCCATTTTAAAGACCGTGCACCATACTCCCGGCCAAGATGAAGCTATATACGCTCATCTTTTTGGATCGGGCTTGGTACAGGTTGGCAAGGCGGTACAGTATGCTTTGGACCAAGGTACAGAAGACCTTTCAGACGGAAAAATCGAAACAGTCCCTGTTGAAAAAACTCAAGTATTGGAGAAAATCGTCTCGCTTCGCAAGGATCTAATGGTTTTTGACCCCAAAACAGGCAAAGTCGTTTTGCAAGATATTGCCACGGGCAATTTAAATTCTTTTGTACGCTTGGGGCTCGTGGATAGTGATGATTTTGTTTCTTATCAGGTTTCAAATCAAGAGCGACGAAACGTTATAGCTCGTAAAAAAAATCAAGATGCCAGAGAGCTAACTATCTATGATCAGCGTTGGCATGTGTTGTACAGATGGGAAGTTCCTTCTCAAGGTCCGCTTCGAGTCGCGGTGGGTGACCTGCTGGGGAGTGACGAGGTAGAAATTATTTTATATCCTGCCACTTCGGAGCAGAGTATATTTTCAGTCTATTCAATTTCCGGAGAACTCATTGCTGAAAAAAAAGAAATATCCAAACATCATGGTGTTTCTTTATCACTTATCGACAATGCGTATGAGGATTTCGGAGCCCAAGGGAAAAAACATATTGTGGTATTATATCAGTATGAGGGAGTACCCCTTCTCGAAGAATACAGGGTTTCAGAAACACAATATGATATTCAACAGAGTATAGAACTTCCGGCTTATGCTCTTGGTGGCACTGTGGTCGCCGGTGATATAGATGGTGATGGAAGGGCCGAGTATATAGTAGGTTCAGGGCCGGATCAAGATCCGACACTCAGCTATTATTACCGGGACGGATCATTAAAACGAAAATTCACTGCCTATGATCCTGTTTACAGGGCTGGAATCCAAGCCAGTGTTCTCGATTACGACAACGACGGATCTGACGATGTGTTGGTAAGCGCGCTTGACGGGTCTCAGCCTCTTCGTGTCTGGGACAGACGATCGCGAAAACTCGCCGACTGGTGGCCTTTTGGACAGAATTTGCTCATTCCGTACCGGATTATTCCATTATTTTAAGTATATGATAGGAGATAATCCCATTTTTGATAAGAAAAATGTTTTGGTTACCGGCGGGGCCGGATTTTTGGGGTCGCATTTGTGTGAGCGGCTTCTCAAAGAGGCAAAAGTCATCTGCATGGATGATTTGTCCAATTCGCATATCATGAATGTGGAGCATCTTTTACAATATCCTGATTTTGAATTTATCAAGTATGATGTTAATCAAGCTATTGATCTCGAAGACTTTCCTGAGCTCGAAAAGTTTAGGCTCAAGTTTCAAGGCATCCAGGAAATTTATCATTTGGCCTGTCCCACCAGTCCTCGCAATTTCGAAAATTTAAAAATTCATTCATTATGGGCCAATTCAAGCGCCATGCTTTCGACCCTGGATTTGGCTGTTCGCCACAAGGCAAAATATGTCTTTGCTTCAAGCTCAGTGGTTTATGGGCCTGCCACGGAAAAACAACATTTTTTTTCTGAAGAAAATGAAGGTTTGCTCGATCATCTTTCTCCTCGGGCTTGTTACGACGAGGGCAAGCGTTTCGCGGAAACCTGTGTTGAAACCTACAAGCAAGTATATGGACTTGACGTAAAAATAGCCCGTATATTTACCACCTACGGCCCGCGCATGAAATTGCATGATGGACTTCTTATACCGGATTTTATTTTAAGCGCTCTCGAAGGCAGGCCCTTGATTTTGTACGGAGATGATTCTCTTGAATTTTCCCTCTGTTATGTTTCAGATGTTATAGACGCTTTGGTGCGGCTCATGGAAACCAGTCCTCAGACTTCTTTGGTAAATATAGGATCAGACCAGGTTCACAAGATGACTGATGTGGCAAAAGAGATTATACGCATGACCAATTCTTCCTCTGAAATCGTTTTTGAAGAGCCTCTTATTTTTTTGAGTAAAAAAGGCACTCCGGATCTGAGAAGAGCCAAAGAAGAACTTTCCTGGATCCCTCTTATACGCCTTGAAGATGGTTTACGGAGAACTATAGATTATACGCTCGCAAATAAAGAAGCCTTGCTCATGAATCATAATATCCAGTAAATAATCCCTTGAATTCTGATGAAATGAGGACAGGCGTATGGTTTGATTCTGTGAATGAGAAATTTAGTATCATATGATTGTAGCCCTTTTGCCGGCTTATAATGAAGAACATCGTGTGAGAGGAGTGGTGGAAAGTCTTTTGCCGCTCTTAGATCGCGTGGTAGTGATTGATGATGCTTCGGAAGACTGTACGGCGCGTGAGGCGGATCGGGCAGGAGCTTTTGTTTTACGGCATAAGATAAACAGAGGGCAAGGGGCTGCTTTGCAGACCGGACACGAATACGCCAAAAAAATAGGAGCAGAATACGCGCTCCATTTCGATGCTGACGGTCAGTTTGATCCCGCGGATATTCCGGGGGCTTTGGCATATATCCGAAAGCAGAGAGCGGATGTTCTTTTTGGTTCGCGTTTTTTAAAAGAATCATCCTGTCAGATTCCCTGGCTCAAAAGAAACATCCTTTTGCCTCTTGCAAAACATATTGACCGTTTGTCGGGCGCCGTGCCATTGTCAGACAGCCATAATGGATTTAGGATATTATCAGAGAAAGCTCTTGGCCGTATAATCATATCTCAGGATAGAATGGCTCATGCCACAGAAATTCCAGTGCTGGTCCGCAGATATAATTTGAGTTATGTGGAATATCCGGTACACGTTCATTATAAGGAATATGGACAAGGATTTGGTTCTGGTTTCGAGATTCTTAAGGATCTGATCCTCGGCCGTTTTGTGTGACTATAATATACAAGAATAAGATACCCGTATTATGTTGAATGTATTTCAAATCTTTTTTGTTTCTTTCGCCGTTTTCGTGATCAGCGCCGTGATAAAACGAAGGTCAGAAGGACTTTTGAGTCTCAGAGCCCTTATCTTTTGGATTCTGTTTTGGTTTTTAGCGATTGTCGTAGTATTTTGGCCGAACAGTACGGAATTTGTGGCCGAGTATTTTGGGATTGGCAGAGGAGCCGATCTCGTGGTTTATGTTTCGCTTGCTTTTATGTTTTATATTTTATTGCGTCTGCATATAAAAATAGAATCAATGAATCGTGATCTTACGAAGATCGTTAGAAAAGAAAGCCTGGAAAAAAAATGAAGATCGTATTATGAATATCGTTCACATCGTCTGTCGTTATCCTCCTTACTACAGCGGCATGGGTAATGTCGTTTTCAAGAGCGCGGCGGAGCTTTCCAAGTTGGGCCATGAAGTCTTGGTATTGACTCCGGAATACTATGAAGAACGGGAATTGCGTCCTGCCAATGCCCTTTCGGTCGAAGAGCATTCAGACGAGCTGAAAGAGCGGATTGACTTTGCGAAACGCTTGAAACCGAGTTTGCACTACGGGAATGCCGCTCGTCTTGGCGATATAGAATCAGAACTTCAAGACGCGGATATTGTTCATTTGCATTATCCGTTTTTTGGCACTGCCAATCTCGTTAGAAAATGGAAAAAACGCAATCCACACAAACCCTTGGTTATTACGTATCATATGGATCCCCGATCCCAAGGCTGGAAAGGTTTGTTTTTCAAGCTCTATGCTGAATGGTGGATGCCAAAAATTTTGGATAGCGCCGATAGTCTTGTCAGCAGTTCCTTGGATTATATTCAGCATAGCCATGCTTTGCCGCATTTTAAACATCACCCTGAAAAATGGACAGAAATTCCTTTTGGAGTTGATACTGAGATATTTCAACCCCGTCCCAAACCACGGGCATTGTTTGAGCATTTGGGACTGGAAATTTCAACTCCTCTTGTCTTGTTCGTGGGCGGTATGGATGAAGCGCATTATTTTAAAGGCATCCCTGTTTTTTTGAAAGCTCTCACTTCGCTCAAACACACGCGGGGACTGCATTTTCAGGCAGTCTTGGTGGGTGAAGGTTCTTTACGACGCTCTTATGAAGAACAAGCCGTTTTATATGGGATACATGAACACATCCGTTTTGTCGGCGCTGTTTCTGATCTGGAATTGCCTTATTATTACAATATGGCCGATCTTTTTGTTTTGCCTTCGATTAATAGTTCTGAGGCTTTTGGGATGGTCCTTCTCGAAGCCATGGCGAGCGGGGTGCCGGTTCTCGCCAGTGATTTGCCCGGCGTTCGTTCACTTGCAGAAGAAGGGGGAGTGACTTTTAGGGCAGGAGATCATCAAGATCTTGCCGAAGCTTTGTTCGGTTATTTCTTGGATCAAGAAAACGAGGAAATGTGGGAAAAACAGGTCCGTTTAACGGCAGAAGAAAAATACGCATGGCCGCTTATAGCAAAGAGGCTGGAAAATGTGTATCAGAATTTGCAGGCTCGATCTTGACTGTGGTATAGTAAAATTAATTTGGAGAAAATAATTTTTTTCTATGGGAACATTCAAAAAAGGTTTTATTCTAGGCAGTCTTCTTGGCGCTGGAATGGTTTGGCTCAATGCCACCAAAAAAGGCCGTTTGTTGAGAGACGAAATTTTGGACCAGGCGGCTCTTATTTATTCAAAAGTTTTGAAGCAGATACAAGATTCGGGATCATGGGAACAGCTCACCAAGCATAAATATGTAATGATGGTCAAAGACACCGTCAATGCCTACACGGCCGAGCACGCCTTGCCAGCGCAGGTAAAAGCTACTATTCTCAGTATTTTGGCGAACCAATGGAGCCGCCTTAAAAAAGATGCTAAGGCGAAGAAAAAAAATAAAAAATAGCAGGGGTTTCCTTTTCAGAATGGCAGGAGTTTTTAAAGGTAGAAATTTTTATAAATTTTCAATTTGTGCCCCTTGAGGGCTTTTTATTTTTATAAAAAGTGCGTTTATCTTTCCGTTTAAGCTCTGGAAAAAATGTGTTACACTGTATAATGATAAAGAGAGGGGAGTTAGGGGGCGCTTGTATGTGGAGTCTAGAGGCTGCCTGGCTGGATTAATAAAAATTATAAATTAAAAACTGTAAATTACAGATAGCCGTCTTAACTATGAAAATTTTGGAAAGCTATTTTGATCTCTGTATAGCACAAAAAGCCTCGGACCTGCATCTCGTCGGGGCAGAATTGCCTACCGTGAGAATAGAAGGGGAACTCAAAACAGTGTCTGAAACGCCTCTTGATAATGAGGGATTAAAGGCAGAACTCTTGTCCTTATGCTCCGAAGCTCAGCGCGGTGAATTTGAAAAAACAGGCGATCTTGATTTTGCTCACGAGTACAAAGGCCAGCGCTTTCGTCTGAACATTCATATGCAAGACAAAAATATAGGGATGTCTTGCCGTTTGGTGCCAAGCACTATTCCCAGTCCTGAGGAATTGGGTTTTGAAGCGCCTCTTAAGGAATTTATTCATCTGAGAGATGGTTTGGTTTTGGTAGTCGGGCCAACAGGACATGGCAAATCCACCACCATAGCGAGCATGGTTGAACAAATCAATCAGACGCGAAAATCCCATATAATAACGATAGAAGATCCCATAGAATTTTTGTTCAAAGATAAACTTAGTTTAATAGAACAGCGAGAAGTGGGAGCAGATACGATTTCTTTTGCCTCGGCTCTTAAGCATGTTTTGCGCCAGGACCCCAATGTCATAGTGCTCGGTGAGATGAGAGACCCGGATACCATTTCCACGGCTTTGAGTGCCGCGGAAACAGGGCATTTGGTTTTTTCAACCTTGCACACCTCAAGCGCCGCAGAGGCCATAGAACGAATCATAGACGCGTATGAAGGATCAAAACAAAAACAAATTTTGATACAGCTGAGCTCTGTGTTGAGGGGCGTCGTAGCTCAGCACTTGTTGCCCACTCTTAAGGGCGCTCGGGTGGCAGTGCGAGAAATTCTCGTCAATACTCCCGCGGTTGCCAATCTGATACGGACCAATAATATAACACAGCTTTATAGCGCCATTGAAACCGGTCTCAAAGATGGCATGATTACTATGGAGCATTCGCTTGCCGCTCTCTTTGATGCCGGCCTTATTTCGCGAGAAAGCGCGGACGCGGGGTCTTTTAGACACAAAAAAATGCTCAGCTCCTGAATTCCATGCCAACATGATTTTGAATTCCGGCAAAATTCATCGGATGCAAAACGTTGAACGCGACTCTCGGATCAGAGCGGTTTCTGTTTTTTTTATTTTAATATCGTTTATTATTATCGTACGCCTTTTTATTTTGATGGTTATACAGCATAGTTTTTACGCGGCTCTCGCGGCAGATTCTCATGAAATGTATGAAAAGTTGGTGCCTCGGCGCGGTGACATTTTTATCCAGGACACAAGGAGCAAAGAGGAATTTCCTTTGGCCATCAATAAAGATGTTTTTTTGTTGTATGCCGATACCAGAGAAATAAGAAGCGACGACGAAGCAAATCGGGTGGCGAATGAACTCGCGCGGATATTCAATTTTGACGATGAAAAGAAGTTGAATATATCTCTCAGTCTTAATAAACGAAGTGATCCTTACGAGCCACTCAAACAAGATATTGATCAAAATCTGGCGGACCAGATCTCAAGCCTCGGGTTGCCCGGCCTTCATTTTGTGAGGCAGGACAAACGTTTTTATCCAGAAGGAAAACTCGCCGCTCATGTAGCCGGTTTCCTGGGCCAGGACACTGAAGGGACTATCGCAGGTCGCTATGGTATTGAAGGCTATTGGCAAGACACCCTCTCCGGGAGAGGAGGATTTTCCGAAGGCGTGCGCAGCGCCAAGGGCGGCTGGATTTCTTTGGCAGGGAGATTGTTCAAACCCGCGCAAGATGGTTCAGAATTTTTGTTGACCATCGATCGCAGTATTCAATATAAAACCTGTGAAGTGCTCCGAGAATCCATGAAAGAATATGGAGCCAAGAGCGCCACGGCCATTGTTATGGATCCCTATTCGGGCGCTCTGATAGCTTTATGTTCTTTGCCGGATTTTGATCCAAATGCGTACAGCGCCGTGGAAAATATTGAGGTATACAACAATAGCGCCATCTTTACACCCTATGAGCCTGGTTCCATTTATAAGCCCATCATCATGGCCGCGGCTTTGAATGAAGAAGTCGTAGATCAGAATACTCCCTTTTATGATGAAGGTTCTAGGCCAGGTATCTGTCAGACTCCTATCAGAAATGCCGGCAGAAAATCATATCAGCAGACCGATATGACCGGTGTACTGGTAAATTCTATAAATACGGGCATGGTGCATATTGCCGAGAAATTGGGCAAGAATCGTCTGGTTGATTATGTGGAAAAGTTCGGTTTTTCCGTGAAAACAGGCATTGAACTTGACACAGAAGTGAACGGAAACATAGACTCTTTATATATACACAGCACAGATCAATTGGATTGTTACGCGGCTACCGCTTCATTCGGACAGGGCATTACGGTAACGCCTTTGCAAATGACGGCCGCGTACGCAGCTATCGCGAATGGTGGCCGTTTATTAAAACCATATCTTGTGCAGGAAATCAGACATTCTGACGGTACGGTCGAAAGAACCAGAGTTCAAGAAATTAAACAGGTGCTGAACAATAGGGCCGCGTCTTTGCTTTCAGGCATGTTGGTGAGGACGGTGGACTATGGCCATGCCAAGGCCGCTCGGATAAAAGGATATTATGTGGCCGGGAAAACGGGCACTGCTCAGATACCGGGTCCCGGAGGTTATACAGAAGAAACCAATCATTCTTTTGTCGGTTTCGCTCCTGTGGATCATCCAAAGTTTGTGATGTTGGTGAAATTTGAAAAACCGAAAGCAGAATACGCGGAGACCACCGCCGTGCCGGCTTTCGGCAAAATAGCCGCGTTTATTCTGGATTATTATCAAGTGCCGCCCGGGCGGGATTGATCCTACAAATCAATTTTTACGTCGGCAAGCTCGCGAATCACGACGCGCGTATCTCTTGGCGTGGCGATTCTTCCCATATCTTGTGAAGCAATATAGGAGTTGACGTGTTCTTATTTTTTTTATACACTATCTCTTGTTTTGTTTATCAATGCCGTCATCGTCTAATGGTTAGGACGCATGGTTCTCATCCATGCAATCGGGGTTCGATTCCCCGTGGCGGTACGATTTTCACATCTTCAGAATTTTTTCCCATTTTTTCCTGCGCGGCCGACAGGCGCTTTTTGTTTTTATCAATTTTTGACATTTTCATTTTATATGAGAGAGGAGTATACTGTTAAACAACAACAATATACATGTTTATACTATGCCAAAGGGAAAAGCAAAAATCCTCAATTCCATACATGTCATGGATTATAGTCAAGATGGCCTTATGGAAAAAGACACGTCAAAGCTGGCGGATTGCGTAGCCCTCAAAGACACGGACACGGTTAGCTGGCTTAATATAGACAATGCTCCGCCCATCAGTTTTTTGCGCGAGTTGCGTTTGGGTTTTGATCTACATCCCGTGGTGATGGATGACATTATGAATGTCAACCAGCGGCCGAAAATCGAAATTTTGGACCATTATATTTATTTAAACTTCAAAATGTTGACTTTGGGCGGACACAAAAAGATACAGAGCGAACAGGTAAGCCTGGTTATAGCCCACAAATTTCTTATCAGCTTTCAGCAAGGTAAAAAAGGGGACACCTTTGAACCGGTGCGCGCGCTCATCCGAAAATCGGATACGAGGATACGCGCCGCGGGCACCGATTATTTGGCTTATGAGCTCATTGATTCGGTGGTAAATACCTATTTTGAGATAATGGAATTTTACAGCGATAAAATTGAAATTTTGGAAAAAGAGACCGCTTTTGCTCCCAAGCCGGAAACATTGCGAGCAATCTACGGCCTAAAAAGAGAACTGCTGAATATACGCAAGTATATCTGGCCCATGCGTGAGATCGTGAGCATTTTTGAACGCGGAGACTCTCCTTTGGTCAAAAAAACAACGCGTATTTACTTGCGCGATGTGTATGAGCATCTCATACACATCATAGACATGCTCGAAACCTACCGTGATATTCTTTCAGGGCTTTTGGATGTGTACTTGTCCGGGATGAGCAACCGCACCAATAGCGTGATGAAAATTTTAACCATTATAACCACCATTTTCATGCCCTTGTCTTTTTTGGCAAGTTATTATGGCATGAATTTCAGATATTTGCCTGGTTTGGAGTCTCATTGGGGACCTTTTTTTGTGTCGCTCAGCATGGCCGGGATGCTTGCCCTCATGCTGTTGTTTTTCAAGAAAAAGAGCTGGTTTTAAAATGTTTGTCCATTTGGGTAGAAACGGTTGACTCTGCGTTTTTATTTTGTTATTATGTTGTGCACACGCATGTCAGGGTAGCTCAGTTGGTGAGAGCGTAGGATTCATAACCCTAAGGTCGGGAGTTCGATTCTCCCCCCTGACACAACATCAGAATTTTTAATTTACAATTTATCATTTTTAAAAACGGCCGAGAGGCCGTTTTTATTTTCACATGGAACCCGATCCTTCGTTGACAGCGCTTGCTTGTTCGGGAGCCGCATGTTTTTTTCCTTTAAGAGTGTCTTTTAAGCCTTTTCCTGCTTTGAACTTTGGCACGATCACCGGAGGAATTTGTATTTTTTCGCTTGGATTTTGGGGATTCACTCCCACTCTGCCCGCGCGCTGTTTGGCGCTGAAGGCTCCAAACCCGGCGATATTCACGCTTCCGCCTTTTCCGAGAGCAGAAGTAACAATATCAACGAAAGCTTCGAGCATGGATTCTGCTTCTTTTTTTGAAAGGCCAACCTTGTCTGCTATGGCCTGAGCCAAAGCCATTTTATTTAGATCCATATAGAAAAACAGATTAAAGCCGTTCCGCGCCACTCTCCGCCCGCGAAATGCTGATAATAATAAATAGATACTTGTATTGTAGTGCAGCTAATTATTTACGTCAATAGAGCCATTAATGGGAATTTTTAAAAACGGCCGAAAGGCCGTTTTTGTTTTATCTTGCGTATTCAATGGTTCTGTTTTCCCGTATCACGTTTACTTTTATCTCTCCGGGATAGCTCAGTTCATTTTCTATTTTCCGCGCTATGTCTTTGGCAAGGTTATAAGCCCCGTAATCGTCCACTTCTTCGGGTTTTACGAATACGCGGACTTCGCGGCCTGCTTGGATAGCATATACTTTTTCAATGCCGGGGAAATCGCTGGCAGCCTTTTCAAGCTCTTCAAGGCGCAGAACATATTGCTCGTAGGTGTCGCGGCGAGCGCCGATTCTGGAAGCGGATATGGCATCTGCCGCCATAACGAGCTTGGTCAACAACAGAGGAGGATTGGTATCATGATGGGTCATGGCCACTTCGGCTATTTCATCGGGCAGATTGAATTTTTTGAGTATTTTTTCTCCAATCACCGTGTGAGATCCCTGAGTTTCGTGGTCAATGGATTTTCCGATGTCATGGAAGAAGCCTGCTTTTCGGGCGAGAAAAGGGTCTATCCCCACTTCTTGGGCTATCATGCCCGCGATATATCCCACTTCCAAACAATGATTCAAAACATTTTGGCCATAGCTGGTTCTGTATTTGAGCCTGCCTACGATAGATACCAGTTTGGGGTCTAGTCCGGTAATGCCCATTTCATACAGAGCTTCTTCTCCGGCTTTTTTGATATCAAGAGCCAAGTCACGTTTTGCTTCTTCTATGTATTCTTCAATTTTTGCCGGCTGAATGCGGCCGTCTTTGATCAGTTTTTCTATAGCGATTTGGCAAACGCGGCGTCTGATGGGAGAAAAACCGGAAATAATAAGCATACCCGGAGAATCGTCTATAATCAGTTCGCAGCCGGTGAGTTTTTCTATGGTTTTTATGTTGCGGCCGTCTTTTCCAATGATGCGGCCTTTCATTTCATCGCTCGGCAAATTTACCACCGTGCCCGTATTTTCATTGGCATGGTTCGCGGCGCAACGTTGCATGGAATCTATAATAATTTTCCTGGCTTTTTCTTCAAAAAAATCATTATTTTCTTTGTCCAGTTTCATGACTCTCGATTGGAGAGCGAGTTTGCTTTCTTCTTCCACTCTCCCCAAAAGCTCTTCCAGAGCCTGTTCTTTGTCGTATCCGGAAATATGCTGGAGTTTCAGTCCGGCTTCTTCTTTCAATTGGTCTATTTTTTCTTTTATTTGTTTAATCTGTTCCGCTTTTTGTTCCAGCTTTGTTTTGCTGTCTTCCACTTCCATGAGTTTTTTGTCGAACATTTCTTCGCGTTTTTCCAGTCTGTCCTGGATATTCCTCAGTTCTTGTCTGCGTTTTTCTTCTTCTTTTTTTGCCTCGTCTATTATTTTGATGGATTGTTCCTTTGCCTTGAGAAGAACTTCTTTTTCTTTGTTCTTTGCCTCTATCATGAGTTTTTCGGCTTTGGCTTCCACAGAGTTCGCCTGCGCCTGCGCCAATTGCCTGCGTATCACATAGCCAAGACCTATCCCTACAAGACCGCCCAGACAAGCGGCCAAAAGGGCGTATATAAGCGTTAAAGACATAAAAAACCTCAGTTAAAAACGAGGGGAACAGAATACTACTAAAGAAGTCTTATTATACCCAATGATCAGTCTGGTATGTTCCCAAAATATGAAGTCTTGAAGCTTCGAGAACACGGGGAAGTGAAGATAAATAACTCTTTTTCCGCATAATATGGCTCAATTTCGTATCTGTTTGTTTCCTCGCTTAGTCATTAATATATGAAGATGTGCTCAGTGTATCAGAATTGAGTGTTTTTGTCAATTTTAAGAAAAAATGGGAGAAATGTCTAAGAAAATCTGTTTGATTTATGTTCAATCTCGAATGCATGTGGATAAGTACAAGCCTGTCCCTTCATAACATATTTTAAAAAGCCGGAGGACGAGTGCGAGAGCGAAGCGGGTTGGCTTCTGCAGGTTTTTTGAAATATCCTATGAAAGGATAGGCTTCGATAAGTATCTGTTCCATCGGCCGCGGCTTGTCTTGCTTTGGCCGATGAAATGTCTCTTTTCAAATCCATACTGCTCCTATCCGTCTGAGCAGAGAAACCACGGCTATGGTTTCGAGAAAACTCAGGCTGACAAGTACCCCAAATAATAGACACGCCGAGTTCGTTCTTAAATCCACTTTTTAGATTGCAACAAAAAGAACTTTTCCGGAGCCATTTTAAGCTTCGAGTGAATCCTTTTCTTGTTGTAGTAGTGGATTTGAAGATGAATTGCTTCAATTAAGTCTTCAATGGTTTTGAAGCGGTGGATATTTCCAAACTCTTGTTTGAATCTCCCGTAAAAAGATTCTTGCCATCCGTTTTGCCATGGACTGGATTTGGTGCTTTGAGAGGGAAGAATATTGTTCTTGAACAGCCATGCTTTGCACGCAAGGCTCGTGTATTCACTGCCTTGGTCAGAATGGAACAACGACGGTGTGCCCCGCCGTTTCTTGGCGTCTTCAAGAGCATCAATGATCAAAGGTCCACTGTGATGGAGTCCAATGCTCCATCCCACAATTTCTCGAGTAAACAGATCAAGGACTGTCGCTAAATACACCACCGTGCCGTACCAAACAAAATGGGTAAAATCTCCGGCATATACGACCGTAGGTCGTAGGGGACAGATTGTTTTTAACCTGTTGGGTATTCCGCTCGGAGGCTTGTTTTCATCCTCTGGTTTGCTGAGTTTCTTCTTTTTTTTCTTTGGTTTTAGACCATACTTTCGCATGATGCGCCTTACGAGCTTAACATTTCGACCTAAGACCAAAGCCAATCTTCTTTGTCCGTAATATGGATTCTCTCTCATGGCGGAGAGGATCTCTTCCAAGTATCCTTTATCTTTGTATAGTTGTTTTTGTTTGAGATAGAGCGTGGATCGAGCAATTCCAAATTGCTCGGCCACCAATTTCCGGCTAACCCATGGGTTTTGCTCGATCATCTCACGAGCGAGTAATATTTTTTTTCGTTGCTTCTTTTTCGAGGAGCAGGGTTCCAATGATCTCTTTGAGTTGTTGGTTTTCTCGTCTGAGTCTTTGGATTTCACTGCTACTGGTTCCGCCGTTGTCAATGGTGGCCCTAAGCCACTTTCGTAAGGTTTCTTCGGTGACATTGTAGGTAGTTGAGGCTTGGGCGATGGAAACTCCATCATCCTTGATCGACGACAAAATCTTTGCCTTGACCTCCTGGGGTATGGGGGATGCCATAACAAATTACGTTAAAAGTAAAACACAGCGCTCGTAAGACGCTGTGTCTATTATACAGGGTACAGGTCACGTCGCTGTCCACGTCGATGCCGGCCTCCTCGAGGGCGTCGCTCATGTCATTGAAGAGGTACGCCAGGAGGACCTGGACCGCCTCCAACTTGTTCGCAAAATCGAACGTCTTCATCTTTCTATCTCCGTGCCTTGTTGTCTCACCGGCCCTGCTGCTCCCTCTTGGCCGGCGTGTAATAGATCGTTTGAGGGCATGAGAGAGATTTTTTCACTAAAAACATCTCTCTCATACACTCTAAAGGTAATTTTACCCAAGGAAAGCCGTTTTGCAGACACAAAAACAGCGGGGCACTATAGCATATTTTGAGGCTTTTGTCAAGGAGTGCTACAATACCTAAAAATAAGCAGAAATATGCGAAAATCAGACTTCTCCCATAAAACAGCCGGCCGCGGCTGGGGGAGCATTTCAGAAGAAGGCGTGGAAATGTGGGATGCCAAGCCCTTATTTTTGTCCGGCTCTTTGAGCTTGAAAGACAGGCTTATGTTGTTTTTGTATCCTAAAAAGTTTTTTTTATACCGGTATATCAATAAAGCAAAAAAACAAGCGGCCAAAACCAGAAATCTTCTTACTGAACCCTTTCGGGTTCTGGACCTCGGTTGCGGCACCGGAGGAGCGACCATAGATCTCAAACGTCTGCTCGGCAGAGAAGCGGAATTGGTAGGCTTGGATGTGGTAAATCTTCAAGTGGATCTGGCCAAGGAGCAGGCTAAAAGACATGGCGTCCACGCGGAATTTTTTCATTACGAAGGCAGACAGTTTCCCTTCAGCTCTTCCACCTTTGACGCTCTCTACACATCAGACGTGCTCGGCCATGTGGAAAACGTGCCGTTCTGGCTCGATGAAATAAATCGCGTTTTGCGTCCGAATGGGGTCTTGGCCATGTTTGCCGAATCCAAGCTCGGCAGACACGCGTATCTCAGAAATTTTTTTATGAAGCAAGGACTAAACACAGATCCGCACGCTGAATTTCACATTTCATTATTTTCCAAAGCAGAGTTACTCCGCATGTTGAGCCAGGCGGGCTTTGATATAGAGCGGGTCTATGCTTCGGTATGGGCCAAGTTTTTTGTCCATCCGGACGAATTGTATTCGGCTTTTCAGAAACACAAGTCATGGAAGATTCTGCTTTTCAAATGGGCGAACGCCCTCTTGTATCATCTCAAAAAACGCACGCATCCCTTTTCCACCGCGCTTTGCGAGCTCTATTCATTTTTTGAAATGATAACTTTGGGCAGGTGGCTGGAAAGCCAGGGCTATGTTATTTTGGGGAAGAAAGTTGAGAGACGCAATAAAAATTTTTAATTTAAAATTTCTATCGGCTTCTACATCTTGCCTTTTTTTATCTTTAAAGCTATACTCTTATCGTTTTTATATATCTAAACATAGGATTCTATGAACATCTGGTTTAGCATCGCGCCGGCCCTTCTTGCGATAGTATATGGTATTTTTTTAATTCAATGGATACGAAAACAGCCCGCGGGCACAGATCGCATGCAGGCTATAGCAAAGGCTATCCAAGAAGGGGCCCGAGCTTATCTCGGCCGCCAGTACAAAACCATCAGCCTTGTGGCGCTTATTGTATTTGTCCTGCTTTGGATCTTTTTGGATCTGAACACGGGCATCGGATTTTTGCTGGGAGCTTTGCTCTCCGGATTCGCGGGCTATCTTGGCATGACCATATCTGTTCAGGCCAATGTGCGTACCACCGAAGCCGCGCGAAAAGGCTTGAATGAAGCCTTGGACATGGCGGTAAAAGGCGGCTCTGTAACAGGGCTCCTCGTGGTGGGTTTGGGCCTTTTGGGAGTTTCCGGTTTTTATCTTATTTTTAAAGATGTAAATGCCCTTCTCGGATTGGCTTTTGGAGGCAGTCTTATCTCCATATTCGCGCGTATCGGAGGCGGCATATTTACCAAAGCCGCGGATGTTGGAGCAGACTTGGTTGGCAAAGTGGAGGCCGGAATTCCTGAGGATGACCCGAGGAATCCGGCGGTTATTGCGGATAATGTGGGAGACAATGTGGGCGACTGCGCCGGCATGGCCGCAGACTTGTTTGAAACCTATGCCGTTACAGCCGTGGCCGCCATTGTGCTCGGATTTTTGACTCTTCCGGATAAAGACGCGGCAGTTTTGTATCCGCTCATGATAGGCGCTGTTTCTATCGTAGCTTCCATTCTGGGCACTTTTTTCATAAAGCTTGGCAAGACAAGCAAAAATATCATGAATGCTCTATACAAAGGGCTGGCTGTTGCGGCTCTCCTGTCCTTGCTCGGCTTTTGGGCGCTCAGTCGGAGTTTTTCCGCTCAGCTTGCGATTTCAAGCTCAGATTTATTTTGGAGCGCTTTTGTGGGCGTGGCTCTTACCGGACTCATGGTTCTGATTACCGAATACTACACTTCAACAAAATTTAAACCGGTGAAAGCAATTGCCAAAGCAAGCGAAACAGGACATGGCACCAATGTAATAGCTGGTCTTGCCGTTTCCATGAAAGCCACCGCCCTTCCCGTGCTTGCGATTGTGGCCGGTATGCTCGTGGCTTTTTCATTGAGTGGATTGTATGGCGTGGCTATCGCCGCCATGGCCATGCTTTCTCTTACCGGCATTATTGTGACCATAGATTCATACGGCCCGATTACAGACAACGCGGGCGGTATAGCGGAAATGGCCGAGCTTGACGAAAAAGTGCGGGCAGTAACCGATCCGCTTGATGCGGTGGGTAATACCACCAAAGCGGTAACCAAAGGTTACGCGATCGGAAGCGCCGCTTTGGCCGCTCTCGTTCTTTTCGCGGATTACACGCACAAATTGGCAGAGAGAGGATTGGACACTGTTTTTAGAATAGATGACCCCAAAGTATTGGCAGGTTTGTTTATTGGTGGCCTTCTGCCTTATCTTTTTGGTGCCTATCTCATGGAATCTGTGGGCAAGGTGGCCGGAAACGTGGTAAGTGAAGTACGCCGTCAATTTAAAGAGATAAAAGGCATTATGGACGGAAGCGGCAAACCGGATTATGCCACCTGTGTTGATATTGTTACCAAAGGGGCCATAGGCCAGATGGTTTTGCCGGCGCTTGTCCCTGTTGTTGTCCCGATAGCTGTTGGTTTTTGGCTTGGATCCGCGGCTTTGGGCGGTCTTTTGGTGGGGACCATTGTTACGGGCATATTCGTTGCCATTTCCATGACCACCGGAGGCGGAGCCTGGGACAACGCGAAAAAATATATTGAAGCCGGCCACCATGGCGGCAAAGGTTCTGACGCGCACAAAGCGGCCGTCACCGGAGACACGGTGGGAGACCCTTACAAAGACACGGCAGGGCCTGCTATCAATCCCATGATCAAGGTTGCCAATATTGTTGCCCTGTTGATTGTTGGTCTTTTGAAATAGTAAAGTAAGGTTTCATTTTAATCTAAATCAGAGCCGTCCGGTCTGTCTAAGTTTAGACTTCATCGGATTGTTACCGGGAACTCGATCCCTCTCTTTAATTATCAAAAGGGGAGGGATTTTTTGTAATTTTGGAAATTGAAGTGCCTGTTTTGGTGTCATACCCTATAATATGAGGGGGATCATGCGATATATGAGTTTCTCAATAAGATAGTTGTTGGTTATAGAAGCTTGGCTGATTGACTTTCCTGTGCGTATTTTGTATACTCAAATCCTCTTCATAATGCAGAGGCTAGATTATTTTATGTTATGAATGTCACGGAACTCGCCCGAAAATTGAGAGTGAACACCAAAGATTTACTTGATGCTCTTCCTGAGTATGGTTTTGATATTGGAAAAAAGGCCATCAAAATAGACGACAAAGTGGCTCAACAGGTCATGAAGAAGTGGCGTTTCATGAGAAAAGACATGGAAGAAAAACAGCGCAAAGAACTGGAAGAGCGGAAACAAAAGGAACGTGAACTTAGAAAAGAAGCCGGACATTCGGTGCGTCTGCCTTCTTTTATTACGGTTAGAGAATTCGCGGAACGCATGGAGCTTTCCACTCCTCAGGTCATCATGGAGCTCATGAAAAACGGCATTTTGGCGAATCAGAATCAGGATATAGATTTTGACACAGCCGCGATTATGGCCGAAGAACTCGGATTTACCGTTATCAAAGAAGACGGAGCAGCTGAGGAGACCCAAGAAGATCACCGAGACAAGACATTGGAAGAGGCTCTTGCCACTGGCAAAAATCTTCAGAAGAGGCCGCCGGTCATTGTTATTATGGGCCATGTGGATCATGGGAAGACCCTGCTTCTTGATACCATACGGCAGACTGATGTTGCTGGAGGAGAAGCAGGAGGAATAACGCAGCATATAGGCGCGTATCAAACGCTTTGGAAAGATCCAAAGACAAAAGAAGAGCGCGCTATCAGTTTTATAGACACGCCAGGACATGAGGCTTTTACGATGATGAGAAGCCGAGGCGCGAGGGTTGCGGATATAGCCGTGCTTATTGTGGCGGCAGACGATGGAGTCAAGCCTCAGACCAAAGAAGCCATAGACATTATAAAAGCCGCGAAACTGCCTTTTGTGGTTGCTATCAATAAAATAGATAAGCCGGGAGCAGATCCGGAGAAGGTGCGTTCTGAACTCACAAAATACGATATTGTCCCGGAAGAATGGGGCGGGAAAATTCCGGTAGTGGATATTTCTGCAAAACAGAATACAAACATAGACGGTCTGCTCGATGTTTTGCTTTTGGTGGCCGATATGCACGAAGGCGGCATAGTGGCAGACCCGGACATGCCGGCCGTGGGTACGATTATTGAAACACATATAGATAAGGGTATGGGGGCGGTGGCCACTGTTTTGGTGCAAAGCGGAACTTTGAAACGAGGAGATAAACTCGTGGTAAATGGGGAAATATATGGAAAAGTGCGGGCTATGAAAGATCACCGTGGCGTAGATTTGGAAACGGCCGGTCCGTCGGTGCCTGCCCAGATTTTGGGTTTTAAGGTTGCGCCGGAAGTGGGAGATATATTGGACACCGGCAAGGCGGCCTCTGCCACTGAGATCAATCTAAAACAGAAGCGTGTCCAACAAACAGGCGCAGAGCGCGCCAGCATTTTGGCGGCCATGCAGGGAGACGATGAAATAAAAAAGAAAACGATCAATTTGGTGGTAAAAGCTGATGTTCTCGGGTCTCTTGAAGCCATTCTTTCTTCTCTTTCAAAAATAAAACATGATGAAGTGGGAGTAAAAATTATAGGCAAAGGTCTGGGCAATATAAGCGAAGATGATGTAAAAAAAGCTCAAACCGGTGAGGGGATTTTGGTGGGTTTCAACGTCCAGCCCACGGCGAGCGCCGAAATGCTTATACGAGACCAAAATATCAGTTTTCGGCATTACAAAATCATTTATGATCTTATCGATTGGGTAAAAGAAGAATTGCAGAAATTATTGGAATTTGAAAAAATAGTCACTGAGCTTGGCAGTCTTCGGGTACTCGCGATTTTTAAGAGAGATAAAAATGCCATGATAGTGGGCGCCAGAGTTTTGAATGGAAAGCCTCTGGTAAAAGCTTCTATACGTATCAAGCGTCAAGACGTGCTTATGGGTGCAGGAATGCTCAAAGAAATTAAAATCGGTCAGCAGGCCGTGAAAGAAGTAACAGAAGGTACGGAATGCGGCATGAATATAGAAACCAAAGAACGAATCCAAGAAGATGACATATTAGAGGCTTACACTGAAGAATCAAAAGCCAGGAAGCTTGAGTTTCTGGATTGAGTACTTAATACCTTCTCACAGCGTCACGCGCAAGTAATGCATTGCCTTTTGCCACAGATTACTTGTTGAACTGATTCTTACAGAGAGGAATTCCGGGAGTGATTTGTTTTCTCAAGAGATATATATTATCAAGGAATACTATGGCTTTGGACTCGGCTGAACGACCCGTAAAAACTGAAATGGAGAAGCCCTCTGAATTTTTGAAACCTGCTGACGCTCATGTGCGCGAAAATAGGGATATTCTGAGCGGCAGATTATGGACCAGGCTTTTGAATGGCCAACAAGTGGATCTGGTAAGAGTATCTGAACCGGACCTTATCAGCGGTATGGATTTGAAGATAAAATCCCATGATATGGAAACCGCTCACGCGAGCGCGGGTTCCATAGAAGAAGGGGACATATCGGCAGTGGATGATATAGAAGATCAGATTGAGGAAGGCAGACTTGATTCTGATATCGTAAAAAAATTGATTTCCATTTTCAGATCTTTCGGTCCTGAGATTTATATGCTTCATGAGAAGCAAAACGAAACAGGAGCTGTTGAAGATCAAGGATTGGATACCCGTCGCATGGGCAATAGGGTTGATTTTGATAAAGGTCCTGTATTTGTGATAGCCGCGGCGAGAGCGGATGAAATGAAAGGTCTTTTGGAAAACCCGCCCGCTGACTCGGCTACTGCAGTTTCTACAAGATTTGACATCGAGCCATGGAATTATCTGGGTTCAGAAGGTTTTATAGCAAAATACAGGCATCCTGACGCCAAAGGACAAGAGGTTATAACTCAAATACGTTTTTTGTACGCCAAAGATTCGGTCACTGAGTCAGAAGACAAGGAGCCTGCCGGTAGACCAAAAGAAAATGTTCAAAAATCAAAGAAAATAGCTGAGATTACCGATCTAAAAGAATACAGAAAACAAAAAACTAGCATACCGGGCCTAGAAGAAGCCGCAAGCGTCAATTCTGATGATGAAAATGGAGAAGATGCTCTAGCCGCTTAGGTATTTTATTTCGAATATTATTTATACTTTAAACATATTGTATGCCGGAAATCGCTCTCACCGAACAGAATTTTGAACAAGAGGTCCTCAAATCAACGGCACCAGTCTTGGTTGATTTTTGGGCTCCTTGGTGCGGACCTTGTCAAATGATGGGTCCTATTGTGGAAGAACTGGCGGCTTCTTATGATATGGCAAAGGCAAAAGTGGCCAAATTGAATGTGGACGATAATCCCGGTATCGCGGGCACTTATCAGGTGCTTAGTATTCCGACTTTTATTGTTTTCAAAAATGGCGCAGTGGCTGACAAACTCATCGGCGGCGTTCCAAAAGAAAAACTGAAAGAATTTTTTGAAAGACATCTGAGCTAAAGGATATTTTTGCTGTTTTCAGGCCTGCCCGCGTTGGGCTGGCTTTTTTTTGTGGATTGAGTATACTCATGGTAATAAAGAATTTTTAGTTTTTAATTTATAATTTTTAAACAATTTCCAATGTATCATTTCTAATGATTGAGTTTGCGAGGTGTGTTTGATATAGCCGTATTTTGTTTACATCATTAGAAATTGTGCTATCACAAATTGTTTAAAAAGTAAAAATTTAAATTACCGTCTAGTATGAATCCTGAAAACAAAAAACTCGCTTGGAAGATAGGGGGACTTGTATTGATTATTTGTTTGTTGCTTGCGGGCCTATTCGCTTTTCTGCTTGGCAGATCCAAAGATTCTTATTTGGGTGCCAGTGAACAGTATTCCCTTGGTTTGAGCGGGGGCTATGCAGATGAGATAAAACAAACCGGAGTTTTTAAGTACGCCAATGATGTGCCAAGCGCAGAAGACAACAGGGCCATGGCGCCATCAGAGTCAAAACAAAAAACTTTTGGTTCTACAGACGATGGCACAGATCGCTTGGTCATAAAAACCGCCACGCTTACCATGGTGGTTCAGGATGTCGCCCAGGCAGTAGCGGTGATAAGTTCGTATGCCGAGGCTAAGGGTGGCTTTGTTATTTCTAGCGAGCTGTATGAAACAGGCCCGGGCTTGTCCGGTTCGGTTTCAGTAAGAATTCCGGCGGATTTTTTTGACAGCGGGCTCAGAGATATGAAGGGATTCGGTGAAGTTAAAAGTCAAACACTTAATGGGCAGGATGTAACTGAGGAATTTGTTGATTTGTCTTCTCAGCTCAAAAATTTGAGAGCTACAGAGGAACAATTTTTGGCAATCATGAAAAAGGCTGAGAAAATAGAAGACATTTTGGCTGTTCAAAGAGAATTGAGCGCTGTTCGCTCTCAGATCGAGCTTATACAAGGCAGAATGAAATTTTTGCAGCAAAGTGCCGCCCTTTCCACCATTACCATGTATTTGTCTACCGATCCTTCGGCCTTGCCTGTTATAGATAATGAGGACCAGTGGAAACCTTGGGGAACCGTAAAAGAAGCCGCTCGCTCTCTTCTTGATACCTTAAAATGGTATGTGGACGGCCTTATCTGGGTGCTTCTGTATCTGCCGGTCGGGCTTTTGTATCTTGGTTTTTTTGCCCTGTTGTATTGGGTGGGAAGAAAGGTTTATGTTCGATATAAGAAAATGGCAGGAAGACAATAGAGCAGAAATTTTATCTAGAGCCTGGCTCAAAAACTGACCTGCCAAAGGTCAGTTTTATATTAAAGTGCGGAATGTATAAAGATACTTGTTATGCACATCCCCGTTTCCTTGACCGTATCTGAGAAGTTTCGTACACTTATTCAGAACTATAATTCATTTATCCATTTGTATGCAGAGTCCTTTTGACAATGCCATGCAGCAGTTAGCGCTCGCGGCCGACATTATACATCTTGATACCAATATACATGAAATGCTCAAGCAACCTGAGAGAATTTTAACTGTTTCTGTCCCGGTAACTATGGACAAGGGGGGAGTGAAGGTTTTTACCGGGTATAGAAGCCAATATTCAAGCGCTCGGGGTCCTTACAAAGGCGGCATCAGATACCACCCTAACGTCTCTCTCGATGAAGTAAAAGCTTTATCTTTTTGGATGGCTATCAAGTGCGCGGTGGTGGATATTCCGCTCGGCGGGGCAAAGGGCGGGATCATTGTGAATCCGAAAGAACTCTCTGAAGGAGAATTGGAGCGTCTCTCCCGTTCTTACATAAGAAGAATATGGAGAGATATCGGCTCAGACAAAGATATCCCCGCGCCGGATGTGTATACCACTCCTCAAATTATGGCTTGGATGCGTGATGAATACGAGACATTGCTCGGCCATGCCGACCCCGGAGTGATCACCGGAAAACCCTTAGAAGAGGGCGGTTCTGAGGGCAGAGGATTTTCCACTGCGCAGGGCGGCGTGTACTGTGTGAGAGAACTTGTTAAAAAAATGAATTGGAATCCGGCGCAGACCAGAGTCGCTGTGCAGGGTTTTGGGAATGCCGGCAGTTTTATGGCCGATATTTTGGCCAAAGACGGCTACAAAATAGTGGCAGTGAGCGATTCAAGCGGCGGAGTCAAAAATATGGAAGGATTGGATGTGCCCGCGCTCCTTGCGCATAAGCATGATACGGGCAAGGTCTCTGGCGCGGCCGGCACAGAGCCTATAAACAATGAAGAAATTTTGGAATTGGATGTGGATATACTGGTACCTGCGGCGTTGGAGAATGTTATCACCGAAAAAAACGCTTCAAAAGTAGGGGCGAAAGCCTTGGTGGAATTGGCAAACGGTCCTACCACTCCTGAAGCTGATATAATTCTCAAAGAAAAAGGGATCGTGGCCGTGCCGGATGTTTTGGCGAACGCGGGTGGCGTAACCGTAAGCTGTTTTGAATGGCAGCAAAACGTAAGAAACGAACACTGGAGCGAAGCAGAAGTTCTTGCGAAACTCGAGACAATCATGAATCGTTCCTTCGCCGAAGTGTGGGAGACCAAAGAAAAATATGGTATAGACATGAGAACTGCCGCTTTTGTAAAAGCAGTGGAGCGCATAGCCGGAGCGATGACATATTAGAAAACGCATTCCTTATATTCCTACTGTGGTGAGTATTGAATATAAGGAATGCGGGCAGGTCCGGGTTTTTCAGCTCGAAGCTTTGCTCGAAAGTTTCGAGAGCATCTTGATGATGCCGACGATGGTATACATCGCCGCGAGCGTCAAGACAAAAGCGCACAAAAAGTGCGAAACCCAGGTCCAGGAGAGGCTCAACGCATCATCGTTGACCCAATCCATGAGCCGGGGAAGGGGCCATCTGTCTTCGGCGAATCTCCATCCCGTCCGCCAGGCATAATACATGCCCGGCAAGGTCATGAGAAAACCGATGAACTCAGGGCCGGTCATCCCCTCTACTTTTTTTTTCGCAGGTCCTGCCATGTTCTCCCTTTCTCCGTGTTTGTAAATCGAATTTTTGTGGAAGCCCCTAAAGACACACACAGAAATCCGATTTACAACATGGAACAAGAGAGTATATCGCTTTTGGAATTTTTGTCAACTAGGGGATTATCTCTCGGCTCATCTTTAGCAAACAAACATCATTGCATTTTTGGGGCATTTTTTGTACAGTATACAGGCAATATAACATTTTTTTTTGTGCGTGATTTTTTGAGATCAATCATGGAAGAAGCAGGGTCTCTCTCAAAAACCTATTTTGATAAAGGGGTTAGTTTTGAGACAAAATCAAATTTATACGATCTTTTGACCGAGGCTGATCTCGCGGTGAGCGATTTTTTGGTGAATGCCATACACAGAGAATATCCGGAGCATCAGATTTCGAGCGAAGAAAGAGAGACGCCCATCAACCCGGGAGCAGACTATGAGTGGGTGATAGATCCCATTGACGGCACTCGAAATTTTGCCAATGGCATTCCGCTTTGGTGCCATATCATCGCGGTGGAATACAAAGGAGAGACTTTATACGCCGGCGTGTACAATAGCATAGTCAAAGAATTTTTTTTCGCGGAACAAGGCAAAGGAGCCAGTATGAATGGAATGCCAATTAAGATAAACGCCAAGCCGAATCTGGTACACAGTGTGGGATCTTTTTCTCGGCATTATGAAAACGATGTAGTATACGGAACCCATGCCGAGCGTTATATCGAACTGGGAGTAAGACTCTTGCGCGAAACCAAAACCTGGCTACAGAGCCATGGAACCGTGCTACCCATGTGTTATGTGGCGAGTGGGGGATTGGATTTCTTTTTGCAAAACGCCGGTTTGGATCATGATTTTCTCGCTCCGGTTCTCATCTGTCGTGAAGCCGGCGCCAGAGTTACGGACAGCGATGGGAATGAATGGCGGCGCGGGAGGCAGGACATCGTTATTGCCAATCCAAAAATTCATGAGCGCATTATGGAACTGATGCGTGGATAAACCTAATCCATCTTCGTCCCGATAATAATTGGGACTTCGGCGGATTACGCCAACAAAATGTCCGTCCTGTTTAATTGCGTTCCATTGCTTCGGCAATTATTTTTCTCGCCCGGAAAATTTTTGTTTTTACCGTGTTTTCGGGTATTTTCAACTGCTCTGCTACCTCTCTGATTTTTTTGCCCTCAAGAAAGTGCAAAATACATATTTGCTTCATGTCCGGATTCAGCGAATCAAGCACGGCTCCGAGCTGCTCGGCTGACATCTTGTCGAGCAGCAGTTGCTCCGGATTACGGCCTTCGGTGTCCGGCACCGGAATTTCTTCACCTTCGGCATCATGAAAAACGTCCGCAAGATGAACGTCTGTTCTTTTTCTTTTTCCGCTGATCGCTTTATTCGTCAGCATTCTATGGATATAGGCCCTGGGGTTGTCCACTTCGATATCCTCTATTTTTTCCCACAATTTTGTGAATACGTTTTGAAGCAGATCCTCGGCCATACTCTCATCACCTTTTGTGAAAATAAGGGCTCTTTGCATGAGTTCCGCCTTCATGCTTTCCAGCAATAACCTCCATGCACTTTCATCATTATGTTTTGCTTGTTCGAAAAGACGCGTGATAAGCGCGTTTTTTGAGGTTGTGTCAGACCCCTCATTTTTTGCCGTGTCCTTTCGGGTTGTCAGGTTGTGTCCTTCGTAGAGTTCGGACATATTTATGTATAGATTATAAATGGATAGATTACCTGTGATATGGTATCAGGTCGAGTTCTGGGACGCAACTCTCATGAACGCAGATATGGTCAATCAAAACTTGATTTTCAAGATTGGAATTGATATTGTTTTACGGGGGTTAATCACTTAGTTGAAGCTTTATATATGGAATCATCTTACGACCATAAGCGCATAGAGCCGAAATGGCAGAAGTATTGGGCAGACCAAAAATTGTACGAGACTCCTCGGGACGTCTCGCCTGAAAACAAAATGTACATCCTGCCCCAGCTGCCCTACCCGTCCGGGAGCGGTCTGCACGTGGGACACGCCGAAGTGTACACTGCCTGCGACATTTACGCTCGTTATCAGCGCATGGCGGGCAAAAAAGTTCTTCAGGTTATTGGCTGGGATTCTTTCGGCTTGCCGGCCGAGAATTACGCCATAAAAACAAATGTTCATCCGCGCGAGAGTACTGAAAAAGCGATAGACAACTTTCGATCGCAAATCAAAGCCTTGGGTGTATCCGTGGACTGGGATAGGGAAGTGGGCAGTCATAATCCGGATTATTACAAATGGACGCAGTGGTTTTTTTTGTTGATGTATAAGAGGGGTTTGGCATATAGAAAAAAACAAAACGTGAACTGGTGTGATAGCTGTAAAACAGTCTTGGCCAATGACCAAGTTGCGGAAGGTCATTGCGAACGTTGCGGCACTGAGATCAACCAAAGACAAATGGAACAATGGTATCTGAAAATTACTGAATACGCCGATCGTCTTCTGGAAGGACTCGAGAGAATAGATTGGCCGGAAGAAACAAAAAAACGCCAACGAGATTGGATAGGACGAAGCGAAGGGGCGCACTTTAAGATGAGAGTCAAAGGCACTGATATGGTGTTTGAAGTTTATGATTCTGTGCCGCAAACCTATACTGCTCAAACTTTTGCTGTCATCGCCCCTGAACACGCGGCCTTGCCAGGACTTTTGAAAGGAACAGAACGCGAACAAGAGGTCATGGCATTTGTAGAAAATATAAAAAAGAGAAAACGAGAAGGCAATAAATTTGAAATAGAACAGGAAATAGAAGGAATATTCACCGGGCTGTATATGGACAATCCATATGGAACCGGCGATCTGCCTTTGTGGGTTGCTTCTTTTGTGATCGTTGATTACGGAAGCGGAGTAGTAGGCTCAAGCGCTCATGATGAACGCGATTTTAAATTCGCCAAAAAATACGACATTCCACTTCGTCCGGTAATGTTTCCGGAAGATAAAACAGAAGCTGAAAAAGTGCGCAATCTCGAATATTGCTATCATCATGATCCAGAAGCGGTTTTGGCCTCTCCCAAAGAATTTGAGGGGAGGAAATGGGGAGAGGCAAGAGAAGAAATCATAGATTTTTTGGTAAAACAGGGAATGGCAGAAAGAGCTGCGCAGTACAAACTCCGCGATTGGTCGGTATCCCGCCAGCGTTTTTGGGGAGCGCCAATACCCATGGTCTTCAGCGAAGAAAGAAAAAACAAAAAGAGGAATTATATTTTGGTTCATGGGTATGGCGGAACAGGGGATTCAAATTTTTTCTCGGCTCTAAAGACAGAATTGGAATCAGAAGGGCATACCGTATTTTGTCTCACGCTTCCAAACACCGACGAGCCAAGGGTGGATGAGCAAGTGGCGTATATTTTGCAACATACAAAAATAGACAGAGATTCAGTTTTACTCGGTCATAGCTTGGGCGGTGCGGTAATTATGAAATTGCTTGAGCAGACCAATCAGCAGGTGGCAAAAGTAGTATTCACGGATGCATTTTGCAAGCCGCATTTTGAAGACCTGAAGCGGAAAGCGGTGGAAGAGAGCTGTGATTGGAATTTTGATTTTGAAAAGATAAAAAGTCTTGCCGATGAGTTTGTAATGCTCGTGGACGACAGATACCAAACCGTTTCAAAAAAACATTCAGAATTCATGCGCGGTGTATTTGACGCCCGCTTGCTAGTAACTCATCCCAAAGAATGGCATTTTTGTGCCGAGTTTGAGCCAAGCGTCTCGGAGCATGCCCGCTTGGACGGATTTTTGCCCCTCTCTCCTGGTTATCTTCCGGTAAAGCTTCCTGATGATGTCGATTTTAAACCAACGGGGCAATCTCCCTTAACCTATTCAGAAGAATTTCAAAAGGGCGTGGAAGAAAAATATGGCAAAGGTTGGAGAAGGGAAGTGGATACTCTGGATACCTTTATGTGTTCCAGCTGGTATTATTATCGTTATTTGGATCCATGCAATGATCAAGCTTTCGCTTCGGGAGAACAGTTAAAAAAATGGATGCCTGTGGATTTTTATCTGGGAGGAGCCGAACATGTGAACGGGCATCTTTTGTATGCGCGTTTTTTCACGAAAGTCTTGTATGATGCCGGATATATAGATTTTGATGAGCCTTTTTTGAAACACCGGCACCAGGGTTTGATTTTGGGAGAAGATAATCGAAAAATGAGCAAACGCTGGAATAATGTAATAAATCCTACGGATGTAATAAACGAATTTGGGGCAGATACCTGCAGAATGTACGAGATGTTCATGGGGCCTCTCGAAGATTCCAAACCCTGGAGCACGAATGGCGTGAAAGGGATCAGGAGATTTTTGGAAAGAGTATGGAGTTTACAGGATAAAGTAAAACAGCAGTCTTTGGGTTCAGCGTCTCGTGAGATTGAGATTGTCCTGCATAAGACAATAAAAAAAGTCGGAGATGATCTGTCTCGTCTTCATTTTAACACAGCGATAGCGAAATTGATGGAACTCTCGAATGAATTTCAAAAAGTTGAATCCATCCCGCCTCAGTATTTTGAAACCTTTATAAAATTGCTTTCGCCCTTTGCTCCATACATGGCCGAGGAGCTTTGGCAGGGTATTGGCCATGAGGGATCCCTGGCTCTTGAGTCTTGGCCACCTTATGACGAGTCCAAATTATTTGAAGATATGATCACTCTTGTTGTTCAGGTCAATGGCAAAGTAAGGGCAAATATAGAGCTTGGGCAAGATGCGAATGAAGAAGACGCCAAAAACAAGGCTTTGCAAGATCCAAACGTGCAAAAATGGCTTGGGGAAAAAGAACCCAAAAAAATAATATATGTTAAGAAAAAGTTAATCTCTATTGTTGTATGATGATGGGGCGCTATTAATCCAATCACTGGGTTTTTGCTGAATGGAATATGAATGCGTCATTTCCGCGGCAAGCCGCGGGGAATCAAACCCGCCTGTCCGGGGTTTGATCGTGGTTAAGGGGCCCATTACATACTATGCTCAAGGAGGGCAATAACATACATAATGAAATCGTCAGAGTGTTTTTGAGGTATTTGATCTCAAAGGCCTGTCCATATTGAGGCAGGTCTTTTGTTATATAAAATAACCATTGATATTCGTCCGTGCATGGTCAATGAATGAGCTGAGCGATTGAGCAAACGCTCAGTGAGAGGAGGCTATATGTTTAAAAATGTGATGCGCTCAAAAAGCAAAAGGTTCATGTTTTTTTGCCTTTGTTTTTTGTCTGGCCTGGCCTTCGCGTCTTTAACAGAATTTTGGACAGATAGGCTCTTTACGGTTTGTTTTATGGCTGTCTTGCTTGCCAGCGCGATTTTTGCATCGAAACATTCAAAAAAACGTTTTATTTTTTTGGCCGCGTTATATGCTTTAGCCGGAATTCTTCGTTATCAGCTTTCTTTCCCCGTTTCAGATGAGCATATTTCCAAATTGAATGGCAGGTATACGCAGTTCACTGCTTTTGTCTCGTCTGAGCCCGACATTCGCAGCGATGGAGTGAGGTATATAGTAACAGTGTCGGAAATACATGAACCGCGAACGCAGAAATCCACACCAGACAGCAAGAGTCCCGAGAAAGCAAGAGGTAGGATATATCTCAAAACCATGTTATATCCGCGCTACGAATACGGAGATCTTCTCTCCATATCCTGCAAATTGCAGACACCCGAACCTATCGAAACATTCAGATATGATATGTATCTGGCGCGTTATGGCGTATTTAGTGTCTGCGCTAATCCCAAACTGCGGCAAATCGGTTCAGGCTTTGGCAGGCCTTTTATAACAGAGATTTTGGATTTTAAACTCATAGTTGCTGAAAAGATACATAAATTATGGCAGGAACCATACGCCGGTTTTATGGCAGGACTTTTGTACGGTTATAGAGGAGGGCTGGGTTCCTTAAATGATTTGTTCGCGAGAACAGGCATCACTCATATTGTCGCCATCTCCGGGTATAATATTTCAATTATATCTTCTATTTTGCTAAATATCTGTATATGGTCCTGTATACCTCGTCAAAAGGCATTTTGGATTTTGCTTGTTTGCATCATTGTTTTTTTGGTATTCGCCGGCCTCAGCGCTTCGGTGCTTCGGGCCGGGGTTATGGGCATTATAGTGCTTTTGGCGAAACAACTCGGAAGAACTTCAGAGGTCGGGAATCTCATGATTCTCGCGGCTCTGCTGATGACTTTACACAATCCTTTTGTCTTGATCTGGGACGCGGGTTTTCAGCTTTCTTTTCTTTCAACGATGGGTTTGATATATCTTTCGGATCGTTTCGCGGCCTTTTTTACCTGGATTCCCAATCATTTCCAACTGCGTGAATCTTTGGCTTCAACCTGTTCGGCCATCTGCGCCACTTTGCCTCTCATTTTGTATCAATTTGGAAGATTATCTGTGGTGGCGCCTTTGGTTAATATTCTTGTTTTGTGGATTATTCCTTGGATCATGCTGATTGGTTTCCTTGCCGTTTTTTTGAGTTTCATATATCTGCCGCTCGCCAGCTTCGTAGCTTGGATAGGCTTCGCCGGTTTGTCATATATTATTTTCATCGTTAAGTCTTTCGCGGCCATTCCGTTCGCCTCAATAGATATATCTGTTTCCTGGTGGATGATGATCGCTTCTTATACGGTGGGAATATATTATTGCGTCAGTTCAAAAAATAAAAAAAGCCTGCTTTTGGGCAGATCTCAAAACAGATCAAACGAGTTCGCTTAAATCATGTGTTATACAACAGGTCACCTTTCCGGCGAATGGGGAACCGAGAGCGGCGCGCGTCCCCCTGATACGCGCGCCGCTCTGGCCGCTAGGACGACGCCTTAGCCCCAGATCAGGATGCTGATGAGCAGCCCGAAGCGGATGAGCGCGGCGTCGCGCAAGAGCCGAAAGATGAACATATTGTCCTTTCTCCTAGTTGATGACTCTCCGAGTTGAACTCGGAACGGCGACAGCATATCAGATTGCTAAAGACGCGTCAACCCATATGAATAAAAAAGAAACAGTTCAATTCCCGGTTAAGAAAATTATCATAATAATTTTGATGAGCATTGTAATTTTGGCTTTATATTTTTTTGTATATAAAAACCACTTTAATCTTTCGCAATCGAACTTCAGTTCAAAGAAATCAGATGTTTCTCTGCCTCTTCGAGTCTATTTTTTTGATATTGGTCAGGGAGACGCCACTTTTATTGAGTTTCCGAACGGAGAGCAAATGCTCATAGATTGCGCAGTAGACGCGCGGATTTTGGAGGCCCTAGGACGCACAATGAGTTTTTATGATAGAGAAATTGATTATCTTGTGGTGACTCATCCTGATATGGATCACTACGGAGGCTGTATTGACCTGCTTCATCGTTTTAGAATCAAGACGCTTATATATGATGGATTTGAAAAAAATGAAAGCGAATATTGGCGTTTTTTTATGGATACCTTGCGTTCCTTTGAGGCCTCGGGGTTGAACTTCATTCAAGCGGATTCTGAATTTTCATGGGATAGAGGAGGCACAAGAGTGGATTTTTTGTTTCCTGACCGTGATATCTTGATTCAAGGGCCGCCAAAGGGTGTGGATCCTTCGTCAGGAAACAACGCTTCCATCGTGATAAAAATGACTTATGGCTCTCAAGATTTTTTGTTTATGGCGGACGCGGAATACGAACTGGAACAGTATTTGTTGGAAAAATATGGAGACAGACTCGAGGTCGAAGTACTGAAAGTGGGACATCATGGTAGTGATACTTCTTCATCCCAAAATTTTTTGGACCAAGTAAACCCTACATACGCCATAATATCCTCGGGGGAAGATAACAAATACGGCCATCCTTCCAAAAGAGTCTTGAAACGTTTGGAGAGAAAGGGCGCCACGATATGGCGCACGGATAGGGAAGGTGATATACTAATGTCTGTGTATCACGATACTATTGAGATGTATGCGAAAAAATAATATTTTTTTTCCATTTTTTTTGTTATTGGCTTTGTTTGCTTTCCAGAGTCCCGCTCAAGCGGCATTTAATTTTGTTATCAATCAGGGCGTGTGGATGTCAAAACCAAAAGCTTTCGCCGGAGATGAGGTAAAACTCTACACTGTGGTGGTAAACAATGATTTTGTCCGTCTCAATGCTCAAGCTGATTTTTATAATAACGGACAGCTCATAGGGAGCACTTCGGTAAATGATCTCGAACTGGAAGAGGCCAGACAAGTTTGGGTCAATTACACCTTGCCGGCAGGACAGAGCGCCATTGAGGCTCGTCTTAGCGATATATCCGCCCTCAATGAACAAGGAGAAGCCGTGAACATTTCTGAAAGTGAACTAGGAACCGTGAGCGTGCTTACTCAATTTTTTATAGACACGGACACTGACGGTGACAAAGTGGGTAACATTGAAGACACGGACGATGATAACGATGGTCTAACGGATAACGATGAAAATAACATAGGCACGAATACCTTGGAACCGGATACTGACGCTGATACTTTGTCCGACAAAGTTGAGGTTGACGCCGGTTTGGATCCAAAACAGAGCGATACAGACGCAGATGGGCATGCTGACAATGTTGATGCCTTTCCTAAAGATAAAAATGAATGGGCGGACGCGGACGCGGATGGAGTGGGCGATAATGAAGACGATGACGATGATAATGATGGGCTCAAAGACCTTGATGAATTAAAATTAGGCTCAGACCCGCATAATCCTGATACAGACGGAGATGGTTTAAACGATGGAGAAGAAAAGAAACATAATAGCGACCCCACGAAGCGCGATACCGATGGTGATGGTTTTGAAGATAATGATGAAGTCAAACAGGGTACTAAGCCCGGACAAGCGGACTCGGATTCAGATGGATTGAGTGATTTTGATGAAATACGTAAATATCATACAGATCCGAACAAAGCTGACACAGACGGAGATGGCCTTAACGATGGAGTGGAATTGAAAAAAGGGACCAATCCAACCAAGAGTGATTCGGATGGAGACGGTGTAAATGATTTGCTCGATTTGTTCCCGCTTGATGGACAAGAGAGTTCTGACTCAGACGCGGACGGAGTTGGGGATAAGGCCGACACAGACGATGATAATGATGGCTTGACTGATGAGGAAGAAAAGATTTTCGGAAGTGATCCTCTTAAAGCGGACACGGATGCCGACGGAATGGGCGATAAAGAAGAAAAAGAACTGGAGCGAGACCCGAATCGTGCTGATTCAGATAGCGAGGATCTTAAAGAGCCAGGTATAGAAGACGCCACGGCTCTGCCGAATGAAAAAAAATCCGTAAAATTATTTCTGGGGATCGCCGCGTTATTTTCTTTCTTGCTCTTTCTCTTGTTCGCTGTTTTGTATAGTCAGAAAATAAAAGAACAAGAATAAATTTTCCTTCTGATGGTTTCAGCTACGCGGGGGTCCACAATAATGGTATACTAATGACATATGGGATTGTTTGGCACAAAAAAAGAATCATTTTTAGGAGTTGATATCGGAGCTAATGGTATCAAAATCGTGGAATTGCACAAAAGCAAAGAGCGACCCCAGCTTTGGACTTATGGCATCGTGGAACAGGGCTTGGATATTCATGTTTTGAGAGCGGAAAAAACGGCCGGCGACTTGATTGAAGAAAGAACAGGGTCAAGACCAAAGCAGAATAATTCCGGAGCTTTGCGCAGAGACACTTCTCTCATAGAAGAATCCAAAGTACAGGAGTATGCTCGCTTGCTTACCTATTTGGTGAAAAAATCAAAAATTCAAGCTCGGCGCGCCACTTCGAGCCTTCCCGTGTCAGAAGTTTTTCATACTATTATCAATTTTCCCAAAATGGATAAGAAGCATCGGGATGATTTGGTGAAAGCTGAAATCGCCAAACTTCTTCCAAGACCGGTCGAAGAAATGCAAATAGTGCATCAAGAACTCGCCACTGCCCCGGAAGATCAGAAGAAATACACCAGGCTCTTGGTTACGGCCGCCCCCAAAGAATTGGTGGCTTTTTACACCGCGATCTTTCAAAAAGCCGGTTTGCAATTAATTGAACTTGAAACAGAAGCCTTTGCCTTGGCTCGATCGTTGGTGGGAAAGGACAATTCGGTTTCCATGCTCATAGACCTTGGCGCGGAGAGAACCAATTTTTTTATTGTTGATAATGGAATACCGGTTACTCATCGCAGTCTTCAGATGGGCGGACATAGTATAGATGAGGCTTTGGCAAGATTGCTCGCCGTGCCAGTGGAAAAAGCCCGCCACCTTAAGCAAGATTTAAGCAGTTGCGGTGAAAATGAGATTTCTTTTAAACCCTTTGTAACTTTGCTGGATCCTATTTCAAAGGAGATTCAATATAATTTTGATTTATATTTAAAACAAATAGGGAATCAGAATAAAAGACCTGAAAAAATTATACTGACCGGCGGTTCTTCGTTGTTTCCACCTTTAATTGACTATATCAAAAAAACTTTTCCTCTGAGAGTTTTTGTGGGAGATCCTTGGGCTCGGGTTTTGTATCAAGAAGGCATTAAATCTGTTCTTGATGAATTTGGCCCTCGGATGTCTGTGGCGGTGGGGCTTGCTTTGAGAAATTTTAATTGATGTGTTAGGTTCTCACGCTCGTTTTCGACTTTCTAAACCAATATACCTATGCAGGGATAGGAGTGTGTATATCGGAGTCTATCACTTCACAACATATTTCAGAAATCCTGCGAAATCAGCCCGCTTCGCTCTCGCACCCATTCTCGAATTTTTGAAATATGTTGTGAAGGGAAAGACATACGTATATCCACAATCGCGGTTAACAAATGTTCTCACTTAGACTATACTAAGAATGGCTTGGCGATTTTCATCATTATTTGCTTTACATCAGGTGTAAACAGCAATTTTCTATGGCTGGAACTAAAAAAATATACATATTGTTAGTGGAAGATGACACATTTTTAGCAAACATCTATAAGACTAAGTTCGAGATGGAAGGCTTTAAAGTAGTGGTAGCTATAAATGGGACACTGGCTTTGGAAGAAGTAAAGAAAAAACATCCTCAGCTTATATTATTGGACATTCTTTTGCCGAAAATGGATGGTTTTTCAGTATTGGAGCATCTCAAGTCAGATGAAAAGACCAAAAATATACCGGTCATTTTACTGACTAATTTGGGCCAAAAGGATGATGTGGATAAAGGTTTGGCTTTGGGGGCAGTTGACTATTTGATTAAGGCCCATTTTAAACCGTCTGAAACCGTTGACAAAGTAAAGAAAGTACTGGGTATCTGATGTGGGATTTCCGTAAAAATGGTTTCTAAATAATTTAACCTAGAGAGGAGGTGAGAGCATGAAAAAAAGACAAGGTTTTACATTGATTGAGCTTCTCGTTGTTATAGCTATAATAGCTTTGTTGTCCACCTTGGCTGTTGTTGCGCTCGGTTCTGCACGAAAGAAAGCAAACGACGCCAAGAGATTGTCAGACATAAAGCAGATGCAAACAGCCCTGGAATTGTATTATACAGACAATAACGAATACCCCACGACTACCGCTTCCGGAGTTACTTTGGGTTCTGCGTCCACTGCCTGTCTCAACACCAGTGGTTTCGCAACCGCGAATTGTGCTGATCCTTTTATGGGCCAAGTGCCTTCTGATCCGGGCAACAATGCCTATACCTACACTTCCACGGACGGCACTACCTTTAGCATCACCGCCACTTTGGAAGCCGGCACCGCCAACCTAAACGCTGGGACCGTAGTTGCTAGTCCTTCCGGAGTTAAGAATCAATAAGCTGTTGTTTCTCAGAGATGACATTAAAAATACCCCTCCGCGCGCGGGGTATTTTGTATTATCGTGGTTCTCTCAAAAATCGGAATAAGTCAGTCCAATAATTTTTAATTTATAAATTGGGAGACAGATACTTCGGCAATTCGTAATACTTAGCCTATACATGGTATACTCAATCTCCTATGATTTATGCGTTTTCATTCATAATGGGGGCTGTTTTCGGCAGTTTTTTGAACGCCGCGGAATGGCGAATTCATCGCGAAGTGCCGCTTTTGAGCCGGAAACGTTCAGAATGTCCGCGTTGCGGGGAGCTGATACCATTTTTTTTGAATATCCCTATTATCAGTTTTTTGGTACTAAGGGGTTCTTGTAGATTTTGCAAGAAGAAGATATCAAAACAATATATATATGTTGAGCTTGCCCTTGCTTTTTTGTTTGCTCTCGCCGTTTTCGTGAAAGGCGGCTTTGAGTCATGGTCTTTGTTGTCTTTTGTGGGATTGTTAAGAGATTGGTTTATTATAGGTATTTTTTCTTTTATTTTTTTGTATGATTTTAAATATGGACAAGTTTTGGATAGTGTTACCTTGCTGGGATCTCTTTTTATTTCATTGATTTCCGCTGGGCTCGGCCTGCTTAGTTGGACGAGTATGGCTTGGGGTGCTCTTCTAGGCTCAGGATTTTTTTTCATCCAGTTCATTATTTCAAAAGGCAAATGGATAGGAGGGGGAGATTTGAGGATCGGTCTTTTTATGGGCGTTGCTCTCGGATGGCCACTTGTTGCAGTAGCTTTATTTTTGTCTTACACTATAGGTGCCTTGTTTAGTCTGGTATCCATTGTTTTTGGAAAAAAACAAATGACAGATAAGGTAGCTTTTGGCACGTACTTGTCTGTGGGAAGTATTATCGCTCTATTTTGGGGCGATTCGCTTCTAAATTGGTATTTGAGTTTGCTTTAAAGGATTACTGCTTCTCATTGTTGTCATAAAAAATCTGAGATTTATTGATTTGTTTTGTTATATTATGCCAGAAGACGACTTATCTATTGGATTCCGGTTCAGCCGCAGAGAGTGGGAATCCGCGCGTTTAACGCCTCAGTTAGCCAGAGATAATCCAAACCTATACAAAGTTAAATTGATAAACAGCCTGGGCTTTGAGAGGGAAGGGCAGATTTTTGGTGGACACAGTAAAAAAGTTTGGGAATACCTGGTAAGTTCCGGGACCTTTGATTTTGGAAGCATACAGCTTGATCCTGATAGTTTCGTCAGTTATTCCCGTTCAAGCGAACGAGTTATACAGCTGGGCGCTGCTCCCATCCCGGCTGAGTTGAAAGGCCAGATTTTGTTTGATGATGCCGCTTTTGGTAGAGAAGAGGAAGCACTTTATCGTTTCAGCCATGAAGTTAGCCATCCTTTTGCCGCTGAATTGGCAACAAAAGACCAAAGAGTGGACAATATATATAGGACCGCTTATACGGCGCGCAATCATGGTTCTGGCCGTGGTTTTTCCGGATTGGGAAGCTTGGATTTTTATAAATCGCGAGGGCCGGAAGTGCAGGCAAAAGAAGACGCTACTGAGTTGGTAAATATGTATTTATGGAATGAAGATTATTTTGATCGTTTTCTCATATTTTTGTCTGATCCCAGATACGCCGAGGAACGAGAGAACGCCGGCCTGGTCGCTATGGACCAGGTTTCCGGTGATCGTTTGAAACGCATTATCGTTGAAGCAGTCTCTCGTCTCATAGCTTAGTTTTAATACATCGTATGCCCAATAAAACCGAATTAAAAAAAATTTTGCGAGGCCTGCGCGAGCAGATTGATGATTTGCGTTATCGTTACCATGTGCTGAATGATCCGGAAGTTACGGATACCATGTATGAGGGTTTAATGGCCGAGTTGAGAAATATAGAAGAAGAACATCCGGATTTGCTCACTCCGGATTCACCCACACAGCGCGTTGCGGGTAAGCCACTTGAAAAATTTGAAAAAGTAATTCACCATGTGCCGCAATGGTCTTTTAATGACGCGTTTAATGAGGACGATTTGAGAAATTGGGAAGAACGGATTTTGAATATGCTGGAAAAGAAATTGGGTGAAAGACCCAAAGATATCAGCTATACGGTGGAGTTAAAAATTGATGGACTGCATATTGTATTGTCTTATAAAGAAGGTTTATTGGAAAGGGCGGCTACGAGAGGAGACGGAAAAGTGGGCGAAGATGTCACTCAAAATATCAAAACTATTCAGAGCGTTCCCTTAAAGCTAAAAGAGCCGGTGGATATGATCGCTGAAGGAGAGGCCTGGATGAGCACTGACATATTTAATAAGATCAATCAAGAACGGGAAAAACGGGGAGAAACCCTCTACGCCAACCCGCGCAATTTAACCGCCGGGACCATACGCCAACTCGATTCCAAATTGGTTGCCGCGCGGAATCTTTCTCTCAGCGCTTACGATATTTCTTCGGGCGCCATACCTCAGACTCAGGAACAAGAGCTGAGACGTCTTGGAGTTCTTGGATTTAATGTGGATAAACATTGGAAAGTCTGCAAGAACAGTGATGAAATTATTGGTTTTTGGAAAGAATGGGAGCACAAAAAACAATCTCAAATATTTTGGATAGACGGGGTGGTGGTTAAAGTAAATCAACGGAGATACCAGGAATTGTTGGGTCATACAGGTAAAGGTCCTCGCTGGGCCCTGGCTCTCAAATTTTCCGCTGAACAGGGGACGACGATCATAAAAGATATTTACGTGCAAGTGGGTAGGACCGGCGCTTTGACCCCGGTCGCCCTCATGGAGCCGGTCTTGCTTTCAGGATCTACTATTACCCATGCCACCCTTCACAATTTTGAAGAAATAGAGCGTCTGGATGTTCGAATTGGGGACAGGGTTTTGGTGGAGAAGGCGGGAGAAATCATTCCAAAGGTTGTTTCAGTATTAAAAAAAATGCGTAGGGGCAAAGAAAAAAAGATACATACTCCTCGCGTCTGTCCGGTCTGTTCTTCACCGGTTGTCAAGAAACATATTGGGACAAAAGACGGAGAGAAGTCGGCGGCCTTATTTTGCAGTAACTCGTCTTGCTTTGCCCAAGAACGCACAAGCATCATTCATTTTGTTTCAAAAAAAGCTTTTGATATAGACGGGATGGGGGAGAAGATCGTGGAGCAATTATTAAACGAGGGCTTGATAAAAAACGCCGCTGATATTTTTTCTTTAAAGAAAGGAGACCTCGAAGGTCTCGAAGGATTCGGAGAAAAATCCGCTGACAATCTTATAGAATCCATTTCTAAATCAAAAAAGGTCTCTCTTGACCGTTTCATTTTTTCTCTGGGGATTCCTCATGTAGGTGAAGAAACCGCGCTTCGTTTTTCAAGACATTTTAGAACCTTGAAAAAGTTTGAGCACGCAAACAAAGAAAATCTCGAGGTTGTGGAAGACGTGGGGCCTCGCGTGGCGGAATCCGTTTTGTCTTGGTTCAAAGAAGACAAGCATATCAGCCTGCTTCAGGATCTCGTGAAACACGGAGTCTGCGTTGGATCTTTCAAAGATATTTCATCACTATCAGGCTTGGGAAATAACATTTTTGTGCTTACCGGTTCGCTCAGCTCGCTGAGCAGAGAAGAAGCCAAAGAGCGCTTGAGAAAACAGGGAGCTTCAATTTCAAATTCAGTGAGCAAGAACACCGATTATTTGGTCGCGGGAAAAGACCCCGGGAGTAAATATGAAAAGGCACGTTCATTGGGAGTGCGTATCATAGGAGAAGAAGAACTATTAAATATGTTGGGATGATATTGACTTAGAATTTTTAATTAAAAATCCCCTTTCGGGGATCTTTCAATAATATCGTTGTGCGGCGTTCTGTTTGTATCAGAACGCCGCGCTCCTTGTGAACTTGCTGCCAGGCCTCGGGGCGCTGGCGGGTTAGAAAGTCTCTGCGGCACAGGGCCGCGTGTAAATGGGCAAAAGCGCCCACAGGTGGGGAGAGACTTCCCAGAGCCGCCAGTCGCCCGGGGGGAGCAACCTGGGCAGGGTTGCATCCGTGCCCGGCTCCCCTCAAGGAAGCCGGGCGGAGCAAGGGAGGCAACAAGGTAGGGGGAGTATATAGGGCCTTTAGGGATTTGTCAAGAGGAGCGGTTTGATATAGTCAAAATTTTTATGTATACTGAGCCTTGTATGAGCCTTAGCATAGAGGAAGTGGAGCAAATAGCAGACCTGGCCAGGTTAGCCTTGTCAGAAGAAGAAAAGAGTCATTATGGCGCTCAGTTGAGCGCTATTTTGGAATATGTGGGCACACTAGAAAAGCTCGATACCGATGAGATTGAGGAGACTTGCCAGGTAACCGGTCTGGAAGATGTTTTTCGTGAAGATATAGCAGAAGAATGCGACAAAAAAGGCAGAAAGAAGATTCTGGACAGTTTTCCCGATAAAGAAGGCAATTTTTTGAAAGTAAGGGCTGTTTTTTTGGAGAACTAGGACATTTTCATTCTATTTTTGCTCAACATGGATCTTAACGAACTCACTATAACGCAGGCCAGTGAAGGCCTGGCGCAAAAACGTTTTTCTTCACTCGAGCTTACTAAGGCTTGTTTATTTCGAATTCGTGAGAGGGCAGAGTTGAACGCCTTTATCAGTATTTTTGAAAACGAGGCTCTGGAAGAAGCAAAAGAAGCGGATAACAAAATAGCTAAGGGAGAAAAAGAAGCATTAACCGGCATACCATTTTGCGTGAAAGACGCTATTTGCACCCTTGATCGTCGCTCCACAGGAGCCGCGAAGATTTTGGACAATTATGTTCCTCCTTTTGAGGCTACGGTTATTCGAAATATCAGAAAGCAAGGAGCAGTCCTTCTTGGCAAAAACAATTGTGATGCCTTTGGCCATGGTGCGAGCAATGAAAATTCAATGTATGGACCGGTTAGAAATCCTTTCGATCAAAATAGAGTCTCCGGAGGATCGAGCGGTGGCTCGGCCGTCGCGGTGGCAGACCACATGACGATTTTTGCGATCGGAGAAGACACGGGCGGTTCCATACGCCAGCCGGCTTCGTTTTGCGGAATTTTCGGTCTGAGACCAAGCTATGGACGCAATTCGAGATACGGTATCATGCCCATGGCAAGTTCTTTTGATACCGTGGGTCCTTTGGCCAAGAGTGCGGAAGACATCGGGATACTTATGAATGTAATGGCTGGCAAGGATCCTAAAGACGCGACCACTGTTTCCGATTCGGTTCCGGATTATGCTGCGGCCCTTAAAAAGACTCAAGAGAAATTAAGGATTGGAATTCCAAAAGAATATTTCGAATTGGAAGGAATGGATTCTGAAACCAGGTCTATTGTAGAAGGCCGCATTGAAAAAATGAAAGAACAAGGTTTGATTCCAGTCCCTGTCTCTTTGCCTTATACTTCCTACGCCATTCCTGTTTATTATATTTTGGTTCCCAGCGAAGACAGCTCCAATTTGGCCCGTCTTGACGGCATACGATATGGAATACGTTCCAAACAAAATAATTTATACGACACATACGCCTATTCGCGATCTCTTGGCTTTCCTGATGAAGTCAAACGGCGTATCATGATAGGAACTTATGCTTTGTCTGCCGGATATTATGACGCGTACTATCGAAAAGCCGCGAAAGTACGCACGCTCATTATCAAGGATTTTGAAAAGGCCTTTCAAAATGTGGATCTTATCATTACTCCCACTTCTCCTTTTCCCGCTTTTAAAATAGGCGAAAAAAAAGATGATGTTTTGGCTATGTATCTGGCCGATATATTCGTAAGCCCCGCCTCAGTGGCCGGACTTCCGGCGCTTTCGGCTCCGGCAGGTAATACTAAAGCTGGATTGCCGGTGGGCATGCAGATTATAGGACCCCGATTGAAAGAAGATTTAGTTTTGAATTTTGCTCATCAATTCATAAAAACATAAACCTGATATGGAAGAAGAAACCATAAAAAAAATCCAGGAACAAGGCCACAAAGACCTTACCTATCATATCAATGAACCGGGGGAGTACAGAGAGGCTTGGCGCATATTTCGCATCATGGCAGAATTTGTGGAAGGTTACCAATTTCTGTCTTCTCTTGATAAAGAAGTGACTATTCTCGGCTCTGCGCGTTTGAAACAGTCTCATCCTTATTGCGTGGCCGCGCGAAGCTTTGGTAATCTTCTCGCCGAACATGGATATACCACTATCACGGGCGGGGGCCCTGGCATTATGGAAGCGGCCAATAGGGGAGCTTATGAAAAAGGGGGGGAATCAGTCGGTTTGAATATTCAACTTCCTTTTGAACAACGAATTAACAAATATGTAAAAAAGTCTGCCGCGTTTTATTATTTTTTTACCCGTAAGGCGATGCTTACCGCTCCGGCTCATTCTTTCGTTTTTTTCCCGGGCGGTTTTGGCACCATGGATGAGTTTTTTGAAGTGGTGGACCATATGAATTTGGGCAAGATGTGCCCTGTCCCGGTGGTTCTTTATGGGTCTGATTTTTGGAATCCGATTTTGGATTTTTTAAAACATAAAAGCTGTCATCTTTTGGGATCTTTGGAAGAGAAACAAATTGGAGAATGGAATTTGGTGGACGATCCGGAAGAAGCGCTCAAAGCTTTGGAACATGAAGATTTTTCATATAAATCCTGCGAACTCTCGGCTTTGAATTTTCATAGCAACACGCCAAACGTTGATTGGCGCATATTCCGCATCATGGCTGAACTCGTGGAAGGTTTTGAATTTTTGACTGGTTTATCCGGAGAGGTCACTGTCCTCGGCACTAAAAGCGTAAAGCCCGGTACCAAATACTATGAGGCCGCGCATAGTCTTGGCCAAAAATTGGCGGAAGAGGGATACGCCGTTTTAACCGGAGGCGCTTCTGGCATTGCCGAGGCCGCCAATAGGGGCGCTTTTGAAGTTGGGGGACAGTCTATAGGCGTAGGCATGGAAGTAAATGGCAAGGCTCGCATCAATCCTTATGTCAACAAATCAATCATGTTCAGCTTTCCTTTTACACGCAAGCTCATTGTTACCGCGCCGTCCACCGCCTTTATCTTTTTCCCGGGCGGTTTTGGCACCATGCACCAGCTCTTTGAGGTACTGACTTTGATTCAAACCAAGAAAACAGCGAAAATGCCCGTTATCTTGTTTGATAGTGAGTATTGGAATGGCTTTGATTTCATCATACAAAGTTTGTTTGTGGATGAATTTAAAACGATAAACGATACTGACGACGATTTGTATACCATTGTTGACAGTGTTGAGGAGATAATAAGTGTTGTGAATCGGTTTAATCATAAGCAGACTTCGAGGCAAACGATGTAATAATTATAAATTAAAAATTGAAAATTAAACCGACATGCTTCCGTGGTTTCAATATCTCAGTTATGGCCTTGGCCCTTTAACTATTCAAGTTTGGGGTTCTTTTGTGGCTCTTGGAATGTTTTTGGGATTATACATTGTGCATCAGCGAGCGAAAAAAAAAGGTCTTGAGCCTCAGATTCTAGTTGACGCCGGTTTATGGATGATTATAGGCGGTCTGGTCGGGGCTCGTATTTTTCATGTTTTGTTTTATGAACCAGGACTCTATATTTCGCATCCCTTCGAGATAATAAGGATCTGGCATGGAGGCATGTCTTCTTATGGAAGTTTTTTTGGAGCAGGTCTGGCTTTATTTTTGTTTGTAAAAAAAAGAAAGTTAAGCAAAGCGCTCATTTTTCAGAGTATTGATATATTCGCGTACGGAGCTTTGTTCGGCTGGATTTTGGGGCGCGTGGGCTGTTTTATGATTCATGACCATTTGGGCAAGCCTTGCAATTGTTTTTTGGCGATACAGACTCCGGACGGGCCCCGTCTCGAAATGGCTTTACTCGAAATACTGGGCTTGATTCCGCTTGCCGTGTTTTTTTTCGTTTTAAGAAAAAAGAAAAAAGTACAGGGTTGGTTTGCTGCTGTCTTGTTTGCTTATTATGGTATTCTGCGTTTTATTTTAGATTTTTTTCGCGCCTCCCCCGCTGACGCGAATATTACTTCTTCTTTTTATATTCCCACAGACGCACGCTATCTCGGCTTGACCCCTGCTCAGTATTTTAGTATTCTGTCGTTTGCCGTTGCAGTCTATCTTTTGCTTAAGATGAGAAAACAAGAAACGAGTTTCAAAGATTGAATCATTACACATTGTCTAAACCTGCCTTACGGTAGGCAGGAGTTTAAAATTATTATAGATTCTCGTTTTAAGGAAGGTTCGCATAGTTGGTCTAGTGCGCACGCTTGGAAAGCGTGTAACCCGAAAGGGTTCGAGGGTTCGAATCCCTCACCTTCCGCCAATTTTCAGAATTAGAATTTTGGGCGGTTTTTCTTGACTCTCGCATTATTTTTAGGTAATCTTGATGAATTCGCTGGTCTGAACTTAACTTGTTTCAAGGAGATGCGTATGACAGCGATTTCATCTGTGGCACAGGCCAAGGATGCCTTTCCCGACCTTTTGTGGCGGGATAAACCGAGCGATAACGGCAAGGGTGCTCTGGCTTTCGTGATTTGTGACTTGGACAGAACTAGCGGGGACAATACCATTTTCCTCGCGATGGAGGGTGGAGCCTCTGCCTACTCTCATGTCCATCTGATGAGGTTGGGGTGGCCTTTTGGCGAGACTATTGTTTGTCTCGCAGGGGAAGTCTACGGGGTCAAATATTTTGATCCGGACTTTGTTCTTCGGGCCGGCGCTTGTGTTGATCTTTTGGGCGATGAAGCGCACGCGCCTTATGTGCTCGAGGACGGCTTCGCTCTCCTCGTGTACCGCCAGCCCGGCGGACACCGGCGCGGAGAGTCCTGAGTTCTGTGCCACAGAACATACTCCCTTGAGTATTAAGTGTATTTGTATGAAATTACATTTTACCGGCCAGTATCGTTTGAACATCCCCATGCTTTTCAAAACCTGTGGCTATCACCAAACCAAAAACATAAAAAGCGAATTGAGTTATGTCCGCGCTCTAAGCGCTAGCGGCTATCCGCGTTTCCATTGCTATACGGCGCCAGCGGAAAAAGGTTTCGCGGCCAACCTGCACCTGGATCAAAAGAAGCCCTCGTATGGAGAGCACACCGCGCATAGCGGAGAATATGAAGGGCCGGTTTTGGAGGCTGAAGCAAGACGAATCACACAGGTTCTAAACTCTCTCCTTCGCTAAAGTTTATTTCGGGGAAAATCAAAATTGAGCGCGCTCTTAGATTGATTTTAGGTTTTTATTGGCTTTCTGCTATCTTTGCTAGTGGATTATATAACTCAGTCTTAGACAAGAAGGAGCTCAGCTTTGCTTCTCGGCTATTGTAGATTCATTTTACACAAAAGCAGAAGATATGTTACACTGATCTTCGATCTAATTTTAACGATTTACGAGTTATGTCACCAAAAATCAAGAAGAACGAAGGAGAGACACTGCCAGAAGCCCAAGAAAAAACAGCCGCGCCGGAGCCGAAACAATCCCAAAAAATTCGACCTCATAAAAAAGAAAGATCTTCTGACACAGGCCATCGAGACGGCCGAGGAGCTTCGATATTCTTTTCTCTTCTGTTTATTATGGTGATTATAGCAGGTTTGGTTTTTGTGCTTTCACAAAAGAAAAAGGAAACGAATCTTAAGCGAGAAATTTCAAGTTTAGAGAATAAGCTTGAAATTGGACTTTCAGACGTAAAAACTCAGGTTACTGATTTGCAAGCACAGCGGGAAGAAGAACAAAAAAAACAGGAAGAAGAAAAGAAGAAGGGCAAAAAATATGCAGGCACCCTTTTTGAGTTTTCCTTTTATTATCCGGGGAATTATTCAGTATCTCAGGTGGAGACCAATCTGGATGAATCTGACAAAGAGTATGTGGCCTTGATGAGACAAAGCGATATAGACGCTCTCAAAAATGTACAGATGGCGGATGCTGTCCCAAATATCAGTTTCCATGTATTTGCAAATCCTGATTCTCTGTCTCCTATGGAATGGATACAAAAAAATACGCTTTACTCCAACTACACTGAGGAAACAGAAGTTAATGTCCAGACCATAGCCGGCAAAGAAATGCTCATGTATTCGGGGGAAGGTTTAGGCTCTTTTGATTATTATGTGCTTCCTTTTGAAGAATCTCTATTTTTAGGCGTTGTGTGGTATGGTGATGAGAACGATCAGATCAGAAAAGATATAGTCAGCATACTGGAAACTTTGGAACTCAAGCAATAACAAGGAGCTCCCGCGGACTTTTTGACAGGGCTTCTTGCCCTGTTTTTCTTACGAGGATATCGTCTTCAATCCGCATGCCGTATGCTCCCTTTTTATAAAGGCCTGGTTCAATGGTGATAACCATCCCTTCTTCTGCGATAATGTCATTGCTGGCAACCCGTGGCCATTCGTGGACCTGTGTTCCGAGACCGTGTCCGAGAGAATGAATAAATAACTCGTTGAGTTCTCTCCCAAGCGTTTCTCTGCATTGCTCGTCAATTTGTTTGATATTCGCTCCAGGACAGACTGCGTCAATACTTTGTTTCTGAGCATTGGCAAGAATAGCGTAAAGATTGAGCTCTTTTTCGTTCGGCTTGCCTACATAAATGCTTCGAGTCATGTCTGAACAATAGCCTTGGTAGCGCACGCCCATGTCTATGACGCAGAAACCTTTTTGTATGGGGCTTTTGGAATATCCATAATGCGGATCAGCGGCGTGGGCTCCGGAAGCAATGATAGGGGGAAATGATGGCTCCACTCCATAGTCTATCATTCGTTTGAGCAAAAATTGAGCCGCCTCAGATTCGGTTTTGAATTGTTTCCATGTATTTGTCAATTCTTTGAATAAGCGATCGGTGACGCGACAGGCTTCTCTGAGAAGCTGTATTTCTCTCGGGGATTTCAAAGCAAAGAGTTTTTCGTCATTATAGAATGTTGAAAAACAAATCCCTTTTATTTTTGAACATAGATTTTTTATCTCCACAGGTAAAGCGGAATTTCGGAATCCCATCTTTACTTTATTCGATGCGATTACTGTTTTGATAAGCTTGTCCGGAGACTCATTATACGGCAGTATCTTCAATTCCGGGTACTCGCGCTTTAGCTGTGTCACTTCAAAAGAAATGGCGAAGAGAGTCGCTTTGCCGCGTGTGGGAATATAGAGCAGACCCAACTCCAGTTTTTTTAAAAGCAAATAATACAAAAGATCATCAGAGATTTGCTGACCAAAATTGCCGGCTATCAAAGCATCGAGTTTTTGTTCCTTGAGCAATGATTGGACTCTTTTTATTTTTTCAGCGAGCATGCTAACTATGGGATTAATAACGTGAGTTTCCCATATAAAGGACTGGACTAAATTAGCTTTTTCTGTTTTCCCTTCAGGGCGTGCCCTGCTCCTATGACTGATAATACAAGTGACACCACTGCCGTGAATCCTCCAAGGTATATGAGAAACTTGGACGCCGTGCTTTGCCAAAGAATACCCAAGAAAAAAACAGAAAGTCCTGGCAGGAGAACCGCTTTTATTATTTTATTCTCTTGTTCGAGATGAAATTTCGTAAAATCAGATTCTGTTTGCATAAGCCACGCCATGATATAGCCAAGCTCGAATAGGTATCCGGAAGCTGCCACATAGCGTTCCTGATTTGTTGGTTTCTGTACTTCCATAAGTGTTAGATTATTGACCCGGATAATATCTGGGTCAGAGAACTTAGTTATAACGGTAGCATGAGATTCAAAGATTTTATAAATCAAAAATAAAAATTCCTAAAGCGTCTCCTTCTCAAAACACTGAGCGGATAGAGAAGAACGTAGGCGGCGAGGAAATGGATTACTGAAATAAAGAGAGCGTATAAGAAAATACTTACAAAAAATCCCAAATACTGATTGACACTTAAAATATACGCGGTGATGTCGGTTTTAAAAAGCAAGAAAACGCCGTTGACCAAAGCAAGAAGAAGAACCAGCCAGGCGAAGCCTTTCCACATGCCTTTTTGGTCTTCTGAGCTTGGGGCCAGATGTGAGCATACGCAAAAAGAAAGATATACGAAGAGCCAGAATTGCCAAGAAGAAAAATTGGACGGATTGAATAGTATTGAAATAACATCATTCAGCGATTGAATTATGTTTGAAATTGAAAACGCGGAGACTTTGAGAGCTGTCAAGACTTCCAGTCCGTTCGGAACAAGAAATTTTAAAAGCAAAGCGAGTACACCTGAACCTACTATAAGAGGAGCGGCTCCTATAAAAAAATTACCAATACGCTGATAACCGCTTTTAGGATTAAAACTATGGTTTACTTGGCCCAAACCCCCGCTTTCTTTGTCTGGTTCAAAGAGATGCACACTTTCTATATGATGGCGAAATAACTTTGCCAAAAGATAGTGTCCGCCCTCGTGGATCGGAGTTCCTATCCAGGCGGTCCATAGAATTCCCTTCCAGCCTATGGAGCGCAAGTAAAGACTTTGAGTTAAGCTTTGGATTTTTGAAAGTAGAAACCCGAACGCGAAAAAAACGCCCAAGACCCCAATGATTTGGGTTATAAGGATTTTACTGAGTGCGAAAAAAAAGAGATATAGGCTCTGCATAGAATTTTAATTATACCATTTTTATCCTTCTTTCTACAAAAAAATATGCTGCTTTCTTTTCATGTCTGACGGAAAATAGAGTCTTCTCTCCAATAAGGCAATGAAAAGACCCGGAGGATTTGGCCATTGGAAATCAAGACATGAGAAATTGTTTAAAAATTATAAATTGTAAATTAAAAATTACGTAATCCTCTTTCCCGATTTGAGCAGGATCCTAACAATATAAAAAGCCCATCAGATTTCGATGGGCTTCTTGCATGTGAGAATTTATTTTTTTTCTGCCGGGAGCACGTTTACAAATTTGGCGGCTCTCAAAGATCGGTCGAAACGCCGTCTTTGTTTTCTCGTGAAATTGACAATGCCGCTTATAAGGGAGTAAAGCGTGTCGTCTCTGCCTTGTTTTACATTTTTACCCGGGTGGATTTTGCTTCCTCGTTGTCGCACGAGAACCATACCCGCGCGCACATTTTGGCCGTCTCCCACTTTTACGCCAAGATATTGTGGCTGTGAGTCGCGTCCAAGCCTCGTGGAGCCGCCCGCCTTTTTATGGGCCATAGATTTTATGATGTTTACCCCGCTTCTCGCGGGTTCCGTCCGGAGACGGTGCAAATTAGAATGTATAATTATGGATGAGTGAAAGCGACTAATGACAGAATTTTTCACCCTTTTCACTTGGCGCATAGTATATATAAAGCTTAGGCGCTTGTCAAGAGAAATAAATGTAGCTATACTGTAAGATATGAAATGGAATCATTATCCTTTTAAATTATATATAAAACGTCTTTCAGTAAGCTTTTTTTTTGGTTCCGCTCTTCTTCTGAACATAGCAAGTTTTTTGTGGCTTGCTCTCGGGATAAAGTCTTCTTCTGAACAGCTCTTTTTGCACTATACTATCCTTTTCGGAGTTGATTACATAGGCCAGTACTCTCAAGTATATGCGGTTCCCGGAGCTGGGCTTATCATACTTATAGTCAATTTTCTCATAGGCTGGTTTGCGTATCACAAAGATCCTTTTGTGGCCCAGCTGCTTAATTTTATCTCTTTTGTCTGCCAGATATTTGTGGTTTTCGCCTCTTATCTTATTATATTTTTGAATGTATAAAACCCATTTCTTTCCTTTCGCACCACGCGCAGATTTTGCAGGTTTTTTCGTTTTATCGCTATGAAGCAACAAGAAGCCCAACCAGATTATCTTTTGCTCGTGTATTTCGGCGTGCTGGTGGTTTTTGGACTTATTATATTGAGTTTCGCGAGCGTGGCAATCTCGGTGGAGAGGTTTAATGATCCAAATTTTTTTTTGAAACGTCAGGTGCTTTTTGGTTTTTTGCCGGGGCTATTGGCTTTTTACGTATGCAGTAAATTCCATTATACGTTGTTCAAACGTTACGCTGTCCTTTTTTTTGCTGTCTGTGTGATCCTTCTCTTGCTCGTTTTTGTTCCGGGTTTGGGCGCAAGTTTCGACACGGGCGCCTACAGTTGGTTACGTATAGGTTCTTATTCTTTCCAGCCTTCAGAAATATTAAAATTAGGCCTCATAATTTTTGCCGCCTCCATTCTTTCTGAAAGAGGAAAAGATTTGGCCCATTTCAGGCAGGGTTTTTTGCCTATATTCGCGATTTTTTCCCTTCCCATAGCTTTGGTTGTTTTACAACCCGACATAGGCACTGCTTTGATTTTATTTGGTGTAGTATTTGGTCTTTTATTCGTAGCCAAAGCGCGTCTCAGCCATTTAGGACTTTTGTTTTTAACCGGAGTTCTCGGTTTTGTAATCATGATCAGCGTCGCGCCTTACCGCGCCGCGCGCGTGAGCACTTTTTTGCATCCAGAACTCGATCCTCAAGGAATAGGGTACCATATCAATCAGGCATTTTTGGCGATCGGGTCAGGTGGATGGTTCGGATTGGGTCTGGGCCGTTCCAGACAGAAATTTGCTTACTTGCCAGAAGTTCACGCAGACAGCATTTTCGCGGTCATGTCCGAAGAGATGGGCTTTGTGGTGTCGAGTCTCACTGTTTTATTTCTTGTGTTTATTGCACTTCGTATGTTTAACATAGCCAAAAGAGCGCCCAGTGAATTTGCCCGTTTAAGCGTGGCAGGCATAGCCATATGGTTTATGATACAATCATTTTTGAACATAGGAGCCATTGTAGGACTTCTGCCCCTTACCGGAGTTCCCTTGCCTTTTATCAGCCATGGCGGAACAGCGCTTATGGTGGGAATGGCCGCAATGGGTATGGTGATTAATATTTCTAAATACGCCCAATCCGGGTGAACGAAACGATATGAGGATTATTTTTTCAGGCGGCGGAACGCTGGGGCCGGTTACTCCGCTTCTCGCTCTATATGAGACGATCAAAGCCCGATATCCGGAAGCATCTTTTTTGTGGATAGGAACAAAACAGGGTCCCGAACGAGTTCTAATCGAAAAGGCCGGCATACGTTTTAAAACGCTCAACGCAGGAAAATTTAGGCGCTATCTGTCTTTATGGAATATCAGCGATGTTTTTCATATCATCGTTGGATTTTTTAAGTCCCTTAAAATTATTTGGAAAGAAAATCCTGATTTTTGCGTTTCCGCGGGTGGCTATGTGTCTGTGCCTTTGCATTGGGCGGCATTTTTTTTGGGAATCCCTACCTGGATTCATCAACAGGATTTAAAAATTGGTCTTGCCAATCGGCTCATGGCGCCTGTGGCCCGTGTGGTAAGCACGGCTTTCCAAAAACAGCTCACTGAATTTCCCAAAAAAAAGGTCCGCTGGCTCGGCAATCCGGTTCGTCGGGAACTTTTGGAAGGGACAAGAAGTTCCGCGCTTAAACGTTTTGGGTTGCGAAGCGATATGCCGGTCATTTTTGTTACGGGAGGAGGAACCGGCTCTTTAAAAGTGAACCAACTTATGGTAGAAGCTCTGCCGCATTTGAAAAATGTGTGCCAGATATTGCATCTGTCCGGTTTGGAACGTCCTCAGGAATTGGTTCAAAGGGCCGGCCGTTTATTTTCCGATTTTTATCATGCGTATCAATTTTTTACAGAAGAAATGAAAGACGCCTATGCGGTGGCGGATGTCGTTATATCGCGGGGAGGATTCGGCAGTCTCACTGAAATAGCCGCTTTGGGCAAAGCCGCCATTGTTATTCCCAAGCCCGGCCACCAGGTTCTGAACGTGGATTTTTTGGAGCGCTCCGAGGCTATCCTTTATCTGGATGAGCGCGTGGCTGATGCCTTGTCTTTGGTTGCCTTGATAAAAGAAATTCTTGAAGATAGGATCTTGCGTTCCAAGCTTGAACGAAATTTGCAAAAAATTCTCCCGAGGGCTAGAGAGAAAGATACACTGGAGATTGTGACGTATTGCACAAATTAATTTTGGGACTTGAACCTATCTCAAAAATAATGTCCGACTCATTTTTTTACAATTTCAGCTGCAAAAACGGCACATTTCGTCATCATACCACCGGTATGTTTCCTCAATCTGCCATTTTTTCGCTCGAAATTCTAAAAAACTGTTCTGGAAATTATTTTTGAGATAGGTTCTAAAGATGTGATATACTATTCCCATGCCTACTCATTATCTTCAAGCCGGTTATAAAAAAGCGGATCCTGAAGAAATCTGTCTTTTCGCTCAAACCAATTTTCGCAATCAGATGCGGCGTTTTGGCATAAAAACCGATGATCGTCGTCGTCACATGTATGTGATAGGGAAAACGGGCATGGGCAAAACGACCATGATGGAAAACATGGTTTTGCATGATATTTACAAAGGTCATGGCGTGGGGATCGTAGACCCGCACGGAGATTTCGCCGAAAAAATCATTGATTATATTCCATCTTCTCGCATGAATGATGTGGTCTATTTGAACCCGGCCGATGTTTCCTATCCAATAGGTTTCAATATTCTCGAAGCTCAATCTGACGAACAAAAACATCTTATCGCCGCCGGGCTCATGGGGACATTCAAGAAAATCTGGCCTGACGTGTGGAGTTCCAGAATGGAATATATATTAAATAATACGATACTCGCGCTTCTTGATTATCCAGGCTCCACTTTGCTTGGCATCAATCGCTTATTGGGAGACAAGGAATATCGCAGAAAAGTGGTCAAAAAACTCCATGATCCGGTTATAAAATCATTTTGGCAAAATGAATTCGCCAATTACAACGATCGTTATCAGCAAGAAGCCGTTGCTCCGATTCAAAATAAAATAGGGCAATTTTTGTCCGCTTCGGTTATCCGCAATATGGTGGCTCAGGTGAAATCCACCATCAACATACGCGAGATCATGGATTCTGGAAAAATTTTGATCATGAATCTGTCCAAAGGACGGATTGGAGAAGACAATAGCAGGCTTTTGGGAGGCATGCTTATCACCAAAATCCAGCTTGCGGCCATGGAACGGGTGGACACACCGGAAGAGGATCGCGTGGATTTCTTTCTCTATGTCGATGAATTTCAAAATTTCGCCACTCCCAGTTTTGCCAATATTTTATCTGAGGCGAGAAAATATAGACTGAGCCTGATCATGGCCCATCAATATATTATGCAGCTTGATGAAATAGTGGCTGACGCGGTGTTCGGGAATGTGGGCACCATTGTGACCTTTAGAGTGGGCGGCGCTGATTCAGAGACACTAACCAAAGAGTTCACTCCCACTTTTACTGAAGAAGACGTAGTTAATCTTGCCAAATATGACGTTATTCTCAAACTCATGATAGATGGGGTGGCTTCTCAGCCTTTTAGCGCCAAAACCATGCCGCCCATTGGCAAACCCACCGGTTCGGCGGAAAAAGTCATACGCGTGTCCCGCGAACGCTACGCCAAACAGCGAGATGTTATAGAGCAAAAGATTTTACGTTGGAGCGGTCTTGGAGAATTGCAAGAAGACGAAGATGGCGATGAAGATGAAATTGACACTGAAGACGATGAATTAGACGAGCGCCCGAAACAGGCTAAACCTCTTGTCATTCCAAAACCGGAACGACCGGATCAAAAACAAAACAAGGCCGTCTCATTGAGAGATCTTTTACCCAAAGAAGACAGAGAAGCACTCATGCAGGCGGCAGGCGTTCAGAAACCCGAGTTCAGACAGCCTGACAAACCCGAGATTCGGTCTTCTCGCGTTGAGAACAAGAGGTCTGAACCCGAATCTAATTTTGGACGATCTGATCAGCTTTTAGGTTTACAACAAGAGCCAAGGCTTCCGCCCGCAGTCAAGAATGAAGCATCGCCTTCGCTCAGGGAAGAAAGCGGCTTTCCACAACAGAAGGTTGAGGATCCTCAGCCTCAAAATCAGGACAAGAAAAAGAGGAAGCGAAAACGGAACCGAAAACGGAAGCAAGGACCAGGGGCGGGCACGCAGGCCAGCGGGGCTATGGCTCAAGGATTTTCTCCAAACAAAACTCAGGATTATGGCGGAGAAAATCAAAATCAGAGTAGTCTTCAAGAAAAACAAAATATAGAACCAGCGAAAGTTGTTCTTCCCCGGACAAAGAGTTCTTTTGCTGAGAATTCCGACTCCAAGCCTCCTTCTCTAGCCGGACAAAAGATCCAGGCTGATCAGATTATTAGTTTTGATTAGTTTTAATTTTTTTGGTGTATGAACTATAAAAGAGCTTTGTGTTTTGGTGTTTTCTTCTACGTTTTTTCATTTATAGTACTTGCATTAATACAAATCGTATCAGGAATTCCTGTGTTTGGGTTCAGAGAATACGCCGTGTTTTGGGTACTTGCCATTCCTTTGACCTTGTTGCTTTCCAAATGGTATTTTAGGGTTGACGCCCCTTCCTTGAAAAAAGGATTCATGTTGGGCATTCTCACCCTCATAGTCGGTTTTTTTCTTGATCTCTTGGTGATTGGATCCATTTCAGCCTACCTCGGAAGCAACTTCAAAGATTTATTTTTACAATTTTACGCGGACCCGAAATTTTATCTCTCTCTTCTTGAAATTTTGGTTTTGACTTCTTTCGCCGGTTTTGAGTTTGACGCGACTTACACCAAGAGAGTTCCTTAATTACCTGCCTTAGAATCATGCTGAAGGATTCTCAAGCACAAAGACAGATATGATCGGAGAAGACAGGCCATGGATTCTTGGTGAGCATATCAAAGATATTGATCTGTTTTTTTCTTATATATGGCTCAATTCTTTTGTACATTTATTCGGCAGGCACACAGGACGGGCATACGGCAAAGTACTCGCGGGTTTTCGGGGCTATGAACTGTGGTTTTATTTCGACGATCGCGATTCATATGAAATGGGTGAACATCTGGTGAATAGAATCATAAAGGAACCGGATTATGGCCATACCATAAATAGAGAAATAATCCGAGAGGCCGATAGCTTGCGTTCATATTGCGAAAAAATTCCGTCAAAAGATGGGCTGAAAGAATTGTCGAACGAACAATTATGGCGGATATACAAGGGTCATTTTGACGCGCACCAGGAATATTATACATGGTGTTGGATTCCTCCCGCGTCGGACATGTTTCACAATAATTTTACGAATCGTGTATTAGAGATGCTCCGTTCTTCCGTTATGGGAGCAGACGAAATGATACCGGAATATTTTGTTACGCTTACTCAGCCGACAAAAAGATCTTTGATATATACAGAACAGGACGAACTTTTGCAAATAGCGGTTGAAATAGAAAAAGATCTTGCTCAGAAAAAATTGTTTTTGGAAAAAAATCTGGCCAAGATTTTTGTTTCATTGAATGATTCCGTGCGGGCCATGCTGGAACAGCATCGTGAAAAATATCACTACACAAAATATATTTTCGTGGCAGGTGAAAATACACTTGAAATGCTTGTGCGAGAGCTGAAAGATATTTTTTCGAAAGGCATATCAGCCTCGCAGATACGAAAAAATAATGAAGAACGTTTGAAAGAAGCCGCTCAAAATCGAGAGGCGCTTTTTGAACGTATACACGCCAATCTTGACCTCAGGAGATTGTGCTCTGTGTTCGGCGATTTTATGGTAACAAAAATATATCGGCGTTATGCCCAACTATATGCGCTTTATCAGATGGATCGAGTGCTTAAAGAAATTGCATTGCGGATGGAGCTTTCGGTAAAGCAACTTCGCTTCGCGGTTCCGAATGAAGTGGAAGCTATGTTATTGCGTCATGAATGTAATGCTGAGGAACTTCAAAAACGAACCGAGCGCTGCGCGTATTACGCGGAGCAAGGCAAGGAAATTATTTTGTCCGGGAAAGAGGCTGAAGAAATTATGAAGCAAACGTTCGAGAAGGTCGATATCTCACTCAGCGAATTTAGAGGACAGGTGGCGTCTCCGGGATACGCGAAGGGTAAAGTGGCGTTGATATTTCGGGCGGGTGACATGAAAAAATTGCGAGATGGCGACATTTTGGTATCCATTTCCACTGATCCAGATTTGTTGCCTGCCATGAAACGTGCCGGCGCGATTGTAACCGAACAGGGCGGGGTTACCTCGCACGCGGCCATCGTGAGCAGAGAATTGGGGATACCCTGTGTTATCGGCGCGAAACAAGTGGCTCAAGTCCTCAAAGATGGCGATACCGTGGAAGTGGACGCGAAAAGAGGAATTATTCGTAAAATATAAACAGGTTTATATGACGTTTTGGGTTGAAGTCGCGCGTCGCGGCGATCCGCATCCAGTGCTTTTGATTGATACGGTCATGGAAGCCTATCGCCATGGCTTGCTTGGATTATACGAAAAACAAACAGAATATGAACCCTGTGAGTATCGGCAGCTGGACGGCGCGCGTTGGTTTTCGAAAAGGACATACGATGATTACATTGAATATCTACGGAATCTAGAATTATCCAGCCCGGGCATACTGGTGGATTATGCTCATGATTATAATGCGCGCATGCGGCGAGTGCGTTCACATGCGGACACATACAAAGATACGGATTTTAGTCGGGCTGATTCAACAAGTATTTATACGGCTATGGAAGGATTTTTGTTGACTACGAGGTCGCAGTGGGCATATGCCTATCACTATGTGATGGTCAACCGCATTCTCTCTGATATTATTTTAAAAGCCATTGCAGAATCTGAAGGCGATGTCCTGAAACAAAATGAATATTTTAACGACTTATTACAACTTCCCGAGAGCTCGGAATACCAACTGGAACGAATTGCCTTGTGTGAGTTGGCTGAATATGCCGAATCCCATGGTATGAATGAAGAATTCAATCGAAGAGTGGATGCTCATCTCGCTATGTTTGCTCATTTGGGCAGGTATCTCTTGCATGGCAGTGGATACGATAGAGAAGTCTTAACAAATCGCGTGCGGGATTTAATAAAAAAAGGTTTGGATAAAGAGCGAAAAAAAATCGAGGAAGCGAAACGCATGAGCAAAAAAGGATTTCTGCTTCGAGATATCCTCGGTTTATCAGACGTAACTTTAAAGCATATTAATTCAGCGGCCGCTTGGGCGGCGGCTTCCAATAATGCTGAGGCTTCTTACGCTTACGCGGTGCATACGTTTAGTACTTTATTTCAACGCCTTGCGAATGACTTTGATATTTCCTATATTAAGCTGGTGAATCTTCGGGGTGAGGAATTATTGCGATCTCTTAAGGCTGGCGTTTTGGAAGTCAATTCAGAGGATCTCGAGGCTCGAGCAAAGGACCCGAGCATTGTGCTCGATGACAAGACGATTATGGTATATGTGGGGGCTGATCTGATTGAATATAAGAAAGATGAGCTGCGTTACGAAGAGTATGATATGGTGAAAGAATTGAAGGGTCAGGTCGCCTCGAAAAGCGCCTTGCCTTGTGAGGGCAGAGTTTGTATTGTGCTTACGAATAAAAACGCGGAACGATTGGAGCGGGGCGATATTTTGGTGGCTTCGGCAACAAATCCGCTTCTTGTGCCAGCCATGGAACGTGCCGGGGCCATTGTAACGGATGAAGGCGGTTTGCTCTCGCACGCGGCCATTGTGTCGAGAGAGCTGGGTCTGCCTTGCATTGTAGGTACAAGATGCGCGACAAAAATATTGAAAGATGGTGATATGGTGGAAGTAGACACCGCGCTTGGTATAGTACGTAGATTAGAAAAATTTAATCTTTTGCCTTGATAGGCAGTGATGTCTGAAGTATTATTGGAATTGTACTATTAATTTACACTGAAGTACTTCACTGCTAGCTGTGAAGTATAGAAGGGAGGAATACTATTATGACGTCAGAGATGTTTGAAGAGAAATTAAATGATATATTGGATATTGTCATTTTCATAAAGGATACTGCGGCGACAAAAGAGGATATCCGGGAATTGAGAAGCGAACTTAAAGCCGATACTTCGGTTTTGCAACAACAGGTCTCAATTCTTAACGAAGATATGTGTTCTGTGAAAGCTGAACTCTCCCAAGTTCATTATACCTTGGATAAAATCGATATTCGCTTTGAAAATCTTGAAACAAAAGTCCATGAAGACGGCGGTTTGTTTGCCAGAGAAATAGTGGTTTTGAAAAAACGAGTCAAGCGTCTGGAAGTGCAGAAATCAGAATCATAGAAAATCAACAAAAAACATCCGGCTTAGCCGGATGTTTTTACTTCTCAAGCGTCTTATGGAGCGGATAAAGACAAAACGCATAAGAGGTGGGAAGAGCGCGTCCATCGGTAGTGGTAGGGACCGATTATTGGGACGCGCTCCAAAGAGCAGTCGAAAAGGAGGGGCGAAGCGCGGCCGCCGGATAGGTATCTGCCCGAATCGGGCTAGATTTGGCGGCCGCGGAAAAGATCAGCCGGCGAGCAGGCGGTCCAGGGCGCCGCCCCCCAGTGCCTTGAACTGGGCCGGGAGCTCGATGCGCTGAACATCGAAGACCCGCTCGATGAGGCCGGCCGCGGTGTCCACCTGGAGGTCGTAGACGTAGCCCTCGCAGGTGTCGGCGCAGCGGCCGTTCAGGAAGCGCATGTCGAGCATCGGCTTCAAGTTCTGCGGCTTCATGCCCGGCTCTGCCTTGAACTTCTTCATGAAAATGGCTCGGGCATCCACCTGCCCGCCATGCGAGAACATCAAGACGTTCTGGTGCTCGCCATCCGCGATGGCACCCGTGAGGCCGAAGAAGGCCTCCACGGTCCAGTCGCAAACAAGGCTCGCGAACTGGGGCAGGACCATGAGCGCCTGCTCGACACTGACCCCGAAGCGGCCGGCTAGCTCGGTGAGCTCCTTGCCGCCATCCATGAGGCGCGTGGTGGCGCTCTCGAGCCAGTTCATCTTCCGCATGTCAAAGTGGCCCATCTCGGCCTCAGGCGAGGCAACGAGGCGCCCGGTCCCCCAGGCCCGCTCCTGCGGACTGGTCAAGACCAGCATGTCCTCGAGCGCCCTGCGCCCGAGCAAAATCTCTCGCAACACGCGGCAGGTCAGTTCCCCGTACAAGGTCGGGGGTTGACCGGGACAACCCTTCTGCCTCTCATAGTGACGCAAGTCGTAGACGGACACCTTGGCCAAGGCCATGTTTTTCTCCCTTGTCGTTGTGAGATTCTGCTTCAGCACCCTTGAGAGAGGGTAGCTCAGCCCGAAGCAGGCGCGCGTTTTGGGCCTGTCTTTTGCCTTAGTTTATTAAGACCAGAGACAGACTCAAAATAAACGATAAAATTCTGCTTGAATAAGCAGAATGTATATATTGAAGAATAACAGCTTAGTATAGCATTTTTTCTTGCTTTTGTCAAACATATTGTATACCATTATGTTCATATGGCTTGGCGGAAAAATTTTTCCATGATTCCGGGTTTGCTCGACTATAAGGTCATGCATTATTTGCCTCGGGATATTATCTTATATGCAGAACGAACGGAGCTCCTCAATACGTTAAAGGACGGAATTATCATATACAAAGATCAAGGCGCGGACGCCTATTTTCCGGCCGATCAAATGACCGTGTATATAAAGGCTGTCTTAGAAAAGATTAAACATGAACCGGCATGGGTACGAAGCATCCACGAGCAGTGCAGAAAAATTAACAAAGAATATATAGCCTATGCCCGACTGGTAGAGTCCAAAGACATCGGAACCTTGAGCAATGAGGAGATCATAGAGATGAGCGCGCGTCTCTCTCGTTTGCAAATTGAAGGGCATCTGATCGCGGTTTCCACGACCTGGTTTGTGGATAGCGATGGTGAATTGCTCGCCAAACACATCATAGAAAAATTAAAACATGACTTGTCCGGATATGATGACGAAGAGCTTATGCGCGCCTACACCGTGCTCACCACGCCAAGCGAACAGAATTTTTCGCAGGCAGAAGAAACCGATTTTTTGAGACTGGCTCTAACCATTGGCAAAGATGCTTATACCAAAAATATATTTGATACAAAAAAAGGAATAGAGGCGCGTTTTGAGACTATGGCCGAAGAACGCCGCAGTTTACTTATTGAACATTACAAGAAATGGCGTTGGACGCCGTACACATACGTTGGCCCGGCTTATCATCTTGAACATTATTTGTATGCTTTAGCGGATTTTTTTGCTTCCGGCCAAGACGCGGCCTCGACGCTTCGGGAAGCTGAGGAAAGAAACGAGGTCATCAAAGAAAAACAGAAGCAACTGCTAAACCGACTGCCGATTTCTGAGCAGACAGGATATTTCCTCGGAGTGGCTCGAGATATCATTTGGCTCAAAGATTTTCGGAAATACGCCATGTTTTACGGATTTTATTGTATGGATCTGCTTCGCAAAGAGGCCGCTCGGCGTCTCTGCGTTTCATTGACGCAAATTAATCATCTCACTGAAGAAGAGTTTAACCGAGCTCTGAAGAGCGGACATATGGATACGCATATAGTAAACGAGCGCAGAGCTTTTAGCGTACTCAGCTATATTGACGGCAGGCAAAATATACTGACCGGCGAAGCCGCGGAGTTTTTTGTACAAAGTCTTGAATTTGAAAAAGAACTTGAATCAGACGCCGATGAACTGCAAGGCAGCTGTGCCTGCCCGGGCGACATCGTGGCTAAGGTAAAGGTTGTCAACACGGTCGCTGAAATGGACAAAATGAATGAAGGCGATATCATGTTGGCGCATACTACTTTCCCCAGTTTATTGCCTGCCATGCGAAAGGCCGGAGCTATAGTCACCGAAGACGGGGGAGTTACCTGCCACGCGGCAATTGTCAGCCGTGAATTGAATATTCCTTGTGTGGTAGGGGTCAAAAACGTCACGCGCTTGCTAGCCGATGGGGATAAAGTACGCGTTGACGCGACTCATGGGAAAGTTGAGAGACTCTGAGTTTCGCGATGCGAGAAAATCGTAAAATGAACCTTGTATCAGTTTTTTCGAAAACCCGCGTTAACATTTTTCCAGGTAAGGTAACCCATTTAGTGGAATTCTAAGCTGGATGACTAACAAATTTCAAACTGTTTTATGAACAATCTGCATACCGCGTTTTTATCCGAACACTGGCTTTTGATTGAAAAACTGCATAAGTATCCTCCTCTGCATTTGCTTACTCCTCTTATTGTTTCAAACAAATCTTTTGGCATGGAACCGCCTCTTAGAGGCATATATGAATATCAGGGAATTCTTACCAACATGTATCAAATCGGGGCAGAATGGAGACAGACCGCTGAACACAGTATTCAAACCATTTTGAATCGTCCGGAATGGATTGATGATCTGCATCATGAATCAAATACGGTTTTGGTTCCTCGCATCCAAGAATTGCATAAAAAAATTGTTCATAACACAGATATAAAATCGCTCACGAACAGAGAACTGATAGAGCTCTTTGATGAATTATATCATCCGATGCAACGTTTGCATGTCATTAGAGCGATCGCCTGGAATATGGATTTGCATTTCGAGGCTTTTAGTATTTTTTTGCTGGATTATTTAGAGAGAATAATAAAAGAAAGAGGACTTGCCATAAGCCCCGGAGTAACCCTCTCTACACTTACTACACCCACGGATCACACCCTTATCAGTCAAGAGCATATTGATACGCTTAAACTTGCTCAGAGAGCCGAGAGGGGCGAGATCTCTTTATCTCCAGAAGATCCGACTATTATCGAACATACCCAAAAATATGCTTTTTTGGCTTTTGGCTGTGTAGGGCCGGCCTGGACCCAAAAAGATATTATTTCTCATGTGAATGAAATTTTGAACGCAGGCGTTGAAATTCATATTGTAGAACAGATCAAGGCGCATGAGGATCAATTGAAGAATACATTACGTGAACAGGATCGTCTATATTCTCTCTTAAACATGGATGCGCAGTATCGCGCCGTATTCCGTATTGCCAAAGATTTTATGTTTCAGCGTGGGTGGAGCAAGGAACACCAGTATATGTCTTGGTACACGCTTCATCGGATACTGCGGGAAGCCGCTCGTCGTTTGTATGTAAGCATGGAGCATATTCCCTTTCTTTTGCCCGACGAATTAAAAGAAGCATTGATGAAGGGCGGAACAGACGCCGAGCTTTTGCGTGAACGGAGTGAATATTCCTTGTTGTTTCTTGACGCTAATACAGAACAGGCTGAGTTTGTGAGCGGAGAAGCGGCGAGAGGACTGAAAGCACGCATGAGGATTGATCAAGAAGAAAAGACTGATACAGAGAACGTCACTGAGCTAAGCGGACAGATCGCCTTTGCTGGAATGGCCACAGGTTCTGTGAAAATCATAAATAGCACCAAAGAGATGGTTAAAATGGAGAAGGGCGATATACTGGTGTCTGAAATGACCATCCCGGAAATCGTGTCAGCCATGAAAAAGGCTGCCGCCATTGTTACCGACATGGGCGGCATTACCTGCCACGCGGCCATTGTTTCTCGGGAACTTGGGATTCCTTGCGTGATAGGCACTAAGATCGCTACAAAGGTGCTGAAAGACGGTGACATGGTGGAAGTGGACGCGCGCAGAGGGATAGTCAGAAAGCTGTGATCTGGGATATACTGAATCTAAAGTCAATGCGACTTGTCATGAAAAAATGTATCCCTTACTCCCTCAGTCTGCTACAGAAAGGCTGTGAAATTGATTGTAATTTTATATGTTGGCCGATTAATTATATGAGTTTATGATTAAGCTTATCATCTTCGACGCTCATGGTGTGATTTTTAAAGGTGGTTATGTGGCCACGGCCAGAGCTCTGTCTCGCCGTCTCAGCATTCCATACGAGCGGGTATATGAAGTCATGTACACAAAATATGTAAACAGGGCGGCTTTGCGGGAAATCACTCAAACTGAGGCATGGACACGGACCATACAGGATTTGAGTTTACCTTTAACCATTAAAGAATTGCGAAATTTGCATTATAGTTTGCTTTCAGTAAACAAGCCCATACTGCATTGCGCAAAGCGATTAAAAAATAAGTACCGCATTATCATTCTTACCAAAAATATGCGGAGTCAATGGGCCGATACACGCGTTTTATTCCCCGAAGTCTGGAAAGTGTTTGGTTCAAAGAATATGATCAATACATGGGAATATCGATTGCCAAAAGCAAAATCCGAGACGATGTATTTTCTCTGTCAGCGTTTTCGCGTCAAACCGGAAGAGATGCTTTACATTGATGACCAGGAGGCTAATTTGAAAGAACCAAAACGAATGGGAGCCCGGACTATTTTGTACAAAAACGTGGGAGATGCGATAGCGCGTATATATAAGGTCTGTGGCGGGTAAAGGTTCTTTCTTGTCTTAAACATAAAAGGTTTATATACTTGACGCGAGCAGAGGTACATCTGAGAAATTTTTATTACATAAGTCAATATTTTAGTGAATTATACTATGCCAGACGGCGCCCATGGTGAAGTTCCTCGTGAATATCGAGAAATAAGGCGTGAAATGCCGGTAATGACTGCTTATGTTTTGCGTCATGGAGAAACTACAAAAGATAAAACAAACCCCAAGCGTGGTTTGACGCCGGAAGGAGAATCACAGCTGGATCAGGCGGCAGAACGTTTGATGAGTGAATTGGACCCGGACAAGGATATTATTCAGGTTTTCGACAGTGGGAATCCGCGCGCAGAACTTTCTGTCATGCGTGTCGCGGAACGGTTGAAGGAGGGTGGATTTACATTTTTTTCACCAATAAAAATGCGTTGGGATCCGCAAACAGGCGAGATGCATGCGCAGCATGAAGGATTGCGTACGATTGACGAGCCAAAGTCTCGCTCGCGCAGAGATATTGGCGCCGCCAATATACCGGATGAGTATAAAGCGCAATTGGACGATCCAGAACGTCACAGAGCCTTAGGCATTCCAGAAACTATCCAAGATAAGCGTGTAGCTACCTGGTTTCTTGCCGACTGGCCCGATGAAGTTGAAAGACCGGAACAGGTGAATGCTCGCGTTGAGGAAGGAATAGCGCTGGCCGAGAAGAGAGTGGCTATGCTCGCGAAGCAGCTTGGACCAGGGAAACGCATTGTCGTAGTGAGCGCTGCCAATGCCACTGCCATTGATGCTGTGGTGAGCGCCCGTACGGGTCTCACTCCGGTTGAACGCGGAGGCGGTATAGAGAACGCGGAGGGCTTTAAGGTTGATTTTTCTTTGAATGAAAATCCCACTTTCTCCGTGTGGGGAAAGGATATAGAAACTCGTCTACAACCCAAAATTGAGTAAATAAAGCATTTTTAATATTATGACGAAACAACAGAGCGGGAAATGGATTTTACTTTCACAGCGTCAGCGCATCAGCCCGTTCCCGAATTATATGTCTCTGGAGGGTATGACTGAAATGCTCCACGAATATGTGGACATGAATCTCAAAGATACCATGATGATATATAAAGACAGGCTCGGTATTTATTTCCACGATGCCAAAAGTTTTGAAGAGATCGGACGACATATTGTGGAGCTTCTGCATAAAGACCCCGGGATGTACGCGCGTTTTGTTGATTTACAGAATAAAAATGGAACAATTCTCGTTGAATTTTGTAAACGTATTTCCAGCAAAGATTTGCGTTCCTTCTCAAATGAAGAATTATACAATGCCTGGCTCGAATATGAAGGGTTGTATAAAATCGTGTACACAAGTTATGGCACGATCTGGATTATGGAAGACTATCTGAATGAAGAGTTGTATAAGATTATTGAAAAAAGAATTTCAGATAATCCTTCACAAGCTTCGGAGATGCTCAATATTTTAACCAAACAACCCTCGGCAATGGTATCCACGGTGCATAGAAAGGCTTTGCTTGAATTGGCTATACAGATAGCAAACAATCACCGATGGAAGAAGACTCTGCTCGATGCCACTCTCAAGGATCTGCAAAGTGACGCATCTTTGTATGCCTTAATGCAACAACATCTTGAAGCCTATTATTGGGTTACGCGTGATTATGAGGATCCTGTCTTAGATATTCCAAGTATCGTGAAACTTCTTAAAGAGCTTCTTGGCCAAGACCCCCGAGAAGAACACAAAATGTTACTCAATGATTTACAGGAAATTGAAGACAAACAGACAGAATACACGAGCACTTTAGCTTTGAATAAAGAAGAAGCGGGATTATTTCAAGCCATGCGCGACGCGGCGCATCTAAAAGAATTACGCAAGCGTTATGTGGCTGAATCTTTGTACCATTTTGATCCGGTACTTAAAGAAATCGGCAAACGCGCTCATTTGGCTCTCAAGCAGGTTCGTTTTTTGAAAACCGACCAACTGAGACGTGCTTTGCTTGATGGAGAGAATCTTTCGGATGAAGTAAATGAACAGATGACTTTGTCTCTGTGGCGGGCACGAGAAGGGAAAGAAACGGAGCTGACGACCGGAGAAGAAGCAGAGAAATTTTATAAAGAATTTTGTGTCGCAGACCCTCGGATGACGGAATTTACCGGCATGCCGGTTTCCCCCGGCAAAGCACAGGGTCCTGTTAAAATCGTGATGAATCCCGACGAATGTCATAAAGTTGAAAAGGGAGATGTAATCGTGAGTGTGCAAGTGGTTCCCAGTTTTTCCACGGCTATTATAAAAGCGAGCGCCATAGTCTGCGACGGCGGCCATGGCATTACCTCCCACCCCGCCACTTTGGCCCGAGAGGCCGGCATCCCCTGCGTGATACAAACGCGCTTCGCGAGAGATGTATTAAAGGACGGCGACATGGTGGAAGTAGACGGCTACGCGGGCTTGGTGAGAAAATTGTGAAATAAAATATGAGATCGCAAAGGGGATAGTTTAGTTTGATTTTGTGAAATATGGCCATAGCCATGATTTCATGACAGTTTCTTTATATTTTTGTAGATTCAATTTCCCGCATCTTATGTTTGACCTTGCAAAAAATTTCGATATTGTAGAACCAGATTATTCTGGCGGAAGGACTTTAGTGATTATTCCAAGCATTTCTTTTGATAAGTTTATTTTGCGGGAATTTGAAGGTTCTGTTTTTTACGAAGAACGCTATTTGTATTTCGCGTATTTTTTGAAACAGCCGAAAACTCATGTGATCGCCGTTTTGTCGGAAGGTTTTGAGCCTTGCATTGTTGATTATTTTTTTGATCATCTTGCAAAAGTTACAGGAATGGACAGGCCTGAATTACGCGGACGTTTTGATATCTTAACTATACCCACAAAAAAAGGGAAATCACTTACAGAAGTCATATTGAACAATTCCGAATATGTTAAAAAAATCAAAGAGACAATCGAACAATACAATCAGCCTGCCTTTGTTGAATTTTTTCAAGTGAATGTTGAGGAAATCAGACTTGCGGTGCTTCTTCAGATTCCGCTATACGGTTTAACAGATTCGTCCTTGGCTTTGAACAGCAAATCAGAAGCTCGTGACGTTTTTTCCAAGGCGGGTTTGGATCTGATACCAGGAGAGAAAGATATTTTTTCCTTGGAGCATGCTTATGATGTCCTACAGAAGCTTGCTAAAAAACAAAAAGTAAAAAATTATCTGCTCAAACTAAATCGTGGAGGCGCGGGACACGGCATTGTCAAATTTTCAATTCAAAATTTCATTTCTTTTGAAACATTTAAAAAGGCTCTTAAGAAAGGTATACGCCAAGATTTTTTTATTTTTGAACGTGCGTGCGCCGAGCAGGGCGCGGTCGTGGAAGTATTTATTGATGAGCCTATAAAAATTTCGCCAAGCGCGCAGTTTGAAATTTTACCTGATCATTCTATTCGAGCTCTTGCCACTCATGACCAGATATTGGAGGGTTTGGATTATGTGGGTGTTAAATTTCCAGCGGATTTCACATATCAAAAGTTTATTGTTGACGCCGGACTGAAAATTGTCAAGGAGACGAGAAGGCGCGGAGCTTTGGGGATAATAGCCGTGGATTTTTTGTTGAGCAGAAAAAATGCGCGAGAACCTTGGTCTTTGTGGCCGGTGGAAATAAACGCCCGCAAAGGAGGCACAAATCACACCTATTTTTGGGTGAAGTATCTTACAGAGGCCGTATATAATGAAAAAAGAGGCATCTTGGAATCCGAACAAGGCGACATCTATTACAAGGCATCCGAAGCTTTTGGCAGACAAGATTGGCTAAGGCGGATAGAGCCGACACGACTTATTGGACAGATCAAAATGACAGGACTTGATTTTAATCATAAGAAAAAAAGCGGTGTTTTTATGCATATGATTAGTCCCATGAAAGATTTTGGGAAATTTGGTTGTACGGTTATAGGCCACAGTGCCGTAGAAGTCGAACAGATATGGAATGATTTTGAGCTTTGTATAGAAGCTCTGCGCACTCAAAATTGAGACACTGAGTTTTTTGGATATCGAGGGTCTTCCGAAATAAGATTTACCAAAATTTAATCTTTGTCCTTGACCTGAAAATATGCTTGCTTGATAATGGAAGGTATAATTTTTAAGGAGGTTTGTATGTTTGAAAATTTTGGCAAAAAAATTGATGAAATATTAGAAATCGTGGTTTTTATAAAAGACAATGCCGCCATGCAGTCCAGCCTCAATATCGTGGAAGCTGATGTATCTGTGTTGAAGCGGGATGTCTCTGTCCTCAAGCAGGATGTCTCTGTGTTAAAACAAAACGTCTCAGAACTTGAAATAAATCTCGCATCGGTCAATGGACGTTTGATGGGTATCCAAATGACAGTAGAAGATAATAATGAACGGCTTAAAAATTTGGAAAATAAAGTTCAAGAAGACGGGAATGCCTTTGCCAAAGACAGCTTGAGTTTTAAGAAATTCATGCGAAGTTTCGAAAAAAAACATGAGGTTAAATTTGGATCCTGACCAAAATTCGTACAAGCGAATTTTGGGCTTGTCTGAAAAGAAGATATTTTATGAGTGGTGGGAAGCGGACGCGCCAAACGGTAAAGGTGAGAACCGTTTATCGGCGCGTCCGCAGTCTATGAGGACAAAAGAGCAGGTTATGTAGAGCTGCCGAGAAAAGTACAGACCCCTATTGGCAGCCCTGGTGTGCCATTCCTGACATATCCTTTTTTCTTGTTTTTGTCAATTTTTTCTGCTATGCTGTATTCATGAAATATCTAAAATCGTTTACCGAAATCTCGAAAAAAGATGTTCGCCTCGCAGGGGGGAAAGGCGCTTCTCTAGGAGAATTAACAAAAGCAGGCTTATCAGTGCCTCCTGGTTTTGTGCTGATTTCCTCAGCCTTTGATCGTTTTATCGATGAAACTGATCTTGCCGGAGAAATAGAGGCTAGGCTCAAAGAAGTGAACCCTGAAGACATAAATTCTGTAGACAAGGCAGCCAACGTGATAAGAGATCTTATCCACGACGCCGCCCTGCCAAAAGACTTGTCCGAAGAGATCCTGCAGGCTTATCAAGAGCTTGGCGCGGCCTATGTGGCTGTGCGTTCCAGCGCCACTGCCGAAGACAGTGAAATAGCAAGCTGGGCAGGGGAGTTGGATACTTTTTTGAACACAAACCAGACGGATTTACTGGATCGCGTTAAACAATGTTGGTCTTCTTTGTTTACTCCCAGAGCCATTTTTTATCGTTTTGAAAAAAAACTGCATGACACTCCGGTTTCAGTGGCGGTAGTCATTCAAAGAATGATTCAGTCGGAAGTTTCGGGTGTTGCCTTTACCGTGCACCCGGTTATTGAAGATAAAAACCAGATGATCATAGAAGCGGGCCTTGGTCTTGGCGAAGCCCTGGTAAGTGGACAGATCACTCCGGACAGCTACGTCGTGGATAAAGCGGATATGATGATTCTTGATATTAGCGTTTCTCATCAAGAAAAACAGCTGCTCAGAAAAGATAAAATGGGAGAACATGAAGAATCAAAAGAATCAAATGAATGGGTAGAAACCTTTGAGGCCGGAAAGAAACAAAAATTACAGGGGAAAGATATTATTGAACTTGCCGGAATTTGTAAAAAGATAGAAGAATATTATGGTTTTCCCTGTGATATTGAATGGGCTCGCGAGGGAAATTCATTTTACATAACCCAGAGCCGACCTATCACCACGCTTAAAGCATAAACATGCATAAATCATTTTCACCACTGAATCGAGGCCTCGGAGCCGGGTTTATACTATTGTTCTTGGGGATATTCAGTGGATCTGGTTTTTTTGTGTTCATCGGCATTGCGGTTCTTTTTTTTGTTTTGCGAGAACATCACCCTGCTTTCAAAATGTGGTCAGGATCCTTGTTTGCTTCTTTTCGAAAAGCCGGGCAAGCTTTTAATTCTTCCCATTCAGCTCACGATAATAACAAATTTAATGTAACCGCATCTATGAATATCATAAACCCGGATAAAAAGAGGAGGATAAAGTGGGGGATTTTGTTTTCTTTTTTTATTTTTTTTGGCATTATTTTTGCGAGCAGTTTTTGGGTGGTCGTGGAAGCGGGAGAAACAGGCGTGCAGTCTTTTTTTGGTAAAGTGAGAGACAAGGAATTTCGTTCCGGTTTCCATCTCAAAAATCCTCTCGTAAAAGTCACGAAGATGATAATCCGCACCCAGGAATATACTATGAGCGTGGCTCAAGGGGAGGGGAGGCGCGTTGGTTCCGATGCCATATCCGCTCTTACCAAAGAAGGTCTGAGTGTTGATCTCGACATAACGGTTTTGTATCATCTCATAGAAGACAAAGCTTCTGACTTATATAGAGAAGTAGGACTGGACTATGATGAAATCATTATACGTCCGCAGATCAGGAGCATGATACGGGAGATTATAGCTCAATACGAAGCCAAAGATATTTACTCGGAAAAACGCGAAGAGGCGGCGACCCAAATTTTAGATGGGCTCAAAAGACGTCTTGAACAAAGAGGCATTGAAATGGAAGAAGTTTTGCTGAGACATGTACAGTTGCCAGCCAACTTGGCTGAAAGCATCCAACAAAAACTTCAGGCAGAACAAGAAGCAGAACGTTATGATTTTTTGCTTGACCGAGAATTGAAGGAAGCGGAACGCAAGCGAGTGGAGGCGCAAGGACAGCGCGACGCGCAAAAAATCATCAATGAAAGTCTCACTCAAAATTATCTGCATTATTTGTACATACAGAATCTCAAGGATCGAGAAGGCACGGTGTATGTTCCGGTGAGTCCGGACAATGGGTTACCTTTGTTCCGTGGGCTCTGAGGATACGATACGGTAATTGGTGGAAAATTTTGAAATTAGTAATATAGAAAATGACAAATCTGGAATACCTTTCGGGGTATTTCTTGATTTCTGTTTTGGTTTTGTTACAATGAGCCCTGCTTGAATGTCTTTTGATTTAAGTTGTAAGTAATATATGAAAAAAGATTATTCCATCGTCCAAGCCGAACTGGTACATTCTGCCAGAGAAAAAGTAGCCAAGCTCTTTCAAGACTATCCGGTGAAAGGGCACAACCTCGATCATGCCGAACGAGTGGCCGAACATGCGGTAGTGATAGCAGAGGGTGAAGGATATAAAGATGTATACTTGTGTGAGTTGGCCGGTCTTGTACACGATATAGGCAGAGCCATTGAACATTATAAAGCAGAAAAAAGAAAGCTGAGCCATCACGAATTTTCTTATGAACTCTTGCGTGCCTGGTTCAATGAGGATGATCGTTTCAAGATTTTGGGCAGGGAGCAAAAGATAGCTCTTTTGTACACGGTTCGCTATCATTGGAACAACGCGGCCGATGACTATGAATTGGCCTGGATTTTGCGTGACGCGGATAAATTGGATTTGTTCGGTGAAATAGGGATACAGCGAATTACTGAATACAGAAACGGAGATAAGGAAAAAATCCAACAAGACATGCGTTTTGAATATGACTGCTTGTATTGGATAAGAACCGAAACTGCGAAGCGCATCATAGAAGAACAAAAATTGATGGAGCCGGTCAACACGTTTTATAAAACATTTTTGAAAGAGCAAATTAAGCCGATCGTCTTGTGAAGAAGAACAAAAATAAAAAAATCCTGGTGGCCATGTCCGGCGGTGTAGACTCATCTGTGGCCGCGGCTCTGCTGGTGGAACGGGGTTATGATGTTACGGGGGCCTTCATGGTGAATTTTGTTGAGCATGATCGCTACGGTCTGCCCTGCTATACCGCAGATTACCAGGACGCCCTTCGGGTGGCCGCATGTCTTGGCATAGGTCTCATTAAAATTGATTTTACTCGGCAATACAGGTCTCTGGTTTTGGATCAGATGTTTTCCGAATACAGAGCCGGCAGGACTCCGAATCCCGATGTTTTGTGCAATTCATTCATAAAATTCGGGGTCTGGCTTGAAAAAGTTCAGGAATTGGGCTTTGAACAATTGGCCACGGGCCATTACGCGAATATCAATGAAGAACGAAAACAGGACGGGGACTCTATTTTTAGATTGATGATGGCAAAAGACGGGGACAAAGACCAGACTTATTTTTTACACCAGCTCAATCAAAGTCAGCTTTCCCGCGCGGTATTTCCGATTGGCAGGTACAACAAACAAGAAGTGCGAGAGCTGGCCAGGCAATTTCAACTCCCCACCGCTGAAAAAGAGGAGAGCATGGGCATTTGCTTTGTGGGAGAAGTTCCCATGAAAGAGTTTTTGCAAAAAAAGATAGCAAAGAACCCGGGCGATATTGTATTTTGCGAGAGCGGCGAAGTTATAGGACAACACGAAGGACTCGCCTTTTACACCATTGGCCAGAGACATGGTTTTGAACAAAGCGGTGGCGGAGAGCCTCTTTTTGTGTTGGATAAAGATTTTGAACGGAACAGGCTTTTGGTGGGAAGAGAAGACAATCCTTTATTATTTAAAAAAGAAATTTGTCTGAAGGACATTCATTGGATTTGTGGACAAGAGCCAGAATTTCCGTTACACTGTGAAGTGCGTTTGCGACATCGGCAGGATCTTCAGAGTGTGACTTTGGAAAATAACGGAATCCTGCGGTTTCAGCAGCCTCAAAAGGCCATCAGTCCCGGACAATCTGCGGTTTTTTATCATAGAGGGGAATGCCTGGGAGGAGGATTTATTTAGAAGAATATACATTATTATGCAGAACGATAGCAACGAGTATCTTCATTTTGATAGGCCCTCTGATTCAGAACCAGTCCGTCCTGAATTAGGCGAGCAGGAGAGAAAAACGGAAAATGCTCAATGGTTTTGGGACAATTTGGGTGAAGAATTGCGAAGAATTCTCATCCGAAAAGCAGCTTCGCGGACAGGAATCAGATTTGATGATACTGTGGACTACGCTTTGCTGTCTTGGAATGATTTTCCGGAAACAGGGGACACCGTCGGTCTCAAAGATCAGCTGGTTGTTCTTATAGACGAATTCACTCCCTGAGTTAAGATATGTTGTCATTTATGAAGACCGCAGATCAGATCAGACAAGCTTATGTATCTTTTTACAAAGAAAGAGGGCATGAAATACTGCCTTCCGCTTCTCTGCTTCCTGAAAATGATCCGAGTACTTTGTTTACGGGATCTGGCATGCAACCTATGGTGCCCTATCTTTTGGGAGAAGTTCATCCTTCAGGCACCAGACTCGCGGATAGTCAAAAATGTTTTCGCGCTCAAGATATAGACGATGTGGGAGACAATAGACACACGGTATTTTTTGAAATGCTTGGCAATTGGTCTTTGGGGGATTATTTTAAACAAGAGCAGATCCCCTGGATTTTTGAATTTGTATGCGACAGACTGGGTCTTGATCCCAAACGCTTGTATGTAACCTGTTTTCGCGGAAATGAAGATCTGAACATTCCGAAAGACCAAGAATCGGCGGGTTTATGGAAAATATTATATCAAGGAAAAGGAATAGAGGCTGAGATTGTGGATTTTTCCGAGCGTGACGGCATGCAAGGCGGTCGCATTTTTTATTACGACGAAACAAAAAATTGGTGGAGCAGATCAGGGAAACCGGAAAACATGCCTGAGGGCGAGCCCGGAGGACCTGATACGGAAATGTTTTGGGATTTTGGCGAGGCCTTGGGTCTTCACCAAATATCACGATGGAAAGACAAGCCTTGCCATGTAAATTGCGATTGCGGTCGGTTTTTGGAAATCGGCAATAGCGTGTTTATGGAATACAAGAAAACGGCGAATGGATTTGAGAAATTAGCCCAGCGGAATGTAGATTTTGGCGGCGGCTTGGAGCGAATGGCGGCGGCTTTGAATGATGATATGGATATATTTAGAATAGACGTATTTGCTGAGGCTCTGGTAGTTCTTGAGAATCTTTCAGGCAAAATATATGGTAAGGATCGAGAAGATTCTTTTGCTTTTCGAGTCATTCTCGATCATCTGAGAGCCGCCGTTTTTTTGATCGCTGACAACGCTTTTCCATCGAACAAAGACCAAGGCTATTTTGTGCGCCGTCTCATACGGCGTTCTGTGCGTTTTGCTCATAAGCTTGGAATACAGGGCCAGTTTAGCGCTATGGTAGCTCGCGTGTACATAGAGACATACAAAAAAGCATATCCCGCTCTTTTTGAGCGTTCAGGACATATTATTTTGGAGTTAGAAAAAGAAGAAGCCAAATTTGCTCGCACTTTGGAAAAGGGCATGAAGCGTTTTGCGGATTTGACGGGAGGATTGGCCCCTGATTCTGAGATAAGCGGAGAGCAGGCCTTTGATCTATACCAGACCTACGGTTTCCCCATAGAACTTACCGAAGAACTCGCTCGGGAACATGCTTTGAAAGTGGATATAAAGACCTTTGATTTTGAGAAAGAAAAGCATCAGAACATATCGAGATCCGGTTCGGAAAAAAAATTCAAAGGCGGTCTTGCCGATCATAGCGAGATGAGCGTCAAATATCATACGGCCACCCATTTATTGCATGCCGCTACGATAAAAGTGTTGGGAAGACATGCCACGCAGAAAGGAAGCAATATCACGCCCGAACGTCTGCGTTTTGATTTTGCCCATCCGGACAAGTTGACTGATGAACAAATTAAGGAGCTTGAACATTTGGTAAACGCGGCTATTCAGAGGGATTATCGGGTTAGTTTTGAAATGATGAGCGTGGAAGAGGCCAGAAAAAAAGGCGCTATCGGGCTTTTTGAGGAGAATTATGGAGATAAAGTAAAAATCTATACCGTAGGAGATCAAAATCAAAAGGCCGAAGCCGATCCAGATGCCGAAACATTTAGCCGTGAATTCTGCGGAGGTCCGCATGTGGAGCACACGGGGGTTCTCGGCCATTTTAAAATCACCAAAGAAGAATCAGTGGGAGCCGGGCTTCGCCGGATAAAAGCCGTTCTGAGTTAATTTTTGTCTTTATGGTAAAACGGGTATTACGTTTTTGTTGGACCCTGCGTTATGAATTTTTTAAATATACGGTCGTAGGCACGAGTGGTGTATTTATAGATATGGGCACGCTCATTGTTTTTAAAGAATTTTTGAGCCTTTCTCCGACTATGGCTGTATTTTTTAATCAAGCTCTTCTCATGGCCTACAATTTTACCTTAAACAAATATTGGTCTTTCAAGAGTGTCTCTCTGCCCCACAAACAATTGGTCCGTTATCTTATACTCTCTGTATTCAATTATTCTTTTTCAGTAGCCAGTATGTATGTATTTAACGGTGTTTTTGATTTTGATTATCGCTTGGTCAGGATATGCACCATTATGGTGGCGGTAAGCTGGAATTTTTTGCTTTTTAAATACTGGGTATACAAAGATGAGGTCGTGCCATGTGAATAAGATAGAGAGATATCTCCTAAAACATCTAAATTTAGCCAAATATCTGTTTTTTCGCGTTTTCTTAAGCCACTTGACACTATTTTATATATAAGTTAAAATACTGCCAGTTAAATTATTTGAAACATGGGGAAAAAAGATACGGTGCTGGAAGTAAGGGGTTTTGTAGAAGAACTTCTTCCGGCCGGGAAATTCCGAGTTAAATTGGAAAACGATCACGAGGTCATAGCTCACTTATCGGGAAAAATGCGCATGAACCGAATCAGACTCGGGATTGGAGACGAAGTAAAGGTGGAATTGACACCATACGATTTAACAAAAGGACGTATTACGTTTAGACTCTAACAATCAACCAGTGCGGTGTACCCTGACTAGGTTGGGGGTTGATATCGCGGCAGTGGTTGGTATTTTTTTATCCAAGAAGACTTATGAAGGTGCGCTCTTCAGTAAAAAAACGTTGCAATAACTGTAAAATTGTTCGAAGACGGGGAGTGGTCTTTGTAATCTGTGAAAATACCAGACATAAGCAACGTCAAGGAACAAAACAGCGGATTAAAAGCGCCTGAGCTTTGCCTAACATTATTAGCATTTATACCTCTAAGTATGAGAGTCGCAGGAGTGACAATTCCAAAACAAAAACGAGTCGTAATTTCATTAACATATGTCTATGGTATCGGCGAGAGCGCGGCGCGTTCTATTTTGAAGGCCGCGTCCATAGATGAGAATACACGGGTAAAAGATTTGACTCAAGAACAAGAAGACCGGATTCGCAGTATCATGGAACAGAAATACAAAACTGAAGGAGATTTGAGACGGGAAGTGCGAGCGAACATCAAGCGTCTTAAAGATATAAAATGCTATCGAGGAGTACGTCACAGCCGCAACTTGCCGGTGCGGGGACAACGGACAAAAACCAATTCAAGGACCGTGCGCGGCAATAAGCGTAATCTTGCGCCAAGCGGAAAGAAAGGGCCTGCTCAAAAGACCTAAAAGTACTGCTATATCCCGCGCTCACCAACGCGGAGAATTTAATAGTTTTACATTGCTATGGCAAAGACAGAGAAGACAGGTAACAAAAAGAAAAAGAAACTGATTAAACATGTCTCTCATGGGAGAGTCTATATACAGGCTTCTTTCAATAATACCATCGTTACCATTACCGACCAAAACGGAGATGTTTTGGCTTGGGCGAGTTCTGGAAACGTAGGATTTAAAGGTCCTAAAAAGGCAACTCCTTATGCGGCGAGCAAAGTGGTTAAAAAGGTTGTGGATGATGTAAAGGTGACCGGTTTAAAAGAAGTGAATGTATTGGTAAAAGGAATTGGCGGTGGCAGAGAAGGCGCGATTCGCGCTTTGAACGCCAATGGTGTTCAGGTTTTGTCGGTAAAAGATATAACCCCGATTCCACATAACGGATGCAGACCGCCCAAGCGCAGGAGAGTATAAATAGCAGAGGTATTATTTTTTTCTATGGGAAAATATACAGGACCGAAAAATAAAATAGCCCGCCGTTTTGGACTGCATTTGGGTTTAAAGACAAATGCCACGAAGGTAGCGCGGAGATTGCAACAAAAACCGGGCGTCCATGGCGCCACTTACAAACGCTCTTCAGTTTCAAGTTTTGGAAAACAACTCATCGAAAAACAGAAGGCGAAATACATCTATGGCCTCAGAGAACGTCAATTTCGCTCTTATGTTCAGAAGGCAAGCCGTCTGAAAGGTGACTCAAGCGTGGCTGTTCAGCGCCTTCTTGAAATGAGATTGGACAATGTGGTATACCGCATGGGATTTGCCGGCACGAGAGCACAGGCCAGACAAATGGTGAATCATGGCTTGTTTGTCGTGAACGGCAAAAAAATGAATATACCTTCCCACACGGTTAAGGTAGGGGACGAAATAGGAATAAAAGCAAGCAAAAAAACCAAGAAAATTTTTGAAGGTCTTTCTGAACGGCTTGCAAAAGTTGATGTCGCTTCCTGGCTTGCTTTGAACCCTGCTCTTATGTCAGGCAAAGTGCTCAGCCTTCCCCAAGCCGATGATTTTGAAAAATTATTTGATATCAAACTTATCATTGAATATTATTCGTCCCGTTAATTTAGGAGGGCGACCTGCTTTTTGCAGACCTGTCCCGTAATGCAATCATTATGGAAAAAATATTTTTACCCACCAGCGTCGAATTTACACAGGAAGAAGGTTCAAACCTTGGAACAGTGGTCATGAGTCCTTGCCATCAGGGCTATGGGACATCCATAGGCAATGCTCTTCGGAGAGTTCTTTTGTCTTCCATTCCAGGCGCTGCGGTAGAAGCGGTAAAGATTGATGGCGTTCAGCATGAATTTTCAGCCATAAAAGGAGTCCAAGAAGACGTCGTTGAGATTATCCTGAATTTAAAACAGTTGGCTGTTAAATCTTTTTCCAACGAACCTATTCGTTTATCCCTTAGCAAAAAAGGGCTAGGCGAAGTGACGGCCGCTGATTTCGACAAAAATGCTGACCTCGAATTGGTAAATCCAAAACAAAAAATTGCCACGATCACTGACCCGAGCAAAACATTGTCCATGGAAATAATTATAGGCAAAGGTCTGGGTTATATACCTGCCTCAGAAAAAGAAAGTAAACATTTGGATTTGGGCACGATTTTGGTTGATTCTTTTTATTCGCCGGTGAAAGACGTGGGCTATGATATCGATTATACCCGCGTCGGAGACATTACTGATTTTGAGAAATTAACGCTTAATATAGAAACCAACGGTACGGTGGCAGTGAAAGAAGCAGTGGAACAGGCGGTTGACATTTTGATGGATTATTTTATGTTGTTCAAACATGCCGGGCCGACTGGAGAGGCCGGTGAAAAAACAGAATCAGAGACAGATGAATCAAAAGAAGAACTTCCTGAAGAATAATAATGAACCTCGTTTAGAAGTCCAAGCACACCTATGAGACACCATAGCAAAAAAATAACATTAGGCAGAGAAAAAGCTCAACGCGACGCGTTGATTCGCGGCCTTGCGGAAAGCCTTATTTTGCACGGCGGAATTGTCACCACAAAGACAAAAGCAAAAGCGCTTAAACGCTATGTGGAACCTTTGGTGAGCAAGGCAAAAAGAAACAGGCAAGTTGATAAAGAGGGCATCATGAAAGCTTTATATACCGGGAAAGCAGTGAAGAGACTGATGCAAGACATAGCTCCTCGTTATAAAGAACGTTCAGGCGGTTATACGCGTACTACCAAGCTTGGTTTCAGATCAAATGACAAAGCGGACATCGTGCGTGTAGAATTTATTTAAAAGACGAGATAGATCATACCATCAATGAATTATTTTCGTATGAATACTCCGATACAACGAAACACCATCGAAATAGACGCGTCCGGAATCGCTCCCGGTCGGGCGGCTTCACAGGCGGCTCGCGCTTTGCAAGGAAAGAACAAAGCTTCTTATGAGAGCAATAGAGACGGCGGAGATTTTGTAATAATAAAAAACGCGGCTAAAGTCCTTTTTACCGGGAAAAAACTTGCTCAGAAAGATTATCTTCATCATACAAGTCATCCGGGCGGTTTGAAGAGGACCCCTCTCAAAAAAATATTTCTCAGCAATCCTGCCGAGGTTTTGAAACGTGCGATATATGGCATGCTTCCAAAAAATAAGCTTCGCGACCATATGATGAAACGGCTTACTATAAAATAATAATATTTTCTGAGCATATATCTCACCAGAGAGCACACTAGTACCTATATGGCAAAAAATCTCATACAAAAAGAAGCTGCGTCATTTGAGCGGGCGGTTGGAAGGAGAAAGACATCTTCAGCGCGTGTGCGTTTGCATCCCAATGGATCAGGCGCGATTACGGTAAATGATAAGCCTTTTAAAATATATTTTCCAAAGGCCTTCAACCAGCAGACCGTTCTTGCTCCGCTCAAAAGTGTAGGCAAAGAAAGCGGTTTTGACGTAACGGTTCGGGTTGTGGGCGGCGGACACATGTCTCAGGCGCAAGCGGTGAGACATGGCATAGCCAGAGCCTTGGTAAGATGGAACGAAGATTTTAAACCCGTATTGAGAGCTGAAGGTTTCTTGACCAGAGACGCTCGCGTAAAAGAACGGAAAAAATCAGGTCTGCGCAGAGCAAGAAGAGGCAGACAGTGGAGAAAACGTTGAAGTTTTTCTTGGAAGATTTTTTTGTATCTTCCTGATTCGGATGTCTATTCGCGTTTCCAGGTCAGAAATGAAAGAATCTCCTCCAAAAAGGGGATTTTTCAGTTCACAAAAAACGTTCAATAATCCTGAGGTAATTTTCAATGTATAATTTCTAATTTTTAACCCTTTTTATAATGACATAATATCATTTTGATTTAAACAAAATACTGTGATCTGAGAGATACTGCGCAGACTCAGCCATTAGAAATTAAGAGAATAAAAATTGATTATAAATTATAAATTTCAAATTGTTGTTTTCAGCGGCTATCTCTGGGGGAGTTGATTTGCGGCCTTGCATGGCTTAGAATAAGTATATGTCCATTGTTTCCGTAGCAAAAAATACGAGCTTCATGATAGGGGCTTCAGTAGGACAGAAGTTGATCTCTCTGACCTATTTTACTATTCTCGCCCGTGAACTGGGGGCGGAAAAATTGGGTCTTTATACCGCGGCTCTCGCCATGACTACGATATTTGTTATTTTCGCTGATCTTGGTTTTACTAATGTCTTTATTAGAGAGGCTTCCAAAGACAGATCGCGGACCCAGGAACTTTTTTCCAATGTTCTTTTCATAAAAATATTTCTTGGTATTTTAAGCTATATAGCTCTTGTTGTAAGTTTGGAAGTCCTTGGTTTTGAGGGACAATTTAAAGCGCTTGTCTATCTTTCCGGTCTTACCATGCTTCTCGACTCTTTGCATCTTACTTTGTATGGGGTTCTGAGAATTCATAACAATCTTCGCTATGAAGCCTTGTCATTACCAACAGTGCAATTGCTTACCTTGATTCTGGGATTTATTTTTTTGAAATTCGGAATGCCGCTCATATTTTTGATACTGGCTTTCAGTATCACTTCGGCTTTGAATGTGCTGTATGCCGCCTTTATTGCCATGAGACGTTTTGGTCTAAGATTTGAAATAAGGCAGAACCGAAAACTCCTCAGAACTTTGGCCCTTATAGCTCTGCCTTTTGGGCTGGCCGCTGTATGCGGAAGATTGTATTCTTACGCTGATGTCATTTTGCTAAAAAAACTCGCCACCGCCGCGGAAGTTGGGTTTTATTCAACTCCATCAAAAATAACCTTTGCCTTTCAATTTATTCCTCTCGGCCTGATCGCGGCTTTGTATCCTCGCTTTAGCGAATACTTTGAACACGATAAAAGCAAATTGGCTCAGAGCTTTGAACAAAGTCTGTCTTTTTTGTTTATGGTGGCCTTACCCATTTCTACCGGCATATATCTTTTGGCCGATCAGATTGTAGTTTTCGCTTTTACCAGCGAATTCATTCCTTCCGTCGTCCCTCTGAAAATTCTCATTATCAGTCTGGTATTTTCTTTCGTCAGTTTTCCTATCGGCGCTTTTTTGAATGCTTGTTCAAGACAAAATGTTCAAACTGCCATTACCGCCCTTGTTCTCGTCTTCAACATAAGCGCCAATATGTTTTTGATTCCCCGCTTGGGGGCCACGGGAGCGGCGTTTTCTGCTTTGGGAGCTAATATTCTTCTTGGCATCCTCGGCTACATATTCGCAAGAGGGCTTGCCCCCATACCTCATCTTTTGATTGCCAGGCATCTTATTTCAACCATACTATCGGCTTTAGTCATGGGAATCGTGGTTTGGTGGAGCGCCCGGCATGTCCATCTTTTTTATTCCATTGCTTTGGGTTTTTTGGTGTATTTATGTATGCTCTTTGCCACCGGCCGCCTGACCAGAAAAGAACTGCGCGAATTCCTTTCTCTTTTTAAGGCGTAGAAACAGGCCCAGATCCATGGTACAATAGTCGCATATGAAAAAGGTTCTTATCATTAGTATGGAATTTCCGCCTCAGATAGGCGGGATTGCCACGTATGTGGATCAGCTTGCGAGAGGCCTACAGAACGCGTCTGTTCTTGTGTTGGCCAATCCTCATAAGGAAGCCAAGGATTTTGACGCCTCTCGCGGTTATAGAATTATAAGAAAAAATATTTTATCTCCCCGCTTTACCTGGCCTCGCTGGTTGTTTGGCTGTTTTAGGCTTTTTTTCCTTTGCCGCAAAGAAAAAATTGATCTTTTGATGATACACCACATGCTTCCGGTGGGCTATATGGCATGGTTTGTAAAAAAATTCATGCGGATACCGTATCTCGTTTTTTCTCATGGCACAGATCTGGGCGCGGCTCTGAGACATCCGTGGAAAAAGATAATGTTACAGCAGGTTCTGCGGCATTCTGAACAGCTCATCGTGAACAGCGAATCATTGAGGTCAAGAGCTCTCCAAGCCCTGCCTCGGCTCAAAGAGAAAACGATGGTCCTGTATCCGGGTCCTGAACCTTATTTTTTTGAACAAAGCCCGGAGGAAGAACGCCTTTCCCTTAAAGATACTCTGGCTCTTGAAGGAAAGAAAGTTATCCTTTCAATAGGTCGCTTGGTGGAAGGCAAAGGCTTTGCAAATATGGTGAGTGTGCTTTCTGAAGTGGTAAAGAAATATCCCACCCTGGTCTGGCTTGTCATTGGCGACGGGCCAAAATATGATGTTCTCGTTCAACTGGTGCAAAAACAGCATCTTCAAGACATTGTCCGTTTTATTGGAGAAGTTCCTCATGCGGATTTGAGAGTGTATTATCAGTCTTCTGACATTTTTATGCTCCTTACTCACCCTCATGATGGTTTTGAAGAGGGGATAGGCTTGGTTTTTTTGGAGGCTGCCGCTTCGGGATTGCCGGTGATCGCCGGAGACAGCGGAGGAGTGAGAGACGCGGTAGTTCACGCCAAAACAGGCTTTGTGGTCCAAGCGGCTCAGCACAAAAACGTGGCGGACATGCTCTTGGGTCTTTTGAAGGACGAAATGTTCGCCAAGCGTCTGGGTTTGGCCGGCCGTGAAAGAGTAGCCTCGGAATTCAATTGGGATCATCAATTGAACAGGCTTTCACCTTGGCTGTAAAAAGAACAAAAAAATTTTCCATCACCATCAATCTGCGCCGTGACCTTATGAAAGATATAACCTTAAAAGATCAAGAACGAGTTTTGATGAGCCTTAGGCAATATGGGCTTAGTTTATTTTGGCATTGGGCTCTTCCTTTGGTTTTTATCTTGCTTAGTTTCTTTTTCATGTTTTGGCTTTTTAGCAAAGGAAGATGGGGCCAGCTACTTTTTGCGTTTGTTCTTTTGGGCAGTTTGCTTGCCTTATTTCGGTTTTACGTGCTGTGGAAGAAAAATCTTTTGGTGCTCACGACTCATCGCGTCATACTTTTACGTCAGCACAATTTTTTACAGCGTGAAATCGTGGAATATCTCTATGATCAACTCGACGAAGTGTCCGGCAAAATACAAGGCATATCCCAGAGTCTTTTTCGTTATGGTTCTCTCACCTTGTCAGATCGTCCTGATAGCCCTCGTTTGAGGCTGGAAGGCATTAAGGAGCCCCTGCGGGTTCAACAGGTAATACATGAATTCAAAGAGAGATATCTTACGAAGCATGCGCACGAGTTCAGCGAAAACGTGGCGAATCTTATCATAGAAAAATTGTATGAACTAGAGTCCGGAGAGCTCAAACGGGTACGAGATATGTCGGAGAAGCTTCTTAAGAGAAAAGAAGCTAAAATAGAAGAAACAAAATAGATATGAGCCGCCAGAAGCAGTCTCCATTCAAAAAATTTTTTACCTCGCGATTATTTTTGCTGGTGGCTTTGTTTTTGGCAATACTTACTGCCGGCGGTTTTGCCAGAGCTTATTATCAAGATTATAAAGTGCGTCAAGAAATAAAAAAACTTAAAGAAGACATTGATTCTCTTGAGAAAAAAAAATTTGAATCTCTGCGTTTCTTGGATTTTGTGATGAGCGATCGTTTTGTGGAAGAAAAAGCCCGCACAGAACTTAATTTAAAAAAGCCGGACGAACAAGTGATTTTTATACAAAATGTTTCTGGCCCGGAACCGGAAACAAATGCTCAGGCCTTGGATGAAGAAAAAAAGTGGGAGGTCTTGGACAACCCGCGGAAATGGTGGTATTATTTTAGCCACAAACCTTAATTTTATCTGTCTATTGTTTTATGGTTTTATCTAAAAAGGACACTCAAGATTCCAAAGCCTCTGCTTCAACGTTTTCTCCCTCTGTATTGCTTGTATTCGGTGGAGGTTTTTTGAGCATGCTTCTTTTGGCTCTCTTGATCTCGATTGCGGTTATAAGTTTCGGCGTCCGCGCCGCGAAGCAACAAGTCTTTGTGGTAAAGGGCGCGGAGCTTCTTCGTCTTCCCGTGGCTTCAATAAACAAAACGCCCATTTTGTATTCAGACTATATCTCAGATCTCAATGCTCTTCGAGTTTATTCCGCGTCTCAGGGAGAAGCCAATCTGCTCAAGGACCAAGATTATTCAGACAGAGCATTGAGCAGGCTTATAGTAAACGCCCTCATCAAGCAAGTGGCCGCGGACTATGATGTCCGGATTTCTCCTGAAGAAATTCAATCTGAGCGTGATACTTTCGCCGCGCAATTTCCAGATGCAGAGACTTTGCAAAATCAGCTGACTCAAAATTTTGGCTGGGATGAGGATACCTTTGTAGATCATGTGATCGTGCCTACGCTCAGAGAACAGAAGCTTGCTGAAGCTGTCCAAAAAATACCGCTTGTCGAAGGTGATCCTCTGGCTCTTCTCCAGATTCACGCTCGCCATATTTTATTTAAAGTTGACGCCGAGAAAGACGAGGCTGCTGTGGGAAAAAAAGCTAAAGAAGTTTTAAGACGAATACAGGACGGTGAGTCTTTCGAGACTCTTGCAAAAGAATTCGGTTCAGACAGCACGAGCCAAGAAGGTGGAGATCTTGGTTGGTTTGGCAAAGGTCAGATGATTCCTGAATTTGAAGAAGCTGTGTTCAGCATGGAAGTTCCTTCTTTGTCTCAAACACTGGTTCGCACTGCCTTTGGGTTCCATATTGTGGAAGTGCTTGAAAAGAGACTGAGTTCGAATTTTTCCGCCTTTATGGATCGCAAATTGGCTGAGGCCGATATACGGCTTTACGCCAATATCCATAATCCCTTTGAAGACATTTTTGATAAAACCGCCACGAGTACTGTTGATAATCTAAAAGATGAGACAGGAAGCTAGACTATTTTTTTCTGCCTGTCTTTACGCGGGATTAGTACAGTGGCAGTATGCTTGCTTCCCAAGCAAGAGACGCGAGTTCGATTCTCGTATCCCGCTCAGGTGAGATAATGCTCGTCTGAGTTTTCAATTCAAATCAAATATAAACTAAAATATGGAAGAAAATCTGCAAGTTTTTCCAGAGAGGCCAATTGAACCAAACAGAGAAGAGTTAGAAAATGTCCTCCCTCTGCCTCTCAAAGAATACAATATTTGTCAAGTTGTCTTGGCCGCTACCATGGGCTATGGGGCAGAAGCCGGAGACACAAGATGGGTCGATGAAGGCCATGCCGAGCGTTTTGAACACGTGATTAAGAATAACCCCAATCTGCGCAGGATGGCTCTTAAAAATCCTGAGGATCCCGCGCTCATTGAAGCCCTACGCATGAAAATGCTTCAATAAGTTTTGGTTTGAAGCGTTAATTGTTTTGAGAAGCTGGGAAAAAAGAATAATGATTTTTTACATGCTCAAAGAATCTGATTTTGTGAAATTACAGGTTGGCGTCCCAAAAACCCATGCGGAAGCCTTGAGGCAGGCCATGGGAGACGCCGGCGCCGGTGTACAGGGGAATTACCGCTATTGTAGCGCTTCTTTTCCTTGTACAGGCAGATTTTTGCCTTTGGAAGGGGCTCGGCCGGCGATAGGACGCCCGGGAGTTTCAGAAGTGGTCGAAGAAGAAATTATACAGACCATTTGCCACAAAGATAAGCTCACTGGTGTTTTGCGTGCTATTCGTGAAGTTCATCCCTATGAAGAGCCTCCTATTGATATCATACCTCGCCTTGAATGGGTTTGATTTTTGTGTTACAATCGCTACCGATACTTTTTCGCCATTTGCAAGGCCGACCTAGCTCAACTGGTAGAGCATCGGTATCGTAAACCGAAGGTTATGGGTTCAAGTCCCATGGTCGGCTCTAAAAATTTTCTACCATACAAACAAAATTTTGTCTCTGTCAGGTACCCATGTTGAATGCTATCGCTTGGATAACTTTTTTAGAAAAAGCATGAATAAGAGATTGACTCAAATCTCAGGGATTCATGCTCTTTTTGTTAAGCAATCTGTATGATATACTGAGTTTAATTTGATCTCAGCAAAAAAGCTATGATCTCTCTCTCAAACGTCAGTAAATATTATGTCAAAGAACATCCTGCTCTTGAGGGCATTAGCTTGGATATAGAGGCCGGTGAGTTTGTGTCTGTGGTGGGCCAAAGCGGAAGTGGCAAGACCACCTTGGTCAAATTGCTTATCGCGGAAGAGAGGGTCAATAAGGGCGCGCTGAGCATTGGCGGCTGGGATATAACCAAAATACGGTACCGCGATATACCCCTCCTTAGGCGTCAGATAGGGGTGATTTTTCAGGATTTTAAGCTTCTCGCCAAAAAAACGGTTGAGGAAAATATAGCTTTTGCTTTGGAAGTGGCTGGCAGCGCTCGGGGACGTATTCATCAAGCAGTCCCCAAAGTTTTGGAAGTGGTGGGCCTTGGACACAAAGGGTCAAGCTATCCTCATCAGCTCTCAGGGGGAGAACAACAACGCGTGGCCATCGCGCGTTCCTTGGTTCATAGACCAAAAATTTTGGTGGCAGACGAACCTACGGGCAATCTCGATACTCTCAATACCCATGAAATTATAGAAATTTTAAAAAAAATTAATGAATTCGGCACTACGGTTATTCTGGTGACTCATAATCGGGAGATTGTGAACCATCTCAAGAAACGGGTTATTGCCTTGGAAGACGGCCGTATTGTTTCAGACGAACAAAGGGGCAAATACAAATTGTAAGAATTATATATATTAATTTTGCGAACCGGCTATGTCAATGTTTCGTATTATAGTTTTTTCATTTCAGGACATGGGAAGAAATCTGAGTCTGTCGGGCATGACTGTTTTGATTTTGGTCTTAATGCTTTTGTCCGTGAATACTTTGCTCGTGGTAAGAGTTATCACTCAAGAATCAGTGTCTGGCATTCAAGAACAACTTGACGTGAGTATTCATTTTAATCCTCTTGCCGAGGATACAAGCATCCAAGAAATAGTTCAGTACGTCAATTCCTTGCCAGAGATCAAAGAAACTTCGTTCTTGACGAGAGAAGACACACTGGAACAATTTCGAAAGACGTATGAAAAAAAACCCGCTATCGTAGCTTCGCTTGGTGAGCTTGAAGCCAACCCTCTCGGCCCCACTTTAATTATAAAGACCAAAGAACCCGCAGACTATGGAACAGTTATCAAAGCCTTGGAAATTCCGGAATACGAAGATATCATTGTGGCCAAGACTTTCGCGGATACTCAAAAAGCCATTGAACGCATTACTACGATTACCAGCCAAGTTGAACGATTTACTCTTATGCTGACCAGCCTTTTCGCGCTTATTGCTTTTATTATCATTTTCAACACCGTAAGAGTGGCAATTTATACCCAGCGTGTTGAAATAAGCATCAAAAAATTGGTGGGAGCCTCAAATTGGTATGTTCGGGGCCCTTATGTGGTGGAGTCTTTGTTTTTCACTGTTTTGAGTATTTCTCTCTCGGGCATTGCCGTTTATTTTGCCTTGAATTTTTTGGATCTTCATCTTTCTTCCATTTTTGGGTCCCCCAGCTTATTGACAAACTACTATAAGTCTCATATACTGGAGCTCGTTGGTTTTCAGTTTTTGGCGGTTTTACTTCTCTGCATTTTTACCAGTTCTCTCGCGATGAGAAAATATCTTAGGGTCTAATCGCCACAGATTCGGGGATCGTCTAATGGTAGGACAGTAGCCTTTGAAGCTGCGTATCGGGGTTCGAATCCCTGTCCCCGAGCACCGCAAAATAATTTTGCAAAGCAAATTATCGCGGTGCTACGCGATGAGCGAAGCGAATTTTGCGTAGCTAGTCAAATTATAATTTATTGATGGAGGGGCTATGTACTTTGTTTACGTTTTAGAAAATAAAGTAGATAAAAGTTGGTATATTGGTTTTACAAAAAATCTCAAGAGGAGATTGTTTGATCATCTTTCCGGCAATGGCTCACGAACAACCTCAATCAAACCGGGATGGAAGCTGATTTATTTCGAGTGCTATGTGAATAAGCAGGATGCATTGGGCAGAGAGAAATTTTTGAAAGGTGGTTCCGGACGTAAGTATATAAAGAAACAGCTGAAAAACTATTTTGAACAACTCGGGCAGCAAGGTTAAGAAAGGTTTTGTTTTTGTTTATGAATGAGCAGTCTTTTTACTTCGAGGGGATTCATGATAATTAGGCTTGGTTTGGTACCCTCTGTTTTTTTACTCTATTTTGAGTATTTTGTATTCCATTTCTCTTTCAGCTAGTCGCAAAGTGACACTTTCCCCAACTTTGTGTCCGAGAAGCGCGGATCCGAGAGGGGAGAGATGAGAAATGATTCCTTTTTCCGGTTTGCTTTCGGCCGAGCCCAGTATCAGATAATCAATTTTTTTGCCTTCTGTTTCTATACGGACATGATGTCCTATTCGGACGCTGTCGGTTTTTTTCTGAGGAGAAATAATCACAGCGTGATTTAACTGTTGTTCCAGCATCAAAATTCGGTTATTGATACCGCGGAGCCGGCCTTTGGCCAATTGATATTCCACATTTTCCGAAAAATCACCCATTTCTGCCAATGAGCTGACTTCGGCTGCGGCTTTTGGTCTGGTTTTATATAATTTCTCGAGCGTTTTTTTGAGTTCATGATATTTTTCTTCCGTAATGAAAGGATCTGTTTTGTTTTGATTATTTTTTTCCGATTTTCTGTTTAATGTTCGCATAGTTTGAATCTGCTTAGAAGAGAGTCTTTTTTAATACAAAAATGTTGTTGTTTAGGTAAAAAATATTTTTGAGTCAATTTCTCCATCAGCTCGCTGATCGGCAGATAGGGGAGACAGGAATAGAGATTTTATCGAAACCCAAGATTCAGCAAGCATAACATGTTTACCTTGTTTTGCAAGATTATTTTAGCCTGCGCCTTTGTTGGAAGATACACCCTGGGAATGGTATCCGGTTCAAGGTTAAAAATTTTCGAAATGAAGGATACATGTTTTTGACCTTTTTTCCTTTTTGTGATACACTTATTTCGGTTTGGAAGCCTATTTTCGCTTCAGGGAGAAGCGTTATAGGCGGATATAGACATTCGGCGGTAGCTCAGTGGTAGAGCAGTTGGCTGTGACTAAAATGCAGCGCCTCGCAGAAATGCGGGGATGAAAACGAGGTGAATTGTCCCGCTCTTAACGGGATTCTGTGCTTTTTCACTTTTAGTGATAAGATACGGAACTGGAAACCCTAACCCCACCCGATGCGGAGGGGAGGGTGATCAGCAGCCAAGTTTTAATGTCTTGCCAAAAGGCGAGTCGGTAGTCCATCAATGTTAGCTTGAAAGGGCGAGCCTGTGGAGCCGACGGACATTAATAAAGGTTCAGAGACTATCCCGCAAGGGAGTACCCCGGCCTATGCCGGGGGAAGTGCCTCGCACCCTAGCGCTCTTCTCGATTGTATCGGGAGGTTTTCGGCGCGGGTGATGATATAGTCCATCCTTCTTGGAAACAGGAAGAACGGTGTAACCAATTGGTCGTGGGTCCGAATCCCACCCGCCGAGCGAAATTTTTGAAAGAAAAATATGCCTGAAATAAGGCATATTTTTCTTTCAAAAATTGATAAGCGAGCCAGGACCTGGATCTTTAAAAATAAAATAGAATATGTTTAAATGAAGGTAATCACTGAATTGGCGGGTACAAAATAAGTCTTTTATGTCCACTATACTAATCGAAATAATTCTAATCATTGCTCTCGTTATTCTCAATGGTTATTTTTCCTTGTCTGAAATAGCTTTGCTGAGCGTCAAAAAAAGTCGTCTTAGGCATCTTTCCAAACAGGGAAATAAAAAAGCTCAAGACGCTCTCTTTTTAACACGCAAATCTCCGGAAATGCTTTCCACAATTCAAATAGGCATTACTATGATAGGGATATTCGCCGGTGCTTTTGGCGGAGCCACTGTTGCCGAACACATGGAACAATGGCTAGCGAAATTTTCAATGATCTCGGCTTACAGTGAACCGATAAGCGTAGCGATTGTCGTTGTTACCATAACATTTCTTTCTTTGGTCGTCGGTGAGTTGGTTCCGAAACAAATCGCTCTTTCCAATCCGGAGAAATTATCTCTAAGAGTTGCCGGTCCCGTTAAAATGATAATGAAAATTACCACGCCGGCAGTTAAACTCTTGAGCGCGTCAACTTCTTTTTTTCTTAAGCTGCTTCATATTAAGCCTGCTTCTGAACAGATTGTTACCGAAGAGGAAATCAAATTATTGATTGCCGAAGGAGCAGAAAGCGGTGTGTTTGAAAGGGCCGAACAAAAAATGGTAGAAAGTATATTCCATTTGGGAAATAGGCCGATTAAGGATTTTATGACACCCGGCAAAGAAGTGGTTTGGTTGGATATAAACGATACGCTATCTGTCATCAAAGAAAAAATAACCGGCAGCGATAGGTCAGTTTTTCCGGTTTGCGATGGACATATCGACCGTAACATCGGAGCGATTGAAACTAAAGATGTTTTGACCCATTTGTTTGATAGTGGGTTGGTACATATGAATTTAAAATCATTGGTACAGCCGGTTATGCGCATTGATGCCGACGTACCTTCGCTGGTGGCTATTGAACGCTTGAAAAGATCATCAATCAGCATTGTGCTTATAACTGAGAAAACATCAAGCAAAGTTGTTGGCATTATCAGTTTTCACGACATGCTTGAAGCCATTGTTGGTGAATTTAAGGGTGGTTTATAGATGGATCCTCAGATCACGCTGGTATATTCTAATATACGTTCGTAATGAGTTCGGTATTGGTGTATACTACGCGCATTAAGTTTTTACATAGTTTATGGAGACTAAACAACTCATAAAAACAACTACTCACTTGAAATTGGCGCTTGCTGGCATGTTTTTGGGAATAAGCATGCTGGCCGCTGTGGCAAGTTTTTCGCGTATCTCACCTGCTCAAGATGACAGAGAAGGAAGAAGAGACTTATCTGATGAGAATGAGGAACTTATTTTGTATGAAGATGAAAGCGCACTTTATGCATTGGAAAAACTTACGCCTGAGTTAAGAAAACAAATTTTAGAAGGTGCCCCAGAACAAACATATAATGTGTTGGTCATCCTAGAAGAACAGGCGGACACCCGAGGAGTACAGGGTAATTATCGCGAAGTTATCCGCCGCAAACAAAACGTGGCCGCAAAATTGGATAGAGATACTGATACAAACTCAATCAAGAACCTGATAGCCCGCGCACAGCAAAACGGCGACATCACCGATCTTCATTGGTACACGCTGGTAAGCGGATTTTCTGGCAAAATTTCATTTCAAACGATTATTAGTCTCAACGCGAACTCTGACATTAAAATAATTGATCTGTACCCGATTATAGAGCACGCCGAGGAAGTGGCGGACGAGGCAACAGATGGCCTTGCAGAAAGCCAATCAGCCGCGAAGGCTTTTTACGGCCCTGAAACAATAAAAGCGCCTGAAGCTTGGGAAAAGGGATACACAGGAAAAGGGATTCGAGTGGGCATTGTTGATTCTGATATATACGCGGAACACCCTGCTTTGCTAGGGAAAATGGATACTATACAAAGCGGTCCGGGCACCGGAGAATTAGCGTTTTTCGACGGATATAAAATTTCAACCCCTACCTATAGCGCAAATTCTCATGGTACTCATGTGGCCGGTATCGTGTTGGGAGGAGAGGCAAAAGAGGGAGAATCCAATGTCGATGAGAACAAATATATTGGCGTGGCGCCTTCTTCAACGTATGTGTTTGCCCGAAGCGGTTTCGCTCCCGCATCATTGGAGTGGGTGGCAAATCCGGATAATGATATTACTACCGATGATTATCCGATCGTAGTAAATAATTCTTGGATCAACAGTTTAACTGCTGGATTGACATACTGGATTGACGCTTTGGAGGATATGGGAATAAGCGTGGTTTTCTCGGCCGGAAATTCCGGTGGCGCTGGACCGGGTTCTATAAAAGGGCTACACAGATACCCACCTTTATTATTGGTTGGCAATTCAGATGAAGATGGAGAAATCAATCCAGGAAGTTCTAAAGGGCCTGCGGTTTATTTGGGAGAAGAGTATATAAAACCAGATGTTTCAGCACCTGGAACAAACATATTGTCTTCTGTGCCAAAAGGTGGATACATAAATTATAAACCCAACGAAGGTTTTGAAAGCGCCATCTATAAGGAACTTTCCGGAACTTCCATGTCGGCTCCCATGGTAACAGGAGCGATTGCCCTTATCCAGCAAGCTTATTTTGAAAAAAATACGGCATATCTTTCCCCTGGAAAAATAAAATCGATTCTTCAATTTACATCTGTCAATGTCGGATTTGATAATGGAAAAGATATGGATGCCGGTGCCGGGATTGTAGATATTATTTCTGCCATAGATTTGGCGCTTAACCACGCGACCGTATATGGCACCGTCAAAAACGCAGTGGGTAAGGGAGTTCCATTTGTCCGGATCTCTCTTGTGCTCAATAATTTGTCGTATGAGCTGTACACGGATAAATACGGTCAATACGAGTTTGCCTTGCCTGCGGGGACTTATTCATTGCAATTCTCTAAAAAAGGGCATGCCGACAAAACGATTGAATTCAGTGTCGGGGCTGATTCTCTGCTCGATATGGAGAGTATAATCCTGGATAATCCTTCATCATTTATTTCTTATGCGCCGGATCACATTGATTTTTTTTCTGCCATAGGGTCTGAACAAACATATGAGGTTGAAGTGTATAATCATGGGAGTGAATCCTTGATTGTTACTGGATTGGAAAGCAATAATCCACATTTCGTGTCAAAAACAAATTTTCCTTTCTCCGTACCGGCATATGGCGAGACTACTTTGTTGCTTTCATTTGTTCCGACACAGGCAGCAGTGGAATCAGGGAACATCAGCTTTCTCAGCAACGCGGAGAACCCCGCGGCACCCATAGAGGTGGTAGGGACCGGTAATGACAGTAATTTCGTAGATGTCGCGGCACAGGCGGGAATTGAACAGAACCATACAATAATTAATCCTTTTAAGATTGGATACGCCAGGGGTGTTATTTGGGCGCAGTTGAATGGGGATGAATGGATTGATGAACTTGTGGGAGAGCATGACCAAGACCCCATGCAGTATTTTATTGCCTTTAATACTAAGGGTTTTTTCAACATTCCGCCTGATTATAATGGATTAAAGGCCGCGATTTTTAACGAAAATTTTATTGTTAGACGAGTACATACGGCAGATATGGATAATGATGGAGACCAGGATATTATTGCTGATGTGGCCAATCTATCTATCGTGGATACTCCCAAAAATCAGCAGTTGCTCATACTGGAAAATAATGGGTTAGGATATTTTTCCAAAAAAATCATTGACGAGGATGTTAATAGCTATAGTAGTTTTTCTATCGCTGATATAGATAAAAATGGCTTGTTGGATATAGTTGACTCAGGTATCTATGGTGGTGTTCCTCCGTATTTTGCTATTAAAGTTTTTTTCCAGAAAGAGCCTTGGATTTTTGAAGAAGACACCTTAGTAGGGGGATTGTCACATACGATGGATAGACTATATTTTTTGGATTATGACAACGATGGTTTTTTGGACATACTCGGGTCAAGTTCTTTTTCTAGCGCTGAGGAGAAGAATGGTATCTTTTTATTTAAAAATCAGTCCGGTTCATCTTTTTCGTTCGTAAAAAAGATTGAGGTGTCCGGAAGTTCTGGAGGTATTCATCACCTCGATATTGCTTTTAAAGATTATGATAATGATGGAGACATAGATATTTATCTCCAAGATCGATTGCCCACCCTAGAGAAAGATTTTGCCACTGATACTATATTGGTGAATAACACGATGCAGCCTTATAATGGCGAAATTTTTTTTGAAATGCAGAGTCCTTACATTCCCAAGACAGAAACACATCTGGGCGCGGGTCCGATTACCTGGACAGATTATGATAACGACGGCAATCCTGATATTTTTTTCACCTATTCAAAGCAAGGATACAATAGACTATTTAGAGATCTGGGCAATCACAAGGATTATGAAGAGCGCGCCGCGCTGGAGGGCGTTCAAGGCACATTCAATCAGTATGATTCATGGGACGCAAACGCAGTCTGGGTAGATTATGATCGTGACGGCGATTTGGACGTGCATATACCTACGGCCAAGTGGTATCATAAATTGTATAAAAATTCTTTGTATGAAAAAGGAGGAGCTCATCATTGGCTACAAATTAGTCTTCGTGGTGCCGAAAGCAATAGAGACGCGATCGGAGCACGCGTGGAGCTGCGCTTTGTTGATGGACAAGTGGCGAGCGACCAAATACTCTTAACGCGTCAATCTGGAGGGCAGGATCCAAGAATCGCGCATTTTGGATTGGGCAAAAAAACAGCATCGGATATAAAAGAGCTTTTTGTGTATTGGCCGAGTGGCTCTAAAAAAACGTACCTTATCAATAAAATAGACAGGATCATAACGATACCGGAAGATGAGTCATTCGATGAAGACGGGAATTTTTGCGCCAAATATCTCGTTTTAAAAAAAGGTGCGAATACATTGTGTCCTCAGCAGCAACTCGAATATATAGACGGGGATCAAAGACTTTTGATGTTTGTAGATCATTTTGATTCTCAAATTATGCTGGTGGATAAGATGGAATCTGAATTGGACGGATTGCCAGCGAGTGCTGAATGGGCGCTCGGAAAACCGGCGAAGTATATGTTGGGAGATGGAAACATATATACGTTTATATACAAGGGTAGCAAGGGGACAATTGCTGATTTTGAATTCAATATAATACAACCCACTGTTGCTGACTGCGCCGAGACATTAAAAATGAAAATCGGTTTGAATAAAATTTGTGCCGGACAAAAAGCTCTTTATGAAAATGGATCTATTGTTTTTTTAATAGATATGTATAAGTTTAATTCCCAAACAGGATTAGTTAAAATAAAAACAAATAAGAATATGAATATGCCTGTGTCTGATCAGTGGAGCAAAGATAAAAATATAGTGTATGAAGCCAAAAATCGTAGAAAATATATTTTTACGTATAAGGGCTTGTCTTCTGACAAAAAACCAATGTTTGATTTTTTAATCAAGTGACAGAAAGTCCGAATTCTTCGTTTGTTTTTTGGTGATTGTAGCCTTGTCAACTCAAACCGTATACACATATATACCGCCAGGAACAGCTGAACCATTCTTCATCGTCACCACGCGGCGTCCTGTAAGCTCTGGGATCTTGCTGGACAAGACCAATAGTTTGGTCCCCGGCTTCGCTTCTTTTTTTAATTTTGGCCAGACTTTATTTATTGCCGACTGTACCAAAAAAAGATAAATAATATCCGCTTCGCTGATATCAGCCACAAAAAAGTCACGGCAATGAATGCGCACCTTAGATCGGCATAGCCAAGCCTTTATTTTTCCATACCACGCGTGAAGAGGCGACAGCTCAAAACCGACTAATTTTTTTGGATGAAATTTTTCTGCCGCAAAAAGCACATCGCCTTTGCCGCAGCCCAAATCGTATATTACGGTTTCAGGACCTATATTCATTTCTTTCATAATGAGCGGCAGACGAGCCCGCGAAGTACGAACATAGGGGACTTTTGTTCGCGCGTAAACCGCCACAAGATAGACGAGGTAGGCAGGTGGTATAAGGAAAAGGATGGTTAATATGATTGTTTGCATAGAGGCAAGCATAGAGAGAAGAAATTGCTTTGTCAAATTTTTACTTTATAATTTATAATTTCTAAACAATTTCTAATGACACCATTTTTAATGATCTAAACGAAATGCCGCTATCCGAAAAATACCCCGTAGACTCAGTCATTAAAAATTAAGAGAATAGAAATTGTTTAGAAATTATAAATTATAAAGTAAAAATTTTCTACCCTTGGTTCATTCTTTGTTCAATCATTTGACAGCAAAGTCATTTGACAGCAAAGTTGTTATCTGGTATCCTCTTTGTGAAAGACATTTCTCCTGCGGGAGATTTTTTAACTTATGGACATACGAAATATTGCTATCATCGCTCATGTAGACCACGGCAAGACCACCATTACGGACGCGCTTTTACGACAGACGGGCATGGTAGACGATGAGACAAAAAGCATGGATTCCAACGCGCTCGAAAAGGAACGGGGCATTACCATATACGCCAAGAATACCACTTTATTTTATAAAGACGTCAAAATCAATATCGTGGATACTCCCGGACATGCTGATTTTGGTTCAGAGGTGGAGCGTGTTTTGCGCTCTATAGACGCGGTTATTCTCGTAGTGGACGCCCAGGAAGGTCCCATGCCGCAAACAAAATTCGTGCTTAAGAAGTCTTTGGAATTGGGGCTTAAACCTTTGGTGGTGCTCAATAAAATAGATAAACCCGCGGCCAGGCCTGATATTGTTCATGAAGAGCTGCTTGAGCTTTTTATGGATCTTGGAGCTAACGATGACCAGCTCAATTTTCCTATTTGCTACGCGATAGCAAAACAAGGTATAGCCAAAGCAAAGCTTGAAGACAAATCGGAAAATATGAATCCGATTTTGGATATGATTTTGGCCCATGTGCCCCAAGCTCCTCATGACACAGAAGCTCCCTTTCGCATGCAACCCTTTAATTTGGGTTATGATGATTTTGTGGGCCGTCTTGCCGTAGGAAGAATTTATGAAGGCAGTGTGTCTGTGGGCGAATCGGTGATTATAAAGAAACCCAATGGGGAAAGCAGAAAAGGTTCTATTACAAAATTACAGCAATTCAAAGGTTTTGAAACGATAGAGGTAAAAACGGCCGAAGCCGGAGACATTGTGATGCTCGCCGGAATACCGGATATAGACATTGGAGAAACAATTTGTAAACGTGAGGATCAGCAATCATTGCCTGCCATTCATGTGGATGAACCGACTATCGGAATGGAATTTTTTGTAAACAATTCTCCTTTCGCTGGAAAAGAGGGAAAATTTGTCACCAGCAGACAGATTCGTGAACGTTTGGAGAAAGAATTGGAGATCAATGTCGGCTTGGACATAGATTTTTCAGAATTGGATCGTTTCAAGGTATATGGAAGAGGGGAATTGCATTTGGCGATTTTGCTCGAGCAAATGGCCAGAGAAGGTTTTGAACTCCAGGTGAGCCAGCCGCAAGCCATTATAAAAGAAATAAACGGAGTGAAACAGGAACCTTTTGAAGAGGTGATTATAGACACGCCGGATGAGTCTTCGGGCGTGGTTATCGAGCGTTTTGGAAAACGCAAAGGAAACATGACGCATATGGAGAGCAAAGACGGGCATGTCCGCATGATTTTTGAAATTCCATCTCGAGGCCTCTTGGGATATCGGAACCAATTTATTATGGACACTCGAGGAGAGGGAATCATGGCAAGTCGTACGATTGGTTTCCGCCCCCATGTTGGTGTGATAGAAAAACGTTCGGTAGGCTCCATGATTTCCATGGTCACGGGCAAGGCTCTCGGTTATTCGCTTGCCAATTTGCAAAACAGAGGAGCCATGTATATTGGTCCGAATATAGAAGTTTATGAGGGCATGGTGGTGGGAAACGTGTCCAACGGGGACGATATGACTGTAAACCCTATCAAAGGCAAACAACTCACCAATATGCGGGCTAGCGGCACAGACGAGGCTCTTAACCTTACGCCTCCGGTAAAAGTAACTCTCGAGAGGGGACTCGAAATGATAGCTGAAGACGAATATTTGGAAATAACGCCCAAAAGTATCCGTATCCGCAAACAGCTTCTCACGGAAAATGATAGAAAAAGGGCAGGCAGGAAGTAAAGAGTAATTAGAGCCATCTCAAAATTATTTTTGAGATGGGCTCAAAAGATAAACAAAAAAGGCTTAGGGCCTTTTTTAGATTTAATTTTTAAGTTGGAGCAAGGAATTAGTGGAATTGTGGATAGAGTCAAGAGTAGACATTTAGGGTATTGATTGCTGAAGTCGAAAATGATACATTAAACATATAATTCTGTATGCTTATAATCTGGACTTATACGCTTTTGAGCGTACTCGCGGTGAGCCTTATTTCATTGGTAGGCATTATTTTTTTATCTTTCAGTTTGGAACGGCTGAAATATATTATTTTTTTTCTGGTAAGCCTGGCCGCGGGAGCTCTGATAGGCGACACTTTTATACATTTGTTGCCCGAAATTCTCGAAGAGCATGATTTTAGTTTGGCTGTGTCTCTTTCCATCATTGCGGGTATTACGATTATGTTTGTAGTTGAAAAAGTCGTTCACTGGCATCATTGTCATATCCCCTCAGGGGAAGAGGGGCACACTCATCCTTTGGCTATCACCAATTTGATTGGCGATCTGGTACACAATTTTTTGGATGGTCTAATAATCGCCACGAGTTACATTGTAAGTTTGCCTGTGGGTATTGCTACCACTTTGGCTGTTTTTGCCCATGAAATTCCCCAAGAAATAAGCGACTTTGGCGTGCTTTTACATAGCGGATTTTCAAGAAAAAAAGCGCTTTTCGCCAATTTTATCGTGGCTCTCGGCTCGATGCTTGGGGCTGTTTTCGCGCTTTTGTTTATCAGCTATGTAGAGGCGTTTTCAGTATATTTTTTGGCTGTGTCAGCCGGGATTTTCATATATGTGGCAGGTTCGGACTTGATACCTGAACTTCACAAGGAATTGCACATCAGAAAGTCAATAGCTCAGGTTTTTGGTTTTATACTCGGTGTAATCGCCATGTTGTTCCTTCTCCTCATCGAATAAGATCGGAATTGGGAGTTTGACTCTAAATTAATCTTTTTTTAATCTTTTTTTTGTTATAATAAAAAAATCTAAATCAGTAAAATCGTCTTATGCGGGTATTGGTAATCGAAGATAATCCAGACATCGCGAAAGGTCTGGCAGAGTCTTTGGAATCTTTTTCATACAGCGTAGACTTGGCTTTTGACGGTGAACAGGGTCTGCGTCAATCTTATTTGGCTGTGTATGATGTTATTATTCTCGATTTGCATTTGCCCGGCTTAAGCGGTATAGACATTGGGCAGAAGATCCGCGCGCAGAATAAGACCGTTCGCATTATCGCTCTCAGTGTAGAAATGGAAATACAAGCAAAACTCCAAATGTTGGAATTTTGCGATGATTATGTCTGCAAGCCCTTTTCAGTTGAAGAACTTGAAGCAAGAATAAGGGCGCTCACACGCCGAGTCGGCGTTGTGTACAATTCCATTTTGGAAGTGCAAGATCTTCGTTTGGACGTCACGGCTCACAAAGTTACTCGTTCCGGCAGAGAGATTAAGCTTAGAAACAAAGAATTCGCTCTTCTAGAGTTGTTTATGATTCATGTGGGAATGGTTTTAACGCGTTCTTTTATTTTGGAAAAGGTGTGGGACATGCACATAGATCCTTTTACAAACACGGTGGATGTTCATATTTCTTATTTAAGAAAAAAAGTGGATGGTTTTTCTCCACATAAACTTATACATACTATTCCAGGTAGGGGATACAAAATGAGCGGAAAATCTTAGTTTCGCGCGAGCTTGAAATAAGACGTCTTTCATGGTACGGTGAAAAAGGTACTCATCTATAATTATGGATGAGACTCCGAGATTAGAAATTGAACATTATAAATTTGCGTCTCTATGTCCACATCAGCCTATAGTGTCTACGAAACCACGGAACAGGCCTGGACAGCAATGTATAAGGCAATACAAAACGCCACTTCTTCAATTTATTGGGAAGTGTACATTTTCGTTGATGATAAAGTAGGCACACGATTTTTTGATCTCTTGGAACAAAAAGCCCTAGAAGGGCTTGAGGTAAAACTTATTATAGATTATTGGGGAAGTTTTGCCCTTTCCCGCAAGCGGGTGAATCAGCTGAAGCAAAAAGGCATAGATGTCCTGCTTTTCCAGGAGCGCAAACCCAGATACAAGACTTTTTGGAAGCGTTTTTCTATCAGAACGCACCAAAAAGTGCTGATTATAGATCAAGCCTTGGGCTTCATCGGAGGAGTGAATATCCAGAAAGATATGAACGACTGGCTGGATTTGCACATGTGTGTTCGTGGAACAGTGGTTAAATCTTTGCTTCGTTCATTCGCGCGTCTCTATCTTCTCTCCGGAGGCGCCAAAGAAAACATACGGCATATTTTGTGGAGCGCTCGGTTTCGTCCCGGTCTTGAGCAACAAAATATGAAAATGATATATGATCAGCCCAGAGGAAAGTATTCGCGTACGAGAAAAAGATATCTGGAAGCTTTACGAAAGGCCTCACAGCGGGTTATTTTGTTTTCTCCTTATTATTTTTTGGACGCTCAATTTCTGAAAGCTTTGTGGGAGGCTAAAAAAAGAGGAGTGCGCGTGGATTTGCTCATTCCGCTCAGGACCGATTTGCGCGTGGCCACTTATGCTGCTTATGCATGGTTCGCTGTCTTGAAAAAAGCCGGCGTGCGCATCCATGTGCTCAAGAAAATGATGCACGGCAAAGGTTTGATAGTGGACGAAGATTGGGCCATGATAGGAAGCAGTAATATAGACCACCCGAGTTTTTACCACAATTATGAAGCAAATATCCATCTAAAAGATAAGCGTATCGTGCGCAAAATCAAACGAATCGCCCTGCGCTGGATGGACTCTGCCAAATCATTGGATGACCTGCGTTGGCACAAACGTAGTCTCTGGCACAAGTTCAAAGAACGATTGGCTATAAAAGGATATACGTATTGGTTTAATATAGAAGATCAGGCAACAGATAAAACGGATCAGAAATAAAACGGATCAGAAATTTTTCGTTTCTATGGCCCGGAAATTTTTTTCCTCCGTATGGCATAGGAATATATCTTTGCAAAGTTTAGCCTGCAAGATGGTAGTCAATTTTTCCGGCCATTCAATAATACAAAGTGTGGAATCTTCGCCTATATAATCCTGTGCTCCTATTTCAAGGAGTTCTTTTTCATGTTCAAGGCGGTATGTGTCTATATGTACGAGCTTTGTTATGCCTTGTTTTGGAGATGCGAGAGTATACAAGTTCATAATGGCGAAAGTAGGGCTGGTGATGGTTTCCACAATACCAAGACCGCAAGCTATGCCTTTTACGAGCGTTGTTTTACCTGTGCCGAGTTCACCGTGCAAAAGAAGAATATGGCCTCCTTTTAGAAACTTTGCGTTTTTTTTGCCGAATTGTTCCATTTCAAGCGCAGACTGAGCTATGTGCTTCATACCGTGCGTGTGTACCCAAACGGAAAATTTTAAATATCAAGAGGGAATTTTGCGCAGAGTGTTTTTACTTCATCAGCTATGTTTTTGATCTCTCCGGATTCTCGAACCTTGTCCTCAAACGGTTCAAATTCTAATTTTTTCCAAGGCTTGCAGATTTCCATCACTGTATTCATCCACGCGGCTATTGTTTTCATCTCTGTTTCTTTCATGCCTCGTGTAGTGATCCAGGGTGTCCCGATTCTGAGGGCGGATGGGTCGGCCGGAGAGCGTTTTTCTTGAGGCATGGTATTCATGTTTGTAATGATTCCGGCGTGATCCAAAGCTCGAGCGTATGTTTTGCCGAAAAGTTCTTTGTTGGTGAGATTAATAAGAACCAAGTGTTTGTCTGTCCCGCCGGATACTATTTCAAATCCAAAATCGGCCAATTCAGAAGCCATGGTTTGGGCATTGAGTATAATTTGTTTTGCGTAAAGCTTAAATTCCGGCTGCATGGCCTCCAAAAGACCCACTGCTATTCCGGCTATGCTGTGGTTGTGAGGACCACCCTGAAGACCGGGGAAAATGGCTCGGTCGATTTTTTTCATGAGTTCGCTTTTTCCAACAATAACGGCTCCTCTATTGCAACGCAGTGTTTTGTGAGTAGTAAAGGTGACTACGTCTGCTATGCCGACCGGAGAACTGTTCACGCCCGCGGCAACGAGGCCGGCTTCATGAGCTATGTCGGCCAGATAATACGCGCCCGTTTTTTTTGCGATTTCAGCCATTCGTTCATAATTGATTTCTCGAGGATAGGCGGTGCCGCCGGTGATAAGAAGTTTTGGCTTATATTCCATGGCCACTTTTTCTATTGTCGCGTAATCGAAACGTTGGGTTTTGGGGTCTGTCTTATATTGAATCGTTTTATAGAATTTTGAAGTTATGTTTACTTTTCTTGAGCCGCCTTTGTATACGATTTCATCGGGGTCTTGTTCTGCTTTTGGTTCATAAGACCAACCGTGAGAAAGGTGCCCACCGTCGGGCAAATACATACCCATTACCGTGTCTCCAGGGTTCAAGAGCCCGAGATACACAGCAAGGTTTGCGGGGCTACCGGAAAGCGGCTGCACATTTACGTCCCAATCTTCCGGAAGCTTGAATAATTTTTTGACGCGCTGAATGGCGATTTTTTCCAAGGAATCTATGTTGTAATTTCCTTCATAATACCGTTTGTCCGGATAACCTTCAGAATATTTATTCATGAAAATCGATCCTACCACTTCTCTTATCGCTTTGGAAGTAAAATTTTCGGAAGGGATCATGGATAATTTTTCCTGTTGCTTGCGTTCTTCTTTTTTCAGAATTTCGTATACTTCAGGATCTTGATGTTGGAGATGGGGTTTGTTCATAGGTTCTACTATGTTGATGGTTCAAAGTTTTTTGTGAGAGAAAGCATAACCAGAATGAACTACGTTTTGTTCATTCAGTATTTTACCGTTGTATGTTCATTTGTGTTCCAGCGATTCGAATATCATAAAGCAAAGTCAGACATATTTTTACAATCTTCTATAATAGTATACACATTAGAAGCACAATCCTTCGGCAAGGCATCGATGGGATGCCAAGCCCAGTCTGTTATCATAGGCCCGGGCTTTATTTCTCCTTTTCTTTCGGCCAAAAAATGAACCAAAATGATAAAGCCCTCGGTATTTTTTAACAGGATGGTTCTTAAAGGTTTTAGCCCGCGTATTTCAATGCCCATTTCTTCCTTTGCCTCTCGGGCGCAGGTTTCTTCGAGAGAAAGGTCAAAATCTTCAACTTCGCCCCCTGGAAAAAACCAAGGGCTGATACTGCCGTCTTTTTTCAGTTCTTTATTGAGGAGAACTCTTCTATTTTCTATAATAACCGGTCCTGAAGCTATGAATGATCCGGCAGGAAGTTTCATATTCAAAAATCATGCATTAATTGTGTCGGGTATGCTATCACACGACTATTTTCTATGCAAAGCAAAATGTGTTCATTTTATAGAGACAGTTTGGGTTTTATCGTATGGTCTTATGCCGGGGTTTCTGAGCAGGACTTCGTCAAAATTGGCACCGGTAGATAGAAACAGGATTTTCAGAGTTTTTTCGTCATATAGCTGCCTGTTTTTCTGTAACCCTTGGAACGATAATAGGCTCGTACTCCGACGCCTGAAATAACGGATATGCTTTTAAAACCTTGCTGTCTGGCGATAGTTTCGGCTTCATGGAGGAGACGAGCGCCAAAGCCTTTGTGTTGAGAAAGATTTTTTTGTCGTATCCCAATGCGAAGCGCCGTGTCGTACACATGGAGTTCTCGGACAAAGGCGCTGTTTTTGATTCCGGGCAAAAGGCTTTTGAGCTCTGTTATTGTGTTTGTCAGATATGTTGGAGGAAGAAAGCCAGCCTTTTCAGCGAATTTATTTGGAACGCGCAAGCGCAAAAACCCATGTATGGCCTTTCGGGAAGAATCTTCAAAACTGATAAAATATTCTCTGCCCCCTATGGTTTCATAAAAGTCAACAAAGAGACTGGGGCTGTCTTCTGGTATATTGTGTTTTTGTCTCCCTATTTCGCGGCAACGTATACAAACGCAGGAAAGACCTCGCCGGGCAAGTTCGGTACTCAATTCTTCACGGAGGTTCGTTATTTTGTTGCCAGCCTCGATTTCATTTGCCGGGATGTCTCTGATCAATCTTGAAATTCGGCACCAGGGCGGAGTAGACAACTTCATCTCAAGGAGCGCCTCGAATAATTCTTTTCCACTATAGGGTTTGTATCGGCCATCTTCGAGCCAGGTAAATAATTCGGCTGATTTGATGACCGTGCAGGGATATATTTTTACCATGTCAGGCCTCAAAGCAGGATCTTCAAATAAGAATTTGTACATTTCCACGTCGTGCTTTGGCGTAGTTCCCGGCAGATCCGGCATCATATGCAGGTCCACTTTAAAGCCGGCTTCTCGAAGGAGCCAAATGGCTTTGCGAAAATCATCTACGGTATGTCCGCGATTGACCAGCTTCAATATCCGGTCGTCCGGCGCTTGCAACCCAAGCTCAATGCGCGTGCATCCTTGTTCCCGCATGTGGAATATTGTTTTTGGGGCGATAGCGTCTGGCCGGGTTTCAAGCGTAAGACCTATAATGCGATGTTTTGCTTTTTCATTGTATGCTTGTTCTTTTTTGAGGGCGTTCTGAAGTTCTTTCAAGGGTCGAGAGGCCCAGTGTAGTTCTTCCGTAGGATTCGTCGGTTTTTTTCTTTTAACATTATTACAAGCTTTGAAAGATTCCAAGATAAACCAGTATTGATATTTTATGGGGTAAGCGTTCCAGGTCCCTCCTTTTATGATAAATTCTATTTTATCGGTGTTATGTCCGTTTATCTCGAGCATTTCCACACGCCGTTTCATTTGTTCATAAGGGGAAAAATTCAGTCGCAAAGCTCTGGCGGCCGCCGGTTCTGTGGCAATATAACTTTTTGGCATGCGAACTTCAGTAGGACAATACACGCATTTGCCAGGGCAGAGGTATGGTTTTATAAGAGAAGTAACCACGGCAATGCCGGAAATAGAGCGTACTTCTGCTTTTTTGAGAAAAGGCTCAAGAAAGGTGGAGGAAGATATGCTTTTCTTTTTGAGGAGTTTTTGGTAGGCTGAGAGCAGAAAACGATTTGGCGGTTGAGCGCAGCCAATGCGTCCGCATATAATTCGTTTTGCCGATTCAAAATCAGACCGGGTTTTCGGTTTTTTTGTGATGATATGATCAAGGACAGTATTCAATTGTTTTTCGCTTAGCAAGCTTTTTGTTTCCATCATAACTGAATATATGCGCTCCTCAGACTTGGTAAAACACAATAAGCAGGTATACAATGAAATAGCCGTTTATTTTTCTGATTCAAGAAATGATCTGTGGGAGGATCTTGAGGTTTTTAGGTCTTTTATAAGAGATGGATATTCCATCTTGGACATTGGCTCTGGGAATGGGAGAGTATACCAGTTATGCGATAAAAATCAAGGTATCAATTATACGGGGATAGATCAAAGCGAAAAGCTTGTGGACATAGCGCGAGCACGGGTCCCCGGAGCAAGATTTATGGTGGCGGACATGCGTTCTCTGCCATTTGAGGATCGGATTTTTGATCTGGCTCTTTCGGTGGCTTCTTTTCATCATCTGCCAAATACTGAAGACAGAAGAAAAACACTAAGCGAGATATACAGGATTTTGCGGCCCGGAGGAATGCTTCTTATGACCAATTGGAATATGTATTCAGATTCAGCGCGAAAAAACGTGGAAAAAGGAAAGTGGACCTTGGAAGAATCGAAAACTGATTTTATTGTTCCATGGTTGGACGCAAGTGGCAAGATATTGGGAGAACGCTATTACCATGGTTTTACTCTGGATGAACTTCGAGCCCTTATAGTGGATGCCGGCTTTGTATTAAAAGAACATTATTTTATAAGAAAAGGAACACCTTCGGATAAAGAGAAAGGGAACAATATTATAAGTATAGCTCAGAAAAGTTTGTCTTGAGCTAAGCTCCGGTGATAAGACAAACCACGGTTCCTTTGCAATTCCATCCGGAAGCGAGGGCTTTTTTGAGTCCTGCCACAGACAAGGCGCTGTTTCCGGAAATTGAGAGACCGGTTTTTTCGCGGACTAGATTTTGTGCTTCTTCTATTTCATTGTTCGTGAGTATCCAGCCCGAACCGCCGCTTGCTTGGACCAGGTACACCACTTTATTTTTGCGATGAGCCACCTTGTCCACTACGGCTTTTGCTTTTGATGTGGAGGGCGTTTTTTTGTTCTCTTCGTTGGCCTTGTCAAAAATTTCCGCGATAGGATGGCAGCGGCTCGTTTGGAGCACGTGTATTTGGATGGATCTGGACATTCTTGCGAAAGCTTCGCCAAGAGCCTGTGCGGTGGTTCCGGATGAGGTTGGTATAAAGACTGCTTCCAGTTTTGGTATCTTGGATAGCTCATCTGCCAATGAAAGATAGCCTTCCAAAGCGAGATCATCAGTTGATTGGCGTAAAAAAATAGCAGAGCCTTCCTTGGCCATTTGAAAGGCGCTTTGCTTGGGACGCTCAAGGGTCTTAATGTTTATGCCGATTCCTTGATTCGCTATTTCATTTAGTGTTTTTAATTTTTCTATCTGGATGCCGGTTCCTACAAGAATATCCAAGCTGATTGTTTTTTCGGGGTTGTTTCTATTGTGGTTTTCCACGGTCAAGGCCGCGGCTAGAGCCGCGTTGCCGGAGGATGATATGACAAAATGATTTTTTCCTTCTCGCAGATATCGTTTGATCATGAGGGGTATGGAACGTCCTTTGTGAGAACGATATTTGTGCAGGTCTTCACGTTTTAGATAGAGTTCTTCTACACCCAGAGCCGCGGCGAGTTCAGGGTATGATTGCTGGGGTGTTTTCATAAAGATTTGAGTTTGTTTCTCTCCTGTGTTACAATGGTTTTGTTAAAAAGGCCGCAAGAATCCAACTAAAAATTCTAACTTAAAAATTATAAATTTATAAATAGTCTATGAATCTTACCTGTCCTGAATGCAAAAATCAAGTAGACCTCTCAAACTACCCAAACCTGAAACCGGAAATGGTCATAGAATGCAACCATTGCGGGATTACGCTTGGAGTAACAAAGCTTATGGATGATGGGTCGGTGGAAACTGAGATCGTGGAAGAAGGGAAGTAAACGCGGCCATCATGGCCGCTTTATTTTTTCAATGGTTTTTTCTATCATTCCGCGGAAGCCATGACTTCCAAGAAATATAATGGCGTCTCCCGGCCTCGTTCTTTCAACCAGAAAATCAATAAGCCTGTCATCATCTTCCAACGCGAAAACGTCAGGGTGAGTTTGGGCTATAAGATTGGCCAGAGTTGCCGCGTTGAATGCTTCTTCCGAAGATTCTTTATTTTTTTTCAGAATACTGAGGCGAGGTATCACGACCGTGTCAGCGTTTTTGAAGGCTCTATGATAGGATTCTGCCATGCTTGGCATCCGATTTCCGGTATTTGGTTCGAACACCGCGTATATTTTTCCTTTGTAAATGTGTCTCAGATTTTTGAGTACTGATTGGGCTTTTACCGGAGAGTGAGCTATGTCATCAATCAGGGTAACTTCGCCTTCATAACGTTTTTCCATCCTCCGTTTTAGACCCTTGAATGAAAAAATGGATTCGAGTATTTTGGCCGGTTCAATTCCTAGTTCGCGTGAGAGCGCGAAACATCCGGTAATATTTTCAGCCATATAGGCGTAGATCAAGGGACTTCTGACATAGTGATTTTCTGCGTCTTGGCGAATTTCAAAAGACATACCGTGAGCACTGACCGATAGATTCAGATATTGATAATCAGCCCTGGGATCCGGTCCGTATCTCAGTATTTTTGCTTTTGTTTGGGTCAAGACTTCGTCTATAGAAGCTTTTCCTGAAGCGGCCAAGACCAGCCCTGTCTTTGGGATTGATGACAAAAGTTTTTTAAAAACGTCTGTATAACTTTTTTTGTCTTTATATATATCAGCGTGATCCCACTCAATAGCGCTTAACACAAGATGAGTAGGGGCATAATGAAAAAATTTTGCTGAATCATCCCAACGCGCGGTTTTGTATTCGTCTCCTTCGAGAATGCTCCAATTACTTTCATTCAATTCTGCCGCTTCCATGTCGTTTAAAGCCAAACCCCCGAACATATAGCTTGGTTTATATCCCGCTTGTCTAAAAATCCAGGCCAAAAGCGCGCTACTGCTTGTTTTTCCGTAGGTGCCGGCACAGACGATTGACCGCGATTTTACGAAAAGCTCTGCTATGAGTTCGGGATATGAAAGGCATTTCAGTTTTTGTTTTTTCGCGTACAGCAATTCCGAATTTTCAGAACCGGCGACGTTTCCCACTATGACAAGATCAGGATTTCCCTGTTTTGTCATTTTTTCTACATGCCATCCCGGATAAAATATAATGCCCGCCTTGTTGAGATGGGTTGAGATGGGAGGGAAGAATCCTTTGTCGCTGCCGCTGACAGCGTATCCCTTCTTGCTGAGCGCGCTCGCGAGCGCGCTCATGGCCACTCCGCAAATACCTATAAAATGTACTTTCATACTCGCCATAGTTTATCAAAGTGGCTTGAATGTTTTTTTGAAATACCAAATATCAACTTTTCCTCGCTTTTTTATTTCAAATTCTTCCTTCGTTTCAGAATCCCAACGAAAAATCTCTTTTCCGTGACTTTGGGCGAATGGGACTATTTTTTCGTTTGAGGTTTCGAGAGTGTATTCTATTTCAGTTTGAGAGCGATCCGCGATTTCTTGCATAGCTCTCTTCGCCGCCATATACAAGAAACGTGTTTCCTCTGGTTTTCTCTCTCTATCTTCATACCCCTCAACCGCAGTGCTGAAGGTTCCTTTGTCGGCAAAATAGACCAGATCCAATTCTTTGCTGCCATAGCGGAAGACCACAAGGCTTGGGATGTCTTTATCTGCGGGTTCTCTTTCAGCGGAGGCCAGAATAGAACTGACGATACTTTCTCTCTCCTGTTCGGCACGTTTTTCTGGTGATAAGGTATCCATAGATTTAGTTTTTGAGCAGAGTTTTTAAGGCGTTTTCATCGCTTTGCCATTTTTGTCCGTCATACCACTCCAAACCCTTGAATTGGAGTTTGTAAATATCCCCGGGGCGCTGGGCAGAACCGAGATATATATATTTTTTATTTTTTCCACGGGCCCATTCAATGGCTTGGAGCATCATGCCCATTCCCATATTACATGTTTCAGAATCAAGTCTGTAAAAAGGATAGGCATAGTGTATGAGTTCCTCTGTTTCCGCGCAAATGGCGTAGCCGAGAGCCTCTGCGGTATTTTTGGTATTTATATAAAATTCCAGCAACAAATTGAAGTTGGTAGTTTTTTTGTTTGTCAACAATTCTTTTATTTTGTTCGCGCTGAATGTTTTTGCGCCAAATTTTGTGTCATAAAAATTTTTTGCCATTTTGGCGATTCGCCAATCATACCCCGAATAAGGTATCCGGTGCTCTTTGAGCATCAAGCTTTCGGTCTTTTTTAAGATTCTCCTATTTTCACTGCTCCACGAAAAATCAGGACATTTTATCCGTATGCTTCTTGTTTTGTTCATGATTCCTTTTTCAAGTCGCGTAAACAGATAGCCCTCGTCGTATAGAGCATTTATTTCATGTTCTCTGAAAGACTGAATGGTATGTGTTCCCCAAGAAAGATACATCTTAAAAATTTACAATAAAGCTATCCAAACTCCAAGGAGCACAAAGCCCGCGTGCAAAATCCAAAAACGCATGACGGTTTTTTCTTCGCTCCAACCTCGTATTTCGAAATGATGGTGGATGGGCGCCATTTTAAATATTCGTCTTCTCAAAAGGTGCCTGCCGAGCACTTGTATGATTACGCTCAAGAGTTCGAGATAAAAAATAAAACCCAAAAAAGGAAGAAGCAGCATTTTATTTATGACTATGGCGTTGATGGCAAGGAGGGATCCCAGGCCGAGCGACCCCACGTCTCCCATTTGGAAGCGGGCCGGCTTGATATTAAAATACGTATAGCTAATGAGCGCGCCTACGGTAGTGGCGTTGAGAATGGCGATTTCCTGGAATCCTTCGAGCCAGCTTAGAAGAGCGAGCGCCGCAAAGGTGCTAATAAGCGAGCCGCCTGCCAAACCGTCCATGCCGTCAGCCACGTTTACCGCGTTGGCCGTGAACATCACAAAAAAAATAATGAGAGGAATAATCCACCACCCGATATTGATATATCCGTCGAAAGGAATGAATATGGTGCGCCAGTGTTCGCCAAGTTTTACATATATCCACCACGCGGTAATGGAACCGGCGAGAAATTGGAGAAGGAGTTTTTCATGCACATGAATGCCTTTGCCCGGATGCGAGCCCAGCCAGAGCGAGCTTCTTTTGAAGATAGACCAAGGGAGAGTAATAGAAAGCCAGATTCTTTGCCTCAATTCTTTGTGCACTTTGATTAAGCGTAAAATATGTTTGATTTTTCTCGATCTTCTTTGATGGCCGTAGATATTCATTACATCATCAATACCGCCGAGAAGGGCTGATAGGAGCATTACTCCGATGGGGACCCAAGTAAATTTTCGTTCCCAATTAAAACTTGCGGTTAAAACCGCCACCGTTACAATGACCAATAAACCACCCATCACAGGAACTCCCACTTTGCCGCGTCTCGCGCCCATAGCCAAAGTGGCGTCGTATTCAGGCCGTCTGGTGAGATTGTAGGTGTATAGAAATTTGCTTAGAAGAGGGGACCAAAGGAAAGCAAAAATACAAGCAAAAATGGCGTATCCGATAATAGTACGCAAACTGAAAATAGAATCCAAAGCTATGCTCATATAGACTGAGAGCCATCATATCAGAAAAAAGCGCGAAAATCAATCTATGGAGTGTTTTGGGCTTTTTCGCGCAATTGAGCTATTGGATAGGCTTGTGTTTATCCACAGCACGGCTTGACCTTGATTTCTGTGGAGCGTATACTTGCGCGCGTTCTCGCGGCATCCCGCTGCGGGATTCGTCTGATGACTAGGAAACGGAGAAATCATGACCACGTTCATGCTCGAGAGCGCGGCGCCCATCACGGGTCGTCGCATCAACAAGGTGGACATCGATGTCCAGCGCGGCCTGGCCCTCATGGGGCTGGGCAACCTCGACCACCGGCTCACCGTCTTCGGCTACGGCACGACGGAGGAGATGGTCCCCGGCTCGCTCTACAAGCTCGGTCAGATCGACCTCGGCGACGGCAAGACGGCCAGCCCCGAGGAGACGATCGCCGCGCGCATCCGGCGGACCTACACGAAGGACGACCTCGTGATCGTGACCCTCGGGATCGACGACCAGTCCGTCACCTCGGCCGAGCTCTCGGAGCACATCGAGCAGAGCGGTCTCGGCCAGCTGGAGAGCGGCCAGACCTTCAACGTGGACGCCTTCCGCACGAGCGGCGAGGTCAAGGTCCAGTTCTTCCGCAAGAAGGACGACGGCCAGCTCGAGGACAAGACCGAGACCGCCATGGCTCGCCTCGGCCTCCGCAGCGTCACCGCGGTGGCCCAGGACCGCAGCAGCCACCGGCTCTACATGGCCGGTATCGGCAACGAGGCCAAGCCGGTCATCATCGAGATCGACGCGAAGACGATCTCGCGGCTCGGCGCGGGCTTCACCCAGGACGACGTCACGCAGGTCATCTCCCTCGAGGCCTTCGGCGGCAAGAAGGTGTCCGTGCTCGCCGAGCTCAACGACGGCAAGACGGTCTACCTGAGCGCCAACGGGATCGCGGACCTCCAGAAGGCCTGGAACAACGGCCAGCACGTCTCCTACAGCGCGCTGGCCTGGAACTCGGCCACCGAGGAGATGCTCGGCGTCAACGGCGACTCCGAGTCCGGGGCGATCATCGACGTCATCGACGTCACCACGGGCCAGAAGTCCGACATGCGCTACGAGCTCCCGGCCGGGACCTGGCTGATCGCCGTGACCCAGAGCGGCCAGCCCGTCATCGCGACGATGAACGGCTACGCCTGGGGCTTCCTCCAGTAGGCCCCGGCCCTCGGCTCCGCTCCTTCCACCCCTAGGCGCGCCTCGCGCCTAGCCTTCCGTTCTTTCCACGTTCTCTACTCGCGCGCGGGCGATCCCCAAGGAGGATCTCGAAGGTCAGGCCGCGCACTGACAGACTTCTTAAACACAGTATAAGAAATAGTGGCATGAATTTTTTCACTCTGCCGTGAAGAAGGCGAATGAAATAAGCAAGCCAAACGGATTTGTTCGAAGGGAAATAGCAATTTATGTTGTCGAAATCTCTGTAACTCGCATAGTGTATTTAAGAAGAACCCCGTCCGGCGGATTTGCCGGACGGGGTTTTTTGTTTGCGGAAAAATGGGACTGCAAGAATTTAATCCCGGAATCTAAATCTTTATCAAGTTTAGAAAAAATTAATTCCGAATTTTTATAATGCGTCTGTAGAATTAATGTTATATATTGAAATATGAGCGAGGGACGAAAATTATTCCAAGATGCTTTATCGGCGCATAAAGCAAACTTTGATCCTCTTTATAAAACATTTATTTCAGAATGTAGAAATCGTTACGCTGATATTGAAGTCTCGCCGTTTTTTTTCAATGAAATAGAGCGGCTCCATGATTCCGGCGGGGCTCGGCTCAGAAGTTTTTTGTTTTGCTTGGGTTTTGAATTGATCAAAGAAGATGCCAATGCCCAAGCCCTAAAGGCCTCTATAGCAATGGAATTGATCCACAGTTTTTTATTGATTCACGACGATATTATAGACCGGAGCATGACGAGAAGAGACGGGCCGAGTGCTCATTACTCTTTCGTGGAGCATCAATTTTTCGGGGGTCTTTCTCCATCAGAAAAAGAATATTTTGGATCGCGGATGGCGATCTTGTGCGGAGATTTGCTATGCGTTTTGGCTTTTGAATTATTGGGTTCAAAGAATTTTGAAACAAAAAATAGTGGGTATTTATTCGAATTTGTAAGTATGATTCTTGTTAAAACGATTTTTGGCCAGGGTCAGGATATTTTTTTTCAGGTGAACAAGAAACAGATTTTAGATAATCAAAAAATCGTCGCATTAAAAACCGCGCATTATTCGTTTGAACTTCCTCTTTGCTTGGGCATGTATTGTGCCGGTTCAAAAATAAGAGATGCTGAACGCTCTTGTATTTCTGAATTCGCTCTATCTTGCGGCATTGCGTATCAGATCAGAGATGATATTCAGGATACTAAAGATGATATTGCAAGATATACGTTAAACTCTGGCACCAAAAAATTTGAAGATCAATTATCCAAGAAAAAGATCGCAAAGAACCGGATGCATATATTCGAAACGAAGATAACAAAATCCCGTGCCTGTCTGTCTGAGCTTTCAAAGAGAAGATATAGGAAAGAAGCGTTTGATCTGCTAAAAATTTTACCCGATTATATTGCTGATTGTTGAAATGTTCATATTGCCGTTAAGTTAGAGCCAGGGCTCTATGTATTTGTGCCTTTTTTTCCTCTGAGATACAAAAAATTTTATTTTGAAGAAGTTTATAAAGATATAAACAATGTTCCTCCATATACAGCGGGCAGTGTGAGCCGTTTATCCAAAAAGGTCGATGTAAATATTTTATTCATTTTTACATATACTATATGAGTGAAATCATTCGGGAAATCCTCATGTCAAAGGACGCGAGAAACAAGGCGAATATCAAAAAAATCGCTTTCTCAAAATCCATTGCCATGAATCCCTGGGCACCATAAAAATTAGCATTTATTCGAAAATTCCCCGCGCCGGTTTTTCCATGCGCGGGGAATTTCGTGTAGAATGAGTCCCTGTGGGGATCAAATCTCCGATTTTATCGGGGTTAACCATATACTTGAATGCAAACCTACGCATCTCTTTTTTTGGGAAACCTTATGAGACGCATCAAACCTCGAGGAAGCACTGAGGATATCAGACGCCGTGAATTTATTCTCAATGTCCTGCTTTCAGGATCCATTATTCTCCTGAGCTCGGCAGGTCTCTATGTGCTCTACAGAATAATAAAGCTCCATGGCGAAATTGAGGGCAGGGGAGCGCCATGGTGGCTCATTCCGTCATTGCTGGGTGTCTTTGTTGTTTTATATATCTTGTCACGCAAGGGCTATCATTTTTTGTCTTCGTATCTTTTTATTTTTTTATATTTCGTACCGAGCAGTTATTCCTTGTACGCCTGGGGCGCGGATTTGCCTCAAGGTCTCTTGATGTATGCCTTAATTATTATCATGTCAGGAATTTTGGTGGGTACCCGTTTTTCCATTTTTATGTCGGTTTTATGTTTATCTGTCTTATTGACTCTCAGTTTTATACAAATTCAAAACATCAGTCCGCCTCAGCTCTATTGGAAAGATGAAGTGTTCAGATATGGCGATTCTTTCTTAAGCGCGGTTACCTTTTTTATTATATTTATCGTTTCATGGCTCTACAACAGAGAAATAGAACGGTCACTCGCGCGAGCTCGAAAAAGTGAGGCTGAGTTGAGACAAGAACGAGATTTATTGGAAATCAAAATCCAAGAAAGAACTCAGGAGCTCAAGCAAGCCCAGCTTGAAAAATTGTCTCAATTATATCGTTTCGCTGAGTTTGGACGTTCGGCTTCAGGATATTTTCACAGTTTCATCAATCCGCTCATGGCTTTGTCGCTCAATCTAAGACAGGCCCAAAAAACTGACACCGAAACAAATCGTGAGATACAAAATACACTGGCTCGAGCCATGAAAAATGCCGAGAGGATGGAGTATTTTGTAAATGGAGTTCAAAAACAGCTTTCAAAACAAAACGTAAGAGAATATTTTTCTGTCGCTGAAGAAATTTATTCTATTTTGGATGTCTTGGATCATAGAATTAAGGAAAAAAATATAGAAATCATTATATTTGCAGATTATCAGGAACAGATTTTTGGCAATCCTTTGGAATGCAATCAGATATTAAGCAATCTTTTGTCAAACGCCATAGATGCTTTTGTAGAGAATACGGTGCAAAAAAGAAAGATAAAGATTCATATAAACGAGGAAGCCGAATATGTAAAAATAGGAATAAGAGACAATGGCTCGGGAATCTTACCTGAAATACGCCACAAAATATTCGAAGCTCTGTTTACCACCAAAGAGCCCTTCAAAGGAACCGGACTTGGTCTTTCCATAAGCAAAGAATTGGTGGAAAAAGATTTTAAAGGAAAGATAAGCTGTGAAAGTGAATATGGCAGAGGTTCTTTGTTTACCGTCTGGCTATTAAAACAAAAACCGCCTTTAGCTCCTTACTCTGACCCCGAATTTTCGGGAACACAGTAAGTGGCTGGCGGTTTTTGCGCTATTCGTCGTGGTCTGAACAGCGTCGATCTTCGGGGTGTAGCTCCATGAGCTTGCCCCAGCTCATCTCTTCTTCAGTGCCGTTGTGGGCACAAAGGAGGATGGTATCATCATCAATTTCCGGCATGGCGTCGAGCCAGGGCCGGCAGACCTCGCAAGGCCACAGGGTGGCCGTGGTATCCTCCTTACGAGGAGGGCCGCAAACCACGATCGCTACCACGTGGGTCCAGCGCGCCTTTCGCAGGCAGGCAAAGGCAATGCGCTCGGCGCAGAGCTTCACCACATCCCGGTGCGGCTTCATGTTGGCCGCGGAGAATGTGGCATATTCACGGTGCCCGTGAGGCGTGTCTCGGGCTACAAGCATGGTGGCGCCGACATTAAAGTCGTTGTAATGATCGGCCTCGTCCTCGGCCGTAAACTTGGTCATAGAGACCAAAGTTCCGCGTCGCCGAGTGAACTCAGTGCGATCATTATCTGATGATCTCTCCATTTGCCTTCCCCCTCTCATCAACAAAATCGTTCAATGAATCAGAGTCCACCCCTTTACAATATATTCTTAATAAATTCGAAAACGAATGCGAGAGCGAAGCGGGCCGGCTTCGCAGAATTTCTAAAAATATATTGTAAAGGGATGGACACAAATAAATTCACAAAACCCAAATTTTGCGACATTACACTATATCACAAAATCTCGGTTTTGTCAATAATTTACGCATTTAAAAGCTTGATATATCTATGTGCATAAAGATATTGACCTCTTCTGTTCGCTTTGCTACACTACTCCTCGATAATTTATGGCAGACAAAAAAAGCGCCGCACAAATCAGATCAAAATTGCGTTGGGGGATAGTGGGCATATTCGCTCTGCTTTTGGCCTCGAGTATTTTTGTTATGCCCGGGTTCTACAACAAAGCGGTTTCGTGGACAAAAACATACATAGGAATAGCTCTGCCGGAGCTCCCGAACAATAATTTTAAACTTGGGCTTGACCTTCAGGGCGGAGTGAGCCTGGTCTATGAAGCAGACTTGCAAAACATAGAAGATTCCGGCCGCAAGGACGCGGTAGAAGGTGTACGAGACGTGATAGAGCGTAGAGTAAATGGTATGGGAGTAGGAGAACCGAACATACAAACCACCCAGGTTGGCAGCAGTCACAGGCTGCTGGTAGAACTTCCCGGCCTGAACAACGTGCACCAAGCTATAGACATGATAGGAGAAACTCCGATTCTTGAATTTAAAGAAGAAAATACTGAAGCTCCTCGTTCTCTTACAGAAGAAGAGCGCAAACAGTTGGAAGAATTCAATAAAGACGCGGAAAAACGCGCTGACAGTATTTTAAAAAGGATAGCAAAGGGTGAAGATTTTGAACAAGTGGCCAGAGAAGTCTCAGAAGACCAAACAAGCAAAAATAATGGCGGATATTTACAATATCTGCCAAAGACTCCGCTTTCTGCTCCGCTCTATGAATGGGCTGAGAAGTCTAAGAACCAAGATACCAGTACCGAATTGATAAAAAGTTTTGATGGTTACAATGTCTTAAAGAGAGGAGAAGAGCGGGAAGGACAAAAAGAAGTGGAAGCCAGCCATATATTGATTTGTTATTTGGGGGCTCAAAATTGTTCAAATCCGGTGTATACAAAAGAAGAAGCCTTTAAAAAGGCAGAGGAAATTTACAATAAAGCGAACGGGGAAAATTTTGCTGAGTTGGCCGCTGAGAATTCGAGCGATGAATCAAATAAAAATACAGGAGGATCTTTGGGTTTTTTCAAAAAAGGCGCCATGGTTCCGGCCTTTGAACAGGCGGTTTTTGACGCGAATACCGGTGACATTATCGGGCCGGTGGAAACTCAGTTCGGATACCATATTATATACAAGACAAATGAAGAAACGAAAAAAGAATATGAATTATGGCGTATTTTGGTTCGCAGCAAATCCGAATCAGATATCGTCCCTCCGCAAAGTGAATGGAAAGCCACGGGTCTTTCGGGGAAACAACTGGACCGCGCTGAAGTGGTTACTCAACAGACCACCGGCGCCATTCAGGTTTCCTTGCGTTTTGACAGCGAAGGCGCGAAACTCTTTGAAGAAATCACCAAACGTCACGTGGGCGATCCCATAGCCATTTTTCTTGACGGGGAGGCAATCAGCATTCCTACCGTGCAAACAGCCATTTCAAACGGCGAGGCCGTTATAACAGGGAGTTTTAATATACAGGAAGCGAGGCTTTTGTCCCAGAGATTAAACGCCGGCGCTTTGCCTATTCCCATAAATCTTATTTCACAGCAAGCTGTTGGCGCCAGTTTGGGTTCAGAAGCGCTTGCTCAGAGTATCAAAGCGGGTATTGTTTCTCTCGTTTTGATTGTATTATTTATGGTTTTGTACTATCGTCTCCCCGGGCTTTTGTCTGCCGTATCTTTGCTTCTTTATTCCTTTCTTACCCTCGCGATATTTAAAGTAATGGGAGTAACGCTCACCTTGGCTGGAATTTCTGGTTTTATTCTTTCCATTGGCATGGCTGTGGACGCTAATGTGCTTATATTTGAGCGGATGAAAGAAGAATTGCGGTCTGGCAAAAGTCTCAAAACTTCTATTGAGGAAGGATTTATCCGCGCCTGGTCATCTATACGAGACGGTAATGTTTCCACGCTTATCACCTGCGGGCTTTTGGTTTGGTTTGGCAGCAGTTTTGTACAGGGATTTGCCATTACTTTGATTATCGGAATTTTGGTGAGCATGTTTACCGCCATGAGCATTACTCGGTCTATGCTACGATTTACAGTAGGCTGGTTTAAAGATAATGGCGGCTCTTTGTTTTTGGGTGCCAGACCTAAATAAATATATGATACCTATCATTCAACAGAGAAATATTTACTTCATTTTTTCCGGGCTTCTCGTTCTTCTGAGTTTTGCGGGCCTTATTATATTTGGCTTGAAACCAAGTATAGATTTTACCGGCGGGTCTTTGATCGAGCTCGGTTTTACAAGTGAAAAACCGAGCTTAGAAGATATGCAAACAGCTCTTGGCGGCCTGGATTTTGGTTCAACCCTTGTCCAGCCTGTAGGGGAGAACGCTTATATTATCAAATTGCGCTATATCAATGATAATGAACACCAAGAGTTGTTATCGGTTTTACGCAATCGTTTCGAGACCGGAGACCAAAAGGTCCTTGAAAATAGAGTAGAAACCATAGGAGCTGTCATAAGTTCACAACTCAAAGAGCGATCCTGGAAAGCTGGTTTGGCCGTTCTTTTGGCCATACTCTTGTATGTCGCCTTTGCTTTTAGAAAAGTCTCGAGACCGGTGAAATCATGGAAATACGGCGCTGTCGCCATTATTGCTCTTGCGCACGATGTCGGTATCACGGTAGGTGTTTTTACTGTTCTTGGTCATTTTTATGGTGTTGAGGTTGGCATTCCATTCGTTGTCGCTTTGCTCACTATTTTGGGCTATTCGGTAAATGATACTATTGTGGTTTTTGACCGTATACGGGAGACTCTCATAAAGCGGGCGCATGAAAGCTTTGAAAATATCGTGAATCACAGCGTAAACAGTACTTTACAGCGCTCAGTGAATACTTCATTTACCGTGCTTTTGGGCTTGGTAGGGTTGTACTTTTTTGGAGAAGAATCTGTCAAAAATTTTGCCCTTGCTCTCATTGTGGGCGTGGCGGCCGGGACTTATTCTTCGATTTTTTTGGCAAGTCCGCTCTTGGTGGTTTGGCAGAAATTATCAAAATCATGAATTATTCGGCATAAATGGTATAAACGTGCTCACCCGTTCTCTCGTCTGCTGATGGATAGAAATTATAAATCAAAAATTGAAAATTAACCTAAAATTTAGCGTTTTCCCGGCCCTATTAAGGGTTTCTTTTTTTTATGTTATACTGGACCTGTAATTTTATGAATGCATATTTTTATGTCTGATCATATTTTGAGACATATCATAGCCTTTTTGGCCACGCTTCTTTTTCTGCTCACTTTTTGGGCCGCCTACATTTCAGGGGCACATGGTTGGTGGTGGACCGTGCTCGGCATTTTTGTGGTTTATGCGATTGTCTACAAGTATGTAGATGCTTGATTTGTTTTCTATGATTGACCGCTTTATTGGTTTACTTAGTGATTTTTTTGGTCAGCCTACCTGGAGCATTGTAGGGCAATTTTATGCGGTCTTTGGCTGGCTTGCCTTGTTTACGCTTGCCTTTTTCGCTTTTGTAGTGCTCTGGCTGGAATACAGACAAGGCAAGTATAAATCAGATTGGAAACATGTTTTGCTTGCCATTGACATTCCTCTTTTAAATGTTCAAACTCCGAAAGCAGTGGAACAATTGTTCTCTCATATTGCCGGCGCTCTGGATAGCCCCAACATAAAGGAAAAGTTTTGGGATGGATACAAACAGAGATGGTTTTCATTTGAAATAATAAGCATCGAGGGATATATCCAATTTTTGGTGTGGACTGAGCAGATCTTTGTTGATTTGGTGCAAGCTTCGGTATACGCCCAATATCCTGACGCGGAAATTACAGAAGTAGAAGATTATGTGGGAGCAGCGCCGGACATATACCCAAATCCTACTCATGAGATATGGATAGGGGATTTCGGACTTCAGGAAGACAACGCTTTTCCTTTGCGTTCATATCGGGAGTTTGAACACGCGATATCGAAGGACACGGTTCTAAAGGACCCGATGGGAACTCTGCTTGAAAGTTTTACCAGAATCGGTCCGGGCGAACAAATGTGGTTGCAGATTTTGCTGGAACCCATCGGCAACGGTTGGAAAGAAAAATCGATTAAGAAAATTAAAGAACTCATAGGGGCCAAAGATGCTTCAAAAAAATCGTCTTTACTTGATTCCATCACCGACAATTTTCTTACGAAAGAGCTTTCAAAAAGCTTTCAGGAGCTAAATTCCCAGCTTACCGGAGCACTGCCCGGAGAAGCTTCTGAAACAAAAAACGATAAAGAAGAGCCGAATTTAATACGGTATTTAACGCCCGGTCAGTCTAAATTGGTGGAGGCGATGGAAGAAAAGATAAGCAAAATAGGATTCAAAACCAAAGTGCGCGGTGTTTATATCGCGCCAAAAAAATTATACAATCCGCATAGAGGAGTCAATGCCTTGGTAGGGGCGATAAATCAGTTCAATATACCGAGCGCCAATTCTTTGGTTCCTATAAAGACCGCCTATGATTCCAAGCCTTCGCACCAAAGAAGAAGGAAAAAATTGATGAATGCTTATAAGAAAAGAAAGATTAACACGGGTGGTCCCCCTTCCATATTAAATATAGAAGAACTGGCCACCATTTGGCATTTCCCCATGTCTCATGTCAAAACTCCGCTTGTCCAGAAAGCCGCCACCAAAACGGCGGAACCGCCGAGCGGCTTGCCTGTGGAATCTCTGCTTATTTCTTCCGCGGATTTGGATTCGAACGCCGAGATTGAAAAAAAAGAAAAACCGAAATATACCACGGATAGTGGCGATCCTCTTTTTGAGGAAGATTTATTTTAGAGATGGGATCTCGTGATTTTTCCACGACCATCGGGAATCTGTCCACATTAACAAAATATCTACTTTTTGTTATACTTGAGTTTCTAAAATACGCTAAAATCCATCGTGTAATATACATATAATAGCCCCTATGCAAGATCTCAATGAAGTATTTCTCCGCGTTCAGGAAGCGAAAAAGAAACTGAAAGATATACGCGCTCAATATAAAGACGCCTTGCAAAACACCCCGGGCTATGCGGAATTATTGGAAGAAATAAAAGCAAAAAGAGACAGAAAAAAACAAATCGAGCATACAATTAAAGAACATTATTCAAAAGAGTTTATAGAGCTGGAAGATTTGAAAATAGATATTGATTCAAATACAGAGCTCTTATCCGATATCGCGCTTTCTCGGCTTATAAAAGGTGAACAAGTGGAAGTAAACGACGCACATGACAATCAATATGAGCCTATTTTTAGTGTTAAATTCAAGAAAATAAATTAAACATTGGGACCAGGAACATTAATGTTTGCCACTAACGTATAATCTATGAGTTCAGAAATCGTGTTTGATATAGAGACTGTGGGGGACATCAAAGATTACAGCACGCTCAAAGTTACCGTGGTCTCATTGTATGATTATGCTGACCAAAGCTTTAGATCTTTTGAAGAATCTGAACTCAGCGCTTTATGGCCTTATCTGGAAAAAGCTGAACGAATTATAGGATATAATAGCGAACATTTTGATATACCCATTTTAAATCGGTATTATGCCGGTGATCTGTCTCGCTTCCCCCAGCTCGATTTGCTCAAAGTGATCAAAGAATCAAGCGGAAAACGCTACAAATTGGATGACATAGCGAAAGCTACTCTTGATATACGCAAAAGCGCGGACGGTTTACAAGCTGTGGAGTGGTATAAAGAAGGGAAATTGGATAAAATAAAAGAGTATTGCGAACAAGATGTGCGGGTCACCAAGGGAATTTATGAGTTTGGCAGAAAAAACAAAATGATATACTATCCCACGCTCACGGGAGATCTTATGCCTATCACCGTAAATTTTGACCCGATATCAACGCTTCAAAAAATAACCGTACAAGGAAATATCAATTTAACCTTGCCTTTGTAATTTTTTAGAATATTTCAAAATGTAGCTGTTCGGCAGTACCGCCATTTGTTAGGATCTGCGTCCGAAGATCTCGAACCATGTCAGCATTTCCGCATATATAATAGTGCTGTTTTTCTTGAGAGGCCGGAGGATAAATAAAATGCTCAGTAACTCTTCCGTACAGGCCTTTCCAATTTTCATTATTTTTTGGTGAAGATAGCGTTATATCGTACACAAAATTTTTGTGAGCCTGCGCGAGAATTTTTAGACGATTTTCCCAAAAAAGGTTTTCTTCCGAATGCAGACCGAAAAGGAGCCGGATCTTCTGCTTATTTTTTTTGTATTCCAATTCATCGCGAATCATAGACATAATGGGTGCCAAGCCGGCTCCGGTCGCCACAAAATAAGATGCCATTGGCTCAGAAGAAACGGTGAATTTCCCTCTAGGGCCTCGGATACTTATTTTTTCAGCGGGATTCATTTTTTTGAAATGAAGCGAGGCAATGCCATCCTCAAGCAATTTGACGCAAAATTCAAGGTAAGGATCCTGAGGTGTTGAAGATATTGAATAAGAGCGCAAAATATTTTTATCTTCTTTGGGGATGAAAAATTGCAAGAATTGGCCGGCCCTAAATGAAAAATCAGAAGGACGGGTAAAACGGAGCTCGAGCAGGTCTTTTGCAATGGTTTTTTTCTCGAGCAAGCTTAGGACTGATTCGGACATACGATGAAGGGCGTTTTTCTATTGACAAATGGGCGTGAATGAAATATCATACTTGCTCAGTATGAATTAATAAAATACCATGTTTCAAATTTCAAAACAAGTGGACTATGCGATTCAGCTGATAAATCGTTTGATCATTCTCAAAGCTGGTAAAGCTCTCAGTCTGCGTGTCTTCTCTGAAGAGAGTAGCATATCATTTTTATTTTTGCAAAAAATAGCCCGTCAGCTCAAACAACATAAACTGATCGCTTCGAGTAAAGGAAAAAAGGGAGGCTATTATCTTATGCGTTCTCCCACGACTATTTCGCTCAAAGACGTCATAGAAGCCATAGAGGGTCCTTATGGCGTGGTGGTTTGCATGAAAAATCCTAAGCTTTGCAATAAAGTAGACAGATGCAAAACCAGACATGTGTGGCAGGGTTTGAATGACAAGGTGCTCAGGGAATTGGAACAAACAAAAATTGTTCCTGCAACATAGATATGAACATGCTCCCCAAAAAACCTGTTCGCAAAAGAAATGTGTATCTGGACCACGCGGCGAGTACTCCGCTCGATACGCGTGTGCGTGAGGCGATGGAGCCTTGGATCTTTGAACATTGGGGTAATCCCTCCGCGATCTACGCAATGGGCATTGAGGCCAAAGTCGGTATTGAAAAGGCCCGTTTCAAGGTGGCAGAAACGCTTCACACTCAACCGGATACCATTTTTTTCACTTCTGGCGGTACTGAAGCAAACAACATGGCCCTCTTTGGGATTGCCCGCGCTCATGCCGAACATGGCAAACATATTATTGCCACTTCCATTGAACACCAGTCAGTTTTGAAGCCGCTTGAACAGCTGGAACGTGAAGGTTTCAAAGTCAGCTATCTAAAACCGGATTCTTTCGGGTGTGTAAATGTAGATGAGCTTTTTGACCTTATCCGTCCTGACACTATTTTGCTTTCTATCATGTATGCCAACAATGAAATTGGAGTGATAAATCCTCTTGTTGAAATTGGCAAAAGAATTCTTAAATCACGCAAACAGCGCGGAAGCCCATATCCTTATTTTCATACAGATGCCTGTCAAGCGGCCGCGTCTCTTGATCTCTCTGTGGAGAGGCTTCATGTTGACTCATTGACACTTAACGGTAGTAAAATATACGGCCCAAAAGGAGTTGGCACTCTCTTTATTCGTCGCGGGCTTATAAGCGGGCCCTTTATATATGGTGGCGGCCAAGAAAACAGCATGCGGGGCGGTACTGAGAATGTGGCCGGAATCATAGGATTTGCGGAAGCTCTTAAACTATTGAGCGAGGAAGAAAAATTGAACACTGCATGTATGCGGGATCTCCGAGATAGATTTTATGGTTTGCTCTCTGAAAGGATCAGTGATATTGCTCTTAACGGCCCGCCGCTTGAGCGCCATGACCGTTTGGCGAATAATCTCAATATTCGATTCAAAGGAATTGAGAGCGAAGCCTTATTGCTGTATTTGGATGAATATGGCACGCAGTGCGCTACTGGCTCTGCATGCGCTTCGCATGATAGCCAGGGATCGCATGTGTTGCGCGCCATTGGATTATCCAAAGAGGCGCTTTCCGAAAGCTTACGTTTTACGCTCGGAAAAAATACCACAGCAGAAGATATAGACTATGTAATGGAATATTTGCCCGGTTTAGTGGAAGCTTTGCGAAGGATGCGTCGAGCATCTATTTAGAGCCCCGGCTCAAAAATAATTCATGAATACTCAAAAAGTTAAAAATATAACAGGACCTCAAAATCCGCATCCGAGCATAGACAGGCGGCTTTTTGATGACGCGAATCAAGACAGATCTGTCTATAAATCAGCGCCCGGCCTAACTGAGACCGTGGTTAGAGAAATTTCAAAACAAAAAAATGAACCAAGGTGGATGCTCGAAAAACGTCTAAAGGCTTTTGAATTTTTTCAAAAAACTCCCATGCCTGCCTGGGGGCCTGATTTAAGCGCGCTCAATTTGGATGAAATTGTGTATTTTGTCCGTCCTGACGCGCGCGAATCAAAGAACTGGGACGAGCTGCCGGAGGACATAAAAAAAACCTTTGATCGTCTAGGTATTCCGGAAGCAGAAAAAAAACATCTTGCAGGGGTAGGGGTGCAGTATGACAGCGACGTCGTCTATCATAATATCCAAGAAACATTGAAGAAAAAGGGCGTCATTTTTGAAAACATGGACACTGCCGTACACGAATATCCGGATTTGGTGAAGAAATATTTTATGACTCAGTGCATTCCGATTAATGATCATAAACTGATTATGCTCCACGCGGCCGTGTGGTCTGGCGGGACTTTTATTTATGTTCCCAAAAACGTAAAAGTGGATTTGCCATTGCAAGCCTATTTTAGAATGAACGCAGAGAGCGGCGGACAATTTGAACATACATTAATCATTGCGGACGAAGGTTCTGAGATTCAGTATATAGAAGGCTGTTCGGCTCCTCGCTACGCCAGCAATTCTCTGCACGCGGGCGGCGTGGAAATTTTTGTGCACAAAGGGGCGCGGGCACGGTATTATTCCATAGAAAATTGGTCCAAAAACACTTACAATTTGAATACAAAACGGGCTTTGGTGGATGCACATGGAGTAGTGGAATGGATAAACGGAAATATGGGATCCGGAGTTACGATGCTTTATCCCTGTTCGATTTTGCGCGGACAGGGCGCGCGTTCCGATTCTCTCGGAGTTGTCTTTGCCGGAGCAGGACAAAATCAGGATACAGGAAGCAAATCTATACACGCGGCGCCTGGTACAAAGTCGAATATTCGGTCGAAATCCATTTCAGCCGGTGGAGGTGTCAGCACCTATCGCGGTTTGGTAAAAGTCACCAAAGCGGCGGTGAATTCAAGTATTTCCGTTGCCTGTGACGCGCTCCTGATTGATGAGGACTCTGTATCCAATACGCACCCGTATATGAAAATAGATAATAATGAAGTTGATATTGTGCATGAGGCAAGAGTCGGGAAAATAGGGACAGATGAAATTTTTTATCTTCAATCAAGAGGAATTTCAGAAGAACAAGCCATGCAGATGGTAGTGGCCGGTTTTATAGAACCCATTGTAAAAGCCCTTCCTTTGGAGTATGCTCTTGAATTGAATAAGCTGATAGAGCTCGAAATGGAAGGGAGTATTGGATAAAATATGGCCCTTGAAGGAACTCATATAAAATTCGCTCTGGATACCAAAGATTATTATAAACCGGGTGATATAGCCGGGTATCTTTCGGGTTCCATATACCCGGATAGCCGTTATGTGACAGGCATAGGCCGGGAGCTGACGCACTTTGCAGAACTTAAAAATATTGATGAGAGAGAGACAGATGATTTTAAAAAGGGCTGGGCCTGTCATTTTGTTTGTGACCATATTATGCGATCGGTGATGGAAGATTTATTTCAAGATCTCTTAAAAAAGGATGGAAGCAATAAAGACTGGATTATCCGTACCGCTCTAAAAATTCTCGTGGATATAGATGTCATGAAACAGTTCTCAGTTGATGTTTATCTGGATTTGTTCCAAGTCCGGCCGCGGCCGCATGGTGAAAATCCGGTCCTTCTGAGCCGTTATTATATGGTGATTAGAAAAGCCTATGAAGGAAAAAAAGAAATCACACTGGCAGACTGCATGGAGACCTGGCAAGGCTTGAACGTGGGCGTGGAAGTCTGCGACGCGCTGAGCGCGCAGGCTACTGTATGTTTGTCTGATCAGAATATAGTTGAACGAGCTCGTGGGATGTATCCGGAGATGCTAAAACGTTTTGGGGTTTTGAAACATTTTGTCCTCTCTTGATATTATGAACTGCATCACACAAAATACCGAAGTAGAAACATCATCGGTTTCGTCCGAGGGTTTACTTAATTATGGACTTGGAATAAGCACAGATCTTCGTTTTTTAAATTTTGCGAATCGTACTTTCGAAACTGGAGCCGTAAGGCTCAGTGCCGAAGGAGGAGACCTTTACACTCCAGGACAAAAGCCTGATTTATGGAGCTACCGCTTGGGGATAAAAGAGCCCTTGAGTCTGAATCCTTATTTTAAAGAAAATGCGGATAAACCTACTGACAGCTATATAATTCGACAGAGCGTGAATGGAGAACTGGTATTAGATTTTGAACAAATCAAAGCCAGCGCCATGTGCTATGTTTTATTGATCGTGGAACCCGGGCTTGACCTGCGTATAGTCGAAAAAAATTCTGTGAAAGATTATAGCGGACTGATTCTGGATTTGATTCTTGGGGATAATTCCCGTTTAGAATATAGTGTCCTTCAAAATACATCTGAGCAAAGCACCAGTATGACACTGAGGATGTTTTCCGTGGGTGATCAAGCAGACCTGCGTTTGATTGATATGCAAACAGGCGGAAAATTGTCACTGACAAACAACTGGATACGTCTTGCCGGATTCTGTTCTCGAGGCGAGATACACAGCGGTTTTTTCGGGAACAAGTCACAGCAGTTTGATGTGTACAATGTTGTAGAGCACGCGGCACCTTCCACCGTCTCGCGCATGCTTGGCAAAGGAGCTTTGGATGATTCGGCGCAAGCGATTTATCGCGGCCTTATTCGAATCCATCCGGGATCTGAAAACGCGGATGGAAGTCAGAAAGAGGACACTCTTTTATTATCTTCTAAAGCCCGCATCTCTTCTGTTCCGGATTTGGAAATTGCCCATCATAAAGTGAAGTGTTCGCACGCAGTGAGCACTTCTCGAATAGATAAAGAAAAATTATTTTTTATGAACGCCCGCGGTATTGAGACGCCGGAAGCAATAAGCGCTTTGGTTGAAGGCCATTTTTCTCCGGTTGTGGATCACTGCCTAAACGCTGAATTGAGACAAAATATTGAGAAGTCCATTAAAGAAAAATTGAAACGCTGGCAAGCAAGATGAATACTATGCGAGATATTCGTGAACAATTTGATATATTTAAACAGCATCCTGATTTGGCTTATCTCGACAATGCCTCGAGCACGCAAACACCTCACGGTGTTTTGGGCTCGATGGATGATTATTATACTAAGTATCGTGCGAATATTCATCGGGGACTTTATAAACTTTCCGATGAAGCTACGCAAGCTTATGAAGGCTCACGCGTAGCGATTGCAAAATATTTAAATGTTGAACCAGAAGAAATCGTATTTACGTCCGGAGCGACACAGGGTTTGAATTTGTTGGCGTATGGACTGTGCAAAACGCTGGGCAGAGGAGACGTGGTCGTACTTACTCAAATGGAACATCACGCGAATCTCATACCTTGGCAAGAAATGGCGCACAGATACGGGTTTGCACTGCGTTTTATACCATTGAATCCAAAAACATATCTTTTAGACATGGAGCAGGCCCGTTTGCTTTTTGATAAACAAGTAAAAATAGTTTCCTGCACCATGGTCTCAAATACATTGGGTACGATAAATCCCGTATCAGAAATTCTTGAACTCGCGCGCTCAGTGGGGGCTCTTTCATTGGTGGACGCCGCTCAGGCAGCCGGGCACATACCCATTGACGCGCGCAGTTTGGATTGCGATTTTGCCGTATTTTCAGGACACAAAATGTACGGACCGACCGGCATCGGGATTTTGTATGGAAAAAAGGAAATGCTTTCTGCTTTGGACCCCTTTATATTTGGCGGAGATATGATACGCGAAGTTACGTATGAGCGCGCCACTTGGGCCGAGGCGCCTGCGAAATTCGAAGCCGGCACTCCGCATATAGCCGGGGCGATTGGGCTCAAATTCGCTGTGGACTTTATACATAATATCGGTTGGAATAAAATCCAAACACATGAAAAAGAGCTCACTGCATACGCGCTTAGCCTGCTTGCCAAGGTAGACGGTTTAAATATTATCGGACCGGCGTCAGGGGAGCAGAGGATCGGAGTAATCTCTTTTACCATTGACGGCTTGCATTCGCATGATATAGCCGATATTTTAGATAAATATAATGTAGCTGTACGAGCAGGGTATCATTGCAATCTGCCGCTTATGAAATTACTTGGGTTAAACGGCACTGTTCGAATTTCAATTGGAATATATAATACTAAAGAAGATATCAACCGACTCGTTGAAGGAATCAAAGACGCGGTCAGAAGATTTTCAAAATAATATGGATATAGAGGCCCATTCTCTTGCCGAACTTGACGCTGTATACAAGGAAGCGATTTTGGATTTGTACCGCAATCCGCTTAATAAAAAGATATTGGTTGATTTTGATGTCCAAGCCAGACAAGTGAATCCTGCTTGCGGAGATGATATTACGGTTCAGCTTAAATTTGATGCGAGGGAAGAACAAGACCAAAATACCGTAGCGGATGTGGGACATTCTGGCCAAGGTTGCGCTATCTCGCAGGCCGCGATTTCTCTTTTGACCGATCATATAAAAACAAAAACTTTGGAGCAAATCCGAGCAATAACCGAAAAAGAAATGCTCGAGCTTCTACAGATTCCAATCAATTATACGCGAATGAAATGCGCACTCTTGGGATGGACAACACTGCAACTCATAACAAAAATAACGAGAACCGATTTCAAAAATAATTTTGAGATGGACTCTAAACATTAAGCATAATCTATATATGTCTCTTTCACTTTCAAATCTTCATATTTCCGTTGGTCATACCGCCATTGTCAAGAATATCACGCTCCGGATAAACCCCGGTGAAACACATGTGATTATGGGGCCGAACGGTTCTGGCAAATCGACGCTGGCGAATACCCTCATGGGCCATCCTAAATATGAAATAACGCGAGGGCACATTATGCTCGATAATGAAGAAATCAATACCTTGTCTCCGGACAAACGGGCGAAAAAAGGTTTATTTTTGTCCATGCAGTACGCGCCCGAAATTCCCGGCGTGACAGTTACGAACTTTTTGAGACTTGCGGTGGAATCTTTGACCGGTCAAAAACAAAATCCGCTCAATTTTTTTAATACGCTCAAACAAAGGATGGCCGAATTGGATATTGACCCTGAATTCGCAAAACGCTATATTAATGTAGGCTTTTCCGGTGGAGAAAAAAAACGCCTTGAAGTGCTTCAGCTTGCCGTGCTGAGTCCGCGTTATGCGATTCTCGATGAGACTGATTCCGGATTGGACGTGGACGCTCTCAAAATCGTTTCAGCGGGAATCAACGCCTTCAAAAACCCGAAGAAAGGAATCTTGCTCATCACGCATTACAACAGAATTCTCACTTACATTCTACCGGATTGGGTTCATATTATGTCTGAAGGCACAATCGTAAAAAGTGGAGGACCTGAACTGGCCCGCGAAGTGGAAGAAAAAGGCTATGGAGTTGCATAACCCTATGATCAATAAAGACCAGGTAATAGAAGCACTCAAAACGGTTCAAGATCCGGAACTGAACATGGACGTGTGGACGCTGGGTTTAGTATACGAGATACAGGTTAAAAGCGCGAATGAGGTATTTTTGTTGATTACCTATACCACGCCCATGTGTCCGTTTGGGCCGATACTTAATCAAAAAATTCAAGACGCCATGCACGATCTAGGCTTTAAAACAGTGGAATTTGAAGTGACTTTTGATCCGCCTTGGGAGCCGAGTGAAGAGTTGAGAGCAAGTTTGGGAATATAAAAACTTAAAAATTTCTAATTTTTTAATTTCTAATTTTTAATCTTTTCGGGTTAATTTCTTGTAAGGTGCCACTTGTAAGTGTTGCTTTGGAGAGATCTAAGACAAGTTTCTGATCGGTATTAAAAATATAAAAGATAGAACCTTTATGACAGAACAGAAGCCGGATAATGACCTCAGTATAGCGTCTCCTCCCGATTTGCCGGAAGATTTATCCCAAGGGTTTAGAAAGACTCCGGGGAAAATACGCCGTATTGTCGTTGACAGACAAGGGTGTATTGGCGCTCGTTCTTGTGTGCTGGTGGCATCCAAAACTTTTGAAATGGATGAGGAAAATCTGGCTTTTGTAACCGGAACCGTTGACGAAGACGACGAAGAGACGATAAAAATGGCCGCTGAATCTTGTCCAGTTTTGGCTATTCATTTATATGATAAAGAGGGGAAAAAACTATTTCCCAAAGTTTGAGTGTTTTTATACGGTTTAGATTTTAGAAAAAAGATACAACTTAAGATCTGAAATGTGTCCGATTTATTTATTTTTTTGTTCTTGATAAAATAACTCAAAATAGAAAGCACGGATCATTTTTTACCTAGAAATGTATCTGTGGAAAACTGAGCTTGCGAGCCAAAGCTCTTCAAGCTACAATATCCATTGTTTCCGCCTGTCAACGCGGTTTTTTATTTGGCTAAATTAAGCATAAGTTTTAATCTTTTCTCTATGTCTCGTATCATGGCTGAATATATCTGGCTCGACGGTCAAAAACCCACAGCCAAAATGCGCTCAAAAACGAAAATTTTAGACAGGAGTGTCTACCGTCTTGAAGATATCCCGGACTGGGGATTTGACGGCTCGAGTACCGAGCAGGCGACAGGGCACAAGAGTGATTGCCAGCTTAAACCGGCCTATTTTGTAAAAGACCCTGTGCGAGGTGGAGACAATGTTTTGGTTTTGTGTGAAGTTTTGAACGCTGATGGAAGTATTCATGAAAGCAACACACGGGCGCATCTGCGCGAAATCGCCGAACTTTACAAACAAGATGAGCCGTGGTTTGGCATAGAGCAGGAATACACCTTTTTTCAAGGCGCCAAACCGCTTGGTTGGCCGGATAATGGCTTCCCAGCCCCTCAAGGTGGCTATTATTGCGGCTTGGGGGCGGATGAGGTCTTTGGACGTCCGATAGTGGAAGAGCATATGGAAGCTTGTCTCACCGCAGGGCTTGCCTTATGCGGGATCAACGCGGAAGTCATGCCCGGACAATGGGAATTCCAAATTGGTCCGCTTGCTCCACTGGACGCGGCTGATCAAATTTGGTTGGCCCGCTGGCTTCTTTACAGAATTGCCGAAGACCACGGCGCATCCGCCACCTTGTACCCTAAACCGGTAAAAGGGGATTGGAACGGGGCGGGAGCTCATACCAATTTTAGCACCAAAGCCATGAGAGAACAGGGAGGTATGGAAGTTATAAAGCAGGCCTGTGAAAAGTTGGGTCGCAGACATAAAGAACATATGGGAGTTTATGGCGCCCACAATGAAGAACGCTTGACCGGCTTGCATGAAACCTGCGCTATTAACGAATTTCGCTATGGGGTGAGCGACCGAGGAGCTTCTATCCGAATTCCAATGGCCACTGATCTGAACGGAAGCGGTTATCTCGAAGACCGGCGTCCTGCCGCGAATATGGACCCCTACCGAGTTTGCGCCGCGCTGATTAAAACAGTCTGTGGGAGCTGGTAAACGGTGAATTGGATTATCTTCTTGAAATCTTAAAAATAATAAAACGCCCTGCTTAAAAGAGCGGTTTATTATTTTTAAAAAAGCTTGTAGACAATGTTATTTTTTAGGCTTTAAAAATTTTTGCCAATGTATGGTAACAGTCAATACCATTGCAGGAATTATGGCAAGGCCAATTGAACCCAAGGCCAATCCCCCAACAAATGTCCAATCTTCTATTCCGATGTAGATAAGAAAAAGTAGGAATATAGTAATGAATGCTCCCAGATTGACTAAATAGAATGTGTGTTGGTATTTTCTCGTGATTATTTCTGTGATAATGATTCCTATACTGCTTATTGCTATTAAGATGACTATGCCGTATGAAGGGCAATCCCAACAGATTTTTGTGATTGTTATCATGAGCGATAATAGCGCAAAGCTTGCTCCGCCCAAGAGATTGGCAATATATTGTGCAAAAATTTTTGGTCTATTACTTTCCATATTTTTTGGAGCTTTACATTTTTAACTTCTTTTTCATTTCTTCCATAACTTCAAACCAGTAATCTCCGTAAGGCCCGCATCTACTAGAGTTTTTCGGTTATCTAGCTTGACAAACAAAGTCCACTCTGATATGAGTAAAGTTGTTTACCTTTCCAGGAGGTGCGACAATGAGCCAGACAATGAAAATGCAGACGCCCATCACGCAGGACCAGTGGCGGAACCTGAAGGCCGGAGACGGCTTCAGGGATCAGCACGGACGGGTCTGGAATGTCACGCGTCGAGATCCGGGCGGAAACCCCGACCGGCTGTTCGCGCAGTGCCCAGGCCATCGTGAGGATCGGCTCGACTGGAACAGCAACCAGATCCTCGACGAGGAGTGGGCGATCATCATGGAGCTCAACGACCCATCAGTGGCCCTCGTCTAGCCAAGAGCCATGTCGCTGTCGTCAGGCCGGGTCTGCACTTCGCAGGCTCGGCTTTTCACTTTTCTGAAAGAAAAAATGGCTAAATCCGATCGGGGTGTCAGCAATTAATCTGATTGATACAGTTATCAAGACTTTCTATCTCAATACCAACGTATTCTTTTCAACTCCCACTTTGACCGTATAATTTTCTGTTACCGATCCTTCAATAATCATAAGGGCGAGAGGATCCAGAAGCTCGGTTTGGATCAGGCGCTTGAGCGGGCGAGCGCCCAGATTCGGATCATAACCTTTTTTGGCCAGCCAATCTTTTGCTTTTGCCGAGACATCGAGCGCGATTTTTTTGTGCTTGAGCCGTTCAGACACCAGCTCGAGCTGCAAGTCTACTATGGCTCTAATTTGTTCCTTGTGCAATGGATGAAAAATCGTAATTTCATCCACGCGATTCAAAAATTCTGGCCTAAAATAATCTTTGAGAGCGTCCTTGATTTTTTCACGCATCAATTCTTCCTTTTTTTTGAAACCATCCCGGTGAGCCATTTTTTCTTCAAAACCGAACTCGCCTCTTCGGCCCATGTCCATGATCATGTCGCTCGCGATGTTGCTGGTCATAATGATGACCGTATTTTTGAAGTTTACTTTGCGCCCTTTCGCATCGGTTAAATGCCCGTCTTCCAATATCTGAAGCATGATGTTGAATACGTCGGGATGCGCTTTTTCCACTTCATCGAGCAAGACCACTGAATAGGGCTTGCGACGTATGATTTCAGTGAGCTGTCCACCTTCTTCAAAGCCCACGTATCCGGGAGGAGAGCCGATCATTTTGCTTACGGCGTGTTTTTCCATATATTCGGTCATATCCACGCGTACGAGCGCTTCTTCATCGTTAAACAAAAACGCGGCCAGGGTTTTGGCAAGCTCTGTCTTCCCAACTCCGGTAGGGCCCATAAATATAAAAGAACCGATCGGACGATGCTCTTCCGATATTCCGGCTCTGTTTCTGCGTATGGCATTCGCCACCGCGGCTATGGCTTCATTTTGGCCCACCACTCGTTTGCTGAGTTCATCTTCCATCCGCGCCAGCTTTTTGGTTTCATCCTCGAGCATTTTGGTAACCGGAATCCCGGTCCAACGAGAAACGACCGCGCCGATATCTTCTTCAGTAACTTCTTCTTTCAGTATTCCTTTTTTTTGTTGTATGTCAGCAAGCTTTGTTTCAAGGCGGGTTATCGCTTCTTCGGTGGTTGGAATTTTTCCGTAACGTATTTCGGCCACTTTTTGCAGGTCTCCTTTACGTTCTTGAATTTCTGCTTCTTGTTTGAGAGAATCTATATCTTTTTTATAGGTTCTGATTTTAGTGATAACTTCTTTTTCATGCTGCCATTGCAATTCCAAGGCCTGAGTCTTCTCTTTGAGATTGGCCAGATCTTCTTTGAGTTTCTTTTCGCGGTCTCTGGATTCTGAATCGCTTTCTTTTTTCAAAGCTCTCAGTTCGATTTCTATTTTCATGCTGCGCCGTTTCATTTTATCCAGATCGTCGGGCATGGAATCAATCTGCATTTTTAAAGCAGAAGCGGCTTCGTCTATCAGATCTATGGCTTTGTCCGGAAGAAAACGATCACTTATATACCGCGTAGAAAGTTCAACCGCGGCCACGATCGCCGGGTCGGTGATGCGCACTCCATGATGCACTTCATATTTTTCTTTGATGCCTCGCAAAATGGCTATGGCGTCGCTCTCTGCCGGCTCTTCCACTAAAACAGGTTGAAAACGGCGCTCAAAGGCTGCATCCTTTTCTATATGTTTTTGGTATTCTTTGAGCGTGGTCGCTCCTATAATATGAAGTTCGCCTCGGGCAAGACCGGGCTTTAGCATGTTGGAAGCGTCCACCGCGCCGTCGGAACTCCCGGCTCCCACAATCGTGTGCAATTCATCTATAAACAAAACAATTTTACCCTGAGATTCAGTTATTTCTTTGATAACCGCTTTGAAACGTTCTTCAAATTCTCCGCGAAATTTTGTTCCGGCGATAAGAGATCCTATATCCAAAGAAATGATTTCTTTATCTTTTAAGTTTTCCGGCACGTCTCCGTTTATAATGCGCTGAGCCAGGCCCTCTGCTATGGCTGTTTTTCCGACTCCCGGCTCTCCAATAAGCACGGGGTTATTTTTTGTCCGGCGCGTCAAAACCTGCATAACGCGCCTAATTTCATCATCCCGGCCTATGACTGGATCGAGCTTTTCTTTGCGAGCGCGTTCGGTTAGATTCATTCCGTATTTTTCGAGTGCTTGATACGTGCTTTCCGGAGCAGGGGAATCCACTCGCTGATTGCCTCGAATTGATTTGAGCATGTTGAGAATATCTTCATGTCTTACATTTTGTCTTGCCAGAGCGTCGCTTATGGGATTTTTATTTACCAAAAAAGCGAGCAAAAGATGCTCTACACTTATATATTCGTCTTTCATTTTGTTTGCCTCTCGATCCGCGGATTGTATGATATACATCATGGCTTGGCCCAAAAGTACCTGGCCAAGGCCTCGAGGAGCAGGAGAAACATTTTGACGCGGGATGCTTTGAATCAGCTCCAAAATTTCTTCTCGGAGTTGCTCCATGTGTACGTTTAGTTTTTTGAGAACCGTTTCAACCACCCCTTCTTCTTGCTCCAGCAATGCCATAAATAAATGTGGGGGCTCAACTTGCTGATGACCGTGGCCATTCGCTATGACCTGGGCATTTTGAATGGCTTCTTGGGATTTGTTGGTAAAGTTTTGGGGGATCATAGTTTAAAAATTATAAATTAAAGATTGCCTTGTGTATTAGCACTCTAATGAGTCGAGTGCTAATACTGTACCATACTGGTAAAAAAAGTCAAATCCTGTTAAACTGGGCCTAGTATAGCATAATTTTAGTTCATTTGTATGAAAGAAGCCCTACGAATATGGGGAGTACGCCTTGACACTTGCACAAAAGAAAAGGCGCTTGAACTCGTTTCATCTTTTTTGCGAGAACCGAAATTGCACGGCATTTTTACCCCAAATCCTGAGATGCTTGTTGACGCGAAAAGAGACCAATATTTTAAAGAGGCACTCAATTCAGGGGCCTTGAATATTTGTGATGGCAGGGGCCTTGAACTTTTTTTCCCAAAAAAACTGCACAGAATTCCGGGGACTGATTTTGTTCTTGACATATGTAAAGAAGCGAGAAAGTCGGGCAGTTCGGTATACTTGCTCGGAAGCAACAGCGATGAAGTCGTCAGCAAAGCCGCTTCAAATCTGTGTTCATTGTTTCCCGGCTTGCGCATCGCGGGAATTCATCCGGGGATTCCCATAAAACAAAAAGAGAAAGATGGAAAAATGATTTTGTTTTTTGATTCTGAAAAACATGATGTGTTGATGAGGCATCTTGCGGATTCAAAACCGGATATTTTGTTCGTGGCATTCGGGCATGGAAAACAAGAAAAATGGATATATGAATATGCCAAACAAATTCCAGATTTGAAAATAGCCATGGGAGTAGGGGGGGCTTTGGATTATATTTCTGGTATAAAAAAACGGGCCCCGATTTTGATGCGTCGTTGGGGGCTTGAGTGGTTGTGGAGACTTATAAGAGAACCGTGGAGAATAGGAAGAATATGGAAAGCAAGCATCCTTTTTCCTTTGGCTTATATTCTAGATCGCTTCAAGGGGAACAAAGCCAGGTAATTAAACCTAAAATTATAAATTGTAAATTATAAATTTTTAAACTATGCTCCCCCAAAAAACACTCAAGCACTTGAACAAATTGCAACAAAAAAAATACCGTGAGGAGTACGCTGAGTTTGCTGTTGAAGGATTCAAAGGCGTGACTGAAGCTCTGAAAGCCCGGGCTCCTATCGTGTTGATTTTACTTGAAGGTTCAAAACGAGAAGAGTCTGGCTTTGTCGAGATAATCAAGCAAGCTGAAGAGCGAGGCATCGAAGTTTCCTTTTTAGGAAGAAAAGACATTGGAGACATAAAAACCACTGAAGTCTTCCCCGGCATTATGGCGGTTATCGAAAAACCGGATATTTCTCTTGAAGATATACAAAATCAAGGCCCCATCATCTGCCTCAACAAACCAAAAGATCCCGGCAACCTGGGCACTATTATACGCAGCGCGGATTGGTTTGGCATAAGCAATCTCATGCTCTCAGAAGACTCTGTGGATCCGTACAACCCGAAAGTCGTTAGGAGCAGTATGGGATCATTATTTCATGTCTCAATTTTTGAAAGCAAAAACCTGGAACAGTCTCTTCTTAAACTGAAAGAATCTTATAAGATTATCGCGCTGAACACAAAAGGTGAAATCCTGGATACATTGGAGCCTCAAGCGCGGAGCATTTATCTGTTTGGCAGTGAATCTACAGGCCTCGAGCCTGAGCTTGAAAAACTCGTAGACGAACAGTATACTATCCCGGGTAGAGGACAGGCGGAATCATTGAATCTCGCCGTAGCCGCCGGCATCCTCATGTCCAAAATTTAAAGAATAATCTGATGATTTCGCGCTTTATGATAAAAACGCGCTTTGCCCCAAGCCCCACCGGTTTTCTTCATGTCGGCGGCCTCAGAACCGCTCTTTTTGCGTATCTGTTCGCTCGCAAACATAAAGGAATTTTCGCCCTGCGCGTAGAAGACACAGACAGACAGCGCCTCGTTGAGGGTGGCGTAGAAAATATAGTGGGCTCTCTTAAGTGGGCCGGGATTGAAATAGACGAAGGAGTGCTCTTGGGAGAAAACGGAAAGATTATACAAAAGGGCGCTTACGGTCCTTATATCCAATCCGAGCGTCTTGATGTATACAAAAAACACGCTGAAATACTATTAGAAAAGGGCTTCGCGTATTATTGTTTTTGTTCCAAAGAGAGACTGGAAGACTTGCGGAAGCAACAAGAAACAAACAAAGAGCCCGGAGGTTATGACGGACACTGCAGAAACCTGAGCTCAGAAGAAACAAACAGACTTTTGAAAGAACAGAATACCTTTGTCTTGCGCCTGAAGATACCAAAAAACGGTGAAACGGTTTTTACGGACATGATACGGGGAGAGTTGCGTTTTAAGAATGAACTTATTGATGATCAAGTGATTCTAAAAGCCGACGGTTATCCCACCTATCATCTGGCAAACGTGGTGGATGACCATCTCATGGGCATAACGCATGTGGTAAGAGGAGAAGAATGGCTGCCGTCCACGCCAAAACATTGCGTTCTCTATGACTTTTTTGGCTGGGAAGCCCCTATCTTTGCCCATCTTTCACTTTTAGTTAACGAACAAAAAGCAAAATTGAGCAAACGGCACGGAGATGTTTCTGTAGAAGACTTTAAAGGAAAGGGCTATGTACCAGAAGCCCTGGTGAATTTTGTGGCTTTTTTGGGGTGGAACCCCGGAGACGAAAAAGAACTGCTCAGTTTAAAAGAACTTGAAGAAGTGTTTTCAATGGAAAAAGTTTCAAAAGCGCCCGCGGTATTCAACAGAGAAAAATTGAATTGGTACAACAAACAATACATGATGAGCATAGATCTCGGGGAATTAACTCAACGCGCCTTGCCTTTTTTCTTGAATGAAGGAGTAATTGATGAAAAACAAGTAAAAAACCAAGAATACTTTAATTGGCTTATGCGAGTAATTGAGCTCGAACGGTCCCGGGTCAATACCCTTGGCGAGCTGGTACAAGCATTGGGTTTTGTATTCGCTGATCAGCTTGAATATGAGGCGGATCTTTTGGTGTGGAAAAAGGCCAACAGATCTGACGCCAAAAAAACCTTAACCGCGCTCCATGCTAAGCTCAGCGTATTCGGGACATCAGATTGGTTGAAAGAAAAACTCGAAAAAAACATCTTGACATGGATAGAAAAAGAGGGGATAGACCTTGGTAATGCCCTTTGGCCTCTGAGGGTTGCTTTATCCGGACAAAAAAATTCTCCCGGGCCTTTTGAAATAGCCGCGGTCTTGGGGAAAATGAAAACTTTGCAAAGACTGGAACGGGCTATTGAAAAATTATAGAAAACCACTCGCAAACCCCTTACCCAATCTCGAGAGGATCGGGACTAGGCAAGTTGAGCGAGTGGTTTTCTTATTCCGCGAGACTATACAAAAAACTAGCCCACAGAATCTACTTCTTCTCCGCAGTCCACGCAGAGACCTCCGGAGATTCTTGAGTGAGGGCAGGCGCTTGGCGTGCCCTTCTGAAGAGATCTCCTAGAGCGAGATGCCCTAACTTTTTTGGGCGCCGGCTCATCGCCAATAACAATGAGGATAGGAACTGCCGTAGGATCCCGAGCCAGTTTGTCTCTCATGAGTTCTCCATTGTGAAAAGACATATATAAAATATCATATTGAGTAAGCACTGCAAAACAGACTGTGGAAGAAAAAGGATAGAAACCTGATGCGAGAAACTCTGCTTTTAGTAGTCCTTAATAGGATTTTTGCCTTTATTTACAAGAAGGCTTCCGTCATGTTACATTACTGAAATTGTACATATAATACTACCAAAGGGGTTAACTATATGTAAACAATGCGTATAGGTGCTAGCACTCGTGTTGCGTTAACTTTCCGCTAAATTGAGCGACATTTGCCGATCATTTTCATCAAAGTACACTTGTGTTTTGGAAATTAAGCTCGGTAGAGCGGTTTTTTCAAATTGGGAGACCTATAAAATTTGTAGAATTTCGTAGAAGTTTCGTTTGATGTGCAGCTGTTTTTTCATGATGGCGACAAGCAGAAATGTGGAGATGGCAACGCAGATTTGTGTTTTGACCGCGTTGAAAGAATAGCCCCAGAAGACTTGGATTTTGAGATGCTGTTTGATCCATTTGAAAAAGAGTTCGATCTGCCAGCGGTGGCGGTAGAGGTCAGCGACAGTTATGGCAGAGATGATAAAATTGTTGGTCAGATAGACATAGTTCGTGTCTGTTTCCGCATCGTAATATTTGACGCGACGAAGTTTTTCCGGATAGTGTTTATACGAGTAAAAATGTTTAAGCCTGATGGTTTGATCAAACCTTAATCCGGTAGTCTTGTCCACGTTGTTTGAATACATTCTTTTCGCTGAGAGACTGTCTTTGGCGCGTACAATGAAGAACGCTTTTTGTGTGTGAATGGTATACATCCTCTCAAAATCCAGATAGCCGCGGTCCATAATGTAGATGGCGTCCGGCTCGAACTCGAGGATATCCAGGAAATTCACATCATGCGTTTTTGCCTTGGTGATGAGAAAAAAAGATGGAATGTTTCCTTTCAAATCAAGCTGGGTGTGGATTTTGACGGCTGACTTTTTGAGTTCAAAGTAGGCCCATTTGAAGGTGGCGAGGCACAGATCAATGATGGTGGAGTCGAGGACATAGACAGAATTTTCGAGTTCGATGGAAAAGTCGTTGTCGTTCACATAGAGTTTCCGTGCTTTGGCAATGAGGTGATCCGTGAAATCGCGCCACATGCGCCAGTCGCGGAATTGGTTGGCCCGGGAAAGGGTGGAGAGCGTGAATTTTTTTGTTTTAAAACCAAGATGGTACAGCGCGTTCGGATGCGCGTTGAGGCACAGCACGATACCGCGCAGACTGTTGAGGTTGGTGAGTTGACCGAACATGAGAGAGAGGAATTGGTCGCGGCAATCCAAGTTCTTAATTCGTTTGTTCCCGGAATATTTTTGGACGCATTTATTGAGTTCGTAATCTGACACTAAATCGACAATTTGAGAAAAGATATATCTGTCTTGATTCATAGATAATTATCCTACATTTGAGTAAACTGTGGATAATTATCTCATGGTCAATTCAAATCGAAAAATCGTAAAAAGGATGATTTTATTGTAAATTTAGGTAAAATTTGATAGGCTAAAAAAAGTTAACGCAACACGAGTG